>JBDTRR010000096.1:0-18007 GCA_039931615.1 Acidobacteriota bacterium
AACCGCGTCTCGCGGCCGGTCGCCCTGGCCAGGGCGCCGCGCACCGACTGCTGCAGCAATCGGAGCTCACCCCGCGCCAGCGGCCGCCCCTCGTCCGTGCCGGCCTGCCGGCCGTTGATCTTGTCGCTCATCAGATCGAGATACGCACGCTGCAGGTTGCGGCGGTAGGGATCGATACGCACCGAGGCGGCCTCCAGCTCGCGCCAGATGCCGCGGCGCACGTCGGCCAGCATGTCGGTCGGACGATAGGCGGCGGCCCCGTCGAGCGCCTCCTGTTCCACCAGCCTGGCAATGCGAGGCGCGGCCAGCAGCGTCACCAGCACGCGCTGCTGCGCGGTCCTGATCCGGCTCAGCACACCGGTCGGCTCGATCCGCCTGAGAATCTCCGGCTTGATGATGAACGCCGGCGTGGCGAAGGCGTTCAGGTTGAGGAACTGCACCGCCTGCTGCTGCTGCTCGCGTGCGACTGGCGTGAAGCGCGGGCCGTCCTGGCCGAACACCTTCTCCTGGGACCGCAGGCCGCCGACGATCGCCGCGACGTGATTCAGTTCAAGGACCCATTGGCCGAGCAGACGGCCGTACATCTCCTCCAGATCATCGTAGGGCTCGCCGCGCCGCGTCGTCGCGGTCAGCAGCATGTTGGCGACACGCGCCAGGTTCTTCAGCCCCAGCGCGGTCGAGCGCACCGCGTCGGCATCGCCGACCGCCTCGGTCAGGTCGCCTGGATCCGACCCGCCGGCATCGGCGGTGGAAAAGCGCAACCAGGGTGTCTGATCCTGCTGCCGGGCCCATTCGTCGAGCGTCTTCCGCTCCTCGTCCGGGGTCCGCGCGCCCGGAATCGGTTTGTACCCCCACATCGTCGCCCAGCGATCGTAGGGGCCAATCCGCGGCACCAGATCGGCTGGATCGATGTGATCCTCGGGCTGCGCGACGTAGTTGAAGCGCGAGTAGTCCATCAGCGTGGGCGTGTGGCCCATCCGTTTCACCCACTCGCGATCGCGCACCTTTTCGGCAGGATAGAGCGAGCTGGCCTTCATGTTGTGCTGGAACCCGAGGGTGTGGCCGATTTCGTGCGCCACCACGTGCTCGAGCAGGCGGCCCATCAATTCGTCGGGGAGCGGCAGCGTCGCGGCGCGAGGATCGAGCGGGCCGACCTGCACGAAGTACCAGTCGCGCACCAGGTTCATGACGTTGTGATAGAACTGGATGTCCGATTCGAGAATCTCGCCGGTGCGCGGATCGGAGATGTGCGGACCGCTGGCGTTCTCGGTCGTCGACGGCAGCCAGCGAATCACCGAGTAACGCGCGTCCTCGGGACTCCAGTCGGGTTCCTGTTCACTGGTCGGTGCGTCCTTCGCCAGAATCGCACGCTTGAAGCCGGCCGCCTCGAACGCTTCCTGCCAGCTCTCGACGCCGCGCTTCAGATAGGGCACCCACTTGGTCGGGGTCGCCCGGTCGATGTAGTAGACGATCGGCTTCACCGGTTCGGACAGCGCCGCGTCCGGATCCTTTTTCTCGAGCCGCCAGCGGGCGATGTAGCGCCGCCGCGGCGCCCGATGCTCGTCCTGACCGTAATCCATCTGCTGGACGTTGAAGTAGCCGACCCGCGGGTCGAACAGCCGCGGCATCATCGGCTTCTCGGGCAGCTTCACCATGCTGTAATGCATGACCACGGTGGCGCTACCAGGCCGGGGGGCGTTCTGCTGGTTGCCCGGCGGCCCGTTCTGGATCTGGACTCCCGTCGAATAGGTATGGCTCGCCTCGACCTCGACGTTCTCCGGGAACGAAACGGCCCGCTCGATGAACGATCGGTTGGCGTCGAAGGTCTGCGAACGCACGCGGGCCCGGCCGCTGAGCTCCGGCACCTCGGTCGTGAACAGGCGCGTCACCTCGATGACCGGCGCCTCGTCAGGTCCGACCGCCTCGACGTTGAACGCCATCAGGATGGCGTCGTTGTTCGCAGCCCCGACCGCCTCGGCGATCGGCTGTGACCGATCGGCGACGATGTCGTAGGAGACGCTGCGCAGGAAGACACGACTGTTCCGCCGCTCCCACTTGACGACCCGGTTGCCGACCGCCTGGCCGCCCTGGCCGGCGCCGATCGCCGTCCTGGCGATCTGGCTGACCCAGAGGAACTCGGCGCTCAGCTGCGCTTTCGGAATCTCGTAGTAGAGCTTGTCGCCGATGCGGTGCACGGTGAAGATGCCGGCATCCGACTTCGCCTCTTTGGTGATGACGCGATCGTAGGGCTTGATGTCGGCAGGCGGCGTGCGCTCCGCCGCTACCGGCGCTGGCGGCGTCGCGGGGGCCGCCGGCGTGGTCGGGGCCGGTGGGGCTGGCGGCGGCGGATCCTGCGCCGGTCGGGCCGCGAACACCGTCGGCGCCAGCACGCCGGCAGCGCAGACCAACAGTCCGACGAGACGACGTGAGGCGGCAGCGTTCATGGTGAGCACCTACTCGTAATATTCAGGCGCCTTCTTCAGCTTCGAAAACCCGATCAGGTCGTGCGTGATCCACATCGCGCCGCCGCTCTTCTTCAGCGATTCCTGCAGGGCGTCGCGAGACTTGAGCGTGATCTCCTGATCCCCCTGCGCCGGCGCCACCGTCCGCAGGTTGACCTCTTCCGGGTAGTGATAGAGGTCGCCCGTCAACGCGACCGTGCCGGTGCGCGCCAGCTTGACCAGCAGCACCTGGTGCCCCGCGGTATGACCGGGCGTCTGCTTGATCACCACGGTGCCGTCGCCGAACACGTCGTAGTCGCCGTCGATGAACTTGTTCTTGACCGTCTTCAAGGAGCTGTAGGTCGCCGGTGTGTAGAAGCGAGGCGCCTTCTCGGCGAACATGGCGTCGTATTCGGCCTTGTTCACCAGCCAGGTCGAACTCTGGAAATCGTTGGCGTTGGCCGTGTGATCGCCATGCCCGTGCGAAATCGCGAAGTAGGTGATGTTTGCCGGGCTGTAGCCCACTTCGGCCATCGCGTCCTTCAGCCGTTTGGTCGGCGCGCCCGGCCGCGCGTTGGCGCCGATGCTGCTGTCGGGGACCAGCCCGGCCTCCCACATCAGCGTGCCCCGCGGATGAACGATCAGATAGGCCGCGTCCGCCAGATCGGTCGCCGCAACCTCCTCTTTCTTCAGGCCGAACAACGCCATCGGATCGGCGATCTTCAACACGCCGCAGTCGAACACGTACATCCGGACCGTTTGCGGCGGTGCCGGCGTGGCCTGCGGCAACAGGCCAGCCAGCAGCGCCGTGATCGTGAGAAGAAACCCCATCGTGTGCTCTCCGGGCTCAATTGTACGTAGTGTCCGGCTTCAGCCGGACCGTGACAGGTCCGCCTGAAAGCGGACACGACGTACGGACGAATGACGCCAACCCCTCAACCAGTTCAGCCTCTAGAAATCGATCTGTCCACCGAACTTCAGAAGACGGCCCTGCAGAATCTGTGTCGGCCGCTGCCACAGCGCGCCGAAGGTGTTGTTGATCGACAGGATCGAGCTGGCATTGAACGCATTGTAGAGGTCGAAGTTGGCCTGGATCCGCCCGCGCGGGATCGGGATGCTCTTGGAAAGGCGAAAGTCGACCTGGTAGAGCCGGGCCGCATACAGCGTCCCCGGGGCGATCAGCGGGACGTTGGCGGTGGCGCTCTGGAGATTCCGTCCGAGCGAGGAAAACACCTCGGCGCGGGAATAGGCGCGCGACGCGGTGATCTGCGGGCCCGGCAGGCTCTGGAAGGTCGCCGAGGTCTGCAGGCCCCACCACGGCAGCGGGTAGATCGCCAGTCCCTTGACGTTCGGCTGAAACGGCGGCGTGATGTCGCAGTTGAGCAGGGCCTGCGGTGAATCGACGACGAAGCAGTTGTTGGTCGCCACCCGGCCGACGCTCACGCCGCCCGAGGTGACGACGCCGCGCGGCAGACGGGCATTGAGACTGAGATCGACGCCGTTGAAGACCTCGGTCGAGGTGCCGAACTTGTCCGCCTTCGAGATCAGGTTGTTCTGGGTGACGATCCGGTTCTGGTCGTACAGGCCGCATACCTGGTAGCCGCCGCCGCCGGGCAGGCGCGAATCGATCGGCGCCGTCGCGCAATAGGCATCGTAATCGCCCGGCGCGAGGGACAGGTTGTCGGTGACGTTGAACCCGCCGTACCAGCGGCGGAAGTAGCCCGCGTTCAGCGAGACGCGCGGCATCAGCTCGTGGGCCACCTGCGCCGCCACTTCCCAGTTGTAGCCGCGGCGCGTCAGCACGTCGTCGGCGTAGCGGGTGCTGATGTTGGTGGTCCCGAAATTCGACGGGTTGATCGCGCCCAGCTCATCGGCCTGCGGTACGAAGTCGTTGTTGCGATCGGTCCAGGTGCGCGTCGCGTTCTGGACGATCGCGCCGGCCGGGTTGGCAGGACGTGTGTAGGTGGGCGGGTTCGGCCCTTCCAGGTACTTGCCGACGCTGAACTTGACCGCCGTCTTGCCGGTGCCGAACAGATCATAGGCGACGCCAAGCCGGGGCGTGATGTCGCGCCATTTCGGCACACCGTCCACCTCGTCGAACGAGATGTTCCGGTTCGGCACCTGCGGACCGGGCCCGATCGTCTGCGCCGGCACCATGTTGCGCAGCGCGTCGAACCGGATGCCGGCGTTGATGGTCATCCGCTTCAGGGTCCACTGATCCTGCGCGAAGAGGCCCCAGTTGGCGTCGAGAATCTCGTAGAAATTCAACGGCGTCGCGAACACGGTCACCTGGCTCGGCACCGTGTTGTTCAACTGCAGCGTCATGCCGTTGTTGACGACGTCGGACGACGTCCAGGCCCAGAGGTGCATGAAGGTCACCCCGGCCTTGAAGGCATGCGATCCGGTGACGTAGGACGCCGCGACGCGGGTGTTGAAGTTGTGGCTGGCGTTGTGCCCGTAGGTGTTGCCGTAGTTGCCCCAGCTGAACCCGGTGCCGGTGTCGCGATAGGCGACCTGGTCGGGCGCGTTGTCGGGCTGGGGAAGCGTCGGGTAGTCCTTGTTGTTGTAGAGGACGCCCGCCTCGAACAGCAGCTTGCTGGTGACCGGCGAGTTCCAGCCGCCCTGCGACTGGTACATCGGCGCCGACTTCGACCAGTAGATCGCTTCCGGCGCGCTGGTCAGCTGGCCAAGCGAATAGCCGTAGAACGGCCGCTGCTGGCTCGCGTTCTGATGCTGGAGCGTCACCTTGTTCCGCGGCGTCAGCTGCATCGTCAACCGCAGGCTCTCATTCTGGTTGCGCTCGATGCTGTCGGCCGGCCGCGAGGTATCCGGCGTGTAGGCATGGCCGGTCGGCGTCAGGTTGTAGAAGATGCCGGCGACCGACTGCTCGGATGCCTGGGCGCGCACCGATCCCCAGAACCACAGCTTGTTCTTGACGATCGGACCGCCCCAGGCGGGATCGACGTCGTAGGACCGCTTCACCGTGGTGACGGACGTCAGGCCGGTCGCCCTCAGCGTGTCGTTGAGGTTGTTGCTCTGCAGATGGTGATCGGTGAAGGCGCCGATGAACAGCCCCTTGAACGTGTTGCCGCCGTCGCGCGGAATCAGGTTGGTGCGGACGCCGCTGGTCTCGCTCTCCGCCGACAGTCCTGACGTTTCGAGACTGATCTCGGAAACGGTGGCATCGTTGGTGACGATGGCGATGAAGTTACCGCCGCGGCCCTGGCCGTTGTTGTAGTTCATCCCGTCGTAAAGCTGGGTCTGTTCCTGAAGCCGGCTGCCGTGGATGGCGATCGCGGCCGCCGAGAACGCGGTGCCGCCAACATCCTGGTTGTTGGTGGTCACGCCCGGAATGAGCACGGCCAACTGGGCCGCCGACCGCATCCCCGCCGGCACGGCGCTCATGATGTCGCGCGTCATCACCCGCTGCTGCGTCACGTTCTGGACATCGACCGTCGGTGTCTCGCCCGACACGGTAATCGTCTCCTCCAGCGCGCCGACGCGGAGGTCGGCGTTGATCGTCGCGGTGAAGGACGCGGTCAGCTCGATGCCCTCCCGTTTCACCCCGCTGAAGCCGGGCAGCGTGAACGTAACGCTGTAGATGCCCGGCACGAGGTTGACGACTTTGTACTGGCCGGTGCCGTCGGTGACGACGGTTCGGACCTGTTCGATCAGGGCGGGGCTGGCCGCCTCGACGGTCACGCCGGGGAGCACGGCACCCGAGGAATCTTTGACCACGCCGGCGATGGTGCTGCCGCTTTGGGCCAGGGTGAGGGGCGCGGCCAGGACCAGCCAGGCCACCGCCATCAGAACCGACGTACACATTCGTCCCACGAATCCTCCAATAACCATTGAGTAAGACCAGCGGACCACCTGCGGGTATGAGATCGAAGCATACCGTCAGGACGGCCGGCGGCGAAGCGGTTTGTCACATCGACGGGACCGGAAGCGGCCGTCGCCGTCGTCGTTTCATCCCTTGACGATCGTTTCCCACTTGGGGCATTGGCGCTGCCCGTCCGGGATGTCCGCGTCCTGGTAGTTGCTGCGGTCGATGACGACCGAGGGAAACTCGATCGTCTTCGGCACCGGCAGCTTGTGAATCGCCCGGATCGCCGCCATCGTCCCGATGCAGCCCTGCAGGTAGCCGGCGAAATCGGCGGTGCCAATCAGCTTGCCCGATTTCACCGCATCGATGCCTTCCTTCGTCGCGTTGATCCCGACGACCAGCGCCTGGCGATTGGCGGCGTCGAGCGCCTCGATGGCGCCGAGCGCCATCGCGTCGTTGGCGGCCATCACGCCATCGATCGCCGGGTGCGCCTGCAGCAGGTTCTCGGTCACCTGCAGCGCCTGGAGGCGCTGGAAATTCCCGGGCTGCGAGGCGAGCAGCTTCACCTGGGGAAATTCCCCGAGCGCCTGCTGGAAGCCGCGGACCCGCTCGCTGCTGCCGTGCGAGCCGCGGACCCCCTCGATGATGATGACGCGCCCCTGCCCCTTCATCCGGTTGAGCAGATAGCGGCCGCTGGCCAGCCCGAGACCGTATTCGTCGGAGCCGACATAGCTGACCAGATCGCCGCCCGCCGAATGGTCGGTGATGTTGACGACCGGGATCATCGCGGCGTTCATTTTCTGGACACCGGGAACCATCGCTTGAGAATCGACTGGGATGAAGACGATCGCGTCGGGCCGCTTGGTGATCACGTCTTCGATCTGACTCATCTGCTCTGGAATGCTGTCCGGCTTGGTCGGCACGTAGTGGACCACCGTCGCATCCATCTGCTTCGCGGCGTTGTCGGCGCCGAGCCGGACCGACTGGAAATACGGGTTGGTCTGGTTCTTGGTGAACACCGCGATCCGGTCGCCCTGGCTCTTTCTGGCGCACGAGAGCAGCGCCAGCGCGCAAAGCAGGGCCACCGGCGCCAGCGCCAGCGCCAGCGACCTGGAGCGTGTCGTCAGGGATTCCATATCTGGGAACGACGCTATTGTAGACTCGCCAGCCGCCCCTCACAAAGCGGATCTGCCGGGGGACGTCCACCATGCGCTGGGCGACATCGGGCGCACGGCGGCCCTGGTCAGCCCTTCCCCTCGGACCGCTGACGGGCGACGACATCGATCCAGACGGCGATCAGCACGATGCCGCCGGTGACCAGCGGCTGCCAGTTGGCGCTGATGTTCAGCAGGTTCATGCCGTTGAGGACCAGCGTCAGGAGAACCGCGCCGATCAGCGTCCCTGACAGGCTGCCGAGCCCGCCGAACAGCGACGTCCCGCCGATCAGGACGGCGGCAATCGCCGGCAGCATCAGCGGTTCACCGATGTCCGCCTCGGCCGAATTGAGCCGGGCCAGGTAGACGACGGCCGCGAGTCCCGCCATGGCGCCGCTCAGCGTGTAGGCGAGGTTGAGCCGGGCGCGCACGGGAACGCCGGACAGCCGCGCCGCCTCGGGGTTCGCGCCGATGGCGTAGATCTCGTAGCCGTAGGTGGTGTGCCGCGTGAACACGCCGCCCGCCGCCAGACACACCGCCATCAGGTAGACCGGAACCGGGATGCCGAGCAGGTAGCCGCTGCCGAGGGCACGGAACCCGGGCGGGAACCCGTAGATCGTTTCCCCGGCCATGAACCAGTAAGTGAACCCGTGCACCATCCACAGCATGCCGTAGGTGGCGATGAACGGCGGCAGACGGAGGCGCGTGATCATCAGCGCGTTCAGGATGCCGATGAGCGTCCCGCACGCCAGCCCGGCGCCGACGCCGGCCGCGATCGAGCCGGTCGCCTTGAATGCCACCGCCGCCAGACAGGCGCTCAGGCCGACGTTGGCGCCAATCGAAAGATCGAGGCCGGCGGTGAGAATGACCAGCGTGACGCCCGACGCAATCAGGAAATTGAGGCTGGCCTGGCGCAGCACGTTGAGCAGATTCGGCGCGGTGAGAAAGGCGTCACTCAGCAGCGCCAGCGCGCCGCCGAGCAGCAGCACGCCGGCCAACCGGTAGCCGAGCGCGGCGGCGTCGGCGGCGACGGCGCGGCGAGGCATGACGGCCGGAGTAAGAGTCACAAGTGCCCCCGGCGGGCACCGGCGCGGAACGAATCAATCAGCAGCGCGACAATCACCAGCAGCCCGATGCTGGCGACCTGCAGCGCATTGTGCACTTCCATCACGTTCAGCCCGTTCTTCAGCACGCCGACCGTCAGCACCCCGAGCAGCGTGCCCGGCAGCCAACCGTTGCCGCGCTCGAACGACGTGCCGCCGACGATCACCGCCGCGATGGCGTCGAACTCGAGCCCCATTGCCGCCGTCGGATGCCCGGCGTTGGTCCGCGCCGTGAACAGCAGCGCAGCTAATCCGGCCATCGCGCCGCCGATGGTATAGACAGCGACGTGATGGAGGTTCGCCCGCACGCCAGCCAGCACCAGCGCCTCGCGGTTGCCGCCAATGGCGAACACGTAGACGCCGAATCGCGTGTGGTAGAGCACGACATGGAACACGGCATAGGCCAGGGCCGAGACGACGATCGAGAACGGCAGGCCGGCCCAGGTGCTGGCGTAAAGCGTTGGCAGGGCGCTGCCGATCCCGACCACGCTGCGGCCGTCGGTGAGCACCAGCGCGGC
The DNA here is from genome assembly GCA_039931615.1 of Acidobacteriota bacterium. GTDB lineage: Bacteria > Acidobacteriota > Vicinamibacteria > Vicinamibacterales > CAVVIG01 > JAHFUI01. The sequence continues at coordinate 9,043 of JBDTRR010000096.1, forward strand.
GCCCTGGGCGACGTAGAGCGTGCCGAGGGTGGTGACAAACGGCGGTATCCCCAGCCGCACCACCAGCAGGCCGTTGGCCACCCCGAACACGCCGCCGACCGCCACCGCCACGGTCAGCGCCGTCATCACACTGCCGCCGCCAGCCAGCCGCATCGCCAGCGCGACGCCCGACAAGCCGAGCACCGCGCCCATCGAGAGGTCCAGCCCCTCGCTCATGATGATCAGCGTCATCGGGAGGGCGAGCAGCAGCAGGGTCGACGACTGCGTGCCGATGTTGAGGAGATTCGGCAGCGACGCGAAGCGCGGATCGAGGATGGTGAAGGTGACCGCCAGCGCGGCGAGAAGATATCCGACGCCGGGCACGGCGGCCGCGCGCTCGAGCAGCCTGCTGTTCCGGACCGGCGGAATCACGTCACTGTCTAGGCGGTCCGAATCACGTCCGGACCCCGATCGCGGCTCAGGATCAGCCACAGCGAGATTCCGACCGCCGGGCACAGGGCAACCAGCCACCAGGCTTCGGCGTAGCGGTGCTGGTTGAACAACGGGCCGAGGAACTGCAGCAGGATGAAATTCACCAGCGCCCACGACCCCGACGCGATCCCGGTCATCAGCGCGGCCTGCTCGCGTGGATACCAGTACGAGCCGACCTTCAGCGCGACCATCTGGAAGCCGCCGCCGATGAAGGCCGCAAACGAGACAATCATCAGCGTGATCAGCACCGACGTCGTCCAGGTGGTGAAGCCGAGCACCAGCGAACAGGCCGTCAGCAGGAGGAACATCCCGACCGGCCGGCGGTTGTCGACGGCATAGCGGTCCGCCGCCCAGCCCCAGAAGAAATAGCCGACGCCCCAGGCCAGCGGCGGCACCCAGAGCAGGCTGGTGAGATCGCGTTGCGCGACGCCGAGGCCCTGGTTCAGGTAGACCGACAACAGCGTCAGAATCGGGCCCGGCGCAATCGCCGGCAGGGCGTAGCTGAAGACGATCGCCCAGAATCGGCGCTCGAGCGGATTCGGCCAGGCCAGCTTGTTCGCCCGATGCTCGGTCTTGGGCAGGAACGGGGGGCGCGCGATGGCGAACCAGAGGACCATCCACGCCAGCCCGAGCGCGCCGGTAAACAGGAACGCGGCGCGCCAGCCGTAGCGGACGCCGATCGGCACCGCGATCAGCGGGGCCGCGACACCGCCCAGGGTGCCGCCGCTGAACGACAACGCGATGGCCCGGGCGCGCTTGCTGGCGGGCAGCGATTCGACGGCGGTTCGCAGGCCGCCCGGAAACGTGACGCCTTCGCCGAAACCGAGCAGCGCCCGGGCCATCGCAAAGCCGATCAACCCCGTCATCCAGCCGTGCGACACGCTGGCCACCGTCCAGATGAACACGCCCATCAGCATGCCGGCACGCAGGCCGACGTAGTCCAGAATCGACCCCCAGATCGGATTGGCAAGCGTGTAGGCGAAGAAAAAGTAGGAATTGACGACCGCGAACTGCCCGGCGTCGAGGCCGGTCTCCTTGAGGATGGTCGGGGCGAGCGCGCCGAGGACCTGGCGGTCGACGAACGACAGAAATGAGCAGAGCGCCATGCCGAAGCACGGGACCCAGACCCGCCAGTCGGTCCCGACCTCGAGCGCCGAGACCGTCTTCGTCGTCGATGTCGTGGATGTCGGCATGCGGCCCTCTCCTCGGAGGCGCGCCATGCTATCACGCTCCGGGAGCGATGGCGCTGGTGGCGAGGCGCAGGATGCGCTCTTCGCTGAGCTCACGCCGGCCGATCTCGCCGACGATGGTCCGGTCGCGCATCACGTAGACGCGGTCGCAGACGGCGACGATCTCCGGCAGCTCGGAGCTGATCATCAGCACGGCCGCGCCGGCGGCGACCAGATCCTCCATCAGGGCGTAGATCTCCGCCTTGGCGCCAACGTCGATGCCGCGCGTCGGCTCGTCGAAGATGAACAGGCGCGACCCCGCCTCGAGCCACTTGCCGATGACGACCTTCTGCTGGTTGCCGCCGCTGAGAAACTTGACCAGCTGGCGCGCTGACGGCGTGCGCACGCCGAGCCGCGTCATCAGATCCGCCGCGGCGCGGGCGGCCACCGCCGGCCGGTACCAGCCCGTGGGGAACAGCCGGCGCAAGCCGGCGACCAGCAGGTTGTCCTGCACCGATCGCACGAGGGCGAGGCCCTGCCGCTTCCGATCCTCCGGCACCAGGGCCATCCCGGCCGCGACGAGGCGCGCCGGTCCGCCCTGCACGCTGACGCCGTGCACGCGGACGTCGCCCGAGATCCGGCGGTCGGCGCCGAAGATGGCGCGCGCCAGCTCGGTCCGCCCGGCGCCGACCAGGCCGGCGAGACCGACGATCTCGCCGGCGCGAACCGCCAGACTCGCCCCCCGGACGCCGTTCTCGGCCGCGAGGTCGACCACCTCCAGGACCGCGGCGCCCGGCTGTTCACAGAAGCGGTGCCGATAGGTCGTCCTCACTTCCCGGCCGACCATCAACCGCACCAGGTCATCGACGGTCGTGGCTGTCGACGCGAGCTCGGCCACCTTTTGTCCGTCGCGGAGCACCGTGATGCGATCGCCGATGGCGAAGATCTCCTGCAGGCGGTGCGAGATGTAGAGCACCGCCACGCCGTCGCGCTGGAGCGCCCGGATGATCGCGAACAGGCGCGCGATCTCCGGATCGGACAGCGCCGCGGTCGGCTCGTCCATCACCAGGAGGCGCGCCTGCTGGGAGAGCGCCTTGGCAATCTCGACCATCTGCTGCTGCGCGACGCCGAGCTGGTGGACCGGTGTGTGCGTGTCGAGATCGGCCGCCAGCGACGCCAGCACGCGGCGCGCCTCCACATGGGCCCGGGCGCGATCGATCGTGCCGGGGATCCGCCCGGGAAACTCGCGGCCGAGAAAGATGTTCTGGGCGACGTCCAGGTAGGGAACGAGCGAGAACTCCTGGAAGATCACCGCCACGCCGAGCCGGCGGGCATCGGCCGGCGATCCGATGCGGACCGGCTGTCCCTCGAACAGGAACTCGCCGCGGTCCGGATGGTAGGCGCCGTAGAGCGCCTTGATCAGCGTCGATTTGCCGGCGCCGTTCTGGCCGAGCAGCACGTGCACTTCGCCGGCCTCGACCGTCAGCGACACCTCGTCCAGCGCCCGGACGCCGGGAAACAGCTTCGAGATACCGCGCATTTCGAGGAGCGGCGACGTCGACATCGCCGTTACTGTAACCTGTCCCTGAATGGAACGAGGCTGACGTGTTCGACTTGCGCGGGAAGGTCGCGATTGTCACCGGCGGGAACGGCGGCATCGGCCTCGGCATGGCACGCGGACTGGCCGGCGCCGGCGCCCGGATCGTCGTCGCCGCGCGCAGCGCGGAGAAGTCGGCGGCCGCAGTGCGCGACCTGCAGGCGCTGGGATCCGACGCGGTCGCGCTGACGGTCGACGTCCGCAGCGAGGGATCGGTGGACGCGATGATCGGAGAGGCGGTTCACCTGTGCGGCCGCCTGGACATCCTGATCAACAACGCCGGCACCAATGTCCGCAAGCCGGCGCATGAGCTCGCGCTCGATGAATGGCGCGAGGTGATCGACACCAACCTGACCAGCGCGTTCCTCTGCTCGCGGCGGGCCTATCGGCACCTCCAGGAGGCCGGCGGCGGCAAGATCATCAACATCGGCTCGATGCTGTCGATGTTCGGCGCCACTTTCGCGCCTGCCTACGGCGCCAGCAAGGGCGGCATCGTCCAGCTCACCCGATCGCTTGCCGCGGCCTGGGCGGCCGACAACATCCAGGTCAATGCCGTGCTCCCGGGGTGGATCGAGACGGACCTCAGTCGCCAGGCGCGACAGGAGGTGCCAGGGCTCGGCGATCGGGTCCTGGCGCGCACGCCGGCCGGCCGCTGGGGCCGCGCCGACGATCTCGCCGGCGTCGCGGTGTTCCTGGCCAGCAGCGCCTCCAATTTCATTACCGGCGCGGCGATTCCGGTCGACGGCGGGTATTCGAGTCTCCTGTGAACGTCGCTCACCGGCGATGGGTTGCCACGAAATCCGTGGCTGGGGGCTGGGACCCATTCATCCGTACGTAGTGTCCGGCTTCAGCCGGACCGTGACACGCAGGCCTGAAGGGCCCATCACGGTCCGGCTGAAGCCGGACACTACGTACAAACAAAAGGGGCTCAGGGGCACGCGCCGGCGGTGTTTTGCTATCATCGCCGGCAGATGCCACGAAGAGCTTCACGATGGATCGTTTTCGCCCTGGCGTGCACCGTTGGCGCGTCGCTCGCGGCGCAGGGTCAGCCGCCGCCGCGCGACGAGGCCAAGGTCGACCTTCCGGACGGCGACGGCAAGAAGATTCTCGAGACCGCCTGCACGACCTGCCATGCCCTCGACGAAGTGATCAAGTTCAAGGGCTACAACACCAAGGACGAATGGCGCGACGTGGTCGGCACGATGGTGAAATACGGGGCAGAGCTGAAGGACCCCGAGATCGAAGTACTGATCGACTACCTGGGCAAGCACTTCAGCAAACAGTAGGGGCCGTTACCGCTGCACGACCGTGATGTTCCGCTTGGGGTTCTTCCCCACCGCAATTCTCGCCACTTCCTTGCGCGCCGCGACGTCGATGGCCGAAACCGCGTTGGCGCTCTCGACCGCCACGTAGACCAGTTTGCTGTCCGGCGTGAAGGTGACCCAATCCGAGCGGCCGCCGACCGGGACGCTGCCGAGCAACTGCAGATCGGGCAGCGCATAGGCGTAGATGGCGTGATTCGGCCGGCTGGTGACCCAGAGGGTCTTCCCGTCCGGCGCGACGCCGATGCCGTGCGACGGCGATCCGTTGAACGGCCCCTTGTCCTGCTGGTCGGCCGGAATCTCCGGCAGGGTGACGCGGCTGACTTCCTTGCGCTGCGCGAAATCGACGACCGCGAAGCCGTGGAAGTTGGACAACTGCACGAACGCGCGCCTGGTCGACCCGTCGGGGCCGGTCTCGAACGCGATCGGCCGCACGCCCTCCTCGAACAGCGTCCACACCGGCTGGTCGGTCTTGCTGTCGATGACCGTCATCAGGCGTCCGGCGATCGAGCCGGCGACGACATACTTGCCGTCCGGCGTGACGTAGACGTTGTGGATGCCGCCCTTGGTCGGGATGCTCTTGACCCGCTCGAGCGATGCGGTATCGATCACATCGACCGCGCCCGGCTCTGAGACGATCCCGACGTAGACGCGGCTGCCGTCGCGGGCGATCGAGACATTGTTCGGCCGGCCGCTGAGTGGGACCTTCTTGATGATCGCGAAGCTCTTGCCGTCGACGACGGTCAGCGTCCGCTCGCCTTCGCTGCTGAAGTAGAGCCGGCGGCCGTCCGGCGATCCGGCGGCGCCGTGGTTGATCGGCACCCCCGTCACCTCGCCGACGATGGTGTTGGTCGCCGGGTCGATCAGGTGGATGTTGTCGCCGCCCGAATTGGTCTGCAGGACCCGGACCTGGGCCGCAGCCGGCGCGGCGATCCCGGGCAGGGCGGCCAGGAACAGGACTCGGAGAATCAGAGCGTGTCGCATATGAGTGACCTCGAAACCGACGCTATTTTCCGTCAACCGAGAACGCCAGCAGCACATTGCCGGGCACGCCGCCCGCTGTATGGTAGCCGGAATTGAAGAAGATCATGCCGCCGCCAATCGCCGGGCCGGGGCCGTCGATCGCGCCGCCGCGCGCCGGCACCTCGTTCACCGTCTCGTAGGGCCGGATGGTATCGACATCCCACAGAATCGCGCCGTCCGCCGTGGAGTAGGCCCGCATGTGACCATCGACCGAGCCCGAGAACGCCACGCCGGGCAGCGCGCTGACGGCGGCGGACTGCGCCGGGCTGCAGCGCGGCCGCTCTCCGCATCCCGGCGGCGGCGTGTACCAGACCTTCTCGCCGGTCTCGAGCTTGAGCGCGAAGATGCCCCCGCCGCGCTTCGGATCGGCGTCGGTGAACGAGCTGTAGGTCAGCATGATCCGGCCGATATCCGAGACGGCGACATAGAGGTTGGCGCGATCCGCGGCTGAACCCCACTGAACGCCACCCATCGTGCCGCCCTGCCCGACCCGCACCTGCCAAAGGACGGCGCCCTGCCGGTCGGGATCGAGGGCGTGCACGATGCCGGACTTCTGGCCGGCGACGATCGCGCGCCTGCCGTTGGCCAGCGTGACCAGGATCGGCGAGGCGCTGAAGTCGAAATCCGGCCCGTTGGACGTCGCGCAGTTGGTCTTGTCCGGCAGGCGGCAGGCCGAGACGTAGGCGTCCGCCTCGGTCATCTGCCGCGACCACAGGATCTTCCCGGTCTTCAGGTCGAACGCGACGAAGGCGTCGCTCATCCGCGACGGCGGATCGCTGTAGTTGTTCCCGGTGGTGACGTAGAGCGCGTTGCGCCTGACGTCGATCGCCGGGCTGCTCCAGACCGGCGCGCCGGAGGGTCCCCACAGCTGCGTCCCGACGCTGTTCGGGTGCGTCGGAATGGCCTCCTCGGGAATCGTAGAGGTCTTCCAGACCTGCCGGCCGGTCGCCGCATCCAGCGCGACCACGCTGCCGCGGAACCGGCAGCATTGATAGGCCGGCGACGACCCCGCCCCTTCTTCACTCGACGCCACCGGCACATACAGCCGCCCGGCGTGCAGGGTGGGCGACCCGGTGATCCGCGCGGCCGGGAAGTTCTCGACTTTCACCTTCCACAACAGCCGGCCGGAGGCGGCGTCCAGCGCGTAGGCGTTGGCCGCGCCGTCGCCGAAGAACGCCGCCTCGCGCACCCCCTCGCGCGTCTCGATGCGGCCGATGCTGATCGCCGAGCGCACCGGCGCGCCGGCGTCGAAGAACCAGTGCACGCACCCCGAGACCGCACTCAGCGAGTAGACGATCCCCCCGGCGCTGCCGACAAAGAGACGGCCGCCGGCCAGGGAGGCCGCCGCATTCGACTGCAGATCGCCGGGAAAGCCGAACGCCCATTTCAGCTTCAGACGCGGCACCTCGGCAGCGGTCAATCCGGCCGTCGCGCCGTCCTGAAAGCGGGTGTTCGAGGTGTTGACGCCCCACCCGTTCCACGCCACGCTCGATGACGGCCTGGCGCCCTCACCAGGCGAGGCCGCGCACATCGCCTGCGCCGAGGGCGTCGTGCTCAACGCATCCGCGAATCTGGTGCCGGTCACGAACTCCGCGATCGCCCGCCGCTCCGCTGCCGAGCGGCCGGTGGCCATCGAGATCATCAGGCCGGTCTCCATCGCCGCCAGCACCCGCGTCGGCGACATGGCGCGGAACGCCTCCCGGTCCGGCGCGCGCGCGGCGCCGGCATCGTGACACGAGCCACAGTGCTGCCGGTAGAGCGCCGCCGCATCGGGGCCGTCCTGGGCGGCCGCCGGGGCGGCCAAGACGGCGCACAGCGCGATCAATGCGAAGTGTGAAGGCAGACGTTTCATTTTCGCGGAGCGTAGCACAAGCCCCCCGGTCGGGGTGTGGGCGTTCGTACGTGGCGTCCGACTTCAGTCCGACTACGGACCGGGACAGACCCGGGGCTGGGGGCTGGGGGCTGACGGCTGCTATCATGCCCGTCCCATGCTGACCGACCAACAGCACTCCTCGGGTTCCTGGCTCTCCGCCACCGGTTTGCGGCTTTCGGAATGGTTCGAGCGCTGGTTCCCGGACGCCTTCGCGCTGGCGCTGGTCGCCGTGGCGGTGGTCTTCGCCGGCAGCCTGGCGATGGGCAACTCGCCGCTGCAGACGGCGGAATGGTTCGGCGCGGGATTCTGGGATCTGGTCGCCTTCACCATGCAGATGGCGATGATCATCATTACCGGCTATGCCGTCGCCGTCTCCGCACCGCTCTACCGCATCATCCGCCGGATGGCGGAGATTCCCAAGGACGGCAAGAGCGCGGCCGCGTTCGTCGGGCTCTTCTCGATGCTCTCGTCGCTGATTTCGTGGAGCTTCAGCCTGATCTTCAGCGCGCTGCTGGCGCGCGAGGTCACGCAGCGCGTGCGCGGCGCCGACTATCGCGCCATCGGCGCGGCCGCCTACCTCGGCCTCGGCAGCATCTGGGCGCTGGGGCTGTCGTCCTCGGCGGCGCTGATCATGGCCGCGCCCGCATCGCTGCCCCAGTCGATTCAACAGATCAGCGGCGTCATCCCGCTCGGCCAGACGCTCGGACTGTGGCAGAGCCTGCTGATGGCCACCATCCTGGGCGCCGTGTCGTTTGCCATCTGCTATTACTCAGCGCCCGCGGCCGACCAGGCCCGGAGCATGCTGGACATGGGAGTCGATTACCAGCCCCGCCCGGCGGACGTCAGCAAGCCGACCCGGCCCGGCGAATGGCTGGAGTACAGCCCGCTGCTGACCATCCTGATTTCAGCGTGCGGCATCGCCTATCTCGGGCGCGAAGTGATCGACAAGGGAGCGGGGATCATCCTCGACCTGAATCACTACGTGTTCCTGTTCCTGATCGCCGGCCTGCTGCTCCACTGGCGGCCGCGGTCGTTCATGCGGGCGGTCACCGCGGGCGTGCCGTCGGTGGCGGGGGTCCTGATCCAGTATCCGCTCTACGCCGGCATCGTCAAGATGATGACCGAGTCGGGACTGGCCAAGGAGCTGGCCGAGTTCTTCGTCAGGGTGTCGAACAGCCACACCTACCCGCTGCTGGTCGGGATCTACTCGGCCGTGCTCGGCCTGTTCATTCCGTCGGCCGGCGGCAAATGGCTGGTCGAAGCGCCCTACCTGCTCGACGCGGCGAAGTCGCTGCAGGTGCACCTCGGCTGGGTGGTGCAGACCTACAACGCCACGGAGGCGCTCGCCAACCTGGTGCACCCGTTCTGGATGCTGCCGCTGCTGGGGATTCTCGGGCTGAAAGCGCGCGACATCGTCGGCTACTCGACGCTGCAGTTCGTCGTGCACGTGCCGGTGGTGCTGTTCCTGGTGTGGATCCTCAACTACACCCTGACCTACGTGCCGCCGGTG
>JBDTRR010000097.1:0-18000 GCA_039931615.1 Acidobacteriota bacterium
AGGGGACATTTCTATCGAGGGAAGGATGGGGACATTTCTAACGAGGCTTGACAGGAATCGACGAATTGATTGACATCGGGCTGCCGGCTGCGTAGCTTGCTCAGGTGTCGGCTGAGCTGTCTGAGCATCAGGAGGGAACGTGAGAACCATCGCGAGGACTCTGTTCGTGCTGGCCATCGTCGCGCTGGCGGCGGTCAGGATGTCGTCGCAGGCGGCCGCGCCGGCCTCCAGCCGGACCGTGACCGGGGCCGATTACGAACGCTGGACGAAGGATCTGTCGAACTGGGGCCGCTGGGGCAAGGACGATGAAGTCGGCGCGCTCAATCTGATTACGCCGGCCAAGCGCAAGCAGGCGGCCGGCCTGGTCAAGGACGGCACCTCGGTGTCGCTGGCCGCCGACGTCGATACGGTCAAGGCGGTCGACAATCCCAATCCGTACGAATTCACCATGCTGGCGATCGGATCCGATCGCATCGGCGTGAACTATCACGGCATTGCCCATACGCACCTCGACTCGCTCGCCCATATCAACGCCAACGGCGTCTTCTACAACGGCTACACGCCGGATGCGGCGGCGGTGATGAAACAGGGCCACACCCGGAACTCGATTCACAACGTCAAGAACGGGATTTTCACCCGCGGCATCCTGATCGACATTCCCCGGCTCAAGGGCGTTCCGTACCTGGAGCCCGGGACGCCGATTTACGTCGAGGATCTCGAAGCCTGGGAAAAGAAGGCGGGGGTGAAGGTGTCGGCCGGCGATGCGTTGTTCGTCCGGACCGGTGTCTGGGCCCGCCGCCGGGCAGAGGGCCCGTGGCTGCGCGGACGGGCCGAAGGCGGCCGCTCGGCCGGGCTCGATCCGTCGGTGATTCCCTGGCTGAGGCAGCGCGACATCGCCATCCTGGGCAGCGATCACCCCCAGTACGTGTCCCCGGCGAATCTCCGCGGTGCGGTGCACGACTTCGCGCTGCTCTATCTCGGCGTGCATCTGTTCGACAACTGCGACCTCGAGTCGCTCGCCGAGACCGCGGCCTCACGCCAGCGCTGGGAGTTCCTGCTGACGGCGGCGCCGCTGCCGATTCGCGGCGGCACCGGATCCCCGCTGAACCCAATCGCGACGTTCTGATCGGGTTCGTCGTTCCTACGTGGGGTCCGGCTTCAGCGGATGTGGAAGAATCGATGTCGTGCAGGCCTTCAGCCCGCGAAGGCTGGCAGACCTTGGGTCTGCACTACTTCAGAATCGATTTTCCGCACGCTCTTCAGCCGGACCATGATGTGACGAGTGTTTGTCCCCAGTTCCCAGTCCGCAGCCGCCAGTCCCTGGCCCCAGCCCATGCCCAAAGTGCTGCTGATCACCGGCGCCAGCCGCGGCATCGGCGCCGCCACCGCTCGTCTCGCCGCCGAACGCGGCTATGCGGTCTGCGTGAACTACCGCCGCAACCGCGACGCCGCCGACGCGGTGGTGCAGGACATCCGGGCCGCCGGCGCGCGTGCCGTGTCGATCGCGGCTGATGTCGCGGTCGAGGCTGACGTGGTCCGGCTGTTCGAGGCCTGCGACGAGATGCTGGGATCGCCCGCGGCGCTCGTCAACAACGTCGGCATCCTGGAGACCCAGATGCGGGTCGACGCGATGGACGCGGCGCGGCTGACCCGCATCTTCACGACCAACGTCATCGGCGCGTTCGTCTGCGCACGCGAGGCGGTGCGGCGGATGTCGTCCCGATACGGCGGCGCCGGCGGCGCGATTGTCAACGTGTCGTCCGGCGCGTCGCGCCTCGGCTCTCCAGGGGAATACGTCGACTACGCTGCCTCCAAAGGCGCGATCGACACCTTGACGATCGGCCTGGCGCGCGAGGTGGCCGAGGAGGGCATCCGCGTCAACGCGGTGCGGGCCGGGTTCATCTATACCGATATCCATGCCAGCGGCGGCGAGCCCGGCCGCGTCGATCGCGTCAAGGCGTTCGTGCCGTTGCAGCGGGGCGGCCAGCCCCGGGAAGTGGCTGCCGCCATCCTCTGGCTGCTGTCGGAGGAAGCGTCGTATACGACCGGCGCGTTCATTGACGTGGCCGGTGGGAAGTAGTTTAGACTGCACTTGCTCGACCACCACCGTAACTGGAATTTCTCGAGGCACGTATCATGAAGCGCATCGCATTGATCGTCGCGGTCATCTTCGCTGGCTTTTCGGCACTGACCACCGCCCAGCGCGCCGCGAACGACTACACCCAGTGGCGCGGACCGAATCGCGATGGCGGCGTGCCGTCGTTCGCCGCCCCAACCCCCTGGCCCGAGAAGCTGACGCAGAAATGGAAAATCGACGTCGGCACCGGCTATGCCACGCCGCTCGTGGTCGGCGACCGGCTCTATATGTTCTCGCGCCGGGGCGGCAACGAGACGATGAGCGCGCTCGATGCGGCCACCGGCAAGGAGCTCTGGGCGACCGGCTATCCGGTGTCCTTCACCATGCATTCCGCGGCGACGAAACACAACCAGGGGCCGAAATCGACCCCGGTGTTCGCCAACGGCAAGCTGTTCTCGATCGGGATGACCGGCGTCGTCACCGCCTTTGACGCCGGCACCGGCAAACAGCTCTGGCAGAAGCCCGGCTCGATGCCGCAGCCGATGTTTACCAGCCACTCGTTTTCGCCGCTGGTTGATGGCGGGCTGGTGTTCTTCCACACCGGCGGACACATGGCGGGCGCGATCAAGGCATTCGACGTGACCACCGGCGCCGAGAAGTGGAGCTGGAACGGCGACGGCCCCGGCTACGGATCGCCGGTGGTGGCGGAGCTTGGCGGCACCCGTCAGCTCGTCACCATCACGCAGGGCAAGCTGGTCAGCCTCGATCCCGCGACCGGCACGTTGTTGTGGGAGCGGCCGTTCGTCAGCTCGAACTTCACCAACGCCGTCACGCCGGTCGTCTACGGACAGACGCTGATCGTCTCGGGCAACGGCGGGCCGACGGTGGCGCTGACGGTGAAAAAGCAGAACAACCAGTGGGTGACCGAGAACGCCTGGGAAAACGCCGACATTCCCTACCGCTTGAGCAACAGCGTCCTGGTCGGCGATGCGCTGTTCGGACTGTCGAGCCGGAACAGCGGGCAATACTTCAGCGTCGACGCCAAGACCGGCAAAACACTCTGGCTGTCGGAACCGCGGCAGGCGGGGAACGCCGCCGTCGTGCGGGCCGGCGACGTGGTGTTCAGCCTCGAGGACGACGGCGAACTGGTGGTGTTTCGCAGCGGCGGCACCGGCTTCGAGCAGGTGAAGAAATACACCGTCGCTGACTCCGAGACCTGGACGCAGCCGACCATCATCGGCAATCGCGTCTTCGTCCACGACGTCGCGACGCTGGCGCTCTGGACGCTCAACTGAGACTGGTGGACCGCTTCGTGTGGTCGTGGCTCAGGGCGCTGTTGTTCGTGCGTAGTGTCCGCCTTTAGGCGGACCACCCACGGGTCCGGCTGAAGCCGGACATCACGGACTGATCGCGAACTACCGCGGTGCCCGGAGACATATGCAATGCGCGAGTTGTCGTGGTCAGGGCGACGACATCAGCATCGATGGCGTTCGTCACCGGCCGGCGGCGATCTGCTGCAGGATATCGTTCAGCAGCGGAATGCTCCCGGCCGCTGGAGCGGTGGACTTGAGCGACCGCAGGTAGGCATAGAGATCCGCGAGATCCTTCGCCGGCACGTCTGAGAATGCCGGCATCGCCGGCCGCGCCGGCTTCCTGACGAAGTCCGTGAACGACTCCTCGGTTCGCGCCATCGGGACGAGGCGGGGCGCACCGGTTTCTCCGGCGAAGCCGTGACAGGCATAGCATCGATAGGTTTGATCGAACAGCGTCCTGCCGCGGCTGGCATCGCCGGACGGCGCCGGCGCGGCGGCGGGCGCCTGGTTTTGCAGGTAGTGTCCGCCGGCATTTCTCCGGTCTCCCCCGGATCCCGGCAGCCACACCGCAGCCATCAGCATCATCGCGACGATTTTCATCCGGTGCTCCTCAACGCGGCTGCGACACGACGTCGACCAGCGCCGGCTCGCCGGCCCTGACCCGCTCGAGCGCGCGGCGATAGGCCGCCGCCAGATCCTTCGGGTTGTCGATCGGGCCCTCGCTGTACATCCCGTAGGCCTTCGCCATCTGCGCGTAGTTGATGTTGGGATCGGTGATGACGTTGCCGATGTGGGCGCGTCCGGATCCACGTCCGCGGCTGCCGCTCATCCGCTGCACGATCATCACCTCGGCGTGATAGGCGCGGTTGTTGTGGACGACCAGCAGCAGCGGGATCCGATGATGGACCGCCGTCCACAACACGCCCGGTCCGAAGTTGAGATCGCCGTCGCCGACGATGCCGATCGACAGGCGGCCGAGCTTCTTGTTGGCGAGCGCCGCGCCGACCGAGGCGGGCGAGTCGTAGCCGATGCCCATGCCGCCGCTGTCGCCGTTGTAGCGATGCGGCTTGTCGAAGTTCAGCAGCCGCCGCTGCCAGTCGCCGGTGAACTGATGACCCGACACCATGGCCCAGTCGTCGTTCTTGATCTGCGCTCCGAGCTCGGCAATCAGCCGCGGCACGCTGATTGGGCTGGCCTCCCATCCGTGCCGCGCGTCCTCGACGAAGCGGACGTGCGCCGCCTTGTGCGCCGCCGCCACGCGCGCGCCGCGCGCCTCGATCCCGGCCTTCAACTGCGGCGTCATCAGCCGGCGGATCTCCTCGATCAGCGACGGCAGCGTTGTTTCGGCGTCGGCGGCCAGCGCCAGGTCGAGGTCCGCGTAGCGTCCGTAGTCGTGGATGTTGCTGTGTTGAAACAGGTGCTCGCACGAAATGCTGATCGTCTTGCGTCCGTTCGCCCGCGCCACCCGCGCCGGGCCCGACATGTCGACCACTTCGAGGCCGAGCGTGACATCCGGCGTGTAGCCTGGTCCGCCCGAGCCGTAGAGCGGATGCCAGGATGGAAACGACTGCCACGACGCGTAGCCCATCACGTCGACCGGCGCCTGCAGCAGTTCGGCCAGTTCCACCGTCAGGTCCCAGCCCTTCGGCGTGCGCCCCATCTTCTGGGTCTGGATCAGCGGCGTCGCCGCGTTCACCAGCACACGGGCGGCTTCGCGGACGGCGGCGGCGTCGCCCTGCGGCGGCGACGCCATGGTCAGCGCCGGGATGCGCGGCCGGGCCCGATCCTGGAGCGGCGACTCCTGAAGGGCCGCGTCGACCACCAGCAGCGCCGGCCCCATCGGCGGCGTCATCGCGATCCGATAGGCCTGCATCGCCGACTCGGCGAACCGCTCGAGCGTCGTCGCCTCGTCGTCGAACTTCACGAAATCGCGCACGATCGACCCCATGTCCTGCGCGCTGTGCGGGCGGTTGATCACGCCGGCCGGATTGCGGTGATGGCCGACGATCACCAATATCGGGACCCGATCGGCCCAGGCCTGGAACAGCGCCATCGAGGAGTGAAGCAGGCCGACGACGCCGTGGACGCAGACCAGCATCGGCTTGCCGGCCGCCTTGGCGTAGCCGTGCGCCATCGCCATTGCCGTCTCCTCGTGCAGGCACGTCACGATCTCCGGCATCGTGTTGCCGCCGTGGTTGAGCAGCGATTCGTGCAGCCCGGCGAAGGCCGACCCCGGGTTGATCGCGGCGTACTCGAGGTCGAGCTTCTTGAGCACGTCGACCATGAAGTCGGACGCCGGCTGGGTCGCTGGCGCCGCAGCGCCCGCCGGAGGCGGAGTGGCGTCCTGCGCGGCAGGAGAGGCAGCTGCGGCCGGTTCGGCGTTGACGACGAGTCCGGCGGCGCCGAGCGCGGCGCCCTTGAAGAAGTCGCGACGGCCGACGCCGATATTCGGATCGGACTGGTCTCTCGAGTCTGGCACGGCACACCTCGCAGCGTGGGAGCGATAGGCGGCGATAAGCACAGAGAGTGTAGAGGATCGGCCCTTCGATCCAACGGCGAAATCACGAAAAAGGTGGGCCGGCTCTTCGTCTGCCGCACACGTAGTCCGTCAGTTCCGGGCATCCGATACGTCTGTCCAGTAATGACCGATTTGGGTAATCTGAGGAATCTATATGTAAAATAGTAGTTGTATAGGGAAGTTTATATGATAATAGAGTCATATGGCGCATGAGCTTTACTCGGTCGAGCAGGTCGCCGAACGACTGGGTCTCCATGTCAGAACGGTGCGCAACTACGTTCGTGATGGCCGGCTCAAAGCGGTGCGGATCGGCAAGCAATATCGCATCGCGCGCGAACATCTCGACGCGCTGACCGGGCAGCCGGCCCCGGCACCCGGGACCGCGGCAGCGCCGCCCGCCCGCCACGTCGAGGTGTCGAGCATCGTCGAGATCGAGGGGATCGGCTTCGATGCGGCGGGCCGCGTGACGAACATGCTGCTGGCGGCGGCCAAGGGCCGCCCCGACAGCGACGACCCGCTGCGCGTCGACACCATCTACGGCCAGGAGCGCGCCCGGCTGAAGGTGATCATGTCGGGCAGCCTTGCCACCACCGCCTCGCTGCTCAAGTTCATCGCCGCCTATCTGGATCACGAGCGAGAGTGACGCTATGACTCCAATCAATGCCGCGTTGGTCAAGACCCTGCGGGAGCGAACCGGCGCCGGTGTGATCGATTGCAGGAAGGCGCTGATCGAGACGGACGGGGATCTCGACGCGGCGACCGATCGGCTGCGCGCCGCCGAGATCGCCAAGGCGGCCGCCAAGGTCGATCGCGTGGCGGCAGAAGGGCTGGTCGGCCTGGTCGTTACCGGGACCACAGGCGCCATCGCCGAGCTGAACACTGAGACCGATTTCGTGGCGCGTACCGAATCATTCCGGCAGGCCGCCGCCGCCTTCGCCGGCATCGCGCTCGAGGTCCAGGGTGACCACGGCCGCCTGCTGACGGCGCCTTCACCCGACGGCGACGGCGCGGTGTCCGACATGCTCGCGCGCCTCAGCGCGCGGACCGGCGAGCGTGTCAATCTGCGGCGCGCCGCCTTCGTCGCCGTCAGTCCCGGCGTTGTCGCCTCGTATGTCCACAACGCCGGCGGCCCCGGCGTGGGCGGCATCGGCGTGCTGGTGGCGCTCGAGAGCCGGGGTACAGAGGCTGCGCTGCTCGCGATCGGCCGCAAGATCGCCATGCATGTCGCCGCCACTGCTCCGCTGTGGGTATCCCTGGAGGACATCCCGGCGGAGGTCGTGACGCAGAAACGGGCCGAGCTGACGGAGCAGGCCGGTCAGGCCGGCAAACCCCCGCAAATTGTCCAGAAGATGGTCGAGGGCCGGATGCGACGGTTCTACGAGGAAGTCGTGCTCGGCCTGCAGCCATTCGTGCTGAATCCCGAGCAGCGGGTCGCCGAGGCGCTGAAGGATGCTGAGCCGGCGGCGGGCGCGCCGATTGCGATCAAGGCGTTCGCCCGGTTCCGAATCGGCGAAGGGATCGAGAAGCGGGTGGACATGAACGAGGTGCGGCGCGCGGCGACACGCTAGACGGCCGCCCCGCCGGAGGCGGGGCAAAACGACGCTGCTACTAGCGAGGCGGAGCCAACGCCCGCCTGGCGTTTCTCGGCGGTCTCAGGCGGTCTCAGGCGGAGCCTCGCGAGTGTCCCGAATCAGAGATTCGTTAGCGGCCGGCGTGGTATCTTCGGGGCAAATGCGCAAGGCCCTGTTTGGATGTCTCGCTGCCTCCCTGCTCGTCGCCGGAGCCCGCGTCGCCGCCGACGATTGGCCGCAGTTTCTCGGTCCGGCCCGCAACGGTGTCTACAGCGGCCCGCCGCTCGCCAGTTCGTGGCCTGCCGCCGGGCCGAAGGTGGTCTGGCGGAAACAGGTTGGCCAGGGCTTCGCCGGTCCCGTCGTCGCCGGCGAGCGGCTGATTCTGTTCCACCGCGTCGGCAGCGAAGAGATCGTCGAGGCGCTCAACGCGCGGACGGGCGCGCCGTTGTGGCGATTCGCCTACCCGACCGCATATCGCGACGACTTCGGATTCGACGAGGGGCCGCGGGCGGTGCCGGTCGTGGCCAACGGCAGGATCTTTACGTTTGGCGCCGAGGGACAGCTCCACGCCATCGACCTGGCCACCGGCAAGAAGATCTGGAACGTCGACACGATGCGGCGGTTCGCCGTCCGGAAGGGATTCTTCGGCGCCGCCGGCTCGCCGCTGGTCGAAGACGGCCGCGTCATCGCCAACATCGGCGGCAAGGACGGCGCCAAGGGCGCCGGCATTGTCGCCTTCAACGTTGAGACCGGCGCCGTCCTGTGGACGGCGACCGACGACGAGGCGGGGTATTCGTCGCCGGCCGGTGCGACGATCGGCGGCAAGCGGCACGCCGTGTTCTTCACCCGCAACGGCCTGGTCGGTCTCGATCCCGCCACCGGCGCCGTCCTGTTCCAGAAGCGCTGGCGCTCGCGCTCCGCGTCGTCGGTCAATGCGGCGACGCCGGTGATCGTGGGCGACCTGATCTTCGTTTCGGCGACCTACGAGACCGGGGCCGCCGTGCTGCGCGTCAACGGCAGCGAGCTGACCGAGCTCTGGTCGTCGGACGATGTGATGTCGAACCATTACGCGACCAGCGTGCAGGCCAAGGGCATCCTCTACGGATTTCACGGCCGGCAGGAGTTCACGCCCAGTTTCCGCGCCGTCGATCTCAACACCGGCAAGGTCCGGTGGAGCGAGGAGAAGTTCAAGGCCGGAACGGTCACGCTGGCAGGCGACAAGCTGCTCATTCTTCGAGAGACGGGCGAGCTGATCCTGGCATCGGCCACACCCGACGCGTTCCGGCCGGTCGCCCGGGCGCAGATCCTGCCGCCGACGGTGCGCGCCAACCCCGCCATCGCCGACGGTTTCCTCTACGCGCGCAACAGCGATACGCGCGACAACACCCTGGTCTGCGTCGACCTTCGACCGTAGGTCTGCGTGACGGTCTGAAGACCGTCACGTGGTGAAGTACGGACCTCCCACGGTCCGGCTCAGAGCGTGCGGGAGAACCTTGCGTTCCAGAATCGTTACGTGGCGTCCGACTTTAGTCGGACTACGGATCAATCCGGCTGAAGGCCGGATCCCACGGACGCGGGTGGCGTGGCGCCCGGTGCGTGACGTCGTCGTGCAGACCTTCAGGTCTGCCGGGCGATGCGATGCAGCGCAGCGATCGCCATCGTGTCGGCGTCAGCCCTTGGTTCTCTTGCCGATGGCGTAGAGAAACTTGCTGGTGCGGATGAAGATCTGACCCTCTGAAACTGCCGGTGAGCTGAGGGTGTAGTCGTCGAGATCGTTTTCCGCCAGCACCTGGAACGTCGGCCCGGCCTTCACCACCACGGTGACACCGTCTTCGTTGGTGACATAGATTCGGCCGTCGGCGATCACCGGCGATCCGCTGTAGGTGGCCGAGCGCACGCGCTGCCGGCTGTAGACGTCCTTGCCGGTTTTCAGATCGAGGCACCACATGATGCCGCGGTCGTTGACGACGTACAGGTAGGTGCCGTCGGTGACCGGCGTCGGCACATCGGGGCCGTTGTTCGACGACCAGAGAACGTGCGAGCGGGTCACGTCGCCGCGGCCGCCGGCCCGCAGCGCCAGGATCGGCCGCTCGCGCGACGGTGTGACGACGATGTCGCCAAACACCACCGGCGAGGCGACGATGCGATAGCTGCCGTCATTGGCGGGATTGAGCCCGTTCGCCCGCCACAATTCCTTGCCGGTGGCTGGATCGTGGCCCGTCACCACATCGCCGCCGGTGATGACGATCTCGGTCGAGGTGCCGGAGCGCAGCAGCGCCGGTGTGGTGTAGGCGTCCGGCGACTCGAAACGCGCCTGGGTCGGCCGTTCCACCCGCCAGACGGTCTTGCCGGTCGCCTTGTCGATCCGCAGCAGATAGGACGGATCGTTGGTATGCATGCCGTGCAGGACCTGCACGTAGAGTGCGTCCTCGTGCAGGAGCGGCGACGATCCGTAGCCCCATTGCAGCCCGAACCGTCCATACTCGCGCTGGATGTCGCGCATCCAGAGCTCCTTGCCGGCCAGATCGAA
This sequence comes from Acidobacteriota bacterium, assembly GCA_039931615.1. Taxonomy (GTDB): domain Bacteria; phylum Acidobacteriota; class Vicinamibacteria; order Vicinamibacterales; family CAVVIG01; genus JAHFUI01. The sequence goes on from JBDTRR010000097.1 coordinate 10,010, forward strand.
TGCCTTGAGGATGCCGGTGCCGGTCATCACCCACACCGTCCGGCCGTCGGTCACCGGCGAGGGCGACGACATGTTCTGCTTCATCATGCGGACGTTGCCGCCGCCGAGGCGCTGCTTCCAGAGCGCCACGCCGCGGTTCCGGTCGACGCACCAGAGAAACAGATCACCGCCCTCGGCGACGCCGATGAAGATGCGATCGCCCCAGACGATCGGCGTCGAGCCGGAATAGTCGGGCACCGCCATCTTCCAGGCGATGTTCTCGGTCTTCGACCAGCTGACGGGCAGATTCTTCTCGCCGCTGATCCCGTTCAGCGCCGGGCCGCGCCATTGCGGCCAGTTCTCCGCGGCCGGCATCGCCGCGGCGGCGACCAGCAGGACGAGTGTCAGAGCCGTTCGCTTCAACATCAACTGTCTCCCATGACACGCGCCGACGTCATGTGTAGGACGCGCCGCGGGACGATCACGGTCCGGCTGAAGCCTCTTCAGAGTGCGTGAAAGATCGATTACGACTGTCGAAGTCGTAAAATCAGTTACTCCGCACGGAGCGCGCTGAGCAGCGTCGTCCGCAGCGCGGCGCCGGTGGCGAGGATCGACGCCACCAGGCCGGCGGCGAAGACCGCCGCCAGCAGCAGGCCGCCACCGGCCGTGATCGGCAGCATGCCGTTGCGTTCGGCGAATGCCGGCGCGACCGCGACGATCGCGCAGAAGGTTCCGATCGCCAAACCGCACACCAGCAGCAACACGCTTTCGACCAGGACGACGACGAAGACGTGGGCCTGGCGGTAGCCGACGGCGCCGAGCAGCGCCAGATCGCGGCGCCGCTCCAGGACGTTCCGGAACAGGACCGCGGCCATGCCAACCGTGCCGACCAGCAGGCCGAGTCCTCCCAGCGTCTGGAACGTCGAGATGAAGGTGTTCTCGACACGATGAAACTCGGCCAGCCGCTCGACCGTCGACACGACGTCCGCCCCGAGATCGCGGCCGCCCTGTTCAAGCGCCGCCGCCACCGCGGCCGTGCGCCCGGGCGGGGTGTCGACCAGCAGCACCCGGTAGCCCTCGTGGCCGCTGAACAGCCGCCGGAAATTCGCATCCGACATGATCAGTTCGCTCTGGAAGATGCTGTCGGCGAGCGCGGCGACCAGGCGCAGCCGCAGCGGCTTGCCGTCCTGTTCGATCACGATGTCGTCGCCGAGCGCCTTGTGCAGCACGTAGGTCATCGAGTTGGCATCGGCGATCACCGGGACGACGCGGCCATCCTCGCCGGCGATCGGCTGGTTCAACAGCAGCCACGGGTTGGCCCGCTCGGCGTCGCCGGCGGCCAGCGACGCCTGGAACGCGAAGCGGCCGGACTCGATGAAGCGAGCTCCCGCGCCGAGGATTCGCGGGTTGCGCGGCTGGTACAGATTCAGGCAGCTGGCGTCATCGCCCGGCCGCAGCCGGAATGGCTCAATCGCCGTCTCGTCCCCCCCGCTTTGCATTCCGAGCAGCTCGCGGCCGTCGCGGCCGTTGGGATCGTGGGCGAGCGGGACCAGCAGCTCCACGAGCAGCGGGTAGCCGCCGACGCCTGAATGCCGGTCGGTTGCCGCCGGGGCGGGACGACGGAAGGCATCGACGGAGATCAGGATGAAAGACGCGGCGGCGATCACGGCGATGGCGAGCACGCTGCGGCCGGGACGGACGGCGGCGTTGCGCAGACCGAGGCGCGATACCGCCCACCAGCCGTGGCCGGCCAGCGGCCGCCGCGCCGGCCGGCGCAACGCGAACACGACCGCGCACAGACACGAGACGAGCAGCGCGCTGCCAGCGCCGAAGAACGCGCCGGTGCGATCGACGGCGCCGGCGGCGGCCCCGATCATCAATGCCGCGCCGAGCGCGCCGAACACGATCGCACCGCCCAGCGGCGAACGCCATCCGCGCCGGCCGCCGGCCGGCCCGCCATCGTCGCCGGACAGCTGGCCCGAGAGCAGACTCCGCTCCGTCACCTTCGACAGCCCGCGCATCGTCCACCAGATGCAGACGGCAGCCGCGGCCACGGCGCCGGCCAGGCCGGTGGCGAGCGATGCCGGCGACACGTGGAGCCGCAGCGCGTCCGTGCCGACGGCGCCCGCCCACCAGGAGTCGAGGCCGGCCATCATCGCGGCCGCATAGCCGATCGCGCCGGCGACGCCGATCAGTCCGCCGATCGCCGCCAGCGCCACGCCCTCAACGAAGAACAGCCGCTGAACCCGGGCCGTCGTGTAGCCGACGGCACGCAACAGACCGATCTCGCGGCCGCGCTGTTCGATGCCGAGCCGGAAGAACAGGACCGTCAGCAGCAGCGCCGAGATGACGAGAAAGAAACTGAAATAGGTGAAGTACTCGCCGAAGTCGGTCGCGCCTCTCGAGGCGGCGACGCCGTCCCGCGCCACGTCCTGCACCGACAGGCCCATGGCGAGGGGATCGACGATGGTGCGGAGGCGAGCCGTGTAGCGCTCGAGCGCCGCGGCCGGCGCGACGCCCGCGGCGGGGACGATGCGCACCGAGGTGCGGTCGCCGTAGCGGGAGCGCCACAGACGCTGTCCGACGTCGAGCGGGATGAACGCCTTCGGCGTGGTGCGGTAGCGCTTCCAGTAATCTTCGTCGGCGGGACGGACCCGGCGCAGATCGAGCGGAAACGGCGGGTCCCAGTCGGCGAGCGTATCGGATTCAGAAATGCCGGGGAAACGCGGCGCGAGATTGCGGTCGGCAGCGGCGCCGGCAATTGGCACGACGGCGGCGACGACAAAGTCGGTCGAGCGGGTCGCCAGCTGGCCCGGCTCCTCCCAGACGTAGTAATCCAGCGTCAGCGGATCGCCGGCCCGGACCCCGAGGTCGCGTGCTGCCCATTCATTGAGGACGACCGGCGGGCGGGCAGTGGAGTCGGACGGCGCCGGGCCGTCAGGGAGGATCGTCTGCAGGTCGGTCGCGGTCACCAGTGAGTACGGCACCTCGCGACCGCCGCTGCGCATGGCGTTGACCAGATAGGTGAACACCGGCTGGGTTGCCATCGAGAGCGCGGCGGCCGCCTGCCCGGCGACGGCGGTGCGCGGCGGATCGAGCAGGCCGCCGGCGGCTTCGAGCGATAGCGCGGGGCGGAACGGCTGCACCCCTGAGGCGTTCACGGGGCGTGCGGCTGCAGCGTCCGGAACCACGCCAGCCGATACGTCGGGCACGACGCGGACGGTGAGGCCGCTGTCCTCCAGCGCCGCACGCGCCCGGACCAGCTGCTCGAGGCGTGCCGCCGGGGTGGTGCCCGTGGGAGGGAGCGAGCCGGCCGGCGGCTCGGAGACAAGCAGCGTGTTGGCGCGGCCGTCGAGATCCAGTTCCTGCTGCAGCCGCCTCAGCGGCACGAACACGGCGTAGACATGACCCTGCTGCGGCTGGAGCGAGAAGTCGCCGAGCTGATCCGGTCCGATCACGGCGTCGACGGTGAGCCGCATGCTGCGGGCGAGGTCGTCCTTGCGGCCGTGCAGCGATTCGATCGGCACCGCGGACGGCCGCTCGACGCGAACCAGGACCGCGCCGCCGGCCACGGCGCCGATTTCGGACGCGAGGGCGGTGCTGACCGCTGCCCCGGGCAGCGTTGACGGGTCGCGCCGGCCGGGCGGCGCCGTGCCGTGAAACTGCCAGAAGCGCTCGTCGACCCCGTAGACCATCACCTGCGTGGCGCGCCGGCCGCTGGCCTGATCGCTGACCACCCCGGGCATCGCGATCAGGGGAGCGACGGCGGCGAACGATCCGGCAAACGATGGGTCGGCGCGCAGGTCGTCGGCCAGCGCCTCGCGGAAGAACCCGGTCGAGCCGACGATCTGATCGGTCCGCCCCAGCCGCTGCAAGACCAGATCACGCAGGCTGCCGCGCACCGAGTCGCCGACCAGCAGCGCGCCGGCCAGGACGGCGACCGCCGTCGCGACGCCGAGCACGACGGCGAGGTTGGTGCGCCAGTAGTAAGCAAGGCTGCGGGCAGTGAGACCGGCTGGTGGCATCGCCATCTCAAGTCAGCACGACAACACGAACGGGTGGTCGGCCGCGCTCCGGTTTCGTGCTTTCGTGGCTCATGTTATTGCGGCTGCACCGGGTCGCGGCGGAGCTGACGATCCACCAGATCGAACCGGATCGGCAGCCGTTCTGCCAGCGACGTGCTGTGCGTGACGACGACCAGGATCGTGTGCTGCAGCCGGTGCAGGTCGAGCAGCAGCGTCGCGACGTTTTCCGCCGACGCGCGATCGAGGTTGCCGGTCGGTTCGTCGCAGAGCAGCAGCCGCGGCTGCCGGATCAGCGCGCGGGCGATTGCGACGCGCTGCTTCTCGCCACCCGACAGTTCACCCGGCCGGTGCGCGATCCGGTCGTCGAGCCCGACCTGCGTGATCAGATCGCGCGCCCGTGTGGCGGCGTCCAACCCCGCCGCCGGGGCGACCAGGGTCGGGATCAACACGTTTTCCAGCACGGTGCACTGCGGCAGCAGGCAGTGATCCTGGAAGACGAAGCCGACGGAGGTGTTGCGAAACGCGGCCAGATCGCGCGGCGGGAGCAGATACGGGTTGCGGCCGTCGAGCGTCATCGTGCCCGACGACGGTGGCTCGAGCCCGCCCAGGATATAGAGCAGCGAGCTCTTGCCGGCGCCCGAGGGCCCCATGATCGCGGCGGCGTCGCCCGGCGTCAGCGAGAACGACACGTCGGACAGGACGGTGACCGGGCCGCGTGGCGTCGGGTAGTGCTTGCCGAGACCGGAGACCTGGAGCATGGCAGATTCAACCGGCAGGATGGAGTGGGCGGCTAACCGACGGCCGATTCGTGAACCGGGACATCCCGATCGACGGCCGGCAGCATGGAGCGGTACAGCTCCAGCAGCCGATCGGTCGAACGGGCGATGCCGTAATACGCGGCCACGCCGGCCGCGCCGCGCGCGCCGAGCGCCGCCGCCAGCGGGCGATCCTGCCAGAGCTGGTACAAGCCGTCGGCCAGCGCTGCTGGATCGCCCGGCGCCACCAGCAGGCCGCCGCCAGTCCTGGTCACGATTTCGGTGAACGCACCCCGGCGCGGCTGCACCACCGGCACGCCGCTGGCCATCGCCTCGAGCAGGAACACGCCCTTCGGCTCGTCGTAGGTGGCGGGCACCGACAGCACGTCGAGCGATCGCAGGAACGCCAGCTTGCCGTCTCGATCGACCGTGCCGCGATAGGTGAACTCGCGTCCCAGGCCGGCGCGCTCGAGGGTCTGCTTGACGGTTTCGAGATAGGGCTCGTGCGCACGAGACAGATAGCCGGCCGCTTCGAGACGGACCGGAGCGCCGGCGGTACGGCGGCGGAACTGCACGTACGCGTCGGCCAGCTGCTGCAGTCCCTTCTCGGGTGCGACACGCGCAAAAAAACCGACCCGGAACTCGCCGCCGTGATCGCGGCCGGTGCCGCCCGAGCCGTAGCCGGCCAGGTTGATCCCGAGCGGGACGACGGTGATGCGGTCGGCCGGGATGCCGAGCAGTCCCGACATCACCGGCTCGTAATACTCGCTGACGGCGATGAAGCGGTCGACGTTCCGGACCTGCTGCTGAATCAGCTCGAAGGCCTGGCGGCGATACGGTTCGATCAGGCCCTGGAGGAAAAGGTCCTCGCCCTGCAGCGTGCAGCAGATCGGCCGTTTCAGCACCTCGCGCAGCGGCGCGGCCAGACCGATCAGCAGCGAGTTCGGCAGATTGACGACGTCCGGGGCCGGCTCCGCCGCCAGCCATTCGAGCAGCTTGTCGAACTCCTTGCGGAGGACGCCGCGCCGGCCCTCGAGCATCGAGACCGTCAGACTGCCGAGCAGCGCGGGATCGGTCGCGATCGACCGGCTGGCGAACGCTCCGATGACGCGCGGCGAGTCCCACAGCCGGTCGAGGAACCGCGGCGTTCGCCGGAACAGCGCGAGATGCTGCTGGAGGTAGACGCTGATGCCGCCGAAGAGCACCTGACGATGGCTGACGTTGGCCTCGTCGGTCAGCGTCGGGGTGTAGAGCGGGAGCAGCGTCACGTCGTGGCCGCGCGCCAGCAGCTCGACCGCCAGCGCGTTATCGCGCAGGCAGCTGCCGCAGTACATCCCCGCGGCCCCGGCGGTGATCGAGAGGATCTTCATCGCGCGTCCGGAATGTCCGCCTCGCCGCGCCGCACACGCGGCGGCTCGTGGACGCCACGACAGCACGAAAGCGCGAAACAAAACCTTGGCACGTTCATTTCGTGTTGTGATTCGTGGCAGAACCCACTGGCGCAGGGGCTACAGATCTGCCGACTGGAACGCCCGCGCCCGGAACAGGAAATCGATGATGTTGCCTTCGTGCGGCTGCAGCCAGTTCAGCTGAATCGTCGGTACCGGGCCGAGGTTCAAGCGGTCGATGTGGACGGCGTCGATCAGGCGCCGCCGGAAGTCCGGCTGGCAGGTGATCGCGCTGCAGACCAGCGTCGGGCCGATCGCCTCGAGCATCCGGGCTTCCGGGCACTCGACCACCGTCACGAACGGGAACATGTATTCCTTGCCCGCGATCGGCCGTTCCGGCGAGTCGCAGTGCACGACGGTCGGCAGCAGATAGTCGGCGCGCCCCTGTTTGACGACCCGCGGGCCCTCGCGGTGGACCGCGGTGACATCGGTGGTGCCCGGCGTCTGGAGATCGGCGTCGATCGCCTGCGAGATCGCGTCGGCGGTGCCGGGAACGGTGAACGCCGCCAGGCTGGAATCGGCGTGGCCGGGCGGCAGCGGACCGATCGCCGCCAGCCGCTGCGCCAGCGCGTCGGCGATGGCACGCGTGTGGCGGCTGGCCCAGATTCCCGAGCAGTTGATGCAGCTCCGGCCGCTGTTGACGAAGACGCTGTCGACCATGACGTCGAGGAACTGTTCCCAGCGGTCGACCTGGTCGTCGCCGAGGAGGATCTTCGAGAAGCCCGGGCCGTGCGCCTGGACCGCCGGGTTGCCGCGATAGCGATCGACCGTCGCCGTGCCGCCGAAGATCAGGTTGCGGCCGCAGCTGTCGAGCACCGCGGCGCCGACATCGCCCAGCCCGGGATAGATCGAGATCGCCTCGCGCGGGATCCCGGCCTGGAAGAACGCCGCCGCCATCCGGTACGGCGTCCACGGTTCCTGCGGGCCGGGCTTGAGGACCAGGCCGATCTGCATCGGGATGACCGGCAGCCAGAGCGTATGCACGCCGGGCGAGTTGGACGGCAGCACCAGCCCGACGACCGGGCTCTGCGCCTGATAGCTGATCGGGACGCCGCGCTCTTCACCGTGGCCGCGCGACAGGACGTCGAGGTCGAGACCGCGCGTCAACGACGTCAGGATGGTGCGCATTTCCGACAGCACGAAGCCGTTCTTCTTCATGTTGGCGCGGCACATCCGCTCCGGCAGGCCGGTGCTGGCCGATTGCGCACGGACGAACTCGTCGGGCGTCTGCGTCCCGTCGCCGATCGGCAGCGTCGCGCTCAGGTAGAGCTCGCCGGCCGCCCCGATCCTGGCAATCAGGTCATCGATGGGAATCTCGCGCAGGACGTCGCGCGCCCGCGCGGCCTTGCGCATGTCGCGCTGAATCAGCCCGCCGTTGGCGCGGCTGACGCTGGCGATCGGCTCGCCGTCGGCGAAGTGCACGACCTCGTCGACCTCGAGGCTGGTGTAGGGCTGGCCCCAACGGAGAACGGGAATATGAAGCATGGGCAATCTCTATGCGCCGTGGGTCAGAGCCGCCACGAAAGCACGAAAACACGAAAACACGGCCGACACTACCTGCGCCACGGCGGTACGAACTTCCGAAACCCTTAGCGGGTCTTTTTCGTGCTTTCGTGGCTGTGCTAGTACACGCCGACGGTCGTGGTCGCGGCGAACGCCCGGTATGGCCGGACGCCGCTGACGCCGTCCCACGGATACTTCTCGCACGGCGGCTCGCGCTCGCCTTCGTCGCGCTCGAGGAAGCCGGGCATGAAGAATTCCTTGGTCAGCGTCGTCAGCTTCAC
>JBDTRR010000098.1:0-17662 GCA_039931615.1 Acidobacteriota bacterium
ACATCCTCACATCCTCACATCCTCACATCCTCACATCCTCACATCCTCACATCCTGACATCCTGACATCCCCGCATCCCGCACATTCAGTTCGTGTACGATCACGTCGTGGATCTGAAGCTGCGCGGCAAAATCGCGATGGTCGGCGGTGCGAGCAGAGGACTCGGCTATGCGGCGGCGCGGGCGCTGGCCGCAGACGGTGCGGACATTTCGATCGCCTCGCGGAATCGCCAGGCGATCGAGGCCGCGGCGGAGCGGATCGAGCGGGAGACCGGCGCGTCGGTGCTGGCGGTCGCAGCGGATCTGGCGTCGCCGGACGCGATCGCGCGCTGGCATGGAGCGACCCTGGACCGTTTCGGCGGCATCGATCTGCTGTTCACCAACGCCGGCGGCCCGCCCGCCGGCCGCGTGCTCGACTTCGACGATGGGGCGTGGCAGAGCGCATTCGAACTGCTGGTGCTCGGAGTGGTACGGCAGGTCCGCCTTGTCGTACCGTCGATGCAGGCGCGCGGCGGCGGCGCCATCCTGATGAGCACATCGTCGGCGGTGAAGGAGCCGATCGCGAACATCGCCTTGTCGAACGTCCTCCGCGCGTCGGTCGCGGCGCTGGCCAAGACGCTCGCGCTCGAGCTGGCCGGCAGCCGGATTCGCGTCAACCAGATCGTTCCGGGCCGGATCGGCACCGATCGCGTGCGGGAGATCGACGCGATCAATGCGAACAGGGCGGGCATCACTCCGGAAGAGCAGCAGAAGCGCTCCGCGGCGACCATTCCGCTCGGCCGCTACGGCGAGCCGGAAGAATTCGGACGCGTCGCCGCCTTCCTGCTGTCGGATGCCGCCGCCTACGTGACCGGCGCGTCGTGGCAGGTCGACGGCGGGTTGGTCCGCGGCCTGCTGTGACATCCCACTCCAGAATCGCCATGGACGAGAAGCCGATCCCACGGACGAGGCGGGATCCCGCGGTCGAGAGGGGCTCAGCTTGTCCGTGGCGTCCGACTTCAGTCGGACTACGGGTGAGTTTGTGATCAAGAATCTCATTCCCGGGTCGACTGGCGCGGTTCGGCCGGGTGCGGCGAGGTAGCCTGCCGGGGCCTGCCTGATCTCCGACCGGCCCAACTCGAAGGAGGCGTGAGTGAACCTGCCGGAACTGCGGACGCTCCTGGACTATCACTACTGGGCTCGGGATCGCATCCTCGACGCGGTCGAGCCGCTGCCGCCAGAACAATGGACGCGCAACCTGGCCAGCAGCTTTGGATCGGTCCGCGACACCCTGGCGCACACCTACGGCGCCGAATGGGCCTGGTGCGAGCGCTGGCAGGGCGGGTCGCCGGCGGCGCTGCCGTCAGCCGACCTGGTTCCGGATGTCGCCTCCCTGCGGGCGAAATGGACCGCGCTCGAATCGGACGTCCGGGCCGTTGTCGATCGCGGCGGCGAGCCTGGCGTCGATCGCGTCGTCATCTACACGATGCTCAACGGTGACACGCGGCAGTCGGTTTTCTGGCACATGCTTCAGCACGTCGTCAACCACGCGTCGTATCACCGCGGCCAGGTGACGACGATGCTGCGCCAGCTGGGCGCGGCACCGCCGCAGGGCATGGATCTGATTACGTTCTATCGAACGATGCGGCCGTCGTAGTGTCCGGCTTCAGCCGGACCGTCGGAGGTCCGCCTGAAGGCGGACACTACCTACGGGTAGACGAAGTACGGATGGTCGAGCCGCCTACTTGCGCGCGCCGGGCGTCAGCATCGTCTCGATGCGCTTGGTGGCGCGCAGGTAGATGATTTTGACCGGCTGGCCGATCTTCAGGAGCTCGAGCGCGTAGGTGTAGTCGTAGATGTTGGCGATCGACTGCCCGGCGATCTCGACGATGACGTCGCCCTTCTGCAGGCCGGCCTGCTCGGCGGGGCCGCCGCCGATGACGCCGCTCAGCAGGAGACCTTTGACCTCGGTGGCGTAGTCGGGAATCGTGCCGGTGAAGACGCGGAGCCCGGCCCGGCCGCCGCCCGATTCCGGCTGATCGACCTTGGTGAACGCCGGCGGCGGATCGAGATCCGTCAGCCGCCGCGTGATCGACGCCGCAAACCCGACGACGCGATCGAGATCCTCGTAATTGATCTTGTCCGCCGTATCGCTCGGCCGGTGGTAATCGACGTGGGTCCCGGTGAAGAAGGCCAGGGACGGCACACCCGCCTGATTGAAGGTCGAGACGTCGGTCGGCTGGTTGGGGTCCTGCTGCACCTGCAGGTCGAAGCCGGCGGCGATGTTCGCCTGCTCGAGGATCTTCGGCCACACCGCCGAGGTGCCTGCTGCCTGGACGGCCAGCTTGTTGTCCTGCATGCGGCCGACCATGTCGAAATTCAGATAGGCGGCAATCTGGTCGATCGGGACCGGCGGGCGGGCGGCGAAGGCCGCCGAACCGAGCAGCCCGAACTCTTCACCCGACCAGAAGTCGAGCAGCACACTGCGCCGGCGCGGCTGTTTCGACAGCGCCTCGCCAATCGCCATCACCGCGGCGGTGCCCGATGCGTTGTCATCGGCGCCCCGGTGGATTCGGCCCGCTTCTTCCTTCCCGGCCAGCGAGTTGCCGTTGGTGCCGCGCCCGAGATGATCGTAGTGCGCCCCGAGCGCCACCCACGGTTTGTCGACCCCTGCCGCCGGCACCGTGGCGGGCAGGTAGGCGAGGATGTTGTGCCCGGTCTGTTTCTCGCGCTCGACGGCGGCCTTGACCTGGGCGGTGACGCCGGGCAGGTCGAACCCGGCGACGTGCGGATTGCCTGAGTCGAGCGCCTTCTGCGTTTCCTCCAGCGTCTTGCCCGGGCCGCGGGCGAACAGCGCCCTGGCGGTCTCGCCATTGACACTGACGGCGATGATGCCGGAACCGGCCAGCGCGGTGTCGAACGTCATCGGCACCAGCTCGCCGGCATTGGGCGAGGTCGGCCCGGTGACGACGATCATTGCCCTGGCGCCATGCTGGCGCGCCGCCCTCGCCTTGAAGCGGAGATCCGAATAGCGGGCGAGGATGCCCTTCGTCTTCGGCTCGGCGTCCTCGGGAAAGTAGCGCAGGACGACGACGATCTTGTCCTTGACGTCCAGGCCGGCGTAGCTGTCGTAGCCGAAATCCTGGCTGTCCGGGACGACCAGTCCGTAGCCGGCGAACACCACCGGACCGCTGACCTCGCCGTTGTCTGAAAAGGACAGGGCGCGGCCGGTGCCCGCGAAGCCGTTCCCGGCGCCGCCCTCCGGCCCGTAGGTGAGGCTGACCTTCGAGCCGCCATCCTTCGACCCGGCCGTGAACTCGAACGGCACGCGGTAGTCGGTCTGGCCGGGAACCGGTCTGGCGCCGATTTTCTGGAGCTGCGCGATGATGTAATCGCCGGCGAGCCGTTCGCCCTCGGTGCCGGTCAGGCGGCCGTCGAGTTTCTCTGACGCCAGAGTCTGCACGTGCTGGCGGGTCGCTGATGTCTGGGCAATCGCCGTCCGGCCGGCGCCCGGCATCGCTGCGAGCGTCGTCATCAGTCCGATCGTCGCCAGGCTGCGCCGGCACGAACGCGCGGGACACCGTCCCCTCTCCGAGTAGGGGACGGTCTTCAGACCGTCCCGACCGATCAGCGCGGCGGCAGCATCGGGCGAGGCGTTCATGGTTTCCCTTTCGGCTGCCGGGGCGGCGCCTGTTTGAGGGCAGCGAGTGCCTTGTCGTGATTCCACTGCGCCAGGAACAGCTGACCGGCGCTGCCGCCGGAGCGGCTCGATGTCCACGCCAGCGTCTTCCCATCGGGCGACGGCACCGGCAGCCCGTCGAAGCCGTCGGAGTAGGTCACCCGGACCGGTTCCCTGGATCCCAGCGCATCGACCATGAACAGCTCAAAGTTCTCGAAGCCGAGCTTGTTGGTCGAGAAGATGAAGTATTGCCCCGAGGGATGTTCGTACGGCGCCCAGCTCATCGAGCCGAAGTCGGTGATCTGCTTCTGATCCGTGCCGTCCAGCTTCATCGTCCAGACGTCGGCGATCAGCCCCTGCTCATCGAAGCGGCGCCAGACAATCCGCGAGCCGTCGTGGGTGAAGAAGGGGCCGCCGTCGTAGCCGGGGACGGAGGTGAGCCGCTGCTGGCCGGATCCGTCGGCGCGCATGATGTAGATCTCGGCGAAGTAGCTCGGGTTCTGATCGAGCTCCTTCTTCTCGCGGTCGTTGAGCGGCCGGCCGTAGGCGTCGCGCATCGACGAGAACACCAGCCATTGGCCGTCTGGCGAGTAGCTGCCTTCGGCGTCGTATCCACGCGCGGTGGTCAGCTGTTTGAGTGTGCCGGTCTTTTCGCTGTACGCGTAGATATCCATCTCCGGGTCGTAGTCCCAGGAGTAACGCCGTTCCTTGCCGGAGGCCCGGAACGCCAGCTCTTCGTCCTGCCACTGTTTCGACTTCGGGTCGGCGTGGGTCGAGGCGAATTCAATCTCGTCACTGCCCGGACGGAAGAATGCGCACGTCGTCTTCCCGAGGCCTGGCGAGATGCGTTTGATGTCGCCGGTGCCGAGATCGAGCGTGTAGATCTGGTAGAAGGGATTGCCGGACTCGCGTTCGCTTTGAAAGACCAGCCGGTTGCCGTCGGGCGACCAGTAGCCCTCGCCGGCGCGCTTGCCCTCGACGGTCAGGCGCCTGACGCGGGTCAGGAAATCCCGTTCCTGGTTCGGCGCCGGCGATTGCGCCGACAGGGAGGCGGCGAGGAGGGCGAGAACCGCAGCAGTGCGCGCAGGGTGCATATAGATTGGTGATTTTCGCACGGATTGGCGACGATGGCACTCCAAGCTCCCTGGACCCGACTGACCGTCGTCTCCGCGACCTCCGCCTCTCTGCGCCCTCGGCGTCCTCCGCGTCCTCGGCGTGTGGTACGGTCGTAGGGATGCCGATCGTCACCCTCGACCACCTGTCCATCGCCTACGGTCATCTTCCGCTGCTGGACGATGTCGCGCTGCAGGTCGAGGCGCGCGAGCGGGTGTCGCTGATTGGACGCAACGGCAGCGGGAAGTCGACGCTGCTGCGCGCCATTCACGGCGACATGCCGCCAGACGCCGGCTCGATCTGGCGGCAGCCGGGCCTGCGGGTCGCGCGGCTCGAGCAGGACGTGCCGCTGTCGGCCGCCCGCCCGGTGTTCGACGTCGTGGCCGACGGGCTGGGCGGCAGCGAGGTCGAGCAGCACTGGCGCGTCGACCGCGTCCTGTCGCACCTGGGCCTGTTCCCTGATCCGATTGTCGACACGATGTCGGGCGGCGAGAAGCGTCGGGTGCTGCTGGCGCGGGCACTGGTCTCGCAGCCCGATCTGCTGCTGCTCGACGAACCGACAAACCATCTCGACATCGCCGCCATCACGTGGCTGGAAGCGTTTCTGGTCGATTATCCAGGCGCGGTGATGTTCGTGACGCACGATCGGGCGTTCCTGCAGCGGGTGGCGACGCGGATCGTCGAGCTCGACCGCGGCCGCCTGCTGTCGTGGCCGGGCGACTACGCCGACTTCCTGCGCAAGAAGGAGGCGTGGCTGGCCAACGAGGCGCTCCAGCACGCCAAGTTCGACAAGCGGCTGACCGAGGAGGAGGCCTGGCTGCGGCAGGGGGTGAAGGCGCGGCGGACCCGGAACGAAGGGCGGGTCAAGGCGCTGCTGGCGATGCGCGAGGATCGCGCCTCCCGTCGCGCCACGGCTGGTGCGGTGCGGCTGCGGATGGAGCGGAGCGATCCGTCCGGCCAACTGGTGTTCGAGGCGAAGGGCGTCAGCAAGTCGTACGGCGACAAGCCGGTCGTCCGGGATTTCACGACCCGCGTGATCCGCGGCGACCGCATCGGGCTGATCGGTCCCAACGGGACGGGCAAGACCACCGCGCTGCGCCTGTTGCTCGGGGCGATCGAGCCCGATCGCGGGACCGTCCGCCACGGCGCCAACGTCCAGATCGCGTACTACGATCAGCAGCGCGAGCAGCTCGACCCCGAGCGCACGGTCTTCGACACTGTCGGCGACGGCAACGACACGGTCGTTGTCAACGGTCAGCCGCGTCACGTGAACGGCTATCTGAGCGACTTCCTGTTCGCGCCCGAACGGGCCCGATCGCCGGTCAAGGCGCTGTCGGGCGGCGAACGCAATCGTCTGCTGATCGCCCGGCTGCTGACGCGTCCGGCGAACGTGCTGGTGCTGGACGAGCCGACAAACGATCTCGATCTGGAAACCCTGGAGCTGCTCGAAGCGCAGCTGCTGGAATGGACCGGCACCCTGCTGCTGGTCAGCCACGACCGGGTGTTCCTGGACAACGTCGTCACCAGCACGCTGGTGTTCGACGGCGATGGCCGCATCCAGGAATTCGTCGGCGGCTACGAGGACTGGCTGCGGCAGCGGCGAGCCGGCGACGGATCGGGCCGGTCGTCGGCCCGGCAGGCGAAGCGCCGCGCCGAACCCGTGGCAGTGGCGGCGACGGTTCCCGGCAGTCCGGTCAACCCTCCGCGAGCGGTGTCGCCGCGCAAGCTGTCGTTCAAGGAGCAGCGCGAGCTCGAGGCGCTGCCGACCCGGATCGAAGCCCTTGAATCCGAGGAGCGGACCCTGAACACGACGTTTGGCGACCCCGATTTCTACAAGGAGCCAGCCGACACGATCCGGCGGACGCTGGCCAGGCTCGAGGAGGTCCGTGCCGAGCTGGCGGTGGTCTATGCCCGGTGGGATGAGCTGGATTCGAAGGGGGTGCCGCGGTCGCGGTAAAGAGCGTCTGAAAGAAAATCTGAGGCAAAGCGGACCTTCAGGTCCGCCCTACCGCTGAGGATTCAGGATCTCCACCAGCGACAGCGGATCGACGCGGGCGCCGGCGAGCCGAACCGCCCAATGCAGGTGCGGACCCGTCACGCGTCCGGTGGCGCCGACACGGCCGACGATCTGTCCGGCCGCGACCATCTCGCCCCGCTGGACGTCGAGGGCCGACAGATGCGCCAGGATCGAGAACAGCCCCTGGCCGTGATCGAGGATGACGGTCCGTCCCAGAAAGTACAGGTCGCGGGCCAGCACCACCTGCGCGGCGTTGGGCGCATCGACCGGCGTCCCGGCCGGGCTCAGAAAGTCGGCGCCGCCGTGCTGGCTGCGCGGCTGGCCGTTGTAGACGCTGCGAGCGCCGAACCGGCTGTTCGCCGGATTGGGCACCGGCCGGAGGAACCCGTCGGACCAGTGCGATTCGGCCGGGGAATGCCGCCACAGCTCGTCCAGTTCCCGGGCTTCGGCCGCGATGCGCCCGGCGACACCCGGCGGCGGATTCACGAACGCCTCGTCCACGTTCAGGGTGCGGGTCGGAAAGCGCCGCGGCAGGACCGTCATCACGTGCGTCACGTGACTGGTGGCCGAAGCGGCGACCGCCTCGACTGCGATCGGATGGCGACCCGGTTTGACGTCGAGATCAATCCCGATCAGGGCGCGCCAGTGAAGCGGATCGACCCTGAGCACCGGCATGTCGCGGCCGAACGCGCGAACCCGCACGGCGTCGGCGTTGGTCCCGGTGCCGATCGTCAGAACCACCGCCTCGCCCGGCTGCAGCGAGCGGGCGGCTTCTGTCACGAGCAGCGGGGAGGCGGCGGCTCGAGCAAGGAGGCCGCGCGTGGAGCTGGCGGGCAGAACACACACGACACAAAAGACAAGACGCCAGATGGCCTGCACGACGACTTATCTTCCTTCAGGTCCGGCTGAAGAGCCCGTGAAAATCGAGCGTTAGGCACCGTTCGCGGTGGTCAATCCGGCGCCGGCTTCCGGTCGGCCGCGATGCGGAAGCCGATGTCGGACTCGCGCCGATCCGGCGCGTGGGTCGAGCGCGTCGCGCAACGCGCATTCGCCGCTTCCGTCTGCCAGCTGCCGCCGCGGATCACCCGCGCCTCGCCCGACGGCGCGCCGCGCGGGTCGCTGACGTCGTCCGGCGGATAGGGTCCGTACCAGTCGGCGGTCCACTCCCAGACATTGCCGTGCACGTCGACGAGCGTCCACGGGTTGGCCGGGAACCCGGCCGCGCGGGTCGGCCGTTCGCGCGACAGACCAGGCTCGGCGCTGCCGTACGGCCGCTTGCCGTTGAAATTGGCCTGCGCCGTGGTCAGCGTCTCGCCCGTCGCAAACGGCGTGGTGGTGCCGGCCCGGCACGCGTACTCCCATTCGGCCTCGGTCGGCAGCCGGAAGACGACGGTATTGTCCGGCGTCGCGTTCAAGGCGGCGATGAATTGCTGCACGTCGGCGAAGGTCACGTTCTCGACCGGGCAGCGCGGTCCGCATGAGGTGAAGCGGCTGGGAGTGGCGCCCATCACCGTGCGCCACTCCTGTTGCGTCACCTCGTGCTGGCCGATGAAGAACGCGCGGTTGAGGGTGACGTCGTGCGCCGTCTCGTCCGGCCGGCGGCCGATCTCGGATGCCGGACTCCCCATCGTGAATCGTCCCGACGGAATCTCCGTCAGGACGATCCCGGTCCGTTTGTCGGTGATCGTCGGCGCCGCCGGGTTGTGGAAGCTCTCGTCGGCGTTGACGTCGAATTTCCGGAACCGGGTGTAGGTCGCCGTCCCGGTCACCTGGCTCCGGTCCAGGTTGTACTGCTCGCGCATTTCGAACGGGACGTCGATCTGGAACCGCTCGTCGACGCGGAACGACGTGGTGAGCCGCGCCCGGACGCCCTGCGTGTTCAGCGCCAGCTCGGTCTTGACGACCCGGCCGGTCTCGGCATCGATCCAGAAGCGCCCGGTCGAAGGAATATCGAGGTTGCGCAGGCCGCGCACCTGCGTCGGGCGGGCGGTTTCGTCGAACTCGACGATCCAGACGTTGGCGCCGACCATCGGATCGCGCCGGCCGAGCGAGAACTTGAAGCGGTCCTGGCTGTCCGGTCCCAGATAGGTCAGCGCGAGCATCGGCGTATTGACCGTGCGCTGCAGCGCGCCGAGGTTGTAGCGCGTGCTCTCGCTGGTGATTTGCGCCGCCTGCGCCAGCGCGTCCGTCTTGGACTGGACGAACAGCTTCTGCAGCCGCTGTTCCCGATCGCGGACCGCCGCCCCGTCGACCTCGAACACGTCGCGAAACGGCAGCCAGTCGCCCGGCCCCATCTTGACCAGCAGGAAATCTGCTTTCAGCTCGCGGTGCCTGGACTGCGAGCCGACCTGGATCGAGCTGCGCCCGCCGAGCGCCACCGAGGGCAGGTTGCCGAGCGTGTCCTGCACGTAGTGCTCTTCGGCGACGACGTTGGCGAAGCGTTCGATGAAGGACCCGACATACCGGGCCGCGCGGGCCAGGACGACGTCAATCGGCGGCGGCGCCTGAGCGCCGATCGTCGCCACCGAGAGCAGCGCGGCGGTCAACGTCAACATGGCGCGGCGGCACAGCGGCATGGGGCGACTATACTGCAGGCCTGAAGGCCGGCAAAAAGGGGCCGTACCCCTCTCTTCACACCGCCTGCGCCATGATGATCCGCTGCGGCGTCGGCGCCGGACCGCCGACCGGCACGTCGCCGGTGTCCTTGCGCAGATACTGCCATTGATGCGGCTTGACACTCGCCAGCAGATCCTTCCGCGTCTTGATGGCGAGCGGACGCGGGCGATGAATCCGGCCCAGTTTGCCCAGCAGCTTCTCCGGCACCGCGCTGGCGAACATCATCATCGGCCAGGTGAAGTTGGGTCCGTTCATCTTGCGAAGCTTCCAGGCCCACAGCCCGAGCGCGCCGAGCCGCCACGCCGTCGGCCCCCACCAGCTCATCTGTCCGGGCCGCAGGTTCATCTTCCAGCACTTCATCATCAGCTGCCACTGCAGCGGCGACAGCTGCTTGGTTTCGGTGACGCCCTTCTTCTGCTCCATCCGGGTGTCGTGCAGGGGCGTGAAGATCGACGGGATGAAAAAGGCGAACAGGCCGCGGCGTTCGACCTCGTAGATCAAATCGATCGTCGCCTTGACGTCCTCGTCGGTCTCGCCGGGATTACCGACGATCAGCGTCATCGCGGGAAACCAGTTGTGCTTGTTCAGCACCTCGAGCCCGCGGACCAGGACGCTCGGCCAGTCGTCGATGGAAAACGGCACGCCCTTGCTCGGCATGATCTGCTTGGCCATCCGCACCGATCCGGTCTCGAGGCCGATCAGCGGGACCAGGGCACGCTTTTCCGGATGCGTGCTGAGCAGCGGCAGCCGGATCGGACTCTTGTCCAGGCAGACCTCCGACAGCTTCTCGATCAGGACCGGATCCACCACCGCCGGGGCGATCGTCGCGTGGCTGAGCACATGGTGGTCGACGCCCGGCGTATTGACCACCTCGGAATACAGGTCGAGCAGCGCCTCGCGGTTCGGGAAATAGAACGGGGTGTCGGTGTGCACCTGGCCCCAGATGAACATGTCCTCGGTGGCCAGCGAGATCTGATTGTTCCCGTCGCGCACGTTGGCGTGGACGGCGGCCATCATCCGGTGCTTGGGCACGTCGAGCTGCGGATTCAGATCAGGCAGGCAGAACTGACACCGGCGGCCGCAGCCGGTCGTCATCTCGACCACGCCGAAGGTGGTGCGTTTGTCCGGAATCAGGATGCCGTCGCGCTCGCGCGGGTGGCCGACGTCGATCTGGCGGGGCAGCGTCTCGCCGCGGATCGCCTTTTCGAACAGGTCCATCGTCGCCGCCGCCTCGCTGCGCCCTTCGACGACGCAGTCGACGCTGAGCTCGTCCCAGCTGTCGGTCTGGACGATCTGCCAGCCGCCGGACCCCCCGACAATCACCTTGAAGTGCCCGCGGAACGGGCTCGCCTTGACGCGGGCGAACAGCTCGCGTGAATAGTGCGAGTTGATCGGCTGCTTCGCCGATCCGAAGATCGACGTGTAGACGCCGGCCGCGAACGTGACGCCGAGCGGATTGTGGGTGGAGACGGCGACGATCCGGGTGTCCGGGCCGATGAACTTGTCGAGGTCGTCGGGGTAGCAGGCGACGATGTCGTCGGCACTGTAACCGCGCAGCAGCGCGGCTTCGAGGACGCGGAGGCCGGCGGGCATGTACCGTGCTGATTCGTCCTGGTTCCGCTCGACGTCGCGCCATTTCGGGTACTTCTTGTTCAGAATGCCCTCGAGCCACATCGGCAGCGACGCCATGCTCATCTGGATGAAGTACCCTGCGTGATCAATCGACTCGGTAAGTGGCGCCGTCAACACGATGAGCTTCCCGCGGGTCAATGTGCTGCCCTCCGTCATACAGAAGCGGTGAAACGCTGAATAACAGGCCGTCCGGGCTGTGCGCCGAAGGGCCAAAAGACTGCCGGATACTGCCAATAAAAACTACCACGGATGGCTGGGCCGGCAAGCGTGGTCGCAGCGAGCGGCCCGATCGGGGGGTTCAAAGGGTCAGATCATGAACTGTTCGGCGACGCAGCCTCCCGCTGGCGTCCTGGATGGTGGGAACCCGTTCGCGCCGTAGCTGTTACGGCGACCGGCGGCGGAGACGGCCGCGCCCATCTGGGTTAATCTACACGCGCATGAGAGTGCTCAAGTTCGGCGGGTCGTCGCTGGCCACACCGGCGCGAATCCGCGAGGTCGCCCGCATTCTGCTCGACAAGCAGCGCAGCGAGCCAACCATTGTCGTCGTCTCGGCGTTTCAGGGCGTGACCAATCAGCTGGTCGAATGCGCGCGGCTGGCCGAGCGCGGCGATGCGGCCTACGAGCGGCTGCTGCAGGAGATTGCCCGGCGGCATCGCTCGGCGGCGGCGCGGCTGGTCCGCCGCGGCCGCCGCGCCGTCAAGACGGGCGTCGAAGAGCGGCTCGTCGAGCTGCGCGACACGCTGCATGGCATCTTCCTGCTCCGGCATTGTCCGCTGCAGGCGCTCGACATGGCGGCGAGCTTCGGCGAGCGGCTGTCGGCGTGGATCATCGCCGCTCACCTCAACCATTCGCATCCGGCGATCTTCGTCGATGCGCGGCAGCTGGTCATCACCGACGACCAGTTCACCCAGGCCACGGTTCTGTTCGACAAGACCAACCGGGCGATTCGCGCCCGCTTCGCCGCACTGTTCGGCCGCCGGGCGCCGCGGACGATCCCGGTCGTCACCGGCTTCATCGGCGCCACCGAAGACGGCCGCACGACGACCATCGGCCGCAACGGATCCGACTACAGCGCGGCCATCGTCGGCGCCGCGATCGGCGCCTCGGCGGTCGAGATCTGGACCGACGTCGACGGGATCCTGAGCGCCGATCCGCGGCTGGTGCCGTCAGCATTCGCGCTGCCGCACATGAGCTACGAAGAGGCGATGGAGCTGTCCTACTTCGGCGCCAAGGTGCTGCACGCCGCGACGATCGCGCCGGCGGTCGCGAAACGCATTCCGATCCTGATCAAGAACACGTTCAACACCGAGGCGCCGGGCACCCGGATTTCGAGCCAGCGGGTCGACGACGAGACGCTGATCGCCAAGGGCATCAGCTCGGTCGGCGACATCTCGCTGCTGACGCTGCGCGGGGCCAGCATGGTCGGCGTGCCTGGCACGGCCGAGCGCCTGTTCCGGACGCTGGCGGCGCGGCGCGTCAACGTCATCCTGATCTCCCAGGCGTCGTCCGAGCACACGATCTGCTTCGCCGTCCGGGACGTGGACGCGGCCAAGGCGATCGACGGCATCGCCACCGAGTTCCGGTTCGAGCTGGCGCAGGAGCTGACCCGGCTCGATCATGCAGCCAACCAGGCGATCGTCGCCGTCGTGGGCGACGGGATGAAGGGCCGGCCGGGCGTGTCGGGAAAGGTGTTCGGCGCGCTCGGGCGCCACAACATCAACATCAGCGCGATCGCCCAGGGCGCGTCCGAGCGCAACATCTCGTGCGTGATCGACGCCGACCAGCAGGTGCGGGCGCTCAACGTGATCCACCAGGCGTTCTTCGAGAAGCGCCGCCGGCTGGCGCTGGCCGTCATCGGCGTCGGCAACATCGGCAGCGCGCTGCTGCGGCAGCTGCACCAGCAGCACGCCTATCTGCTGACCAAGGGCTTCGACGTCGCCGTCGTCGGCCTGGCCGACAGCAAGCGGTTCGTCGTCGACGGCGACGGACTGAACCTGGGCCACTGGCCGGCGACGCTGCGCGGATCGCGCCGGCGGATGAGCCCGGCGTCGTTCGCGCAGGCGATTCGGACGCTGAAGCTGACCAACACCGCGCTGGTCGATTGCACCGCCGACGATTCGATCGTCGACGCGTATCCGGCGTTCATCGAGGCCGACCTGCACATCGTGACCCCGAACAAGCGGGCGAACGTGCTGCCGTGGCGGCGCTACGAATCGTTGAAGGCGTTGCTCGAGCGCCGGCAGAAGTATTTTCTCTACGAGACCAACGTCGGCGCCGGGCTGCCGGTGATGTCGACGCTCCGGGATCTGATCGCCAGCGGTGACGAGATCGTCAAGATCGAGGGCATCCTGTCGGGGACGCTCAGCTACCTGTTCAACGCCTACGACGGGACGGCGCCGTTCAGCGAATTGCTGCGCGAGGCGCAGAAGATGGGGTTCACGGAACCGGATCCACGCGAGGACCTCTCGGGGGAGGATGTCGCGCGCAAACTGCTGATCCTGGCGCGGGAGATCGGTCTGAAGATGGACATCGACCAGGTCCGCGTGCACAGCCTGGTGCCGCGCGCGCTCAGCGGCGGGGCGTTTACACCGCAGTTCTTCCAGGCCTTTGCCCGCCACGACGCCGAGATGTTGAAGCGCCTGAAAGCCGCCCAGTCGCGGGGCAACGTCCTGCGCTACGTCGGCGGGCTGGCGCAGGGACGGGCGCAGGCGGCGCTGCAGGAGTGCCCGCCGACGCATCCGCTGGCGGCGGCGAAGGGAAGCGACAACATCATCGCGTTCACGACCGAGCGCTACTCGCGCACCCCGCTCGTCGTGCAAGGCCCGGGCGCGGGCGCCGATGTCACGGCGATGGGGGTCTTTTCCGACATCCTGAAACTGCTGCACTACCTGCCGGAATAGAAAAACGGCAGGCCTGCCGTCCAGGTGCGCGAATCGTCAGCTCTTGCAGTATCATTCACCGCAAGTTCTTTATAAACGGGCAGGCGGCTCTCGCGGCCGTTCCGCACCCGGTTTACCCACGACAGGAGGGCGTCATGCTCAGGTATGCGCGCGTCTTGTGGCTTGTCGCACTCGTCGCCGGATTGATCGCCGGCGGCCGGCCGGCGGGAGCACAGGCGAAGGACGATCCGCTGATCGGCCGGTGGCTCCTCGATCGGGCCCGGTCCGAGTTCAGCGGCAACGTGCCGGAACGACGGGTCACCTTCTTCGAGCTGACGCCGGCCGGTCTCAAGCACGTCACCGAGACTGTCATCGCCAACGGCAGCACCGACCGCGTCGAGTACACTGCCCGCTACGACGAGAAAGACGTCACTATCTCGAACTCGTTCCTGTGGCAGGTTTCGATCAAGCGGATCGACCCCCGGACGACGGTGCGGAGCGGTAAAGTGATGGGGAGGGTGATCGAGACCTCGACCCGCACCGTGTCCCCGGATGGCCAGACGCTGACCATCACGACAAAGGGCAGCAACGACGGCAACGATTACAGCAGCGTCCAGGTCTTCACGCGGGAGAAGGCGTGAGGGCGGACCGACCTTCCTGACATGCGCGGCCTGGTCAAAATCGCTCTGGCGCTGGTGTTGAGCGTCGCCGCGGGGCGGGCCGTCTACGTCGCTGCCGATCCGGAAAAGCGCGACATCGATCAAGCGGTGCGCGCGTCGGCGCCGGGGCAGTTCGTGCGGCTGAGCGACGGCTACACGCACTACGACGTCGGCGGCCCGCCCGACGGCCCGGTCGTCGTGCTCGCGGCCGGCGTCAGCGTCCCGTACTACATCTGGGACCCGACGTTCGCGGCACTGGTCGGCGCCGGCTTCCGGGTGCTGCGCTACGACTATTACGGCCGCGGCTATTCGGACCGCCCGGATATGCCTTATACGCAGGACGCCTACGTCCGGCAGCTCACCCAGCTGCTCGACGCCCAGCACATTACGCAGCCGATCGATCTCGCCGGTCTGTCGTTCGGGGGCTCGGTGGTCACCAGCTTTGCCGATCGGTATCCTGACCGCGTCCGGTCGCTGGTCTACATCGATCCCTCGTTCCGGACCCCGTATTCGGTCGGCTTCCTGGTGCGGCGGGCCGGATTGTGGGATGCGCTGACCGCGGTGTTCGAAGAGCGCTGGTGGGCGGACCGGCAGCTGGAGGATTTCTACCATCCGGAGCGGTTTCCGGACTGGCCCGATCGCTACGCGGTGCAGATCCAGTATCGTGGCTTCCGCCGCGCCCAGCGGTCGACGGTCGTCAGCAATGCGACCGAAGACCAGGGGCCGCAGCTGAAACGGGTCGGCGCGCACGCCCGGCCGGTGCTGGCGTTCTGGGGCAAGGAAGACACCGCGGTGCCGCTCGAGTTCAGCGCCACGCTGCTGGAGGCGATGCCGCACGCCCGCCTGGTGGCGGTCGAATCGGCCGGCCATCTGCCACACTGGGAGCAGCCGGCTATCGTCCATCCAGCGTTGATCGCGTTTCTCCGCCAGACGGAACAAGCCCAATGACCGAACGGAGACAGGACACTCGCAGCGGCAGCGTCGGGCCGCGTGACAGCGGGTCGGGATCAACTCGCCCGACGACGCGGCGCGCCTGGATCATCGCGGCGCTGATGGCGGTCGCGCTCGGCGCGGCGGCGCGCACCGCGCCGATGTTCCTCACCGTCGTCGCGGAAACGCTGCCGAATCGGCTGGGTGACCGGGAATACTGGCAGCTGGTCGAGGCTCTGTCCGAGCCGAACGGCAGCTTCCGGTCCGACAACCTGCTGTCCAACGAGCTGCAGTTCCAGCATGTCATCCCGGAACTGACCCGGATTGCCCAGCCTGGCCGGGTCTATCTCGGCGTCGGCCCGGAACAGAACTTCACCTACATCGCCGCGCTGCGGCCGGCGATGGTCTTCATCATCGACATCCGGCGCGGCAACCTGGATCTGCAGCTGCTCTACAAGGCGCTGTTCGAGCTGTCGGCGGACCGGGCGCAGTTCGTCTCACTGTTGTTTTCGAAGCCGCGGCCGGCCGGACTGGGCGCGAGGTCGTCGGCGGCCGAGATCTTCACCGCCTACGCCTCGGTGGCATCGAGCGAGCGGCTCTACGGGGAGAACCTGTCGTCGATCCGGAACCAGCTGCTCACCAGGCACGGCTTCGACCTGTCCGACGATGATTTGCGGGGCATCGAGTACGTCTATCACGCGTTCGCCGCGTTCGGCCCGGACATCAAGTATTCGCCCATCGGACTCGGCGCCGGCACCATCCAGCCGACCTATGCGGCGCTGATGGCCGCGACCGACCAGTGGGGCCAGGCGCGCGCCTTCCTCTCGACCGAGGACGCGTTTGCGTTCCTGAAGTCGCTGCAGAGCCGCAACCTGATCGTGCCGGTGGTCGGCGATTTCGCCGGCGCCAAGGCGGTGCGCGCCGTCGGCGCCTACCTGAAGCAGAAGGGCGCCGTGGTCTCGGCGTTCTACCTGTCCAACGTCGAGGAGTATCTGCGGCAGAACGGCGTCTGGCTCGACTTCTGCGCCAACGTCTCGGAGCTGCCGCGTGACGGCACCAGCACCTTCATCCGCTCGACGCGCAGCGGTTCGGGCGATCCGACGGAAGCGCTGAAATCGGAGATTGGCGCGATGACCGCGATCAGCAACTGCCGCTAGCGCGGTTCAATGCGACATCGCGTAGAGCAGCGCGTTGATGCCGAACGCGTAGCCGACGCCGGCGAACTCGTCGAAGTAGGCCTTGTTCTCCCCTTCGCGTTCGAAGGCGTCGCCGAAGTCGGTGTTGAAGGTCATCAACACCATCAGATTGCCGCGCTCGTCGACGATGCCCCGGGCGTGTGGCACCGCGGTTTCGGCGCCCCTCTCCGAAGTACTGCCGCCCCTGCCGAACCACGAGTTGATCGACGGGATCTGCGGCACCTTGGTCACCTGGTAGAGCATGTGGAACAGCGCGTGCTCGAGCGGCAGCTCGATGATCGGATACTCCGGCAGGGCCTGGCCGATCTGATTCTGCCAGACGCTCCACGCCCGCTCGCCCCAGAAGTCGTCGGCCCAGAGGAAGCCGCCCTTTAGCAGATAATCCCGTAGCGCCGCCGACTCGGCGGCGTCGAAGTAGGCCGCGCCGACCTCGGTCATCATGATGAACGGGCACTTGTAGAGGTTGGGATCGGTCAGTGCCACGACGACGTGATTGAAGTTGCCGCTCTTGTCCTTGCTGACCGCGGTCAACGTCAGCTCGGAGAGCCGGTAGGGAAAGTTGACGTCGGCCTTGGGGTAGTCCACCGACCAGCCGCCGCCGTCGCCCTGCGGGTTCTGGCGGAACTGGGCACGGCAGAACATGAAGGCGCCGTCGTATTCCGGATTCGCCGCCAGGAACCGGAGGCCGCGCTGGTTGCCGCCGCCCCGGAATCGCTGCGCCGCGGCGCTACCGGCCACGCCGACGACGATGATCAGCGTCGCCGCCCAGATCGATCGACGCCGCGGAACCAGCCGGCGGAGGAGACGCACGGGAAGAGTCTACTACAGCAGTTCCACTGTTCCGTCAATGGCTCATCGCCCCATCAATGGCTCATCGCCCCATCAATGGCTCATCGCCCCATCAATGACTCATCGCCCCATCAATGACTCATCGCCCCATCAATGACTCATCGCCCCATCAAT
>JBDTRR010000099.1:0-17130 GCA_039931615.1 Acidobacteriota bacterium
GCTCATTGATCCGACCAGCGTCGCCGAGACGAAGTTGTCGGTGTTGTCCTCGATCAGCGCCAGGCGCGGCTGGCTGTGCTGCAGCATCCGGCGCGAGAAATCCGGCGGAATCGTCAGCACGCCGTTGATCCGGCCATTGCGCAGATCGGTCAGCGCCTGGCCCTGGTCGGCGTAGTCGACCGTCTCGAACGTCCGCGCGCCGGCCGCCACCGCGCCGGACAACTCGCGGATCTTGACGGCCGGCAGGCCGTGGTCCTGGTCGACGATCCCGACCTTGAGGTGCTTGACGTTGCCGCCGAACGCGTAGCCGAGGATCAGCAACTGCACGATCGGCAGCACCATCGACATCACGATCAGGATCGGGCTGCGGCGGAAGCGGCGCATCTCGCGCTCGATGATCGCCAGGGTGCGGTGCACGGTCTATCCCCTCCGCAGCACGAACGGGCTGTCCTGGGCCGACGGCTCCTGCAACGCGTCGCGCAGGCCGCGGCCGGTGAAATGGACGAAGACATCGTCGAGCGTTGTGCTCTGGACCGACAGTGACTGGACCGGCACGCGAGACTGCGCCGCCAGGGCCACCAGCGCGGTCGTCGTCGCCGGACCGTTGCGCGAGGAAATGCGGAACACATGGTCGTGGCCGGTCACATCGTCGACATCGGGCAGCTGCGACAGGGTCTCGACCCAGCCGGCCGGCGACGGTCCGAAGCTCACCTCGAGCACATTGCGGCTCGGTACCGACGCCTTCAGCATCATCGGCGAGTCGAGCGCCTTCAGCTCGCCGTGATCGACGATGGCGATCCGGTCGCAGAGCTTGTCGGCCTCGTCCATGTAGTGAGTGGTCAGCAGCACCGTCAGGTCGCGTTCCGACTTGATCCGGCGCAGCATCTCCCAGACCGCCACCCGCGACACCGGGTCGAGCCCGGTGGTCGGCTCGTCGAGGAAGAAGACGCGTGGCTCGTGCACCAGACCGCGGGCGATCTCGACGCGCCGCCGCATGCCGCCGGACAGGTGCTTGACCTGGTGGTCGGCCCACTGCAGGAGCTCGACCGACTGCAGCAGCTCACGGATCAGCCGGGTCCGCCGGTCGCGCGGCACGCCGTAGAGCTTGGCGTAGATCAGCAGGTTCTCCGTGACGCTCAGCTCGAGGTCGCTGGTCATCGCCTGCGGAATCACGCCGATGGATTTCCGGACGCCGTCGGCCTCCCGGCTGACGTCGAAGCCGTTGACCAGCGCCGTGCCGGCAGTCGGCACCAGCAGCGTCGTCAGCATCCGGATCAGCGTCGACTTGCCGGCGCCGTTCGGCCCGAGCAGGCCGAAGATCTCGCCCGCTTCAACCGCGAACGTGACCCCGTTCACCGCCGTGAAGTCGCCGAACTTCTTGACGATCTGCCGGACGTCGATGGCATTCATGGATGGAGCACGACGAGGCGTTGCAAAAGCAGATGTAGTGCAGGCCTGAAGGCCTGCCAGACACGGCGGACCTGAAAGTCCGCGCTACATTTTGCAATGCACGCCGAGCCCTCCAGCATCACTTGACCGGCAGCAGCACGTAGGCCGTCATCCCGACGGCGAGCCGGCGGTCGCGGTTGTCGAGGCGCAGCCGGATCTCGAACGTCTTGATGTCGCGCTTGGTCCGGCTGACGTCGCGCTGGGTGGCAAAGCCGGCGTCGACGCCGCGATAGAAGACCGTCCCGTCGCGCTCCTCACCGGACGGCAGGCGCACCGTCAGGTGGTCGCCGATGCGGACGCGGTCGACATAACTCTCTTCGACGTCGGCCCGCACCCACAGGTCGTCGGGGTTCAGCAGCGTGACCACCGCCTGCCCGGGGTTGACCACCTCGCCGATCCGCGCGGCGCGGACGTCGACGATGCCGTCAATCGGCGCGTGCAGCTCGGTATAGGTGAGGCGGACGTCGGCGCGCGCCTGCTGGGCCTGGGCTGCCGCCTGCTGATGCTCGCTGGCCTGCAGCTGGCTGCGGCGGACGGCGATCTGCTCGGCGTTTGATCGGGCGAGCGCGACGGCGGATCGCTGTGCCTCGACCTGCTTCTTCAGCGACGCGACGCGCGCTTTGGCCCCGTCGTAGGCGGTCCGCGCCTGATCGAACTGTTCGACCGGCGCGATGCCCTGGCTCGACATCTTCTGGAGTCGCTCGAAGCTCAATCGCGCGCTCTCGAGGTCGGCTTCCGCGGCAGTCTGCTGCGACTCCGCCGACGAGAGCGTGGCCTCGGCCTGGCGGATCTGATCGCCGGTCTGCCGCTCCTGAAACCGCAGCGCCGCTTCGCTCTCCCTGACCTGCGAGCTGACGCCCTGGGCGGTCTGGGTGTAGAAGGCGCGCTCCTGGCGCAGTTCGTCCGGCTTGATGACGGCCAGCAGCTGATCGCGCGTGACCCGGTCGCCCTCGTCGACCAGGAGCTGCTCGATCTGGCCGGCAATCTGGGGACTGACGATGACGTCGTTGGTGGTGACGATGCCGGTCAGCACGAGGGCGGCTGGCGGCCGCTGGAAGTAGATGTAGGCCGCGGCGGCGGCGGCGGCGAGGACGAGCAGCAGGATCAATCCACGGCGGCGTTTCATGGCGAATTAAACACCTGTATAAAACAGACGTTTAAGTCGCGTCAAGCAGAAACGGCGGACGCTCCCTCGATCCGGCCGTCGATCTGGGCGGAGGCCCGGAACGCCGCGCGGACCGGTCAGTCGGCGGCGGCCTGCGACAGGCTGGTGTGCAGTTGCCGATACGACTCGGTCAGCAGCCGCCCGATCGCCGGCCAGTCCGGCGCGGCGGCCTGGTCATCGCGCAGCGCGGCTGCTTCCGCGCGCAGCAGCCCC
Organism: Acidobacteriota bacterium; assembly: GCA_039931615.1. Lineage (GTDB taxonomy): Bacteria > Acidobacteriota > Vicinamibacteria > Vicinamibacterales > CAVVIG01 > JAHFUI01. The sequence continues at coordinate 2,828 of JBDTRR010000099.1, forward strand.
GGCTTCAACATGTCGTCGAACGGCGCCTCGTACAGCAGCGCATACGCTTCGGCGATCAGCCGCCCGACGGTTTCGGGATCGTTCTGCCCTCTCGTCCGGCGAGCCACCCACCAGGCCAGTTCGGCCCGTGCCACGCGCCGCGGGTCGAACCCCGCGCCCAGCCACTGCCGGGCGGTCGCGAATCCCTGCTCGAGATCGGGCAGGACCGCTTCGTACTGCGACGTCGCGTCGCCAAAGGCCGCGGCGGCCCGGGCCAGATGGAAGGCCTGGGTCGCCGCCATCGACCACGGATAGTGGTACTGCTCCCGCAACAGCGTCGTCAGCAGCCCGAACAGCCGCACCCGCTCCTTGGCGTAATAGGCCTGCCACATCTCCAACTCGAGCGCAGCCGTGCGATCCGGGTCGAACGCGCGGAGCGAGCGCGGTCCCCCCGGCGCGGCCGTCACCGCATAGGCGCCGAGCGCCGCCGCCGCGCACGCCACGGCGACTGCCCACCATCCTCGCTTCATGCTGCAATTATACGGAGCAGATCGGCCGCCGGATTGCGACTGGAAGCGGGCGCCGCCGGTATACTTGGACCGGATTGCTCCACGATCTCCCGGTCCGCGCCCGTTGGTACATCCGTGCCGTGATCGCGGCCGGAGGGGTCACCTTCGCGCTGCTTCTGCCACTGGCGACGTTCACGCCGGTCCTGCCGCTGCTGATCCTGATCCTGCTGTCGTCGCTGACCTCGGCCTTCAAGGTCCGGTTCCCGATCGCCAGCGGCACCAACATGACGATGTCGTACGTGGTCGACATCGCCGCGCTGATCCTGCGCGGGCCGCACGCGACGATGATCGTCGCCGCGATGAGCGGCTGGACCCAGTCGACCCTCAACGCCAAGGAGCCGAACCCGACCTACCGGACGCTGTTCAACATGGCGATTCTGGTGATCACGGTTCAGGCGTCAGGATTCGTGTTCCAGGCGTTGGGCGGGTCGCCGACCGCCGACCTCGCCGCCACCGCCGTCCCGCTGGCGGGAATGGCCCTCACCTACTTCATCGTCAACACCATCCCGATTGCGATCGCGATCAGCCTGACGACCAACCAGAACGCCTGGCAGATCTGGAAGGGGGACTTCGCGTCGAGCTTCCCCAGCTACCTGCTCGGTGCGATCACCGCCGCGGTGATCATCGCGGTGACGCAGACGTCCGGCTACTGGCTGGCGATCCTGCTGATGGCGGCGCCGCTCTACCTGACCTACAAGATGTACCGGGCCAGCGTTCAGGTCGAGGCGCGCCAGGGCGCCATTCTCGAGGCGGCGCACGACGCGATCATCACCATCGACCAGAACCTGAACATCCGCGAATTCAACCCCGCCGCCGAGCAGATGCTCGGCTACTCGCGCAACGACATCCTCGGCCGCAACATCGCCGTGCTGCTGCCGCCAGCCGACCGGGCGCCGCAACTGTCGGCGTTCAGCCGCTACCTGACCAACGGCGACGGTCCGCTGGCGCGGCGGCGGCTCGAGCTGACCTGTCAAAAGGCTGACGGCACCGAGTTCCCGGTCGAATTGACGGTGGCGCGGCTCGGCGCCGACAGCAAGGCGATCATCACCGGGTTCGTCCGTGACATCACCGAGCGGCGGCTGCTCGAGGACCAGCTGCGGCAATCGCAGAAACTCGAAGCGATCGGCCGCCTGGCCGGCGGCGTGGCGCACGATTTCAACAACATCCTGATGAGCATCATCGGATCGGCCGATTTGATGCTGATGCAGACCGATCTCAATGCCAGCACCCGCAACGAAGCGAAGGAGATCAAGCGGTCGGTCCAGCGCGGCGCCAGTCTGACCCGTCAGCTGCTGGCGTTCAGCAAGCGTCAGGCGACCCGGCCGCAGCTGCTGGCGGTCGGCGACATCGTCGGCGGCATGGATACCATGCTGCGGCGGCTGATCGGGCCAGAGATCGACTTCGAGGTGATCTCGGTGCCGGCCAATACGAGAGTACGGGCCGATCCGTCCCAGATCGAGCAGGTCGTGCTCAATCTGGTCGTCAACGCACGCGATGCGATGCCGGATGGCGGCAGTCTGACGGTGAAGGTGGAACACGTCGAACTGGACGAAAGCGCGGCGGTCGCACTGGTCGAGGGGCGGGCCGGTCCGTACGCCCGGCTCAGCGTCAGCGACACGGGATGCGGCATCGACGAGCAGACCCGGGCGAAGCTGTTCGAACCGTTCTTCACCACCAAGGAGCAGGGCAAGGGCACCGGCCTGGGCCTGTCCATCGTTTACGGCATCGTCAAACAGGCGGGCGGCTACATCAACGTGATCAGCGAGCCGGGGAAGGGCGCGGCGTTCGTCGTCTACCTCCCGGCCGCGAACATGGCCCCGCGCCGCGCCCCGGCGGCGGTCTAGGAACCAAAATAGCCAAAGGATAGGAAAACCGTGACCGATCAAGAGCGTCAGAAAGCGGACGACCTGATTTCCCGGCTCGAGACTGCCACCGGCGCGATCTTTCCGCGCGACGGCGGCAATGCGCCGATGATTGCCTCGATGATCCAATCGCTCAACGGCCTGCGCAGCCTGCTCGGCCTCGTCCGCCCGCATTAGACGTCTCGCCCCGCCGGAGGGGGGCACCACAACGCTGCCTGTAGCCGTGACGCCGCGCGCCTCCTCGTACGTGGGATCCGGCTTCAGCCGGATTTGATCCGTAGTCCGACTAAAGTCGGACGCCACGTACGATTCGGTCGGCGGGCGTCGCCTCGCTAGTCAGGCGGCGCTATCCGAGCGGTCGAGGCGTGCGTCCGCGTCCACGACGTGATAGCTGGCGCACAGCCACAACGTCACCATCAGCAGCGCCGCCGCCGACAGATACGGCGTGCCCTCGCCGAAGCGTTGCAGCGAAGCGCTGCCCCAGACCGGTCCCACCGTCCGGCCAAGGCTTTCGACCGCGCTCGCCGCACCCTGCACGCGCCCCTGTTCCTCGCCGCGAGCCGCACGGCTGATCAGACTGGACACGGTCGGGTGGCCGAACCCGATGCCGAGCGCCAGCGGCACCAGCGCGACCGCGAACAGCGGCACCGAATGGGTCAGGGTCGCCGCGACCAGGCCGATCGCCGAGCAGACCAGGCCGACGATGAACGTCGATTTGTCGCCGAGGCGGCGCACCACCGGCCGGATGAACCCGCCCTGCACGACGGCGCCGAGGATACCGAATCCGGCGAAGAAGTAGCCTGTCTGTGAGGCGTCGAATTGAAACCGCCGGGCGGTGAACAGCGCAAACGTCGTCTGGAAGATGGCAAACGAGAACCAGTAGGCGAAATCGATCACCAGCAAACGGCCGAGCCCGGGGCGGCGCAGCATCGCCGGCAGATTCCGGAATGGCATGCCGGTGCCGGCCTGGGCCCGATGCACGGTTTCGGGCAGCCAGAACCAGGCCACCGCCGCGGCCGCCAGCGTCAGCATCGCCGCCGCCCAGATCGGCGCCGTATAGCTGACTTTGACCAGGACGCCGCTGAGCGCCGGACCGAAGATGAACCCGAGCCCGAACGCCATGCCGATCAGGCCATAGGCGCGGGCGCGGTCCTTCGGTTCGGTGACATCGGCGACGTAAGCGCGGGCGGTGGAGATGTTGCCGCCTGACAGGCCGTCGACGATCCGCGCCGCGAACAGCATCGCGATACTGTGCGCCAGTGCCAGCATCACGAAGCTCACCACGGTGCCGAGCAGGCTGAAGATCAGCACCGGGCGGCGGCCGTACCGATCAGACCAGTCGCCGAGGACCGGCGCGGCGATCAACTGACAGACCGAGAACACCGCGAACAGCAGCCCGATCACGATCGGCGAGGCGGCGAACGTCTCGGCATAGAACGGCAGCAGCGGAATGATGATGCCGAAGCCGATCAGGTTGACGAAAATGGTCAGGAAGATGACCAGCAGGGGGCGGGTCACGGGGTGATCGGCGACTTCCCCGCGCGCGCGCCCTGGTTGTCGCGGACCGGCACGTGGTCGAGATTGGCGAGCCGGACGGCGGTTTCGTAGACGTAGTCCACCACCCGGGTCATCTTGTCGAACTCGATCCTGGAGACGTCGTCGGTATTGGCATGGTAGTCGGGGTGAAGACCGGTGGTGAAGAAGATCACCGGGATGCCTTTCGAGGCGTAGCTGTAGTGATCGCTCCGCGTATAGAGCGACTCGGCGTCGCTCGGGTCGTTGAACTCGTAGTCGAGCGTCATCGGCCGGCCAAGCGCGGAGTTGGCGGCGCGGCTGATGGCATGAAGCTCGGAGCTGATCCGGTCCGACCCGACGAGATAGAGGGTGTTGGCCTGAGCCTCATCGTTGTCCCGATTCCGCCCGATCATATCGATGTTCAGCTGCGCGACGATCCCGTCGAGCGGCACCGTCGGGTAGTCGGCAAAGTAGAGCGACCCGTAGCGGCCCGTCTCTTCGCCGGTGTGCCAGACGAACAGGAGGGAGCGCTTCGGCCGCGGCCCGTCGGCAAACGCGCGCGCCAATGCCATCAGGCCGACGGTGCCCGAGCCGTCATCGTCGGCGCCGTTCCAGATCCGATCCTCGACGGAGCCGGGCGTGACCCGCCCGGGCGCGCGGGCGCGGCGCGGCGCGTTATCGCCGGTGGTGAGCTCTCCCTCGGCGTAGCCGACGTGGTCGTAATGCGCTCCAAACGCCACGTAGGTCTTCTTCAGGACCGGATCGGACCCTTCGACGATGCCGATGACGTTCTGGGTGAGCTGGGTGCGGACGACCTCGTAGTCGGTGTCGACGTTGAAGGTCAGCGTGACGGCATCGAGCCGGAAGGTCGGAAGCGGATCGCGCGCCTGGGCCTTGCGCTTCAGCTCGTCGTACTTGACCGGTGCGCGGGAAAACAGGAACTCGAAAAACGCATCCTTCGCCCTGATTGCCGGCGGCAACAGCTTGTCCAGGCGCTCGACCGTGGTGAAGTCGGGAGCGATCGCGGGGCCGCGGCCGGCGGCCGTGGTCCCCTGACCTGCCGCGGGCGGCGCTCCGCCGCGCCGCCCGGCCGCCGTTTCAGGGCCGATGCTGGCGGCGGCATGCATCTGTTCGACCGCCGATCGGCCGCGCTGCTGCAGCAGGAGGCGGTATTTCTGGGCATCGACCTCCTTTGGACCGTCGGCACCGAGCCAGATCACGGCGGCGCCTGCCATGTCCCTGCCGGCGAAATCAGCGTGGCGCGCCGCCGGCAGCTCGAGACCGTAGCCGGCGAACTCGACGCGATCGATGGTCAGCCGCTGTTTGCCGCCGGAATTTTTCGGGAAGATGAGGGCGTCGGCGTCGGCAAACGTCCGGCTGTCGTTCCCGATCTTGACGGTGACCGTCGAGCGGCTGATCGATTTCACGCCGAGCACACGGACGGTTTGGAGATAGGATGAGTGGTCGCCACCCGGCTTTACGCCCCAGACGCGCAAGTGATCGCTGATATACGCTGCCGCCAGTCCGAGCCCCGCGCTGAAGAGTGCACGACCCTGCGTGTCGTCAGAGGCGATGAAGGACAGCCACTCCTTGAGATCGTCGCTCTTGATCGACGCCGGGCCGCCCAGCGCGCCGACCGGCAGGAACGCCACCATCACGACGAACGCCACCGAACCCATGATCGAGCGACGACGCTTCACGGACCCTCCCTCGGGCTTACTATAGCTCCCGCTTGCCAGGATGGGCGACTTCGAGTAAGGTTTTTCAACTGGATCGGCTGCCAGCGTGTGTGCGCCTGCCATCAATCGCGCCTTCCTGCCCGGTTCGTGCGTTCCTGTGTGCTCACCGTACAATTGCGACCGCTCCGGCGTCCTCTCGACCTCGGGACTGCCGGCGTTTGGTACCGGTCGCCTACCAGGGGAGACTTGATTGGCTGTCCGCCTCTTCGTCGGCAACCTGTCCTACACCACCACTGAAGCCGATCTGCGCACGTACTTCGGCACCGTCGCGCCGCCGTCGCACGTCGTGCTGCCGGTCGATCGCGAGACCGGCCGGCCGCGCGGGTTTGCGTTCGTCGAGTTTCTCGACCGCGCCCAGGCCGAAGAGGCGATTCAGAAGTTCCACGGTCAGATGTTCAGCGGCCGGCCGCTGTCGGTCAGCGAAGCGCGGGCCCGGGAAGATCGCGGGCCAGGCGCGCCGCGTCCAGGGGGCCCTCCCGGTCCCAGGCCGGGCGGCTTCGGCGCCCGGCCGGCGCCTTCATACGGCGGTCCATCGCGGCCGTTCGATCCCGCGGCCTCTCCCGGAGCGGCGGCGCGCAACCGCAACTTCGGCCCGGACGCGAAGCCCCAGCGAGGCGGCAATCCCAAGGCGAAGAAGAAGGACGACCAGAAGCCGCGCGGTCCGATTCCGGTCAAGAGCGGCAGCCGCTCGTATTCGCTCGACGACGACTCGCCGGAGGTGCCGTTGACCGACTTCGACGACTTCGCCACCAGCCGCCCGGAGGACGACAAGGAACGGGAAGACGACAAGGAACGGGAGGACGATAAGGAGCGGGAAGACGATAAGGAGCGGGAAGACGATAAGGAGCGGGAAGACGACGAATCGTGAGGTTCCCGGCCCCTCGGCCGGCTTGACTCCAAGCGCCGGACCCGGTCAGCGCGCGTCGAAGTCGTAGACCCTGTTGACGGTGGCCGGCCGCCGCGTGTCCTCCGTCTTCAACGTCAGGTGAAGCTGGCGATGTTCGGGATCGACGACATACGTTTCGAGAATCTTTCCCAAGGGCAGCCCGGTAATCTCGCTCACCAGCTTCGCTTCGTCCCACTTCGTCTTCCACTCGAACCGGGTCGACTCGTCCTTCACCTTCTTGCCATCGGGCGAAAGCCGCGTCGTCCGGCCGTCGGAGCCGGTGATGATGATCAGGCTGTCGGTCTGAACGATGGTCAGGCGGTCGGACGGGTTCATCAGATCGCGCATCGCGTTGCGGAGGCGGGCCGCCTGCTCGGGATCTGAACCACTGCGCCCGGCGCCGCGGCCGGCACCGCCGAAACCGCCGCGTCCACCCCCCCGTCCACCCCCACGGCCGCCACCCGATCGCCGGCCCCGGGCGCCCTCTTCCCGACCCTCGTCAGTCGGGGTCTGAGGAGGGTCGCTGAGATCCTTGTTCAGGATCCAGGCGCCGGTCAGTGAGGCGTGCGGGTCGTTCTGAGCGCCGACATGCAGGACCGCGACCGGCCCCAGGGCGAGCAGTGCCGTGCATCCGGCGATGGCCAACGATGACGACCTTCTGACAGCGTGCATGGATTTCAGCCTCCGGCAGACACCGCGCAGCCTCGCGTTCGATTATCGCCGGGCCGGCAGGGGCCGGGCGTGAAAAGACTGTAAGACGGCCGGCCTGCACTACGACTGGCGGGTCAGCTCGAGCCGGCCGCGGACCTCTTCGAAGGCGCTGAGCAGTTCGCTGATCATCCGCGGCGTCCGATTGGCGCGGGCGTAGACCCAGCCGGTTTCACGGAACAGCTTCTGCCCCTCGATCCGGGTGCAGAATAGCTGCCCCGCCCGCACTTCACGGGCGATGGCCTGATACGGGACGATGCTGATCCCGAGGCCGGTCCTGACCATCGCTTTGATGATCTCCACGTTCTCGGTGTCCATCACCACGATCGGCTCGATGTTCCGGCTCGCGAAGAAGTGATCGATGACCTTGCGCGTCGCCGATCCGGCTTCGAACAGCACGAACGGCTGCTCGGCGAGATCCTGCGCCGTGACGACCCGCCGGCGGGCGAGCGGATGCTTCGGCGTCGTCATCAGCAGCAGCTCTTCACGCAGCGCCGGCACGGTCACCAGATCCGATTCCTCGACCGGCAGCGTCAGCAGGCCGGCGTCGATCCGGCCGGCGCGGATCTCCTCGACCGAGCGCCCGGCCATCGCCACCGTCAACCGCATGTCGAGGTGGGGATGGACCCGCCGCAAACGCTTCAGCAGCGGCGGGAAGACATAGAGACAGACCGTCATCCCGCCGGACAGACGCAGCGTGCCGTGCAGCTCGCCGGTGCGGTCGGTGATCCGGCCGACGGTGTCGTTGACGTCGCGGAAGACACGCTGTCCGAGCTGGACCAGGCTCTCGGCGGCCGCGGTCATCCTGACCTGGCGGCCGACCCGGAGGAACAGCGGTTCGCCCAGCTCTTCTTCGAGCAGCAGAACCTGGCGGCTGATCGCCGACTGCGACACGTTCAGCTTGCGCCCGCTGGCGGTGAACGATCCGGTCTCGGCGATCGCCTGGAGGATTTCGAGCTGGCGCAGATCCATGTGCGAATCTGCTATTGTCCCGTAAATCATGAAGTTCTTGAAAAGCCTCTACGTGCAGGTCCTGATCGGCATTGCCGCCGGAGTGCTTCTCGGGTTCGTCGCGCCCGAACGAGGCGCCGCGATGCGGCCGCTCGGCGACGGCTTCATCAAGCTCGTCAAGATGCTGATCGCGCCGATCGTCTTCTCCACCGTCGTCGTCGGCATCGCGCACATGGGCGCGATGAAGGAGGTCGGCCGGATCGGCATCCGCGCCCTGATCTACTTCGAGGTCGTCTCGACGGTGGCGCTGATCCTCGGCATGGTGGTCGTCAACATCGTCCAGCCGGGCCGCGGCCTGACCATCGATCCCGCCTCGCTCGACCTGAACGCGGTCGCCAGCTACACCTCCGCGTCAAAGGGGCTGACGACGACGGACTTCCTGCTCAACATCATCCCGAATACGGTCGTCGACGCGTTCGCGCGCGGCGAAATCCTGCAGGTGCTGCTCTTCTCGGTCCTGTTCGGTCTCGCAGCGTTGTCGCTCGGGCCGGTCGTCGCACCCGTCGTCGCCATCGTCGATCAGCTGTCGCGGGCGCTGTTCGCCATCGTCGGCATCGTGATGCGGCTGGCGCCGCTTGGCGCCTTCGGCGCGATGGCCTTCACGGTCGGCCGCTACGGCATCGGCAGCCTGCTCTCGCTCGGGCAGTTGATGGCCGGCATGTACGTGACCTGCCTGGTGTTCATCTTCGTCGTCCTGGGTGGGATCGCCCGCGTCACCGGCTTCAGCCTGATCCGGTTCCTCAAGTACATCAGCGAGGAGATCCTGATCGTGCTCGGCACCTCGTCGTCGGAATCGGCGCTGCCGAAGATCATGGAGAAGCTCGAGCGGATCGGCTGCCCGAAGCCGATCGTCGGGCTGGTGATCCCGACCGGCTACTCGTTCAATCTGGACGGCACTTCGATCTACATGACGATGGGCGCACTGTTCGTGGCGCAGGCGAGCGGGGTGCATCTCTCGTTCGGCCAGCAGCTGTCGGTCCTCGGCATCCTGCTGCTGACCTCGAAGGGCGCCGCGGCGGTCACCGGGGCCGGGTTCATCACTCTGGCGGCCACCCTGTCGGCCTTCCCCAACATCCCGATCGCCGGGCTGGCGCTGCTCCTTGGCGTCGACCGCTTCATGTCCGAGGCGCGCTCGATCACCAATCTGATCGGCAATGCGGTGGCGACGATGGTCATCGCGCGATGGGAGGGGACGCTCGACATGGCCAGGGTCGCGCAGGTGCTGGCCCGCGGCGTGCCGGAGTTCGACGACCCCCGGCTCGATACGGTCGCAGGCGAGATTGCGGCGCTGCGGAAGTGAACGCTCCCCCTGACCTGGTCCAAGGACGAAAGGCGGCCACGAACTCCCAAGGGTGCCGCAACTTGATCTACGCCGCGGCCTTGGCGTCGATTGCCGGGGTTCGCGGCGACAGCGCCACGTGCGCCGCCGCCGACGCGAAGAAGCCGACGAACCAGGCGTAGTCGTAGAGCGGCTTCAGCGCCGGCACGACCAGCCCGCCCCACGCCAGGCCGCAGCCAATCGCCGTGGCCGCGACCGCGCGCCAGTTCCAGCCGCGGTAGACTCCGTCGGCGAGATAGAGATCCTCGAGGCGCAGCTCGCGCCGCCGGACGATCCAGTAGTCGGCGATCAGCACGCCGGCAATCGAACCCAGGCCGCCCGAATAGCCGAGCAGCCAGGTGTAGATGTAGCCGGACGCATCGGCGAGCAGCCGCCACGGCTGGATCGCGATGCCGAGCAGTCCGGTGATCAGCCCGCCGGTCTTGAAGCCGACGTACTTGGGAAAGGCATTGGCGAAGTCGTTGGCCGGCGACACGACGTTGGCCGCGATATTGACCGCCAGCGTCGCCACCACGACGGTGAACATCGAGATGGCGACGACGACCGGCGAACTGAAGCGGCCGACCAGCTGGACCGGATCCCAGATCGATTCGCCGTAGATGATCGCCGTCGCGCTGGTAATCATCACGCCCATCGCCGCGAACAGCGACATCGTCGTCGGCAGCGCCACCACCTGGCCGATGATCTGCTCGCGCTGACTGCGGCCGAAGCGGGTGAAGTCCGGCATGTTGAGCGACAGCGTCGCCCAGTAGCCGATCATCGCGGTCAGCGACGGGATGAAGACGGGGAGGAATTCACGGACGGTGCGGAACCGGCCCGGCTGCGCCAGCAGCGGCCCGAGTCCGTCGGCGCGCGAGACGGCCCACCAGAGCAGCGCCCCGGTCATGATCAGCACGAACGGCGCCGCCCAGTTCTCCACCTCGCGCAACAGATCCATGCCGCGATAGATGATGAAGATGTTCAGCCCCCAGAACAGCAGGAACGACAGCCATTCGGTGCCGGTGTGGCCGGCGAATCCGGCGCCGAGCAGCGTCGGCCACCCTGGGATGACCGTCTTGAACATCGTGTGCAGCGCTTCGCCGCCGATCCAGGCCTGGATGCCGAACCAGCCACAGGCGACGAGCGCGCGCATCAGGGCCGGCACGTTGGAGCCGAACGTGCCGTAGGCCGCGCGGGCGAAGACCGGGAACGGAATGCCGTACTTCGTGCCCGGGTGCGAGTTGAGCAGGATCGGAACCAGGACGATGGTGTTGCCGAGCAGAATCGTGAACAGCGCCTGCGACCAGCTCATGCCGGCCGTCATCAGCCCCGAGGCCAGCATGTAGGTGGGAATGCAGTGCGCCATGCTGACCCACAGCGCGGCGTAGTTATAGGTCGTCCAGGTACGCCGCGACAGCGGGACCGGTGCCAGATCTTCGTTATAGAGCGGGCTCGCCTCGATCCGTCTCGTGTCGACGAGCTCGACCCGGCCGTCGGCGAGGCGTCGTTCGTTCTGCATGCCCATCTGAAGTCCTCGTCTCGGGTGTGAGCGCCACCGGTTCGCGCCATCGGCCCGTCACTGTCGGCCGCCGCGTCCGGCCAGAGCCGCGCCAGGTACGAGAATATACTTCCCGGCCATGGGCAACACGACGATTCCACCGACGCTGTTCGACGCCGTGATCAACGGACTCCAGGCGGCCAACCACCACGTCGCGGCGCGCTTTCCCGGCGAGCCGCCGGCCCGGCAGCCGGTGCATGTGGTCTACGGCGGCGCCCATCTGTTCCGGCCCGATACCATTTTGAAGCTGGGCGCGATCGCCCGGCGCACGCTGGAAGAGTACGCGCCGACGGCGGACCGGCTGGCCGAGGCGATCGGCCTCGACGCCTCCCTCGCCCACCGCCTCTACCCGCGGCTGGCCGACAAGCTGACGCGCGAGCCGGTCGAGGACTTCCGGATCGATTTCGAGGACGGGTTCGGCAATCGTCCCGACGCCGAAGAGGACCGGTTCGCCGTCGACGCGGCGCGTCACGTCGCCGCGGCCGCCGCCAGGGGCAACGGCGCGCTGCCGCAGTCGATTGGCATCCGCATCAAGCCGCTCGGCGAGGAGCTGAAACGGCGCAGCCTGCGCACGCTCGACCTGTTCGTAACCTCGTTGCTCGATGGCGGCGCCGGCGTGCTGCCGTCACACTTCGTCGTCACGCTCCCCAAGGTCACCACCCCGGCGCAGGTCACCGCGTTGACGACCGCCTGCGACGCCCTGGAGACGTCGGGCGGGCTCGCCCCGGGGTCGATCCGGCTCGAGCTGATGGTCGAGACGACGCAGGCGATCTTCGGCGACGACGGTTCGGTCGCGCTGCCGCGGCTGATTGCCGAAGGCGGCGGCCGGATCGTCGCCGCCCACTTCGGCACCTACGACTACACCGCCGCCGTCAACATCACGGCGGCGCATCAGCACATGCGGCACCCCGCCTGTGATTTCGCCAAGCACGTCATGCAGGTCGCCCTGGCCGGAACCGGGATCTGGCTCTCCGACGGCGCGACAAACATCATGCCGGTCGGACCGCATCGCGCCACGCCGGAGCGTCCGTTGACCGCCGCCGAGCGGGGCGACAACGCCGCCGCCGTCCATCGCGCCTGGCGGCTGCACGCCGCTCATGTCCGCCACTCGCTCGTCACCGGCTTCTATCAGGGCTGGGACCTGCACCCGGCGCAGCTGCCCTCCCGCTATGCGGCCGTCTACGCGTTCTTCCTCGACGGTCTCGAGGCGGCATCGGACCGCCTGCGCAATTTCGTCACCAAGGCGGCCCAGGCGACGCTGGTCGGCGAAGTCTTCGACGATGCGGCGACCGGCCAGGGGCTGCTCAACTACTTTCTGAGGGCGATGAACTGCGGTGCGATCAGCGAGGACGAAGCGGTCGAGCGGAGCGGCCTGACGCTGGAGGAATTGCGCGGTCGATCGTTCGTAAAGATCCTGAACCGCGGGATCGCGGATCGAACGTGACGCGCGCCGGACGACGGGAATCCGTGTTAGAAATGGTGCCGCGATGACCCCGATGCGCCCGGCGGCGGCCTTCCTCGCTCTGGCGGTTCTGACGACGGCGGCCTGCTCGGCGCCCGGAGGCTCGGGCCGGCGTGAAGGCAAACGCCGGCTGTCCATCGCCACCGGCGGCACCGGCGGCGTCTACTACCCGTACGGCGGCGCCATCGCCAAGGTGATCAGCGAGCAGCTGCCGGGCACCGAGGCGACCGCCGAGGTGACCGCCGCCTCCGTCGACAACCTGAAATTTCTGCGCGACGGCAAGGCCGATATCGCCTTCACGCTGGCGGACACCCTGGCCGATGCCGTCGGCGGCCGCGGTCCGTTTCAGGGTCAACCGGTGGCGGCGCAGGCGCTGGCGGTGCTCTACGACAACTACACGCATGTCGTGACGCTGGCCGGCAACGGCATCAACAGCCTGGCCGATCTGAAAGACAAGGCGGTCTCGACCGGATCGCCGGGCAGCGGCTCGGAAGTGATTGCGTTCCGCCTGCTCGAGGCAGCCGGCATCAACCACGATACCGGCGTCCGCCGCCAGGGTCTCGGCGTCTCACAGTCGGTCGATGCCCTCAAGGATGGCAAGATCCAGGCGTTCTTCTGGAGCGGCGGTCTGCCAACGGCGGCGATTCTCGATCTGGGCCACACCCCGGGCATCACCATGCGCCTGCTGCCGAACGCGTCCTATGCCGCCGCGCTGCAGCGAACTTACGGCGAGCGTCTGTACTCGATGCTGACTGTCCCGGCAGCGGCCTATCCCGGGCCGGCCAGCGACGACGTGCCGGTCGTCGGCGTGGCCAACGTACTGGTCGTCAACGCGGCGATGCCCGAAGCGCTCGCCTTCGACATCACCAGGCTGCTGTTCGAAAAGCGGGGCGATCTGGTGGCCATCCATCCCGAGGCCGAGAAACTCGGCCTGAAGAGCGCGACCCAGGGATCGCCGGCCGCGTATCATCCGGGAGCCATCCGCTACTACAAGTCACAGCACGCCTGGCCGGAATGAGCGACCGGAACGACGTCCGGAAGCCTGAGGGCAGCGGCGATGTCCCGCTGCGACCGGATCCCGCATCCACCTATGACGTCGTCGAGCTGATCGAGAAGTACGACGCCGAGGCGCCCGCCCGAAGGTTGTCCGGCGTCACCCGTTACCTTGCCGGCGGCCTCGCCGTGGGCCTGTCCTTATACGCGCTCTACTGGGTCGTCGGCATCGTCGACACGCAGATCTACCGCGTCACCTTCCTGCTCGCCGCCCTGGTGCTGACGTTTCTCCAGTATCCGGCCAGACGCGGCCGCGCGGCCGCGGTCAACGCGCTGGACTGGGCGCTGATCGCCGTCACGCTGGCGGCCCTGGGCTGGCCGCTCGTCGACTTCTCACAATTCATCTACCGCGCCGCCAACCCGACGCCGCTCGACGTCATCTGCGGCGCGGCCGCGCTCGTCATCATTCTCGAAGCGACCCGCCGCACCGTCGGGCTGATGCTGCCCGTGTCGGCGGCCGTCTTCATCGTCTACGCGTTCGCCGGGCCGCTGCTCGATCGCGTCGGGCTCGATCTGCTGGCCCACCGTGGCTACGACCTCGAGCGCCTGATCGGATCGCTCTACATGACGCTCGAAGGGGTGTTCGGGGTGCCGCTCGACGTCGCCGCCACCTACATCATCCTGTTCACGATCTACGGCGCGG
>JBDTRR010000100.1:0-16353 GCA_039931615.1 Acidobacteriota bacterium
CCTTCTCGACGATGTATGCCCTCGCCGGCACGAATACGATCACCGTGACCAGCGGTGCGCAGACCGCGACGTGCTCGGTCGTGGTGCTGCCCGTCCCGGCGCTCGGCTGCGCGCCGCCGACGCAGACGGTCGGCATCGGCCTGCCGGCGGCCGTCGCCGCGACTGGCGGTACCGGGACCTACCTGTGGTCCGCCCCGGGTGGAACCGTGGCTATCGGGTCCGGCGCAACCTTCTCGACCTCGTACCCGGCCGCCGGCACGAATACGATCACCGTGACCAGCGGCGCGCAGACCGCGACGTGCTCGGTGGTGGTCCCGCCGCCCATCCCGGCAGCAGTCTGTGTGGGCCCGGCGGCCTCCGTCGGGATCGGCACGCCGGCCGATTTCTCTGCAACCGGCGGCATCGGAGTCTATTCGTGGGCGGCCCCCAGCGGCGACCCGGCGACCGGTGCCGGGACCGCGTTCACGACCGCCTACTTCGACCTGGGCACGTTTACCGTCACTGTCTCCAGTCCGGGTGCCACGTCCGGCACGTGTCAGGTCACGATTGTCCCGGGCGAACGCCCGTCGGCCCGCTGAACCAGACGTCTTGAAGGCCGTGGGTTACGTGGCTCGTTCGAGGAACCGCAGCAACAGGTCGCAGATGGCAACGATCGAGCGGCCGTAGATTCGTCTCATGTGAGTCTCCGTGCCGACCTCATCGCACGGATCGCGCCAGTCTTCCCGATGCGAACGCGCCGGATTCCGTCGGCCGGCCCGGGACGAAATCGTGGGATGTGCCGCGCGTCAGAGACAAGGCGCGGCGGGCGGAGACTTCTTGCGGTCTCGCCAACGGGACCCCTGGGGTATCACGCGCCTCCGCCGGCGGACGGCCGCAGCGCGGGTCGATCGCGACGGCGTGGTGGGCTTCGACCCGTGTCAACGATTTCCATTGCCGACTCTGTGCTGGGGGCGATTGGCGACACCCCGGTCGTGCGCTTGCGACGGGTGGTGCCGGGCGCCGCCGCCGGCGTCCTGGTCAAGCTGGAGTCGGTCAACCCGACCGGTTCGTACACGGATCGCATGGCGCTGGCGATGATCGAAGGCGCCGAGGCGCGCGGTCTTCTGCGGCCAGGCATGCGGGTCGTTGAATATACCGGCGGCAGCACCGGCGCCGCCCTGGCGATGGTCACGGCTCCATCACCTCGAGCGGCAGCGTCCGGCGCCGGGCCGAATGTCTTCTTCTGGCGTCACCGGAACCGGTGACGCGGGCCGCCGCCCGACCCTGCTAAACTGCACGGCGTATTCGTTGGCTTTTCAGGAGAACCCGACATGAATCAACGCGGTCTTGCTGTGCGTGGTGCGTCCCTGGTGGTGTGCGGAGTCGTGATCCTGGCGTGGACGCCTCTGGCCGGTCAGTCCCGCCCGACGGGAAGCGCCGCACCGTCCGCCGCTGCAAAAGGCTACAAAGCGCCGCGGACTCCGTGGGGCCACCCGGATCTGTCGGGCGTCTACTCCAACAGCGACGAATCGGGCATCCCGTTCGAGAAGCCGACCGAATTCGCCGGCCGCCGGGTCGAGGACATCAGCGCGGAAGAGCTGCAGAAAATCAGCAGCGTTCGCCGCGAGGCGACCAACGGCCGTGCGACCGACGACGCGGCGCGGCCGGTCGACCGCCTCGCGTTCTGGGAAAACCTGAAGGCGGAGAACAGCCGTGCCTGGCTGGTGACCGATCCGCCCGACGGCCGCATTCCACCGTTAACGCCCGACGGGCAGCGGCGCGCCGCCGCCGCGGCGGCGCGGCCCAACAACTACAACACGGGATCGGACTCGATCCAGGATCGCAGTTTGTACGACCGCTGCATCACCCGCGGGCTGCCCGGTTCGATGATGCCGGCGATCTACGGCAACTCGTACGAGATCGTGCAGGGACCGCAGCACGTCGCCATCATCTACGAGATGATTCACGAGACGCGCGTGATCCCGCTCGACAACCGGCCGCACGTCAGCGCCGACCTCAAATTCTATATGGGTGACGCACGCGGCCGCTGGGACGGCGACACGCTGGTTGTGGAGACGACAAACCTCAAGGATCAGACGGCGTATCGCAACGCGAATGGCGCCGTGCTGAAGATCGTCGAACGGTTCAAGCCGGCCGCCACCGGGGTCGAGTGGTCGGTGACGCTCGAGGACCCGACGACGTGGACGCGGGCCTGGACGTTCGCGATGATGCTGAGCCGCAGGGACGCGTCGCAGCGGCCGTTCGAGTATGCCTGCCACGAAGGCAACTACGGCATGGCCAACATTCTCAGCGCCGCCCGCGCCGCCGAGAAAGAGAGCCGATGACGGCGAGCCCCGAGCCCGCGGTCGCCCCGGGCCCCGACTGAACGCTGGTGTGAGTGAGATACACTGCGTTCGCCGGCGCCGCTCTGACGTGGTCACCCATTGAGCGTGTCGCCGGCAGAAGGATTGAGCGAATTGGCGAAATTTCTCATTCAGGGTTCGTACACCGCGGACGGTGTCAAGGGGCTGATCAAGGAAGGTGGAACCGGTCGACAGGCGGCGGTCCAACAGGCGGTCGAAGGCGTCGGCGGCACCATCGATTGCATGTACTACACGTTCGGCACGAACGATGTCATTGTCATCTGCGACATGCCCGAGACGACCAGCGGGCTCGCGATCAGCCTGGCCGTCAACGCATCGGGCGCCGTGCGGATCTCGACCACACCGCTGTTGTCCGTGGCAGACGTTGACGCGGCCTGTCAGAAAGTCGTGCGCTACCGCCCGGCGGGTTCCTAGACCCGCGGCGTGGCGTCAGGTGCCGAGGGCAGACCGGCACCTGGCGTCGCGGGACCAGCCACGATCCAGACATAATTGTCATGCAAATGGTCATGCTACGACATATATGTCATCTACGGGTCGACGCCGCGACGACACTTCGTGAATTTGCTCAATAAATTTCAACATTTGCACGGTCATTTCTAGGTCGAGCTGGCGGCCATCTTGCTATGGTGTGGGCAGTTGCCAATGCCTGCAAAGCTGATCGCCAGTTGGCTGGTCGTGCTCGCGGTGCTGCCGTTCACGGCGCCGTTCTCGACGTTCACACTCGCGGATGTGTGGGGCACTCGCCCCGCCAGGCGGTTCTCGCTCGTGGACCGGTCCGTTTCCGCCGCGCCCGCGCCGGGCCCCGACCTGGCGATCAATCTGACCACCAAGAACGTTCGACCCGTCGCCGCGACGCGCGTCGACTCCCGCCCTCAGCCCGCCGTGCTTCCCGCGACCGTCGCCGCCATCGCCCCGCTCCGGGTCGGTAGAAGACTGGTGCCTCCGCATCAGGATTTCCAGAGTACTGTCACGCGTCCGCTCACGGTCCTTCGACGCTAATACCCGCCTCGTACCAAACCGGTTCGCTGGGATCTGTCGTCGACAGGCTCCATTCGTAACCGGTCTCGCCAGCCGTACTGACACTGAGTGGGCCCGCTGTTTCGGGCCCGAAGACCAACGCGTCGGGACGTGACTGGTGTCACGTGCCCACGGACTCCTTCGCGTCGCCGAAGGAGAGTTTCGTGAGGAGAGATTATGAATCTGGGAAGTCGACAGAAGTTCAGCCTTGCCTTCTTGCTGCTGGTGTGTCTCGCCTTTGCCTCGAATGCCCACGCCAAGACGGCCGAGGAGCTGACCGTCGCCGTGGACACGATCTGGGTGGTCTTGACCGCGTCTCTGGTGTTCTTCATGAACCTGGGTTTTGCCCTGGTCGAATCCGGCTTCTGCCGGTCCAAGAACACGGTCAACATCCTGTCCAAGAACTTCATCGTCTTCGCCATCTCCTGCCTCGCCTTTTACGTCTTCGGTTGGGGTTTGATGTTTGGCAACGGCTCCGGGCTGGTCGGGTGGGAAGGCCTCTTCACGGTCGGTGGCAGCGACAACAGTCCCGCCACCGGCGACGCTTACATGGGCGCGTACAAGGCGATTGCCTGGACCGGAGTCCCTCTCTACGCCAAGTTCTTCTTTCAGCTCGTCTTTGCCGGCACCGCGGCCACCATCGTCTCCGGGTCGGTCGCCGAACGCATCAAGTACTTCTCGTTCATCGCGTTCTCGTTTCTCCTCGTCGCCTTCGTCTATCCCATCACCGGTCACTGGATTTGGGGCGGCGGCTGGTTGGCGTCCGCAGGTTTCTGGGACTTCGCCGGCTCGACCGTCGTGCACAGCGTGGGCGGCTGGGCGGCCCTGGCCGGCATCCTCGTCCTGGGGCCTCGCCTCGGCAAGTACGGTGCGGATGGGAAAGTGCACCCGATTCCCGCTCACAGCATGACGTCCGGGGTCATCGGCTGCTTTGTCCTGTGGCTCGGCTGGTTCGGGTTCAATCCCGGATCGACGATGGCAGCGGACCCGAATGCGATTTCCCATGTGTTCATGACCACGAACACGGCGGCCTTCATGGGCCTGCTCTCGGCGACGGCGCTGAACTGGCTGTGGGATGGCAAGCCCGACCTGGGCATGTCGATCAACGGCTGTCTGGCTGGTTTGGTGGCAATCACCGCGCCGTGCGCATTCGTGACGGTGCCGTCGGCCCTCATCATCGGTCTGCTCAGCGGCCTGATCGTCGTCTGCGCGGTGAAGCTGCTGGACCGGCTCAAGATCGACGATCCCGTCGGTGCGGTTCCCGTGCATCTGTTCAACGGCGTCTTCGGCACCATCTGCGTCGGCTTGTTCGCGGTGGACAAGATCACCGGCGCGGCCACCGGCAATGGTCTGTTCAACGGCGGCGGGATGACGCTGCTCATCGCCCAACTCAAGGGCATCGCCGCGGTCGGTGTCTACACCCTGGTGGTCTCATTCGTCTTCTGGTACGCGATCAAAGCCACCCTGGGTTTGCGCGTCAGCAAGGCGGAGGAAGAAGAGGGTCTGGATATCGGCGAGCACGGCCAGGTGGCGTATACCGGGTTCGCGAACACCGGCTTCGGCAGCTAGCCGCATCGGGTCACGTCCGCAGCGCGTGAGGCGCTGCGGACGTGGTGAGCAAGGGGAGGAGTACGGCGTCCCGCTGCGCGGGCGGACGCGACGCCGCGCCGCCGGGAGACTGAAGTCTGCCCCGCTCCGAACGACGCGGCAGCGCGGCAGCTTCATGGCTTGGTACTATTTTGTTGGAAGTATACGCGGCAGCAACATTTATGTATGAGCCGGTCGTGAGGTCACATGAAGCGGGCATCAAGTGGTTCCGGAAACGTCAATGGACCGGAATCACGCGCTGGCGATTCTTCCTGGGGGCGTGCTTCCTGACCGGGGCCTTGTTGGTGCCACACGCGGGACCGGGGCCGGTGATCGCAGGAATGGCACTGGCGGCGCTGCTGCGGTGGGGATGGTCGCGGATCGGTCGAGACGGGGCATGATGCCGATTCAATCGACGAGCCGGGCAGCCGTTGAATTGCCGGCGTCACCTCATGTTCAACGTCCCGATCAAAGGCTGCGCGCCGGCACGTCAACGCTTGACGTGATGACCGTCCCGGGACAGCCGTGACCGAGACCGAGCTGAGCGACGTCGGCAGAGCGCGGCCGGCGGCCCCGATCGTGATGCTGCCGGGGGCGCGGTTTCTCGCCGGCTGCGCGGTCGTGGCCAGTGGACTCCTGGTCGCCGGCCGGGTCGGACCGCTGCCGCTCTGGCTGCTCGCCTTGGAAGTGCTGGTCACGATTCTCGGTCTCTTCCTGTTCGGGTCGTTCAGGTATCAGATCCACAAGAATGCGCTCACCTACGGGATGGTGCTGGTCATCGTCTCGACGTTCGTCGGCTTGTCCGGCTCGGGCTGGCACGCCGAGATCGCGACGCAAGGGGCATGGTCGTGGACGCAGTCGCACCTCCTGTCATTCCACGGCCTGGACGAACTGATCCACGCCGACACGATGCTCTTCATTCTTGGCCTGACGCTGTTCGTCTCGGTCATCGCGCAGACCCGGCTGCTCGAGGGGGTGACCTTCGCCCTGCTCCGGCGCCATCGTGGCTTGATCCTTCCGACCGTCATTTCGGTCACCGCGGTGGTGGCGTTCGCGTCGGGCGTCCTCGATGGCGTCTCGATGATCGGGCTGACGATTCGCACCTTGGTCATCATCATGACGCTGGCGGCGGCGCCGGTGGCGGCGATCCGCTATGCCGTGATGGTGTGCACGGCGGTCACGACGATTTGCGGGATCTGGCTGGCGTACGGGGAGCCGCCGAATCTCATCATGAAGGCCAATCTCAGCCCGCATCTCGGCAATCTCTTCTTTCTGGTCTACTGCGCGCCGGCGGCGATTGCCGCGTATCTGATGGTCGCCGCCCAATTGCGCACGCGGCTGCGCGGGCAGCGGGTCAACATCGAGGAGATGGACGTCATCGACGCCAACGCCGCCGACGTCCGCTTTTTTCAAGCGGCGCGCCACGGCGAGGTGCTGACGCCGGTTGAGCTGATCGAGGCCCACGCCGCCGGCTCGGGATGGGGCCCACGGGTGATCGGGCGGATCCGCAACGGCGAGACGCTCGGCCTCGCGCTCATCCATGAGGATGTGCCTCAGGAGACGCGGCGGTTGCTGTTCGGACATTTCGTCGCGGAGGAACTGGCTGACGGACTCGATCGGCACTACGTCCACGACGCGGCAGAGGAGTACGAAGCCGCCTTCCAGGCCGAGCAGGCGGTTGACGAAGTCCTGGCGGTGATGGCGCGGCGCCGCCGCCGGGCCCAGAAGATTGGCGGCATGGCGCTGGTCCCGTTCATTGCCGTGCTCATCGGCCACGGGGTGTACCCCGGCGTGCCGCTGTTTCTCGCGTCTTTTGCCGGCTTCGTCGCGGCCCTGCCGGCGATCTGGAATATGCCCAGAATGCGGGCGCTGGCGCTGCGCGAGGCCAGGCTGGAGTATGCCGAATACTATTTTCTGTTCCCGCTGTTCCTGTCGATCACGCTGCTGACGACGGCGGGCTTCTTCGCGGGGATGCAGAACCTGATCATCAGCGGCACGCAGTCGATCGGACAGGCTCACGTCGCCGTCGTCCAGTTCCTCGGATCGACGTTTCTCTCCGCGATCCTGGACAACAATGTCGTCGCCGACTTCGCGTCACGCGGCCTGGAGGGACTCGACATTCCGGTGCTGCGGCTGTTTGCGATGGCGCAGATCGCGGGCTACGCCCTGGGCGGCTGCTGGACCCACATTGGTTGCGCGCAGTCGGTCGTGGCCTACGCGTTCATCCAGCGCGACCTGGATGAGCAATACACGCCGGTGCAATGGATCAGGGAGATGACGCCGGTCATCGGCAAGATTCTGGTGGTGATGGCGGTAATCATCTACATCGAGAGTGCCATCCTGGATCTCTTGGCGCCGCACTGAGCGCTTGCGCGCCGGCGGGGAGGAATCCCGACCAGGCGCGGCTGGTTGGGGTAGGATGCGACCGATCTAGACTCATCACAGCGAAGATGTCCGCTGACAAGGGTGCGGGGAGGAGAACACGGCACGTCGTCCTCGCCGTGACATGGCTGCTGTCGGCGGCCTACGTGTGGCACTACCTCGATCGGGGCTGGTGGCCCAACAACGCGGGCGCGTTCTCGATGAGCGCGCTCCGCGTCCATGACGGCGAGCTGCCGCACCGCGACTTCGACGAGATCTACACCGGTGGAACGAGTCTCCTGCACGCGATCTCGTTCGACGTCCTCGGCACCAGCATGACGTCGCCACGCCGCGCGCTGTTCCTGGTCTTCCTCACCTGGATCCCTTCCTTCTTCTTCGTGGCGTCGAGGTTCGCCTCGCCGCTGGTGGCGGGTCTCTTCACGCTCCTCGCGGCAACCTGGAGCCTGCCGATCTACGCCGACCCGATCGCCTCCTGGTACAACCTTTTCCTCGCGACTCACGGACTCGCGGCGCTCCTGCGCTACTTCGATCGGGGTCGCCGGCGCTGGCTGTTCATTGCCGGCGCCTGCGGCGGGTTGTCGGTGCTGGCCAAGATTGTGGGGGGCTACTTCCTCATCGCGGCAGGTCTCGCGCTCGCGTTCCACGAAGCGCAGGCCCCGGCGGGCGCGCCGGCGGGCCCGGCAGCGGACAGCAAACGATCGCCCTTCACGCTCCTGGCGGCGGCGGGCCTGGCCGCGTTCGCGGTCGCCGCCGCACTGGGCGTGGCGCGCACGGTCGGGCTGTGGGGGCTTCCACACCTGGCATTGCCCATCTTCGCTGTCGCCGCGGTCGCGATCGTCGCCGAGTTCGGAGCGCCGCGCGCCGCGTTCTCCGCCCGCCTCGCGACCGCCTGGTCGCTGGCCTGGCCGTTCGCGCTCGGCGCCGCGGCCGCCGCCGCGCCGTTTGTCGTGCCCTACGCGCTCTCGGGCGCCATGGGCGCTCTCGTTCGCGGGTTGTTCATCGACCCGCAGCTGCGCCTGGACGTCACGGCGCATGCAGCGCCGCCCCCTTCCTGGGCGGCGCTGCCCGTGCTGCTCGCGCTCGCCTGGCCGTGGCGTTGGCCGCGTGTGAGCGCACCGGTGCTCGGCGCGATCCTCGCCGTGCCGGCGCTCCTGCTGCTCGTCAACGGACGTGGCGCGTCCGTCTATCCGGCGGTCGTCGGAGCGATTCGGATCCTGTTGCCGTGCGCCGCGGTGGCGGGTTCGCTCGGCCTTCTGCGGGGCCGCGGTGCGGCGCCGGAAGAGCGCGGCCGGTCGGCCGTTTTCGCGGTCCTCTCGGTTGCCGCCATGTGCGCGCTGGTGCAGCTCCCGGTGGCCGAGACCATCTACATCTATTTCGCAGCTCCCCTCGGGCTGCTCGCCGTGCTCGCCACGGCGGACCTGCGCTCTGCCGCCTCGCGGGCGCTCGTCGTCAGCGCGGCCGCGGCGCTGCTGGCGTTCTCGGTGCTGTGGATCGACCGCAGCCTCCACTGGGGCGTGGATCGGCCGCCGTTCGTTCCCGACGATCAGCTGCACCGCATGGAGATCGATCGGGCCGGCGGCATCCGCGTGAGCGCGGCCGACAAGGCCCAGTACGAGGAGCTCGTCAAGGCCCTGCGCCGCCTGGTGGCACGGGGGGAGTACATCTATGCGACGCCGGATTGCGCCGAGGTCTACTTCCTCGCCGGCTTCCGGAACCCGACGCGCACGAGCTACGACTTCTTCGACGATCGGGCCGGCCGCGTGCACCGGATCCAGCAGGCGCTCGATGAGCACGACGTGAAGGCAGTGGTGCTCAACGATGCCCCGCAGTACTCTGGGCCGCCGCCGCGGGAGCTCGTGGCGTGGCTCGAGGCGCGCTATCCACGCTCGAGGGAGATTGGCGCCTTCCGGCTGCTCTGGCGCGACGCCGGCCCGGACGACGCAGACCGGTCCCGCCGCTAGGGTTGCTTAAGACTCCGATACCGTCCGCAGTTTCGTGTGCGCTCTTTGGCTCCACGATTCGGTGCATTCGCCAAAATCGATACTGGCAACGGATCGAGAGGGTCGTGCCTGATCAACGGCGACATGCGTCCCGGATATCCGGTTCAGGGTCGCCGTCTGCCGCTCGAGAAGGGCTCGCAGCAACTCCGCCACGCGAGCGAGTCGTTCGTCGTCGTTGTCTGAAAGGAGCATCTACCGCCAGTATCGTGACGGCCGTCGTTCAAGTCTGTGCTTTCCGGCACACGTCTCGCTTGCTCTGCGCGCAGCCACGGTTGTGCTAGTGCACCCGGCCACCAGGCATCGAATCGGCCGCTTTTGAGGGATGCCGACCGTGGCACCAACGGGTTGTCGGTGACGCACGGTCAACGGCCGGCGGGCATCACTTGGCGCCCGCCGCTGGTTGCGCGCAGTCAACCTCGACGAAGTCGGGCGTGCCGCTCTGTGGGAACAGAAGTACTCGATTTGGGTAGGCGGCAACCCGGCAGGCCAAGGCGACGGCGTCGTCCAGGCGCTCGAGAACCTTGATGTGCGCGAACCGGTCCCCGTCCGCCTGCGCCCGGCAGACGTGGTACTGGTTGATGACCCTGACTACCACAAGATCACCATCGTGCACCCGCTGGTGCGGTCGGCGACGGGCCTTTCCCATGTTGGAACGCAATGCAAGAAGGCATGCCCAATCGGCGAGTCTTGTCAGAAACCGTGCAAGGACTGTGCGGCTTTCTCAGCCGCCTGGCAGCAAGGGATCTAATTACTGTACCTGAGTCCCGAGCGTCATCTTCAGGCGGCCTCCCAGCAGCGCGATCTCGTCCTGCACGAAGCCGGTGAACAGGGACGCCGTCTGATCGGGCGGATCCAACGACAGGCCCACGCTCCCCGTGGATCCCTCGGCGACAAACCGGTAACCGGTGCCGGCCACCAGATCCTGACGCGACCCGACGGCGGTGTGATACTGCACGTCCACATCGAAGCCCTGCCGGTCATAGTTTCCGAGGGGACCCTGCCGGGCCGCCGCGTCGAAGAAGGACTGGACCTGCAGCGTGGCGCCGCTCGGGCGCGTGTGTGTCCAGCGGGCGAGCAGATGGCCGTTCTTCTGATTTGTCGGGTCGGCGACCACCGGGGCGAGAGCGGCGGTCTGGGGGTCGAGATTGGAATACAGTTCGTGGAATCGGCCCGCCTTGAAGTCGCCGTCCAGCATCAACGCGTCGGGCTTGCCGCTCCAGTCGGCGCGGAAGCCCGTCGTCACGCCGCGCGACTCGTCGTTGGCGCCGACGCCCGGCGCGAAGCTCGAGTCGCTCATGCCGGTCCACTGCGCGAACACACGATACTGCATCGCGCCGGCCGTCCCGCCATAGCGGGCCACCCCTTGTGTCCCCGACGTCCCACCGTCAACGCGGACCAGCCCGCCCTGTGTGTCGGCGGCCGCTTTGGTGACGATGTTGATGACGCCATTGACGGCGTTGGCGCCCCACATCGCGGCGCCGGGACCCCGCGTGACCTCGATCCGCTCGATGTCGTCGACGATCACTTCTTCGGCGTCCCAGAAGACGCCGGCGCTGAGCCGGTAGTAGACGGTGCGGCCGTCGATCAGGACGAGCAGCTTGTTCGCGTAGACGTTGTTGAATCCACGGACGGATACGGCCCATCTGTTGGCGTTGATCTGGGCGGCGTCCACGCCGGGCGCCAGCCGCAGCAGGTCGGGAATGGTCTTCATGCCCGAGCGGAGGATGTCGTCATGTGTGATCACGAAGACCGCCGCGGCCACGTCTCCGGCCGGCTGCTCCTTCCTCGAGGCCGAGGTGATCTGGATGTTCATGAGGTCTTCGATCGCCAGACCGGCGAGGTCGCCCGGGCTCGTCTGCGCGAGGCCCGACGATGGGACGGACAGCAGCGCCACGAGAAGAACCAGAGGCAGATACGGGCCTGGAATGGAGCGCTTCAGCCGGTTCACGCGCGCGCCGCAGGCCGCCCTGGATCGACCGGGGCCGGCGGGGGATGGCAGACTGAGCCATGTGGCTCGTGAAGGGCCGCGCGGGTATGGCATGCCCGAGCCTACGCCACGGCACCGGTTCTCAATTGTTCAATAGGAAACAACGGTGCGCGCCGCCGCCGCCGATCCCACGCACGGGCTACCAGGCATATGGGTCAAGAATTCGCTTACGACAGGCCCGCGCCAATGCGCCGGGCGAGCGCCGCCGGACAGGCCGACAGGTCATACAGATGATGTCGTTCCGCCCTGTCGATCTGCTCGGCTGACGAAGAGCCGACGACTTCGACTATTGAATCGTCTGCCCGCGCTTCGGTGCCTTCTTCGTTCCGGTCCGCGCCTCGGACATCAACTCACGGGCAATCTGGGTGAGCAGGTTGTCGGCGATCTCCTCCTCTGCCAGCGACCGGCCCAGCAGTTCGGCGACCGCTGGCAGACCGGCCTGGCCGGCCAGTGTCCGGGCGGTGCCATAGCCTGAAATTTCGTAGTGTTCGACCTTCTGCGCCGCCGCGATCAGCGCCAGGTCCGCCGCGACGCCGTCCTTCTCCTCGCCCTCCTGCATGACCTCCTCGCCCTCTTCGATCAGGCCTGCCATGCCCTTGCACGGCTTGGCTTTGGCGGCCACGCCGAGCAGCCCGAATACCTCTTTGAGGCGGTCCACCTGCACCAGGGTCTCCTCGAGGTGGGCGGCGAAGGCGCCGGCGAGCGCGTCGGAGCTGGCCGCTTCGCCCATCTTCGGCAGGGCCTTCGCCAGCTGCCCTTCGGCGTGCAGCAGGTCGCGGAGGTTCTCGACCAGCAACTCTTCGAGCATCTCCGGCTCGCTCGTCGTGCTGGTGGTCCGATCGTCGACGTTCGGGCCGTCAGTGGCGCCGGACGGCTGCAGCGCCTGAAACGCCGGCGCGTCGACCCGCTGCCACTCGCCGCCGTCGTTCCACGGCCCGCGCGCGTCAATCTCCCCGTCTTCGCCGCCCCCGGTCGAGTCGTTGAAGAACTGGTCGACCAGGCCCGGTGTGGGCGGAATCCGGCCGATCGAGAAGCGCGGCTTGTTCAGGCTTTCGAGTGCCGCGGTGAACGCCTTCATGTGGGTGATTTCCCTCGTCATCAGGAACTGCAGCGCGTCCTTGGTGCCCGCATCGGTGGTGAAATTGATCAGCCGCTCGTAGACGATCTTGGCGCGCGCCTCCGCGGCGATGTTGCTGCGCAGGTCGACGTCGAGCTCGCCGGTGATCTTCAGGTAGTCGGCCGTCCAGGCGTTGCCCATCGAGTTGCAGAGGCTGACTCCGCCGCCGCCGGCAATCGCGATCAGCGGATCGGCTTCCGCGGCGTCGCGGTCGAATTTCATCGGCTTCAAGTGCAGCCGGGCCAGCGCGCCGACGATTTCGAGATGGCTCAGCTCTTCGGTGCCGATGTCCATCAGGAGATCCTTGCGCTCGGGATCTTCGCAGTTGAGCCCTTGAATCGAATACTGCATCGCGGCCGCCAGCTCGCCGTTCGCGCCGCCGAACTGTTCGAGCAGCATGTTGCCGAAGCGCGGGTCGGCATCGTCGACGCGCACCGTATACATGAGTTTCTTGACGTGATGATACATAGAGGCTCCTGAGTTATGCGCGTCGACCATCCCATCGACAGGCGCCAGACACTGCGGGCTCCGGATTGGGCGCGACCGAAGAACCCGATCAGGGTTGCGCCGTGCCGGATGGACGTTGCCGGCGCTCGACGTATTTGCACGCTGCACGCCAGCCAGCCGAACGCCTTGTTGTTGGCCAGCCGGACAGGTTGTCTAACGGATTCCCTGATTGCCCGTCAGGTGGGCCGCTCCTTCACAGCCGCCGGATTCGGTTGGTGAATGGGTAAGTCCGTGCTCATTGTGGACAAGCGGGCGCACATCGGTGGGAATGCCTGCGACGAGCATGACGAGCATGGCATCCTGATTCACCGCTATGGTCCGCATATTTTTCACACCAACTCGCGCGACGTCTACACGTATCTGTCGCGCTTCACCGAGTGGTATCCGTATCAGCACCGGGGTGCGGGCGTCGGTCGACGGCCGGCTAGTGCCGATCCCGATCGACCTCGACACCATCAACGAGCTGTACGGCACCTACTTCGATGCCTTTCAAGTGGGGGAGTTCTACCAGTCGGTCGCCGAGCCGCGCGCCGAGCCCAAGACGTCCGAGGACGTCATCCTCAGCCAGGTCGGTCGAGAGCTCTACGAGAACTTCTTCCGCAAACTACACCCGACAGCAGTGGGGGCTCGATCCCTCGGAGCTGGATGCGTCGGTCACCGCGCGAGTGCCGACCCGAACCAACCGGGATGACCGCTACTTCACGGACGCGTATCAGTCGATGCCGTTGCGCGGGTTCACGCGGATGTTCGAACGGATGCTCGACCATCCCAACATCAAGATTCTGCTGAACACGGATTATCACGAGATCGTCGGCAGCGTCCTCTACGAAGAAATGATTGCTGGTTGGACTACGTCCGGATGGCGGCCGTCGCCGCCCGGCTCGATCCCGACGCCATCAGGGGGACGCTGGTCCGCGAGTCGGAACCACGGCCGGCGGCACGACCCGAATACAGTGTCCTCGGTACGGAGCGTGGGGCGCCGCGGCCACCGCTGGAAGAATCCGTGCTGCGGTTCGTGCGCGACCGCACGGCCGTTGGCACCGCGGCGTGACCACCGCGTCAAGAAACGGCAGACCAATCAGGATCCCGAGTCACCCCCACAGCAGGTCGATCGATAGACCATGGTCCCGCGACCGGTCTGTGAATTGCATCTTCTCGACCGACGCCTATTCCATAACCCCAGAGGAGAAACCGTGGACAACCGTAGATACCGACAGATCACCCCACTCGCGATCTCTGCCGCACTCGCCATGCTGCTGCACCCGTCGGGTGCAGCAGCCGGACAGCAGCCCGGACCAACGCCTTCCCCTGTTTCGCCAACTACGGGATTCCTGGCCGCGCAGCAGAACGTGCCACCCAGAGCGCAGGATGCCGGAGACGCCGTTGAGCGGGCGGTGAAGCGATTCGGCATCGGCGTCGAGGCCGGGATCGCTCTCGATCCCGAATTGATTGCTTTCGGCGCGCATGCCACATTCGGCCCGGTGTTTCGCCCCAATCTGCAATTTCGCCCGGGCGTCGAGTTCGGCGTCGGGGAGGTGACCACGGCATTTGGCATCAACCTCGACGTCCTCTACACGCTGCCAGGCGCCACCGGGCAAGCCCGCTGGAGGCCGTATGTCGGCGCCGGCCCGAATTTCTCGTTGAGCCACCGCGGGTTCGATTCGACAGTCGATGACGAGGGCAATCGATTCGACTTCGGCGACACCGATTTCGAGGCCGGGTTCAACTTCATCGCCGGCGTCCGCAATCCGAATCGAACGTTCCTGGAAATGAGGGCGACGGCTTACGGCGTGTCAAATGTCCGACTGCTGGTCGGCTTCGCGTTCTAAAGCAGTGTGCGCCGGTCTTCAGCGCGTCGGCCGGCAAGATAGTCCACTGAGCCGGATCCCACCGACGGTCATACTCGTAGGTGGCGTCCGGCTCAGTCGGAATGCGGGGCGCGGCTACGGTTTCAACACCACCTTGATGCAGCCGTCTTCCTTGTCGCGGACACCGCCCTGCTTCGCGGTCGGTGTTGTGCCGTTCCGCACAGACTTCTGCACAGGCTGCGGCCTACGCTCTCTTCATGGGTGCCCATGGAGAGAGGTCGATGACTACGCAAGCCTGGATCTGCGCACTGGCGATGATGATGACTGCGGCGGTTGGCGCGAAAGACAACCTCTCGATGCGGGTGTCTCCTGCCATCGCGTTCGCGCCCGCGGACCTGAGAATCCAAACGAGACTGGAACCAGACTCAGCCAACCGGGGAATAGAGGTCATCGCCGAGTCGGGCGACTTCTATCGCTCCAGCGAGATTCAGCTGGACGGCAGTCGGGCACCCCGCACGGTCACCTTCGAATTCAGGAGCCTGCCGGCTGGCGAGTACAGGGTGACCGCCTCGGTGCTTGGAACGGACGGTCAGCGACGGACACTCGCACGTTCCAGCGTCAAGGTCGTGGAACTCGGACCGTCGCGGTGATGACCGGGAGCGTGGACGCGCACGGCCGACTGTAACGTCACGTCGGTCAAACAGCTCGGAACGGACCAGGTTTCAGCCCCAGGAAGGAGCGAGCCGCTTTGGCAACGAGCCGAACGCGGCCCGGTTCCTTGTAGCTGAGTTTCCTCACCTGACAGTAAACCACCGATCAACCCTTCCGAACCGGCGCGAACAGGTCCTGCTTCCCCGTGCCCAGCACGATCGCCTTCAGCTCCGGGTATCGCTTGAGCATTTCGGGGTTCAATTCTTCCGGGACTGGCTCGCCGAGTAAGTACCTCAGCTCGATGGCGTTGGCGACCGCCTTTGCGTCGGCATGGTTGTTCATGTAGCCGTATGACTTGCGCACGATCTTCTTGACTGCCTTCAGCGTCTCGCCGAACTCCTGGATTTCAGCCGGTCGATACAGGTAGTCGTAGCGCTCGTCCTTGTGCTCGTGGTGCCACCATTTCTTGAAGTTCCTGCCGTGCGCACGCAGGTAGTAAAACGATGTGATGTTCGGCAGCTGGTTCTGGCGGATCGACGTCTTGAACTTGGGTTCGTCAATCTGCACGAACGAGGCATCGTGCTCGTTGAGCAGCTTCAGCGTCGGCCCGAACTCGTCTGACCAGGAGCGATGACGGAGCTCAACGGCGCACCGATAATCCGCGAACACCTCCAGCAGCCAGGTCAGGTATTCCACGGAGGCGTCGTCGCGCTTGAAGCTGGCCGGGAACTGACAGAGCAGCGCGCCCAGCTTGTCGGCATCCGCCAGGGGATCGATGCCGCGCTTGAACACGTCAACGTCCGACTGCTTGACCTTGCGCTTGTGCGTAAAATCCTGGAACAGCTTGAGACTGAACTCGAATCCGGGCGGGGTGCGCTTGGCCCACGACTCGGCGACCCTGACGGCCGGCGGGCGGTAGAACGTGTTGTTGATC
>JBDTRR010000101.1:0-15955 GCA_039931615.1 Acidobacteriota bacterium
TCATGAAGCGGCTGCTGCGAGGGGGACGCGTCGTCGATCCGGCCAACGGCCGCGACGGCGAGTTCGACGTCCTGATCGATGGCGATCGGATTGCGCGGGTCGGGCGCCGCCTGCCGGTTGAACCGGGCATGTCGGTGATCGACATGCCGACCGGGTTGATCGTCTGTCCCGGGCTGATCGACATGCACGTCCACCTGCGCGAGCCGGGCCAGGAGCACAAGGAGACGGTCGCCACCGGCACCGCCGCCGCCGTCGCCGGCGGCTTCACCGCCGTCGCCTGCATGCCGAACACGGTCCCGATCAATGACAACGCCGGCGTCACCGAATACATGCTGAAGAAGGCGGCGGCGGCGAATCTGGCGCGGGTCTATCCGATCGGCGCGGTCTCGCGCGGCCAGCAGGGCGGGCAGCTGGCCGACATCGCGGAACTCCGGCAGGCCGGCTGCGTCGCCATCTCCGACGATGGCCATCCGGTGGCGACCGCGCTGCTGATGCGCCGGGCGCTCGAATACGCCGGCATGTTCAAGATGACGTTGATCGACCACTGCGAAGACCAGAGCCTGAAGGGCGACGGCGTCGCGCACGAAGGGTTTACCGCGGCGACGCTCGGGTTGCGCGGCATTCCGGGCGAAGCCGAATCGATCATGGTGCTGCGCGACGCGGCGCTCGCCGAGATGACCGGCGGATCCGTGCACATCGCCCACCTCAGCGCCCGCCAGTCGCTCGATGCGGTCCGCTACGGCAAGTCGCGCGGCGCCCGCGTCACCTGCGAGGTGACGCCGCATCATTTCGTCCTCACCGACGAGATGCTGGCGTCGCCGCGGCCCTACGACACCAACGTCAAGATGAACCCGCCGCTGCGCGACCAGCTGGATCGCGACGCCATGCTGCACGGGATCGTCGATGGCACCGTCGATGCGATCGCCACCGATCACGCGCCGCATCACTACGATGAGAAGGAGGTCGAGTTCGATCAGGCGCCGTTCGGCATCACCGGCCTCGAAACGGCGGTGTCGCTGGCGCTCGATCGGCTGGTCCACCCGGGTGCCATCACGCTGTCGCGGCTGATCGAGCTGCTGTCGGTCAACCCGGCGCGGATCCTCAACGTCGCCGGCGGATCGCTCTCGGAAGGCGCTCCGGCGGACATCACGATCCTGGCCCCCGACCTCCGCGTCACCGTCTCGGTGGCGGCGATGCGATCGAAATCGAAGAATTCGCCGTTCGACGGCTGGGAACTGCGCGGCGGGGTCGCCGCGACGATCGTCGGCGGCCGGGTGGTGTACGTGAACGAGCGCGTCGACCTGCGGCTGTAACGAGCGAAAGAAGATCGTTTCTCCGATCTTTTCACAGGCGCTGAGCATCTGGTTTGGGTCTCATCATGAAGGACTTCGAAAAGCTCGGCGTCTTCTATCTGGGGCGGGAGTTCGACGCCGCGGCGAAACAGCCGACCGACGCCCCGGTGCTGTACGACTCGAAGGATCTGGTGACGCACGCGCTCTGCGTCGGCATGACCGGCAGCGGCAAGACCGGCCTCGGCATCACGCTGATCGAAGAAGCCGCCCTCGACGGCGTCCCCGCCATCGTCATCGACCCGAAAGGCGACCTGACCAATCTGCTGCTGACCTTTCCCGAGCTGCGCGCCGCCGATTTCACGCCGTGGGTCACCGACGACGACGCCCGGCGGGCCGGCCAGCCGATCGAGGCGTTCGCGGCCGGTGAGGCGGAACGGTGGCGGCGCGGGCTGGCGGAATGGGGCGAGGACGGCGCGCGCATCCAACGGCTGCGCGACGCCGCCGAGTTCACCATCTACACGCCGGGAAGTACCGCCGGCGTGCCGGTGTCGGTCCTGGGTTCGTTCGCACCGCCCGCCGGTGACGACCCGGAACTGCTGGGCGGGCGGGTCCAGACCACCGTGTCGAGCCTGCTCGCGCTGGCGGGGATCGAGGGCGATCCGATGAAGAGCCGCGAGCACATCCTGCTGTCGAAGATCCTGCAGGACGCCTGGCAGGCCGGCGAGAGCCCCGACCTGGCCGTGCTCGTCCAGCGCGTCCAGCAGCCGGCGATGGCGCGGATCGGCGTCATCGATCTCGACTCGTTCTTCCCGCCGGCGGAGCGGTTCGCCTTCGCCATGTCGATCAACGCCCTCCTCGCCGCACCCGGCTTCGACGTCTGGACCCAGGGCGCGCCGCTCGACATCGCCGCCTTCCTGCGCAGCACGGCCGGCAAGCCGCGCGTCTCGATCTTTTCCCTGCCGCATCTCGATGACAGCCAGCGGACGTTCTTCGTGGCGCTGCTGCTGAACGCGCTGATCGGCTGGATGCGATCGCAGTCGGGCACGTCGAGCCTGCGCGCCGTGCTCTACATGGATGAAATCTTCGGGTTCTTCCCGCCGGTCGCCAATCCCCCGTCGAAGCTGCCGCTGTTGACCCTGCTCAAGCAGGCGCGCGCCTACGGTCTCGGCATCGTGCTGGCGACGCAGAACCCGGTCGATCTCGACTACAAGGGGCTGTCGAATATCGGCACGTGGTGGCTGGGTCGTCTGCAGACCGATCGCGACAAGGCCCGAGTCCTGGACGGCCTCGAGAGCGCCAATGTGGCCGGGGCGAGCCGGGCGGAGATCGATTCGCTGCTGTCGCTGCTCACCAGCCGGGTGTTCCTGATGCGGAACGTGCACGAGGACGCCCTGACGCTGTTTCAATCCCGCTGGACGCTGTCCTACCTGCGCGGTCCGCTCGGCCGCGACGAAATCAGACGTCTGAACGGCGGGAAGCGCGCGGCGGCGGCCGAGACTGCAGGAGCGTCCGGACCGGCGGCAGTGGCGGCCGCGACAGCCCCGTCAGATGCGGCGCCGGCTGCGCCTGGCGCCGTGGCTCGGCGTCCCGTGCTGCCGCCCGACATCATCCAATACTTTGCGCCGGCGTCGTCGTCTTCACCTGCGCCGTTGCGGCCGATGCTGTACGGGCGGGTCGCCGTGCGGTTCGTCGATGCCAGGCTGAAGATCGACGAAACCCGCGAGGTGGCGTTTGCCGCCGCGATCGGCGACGGCGCGGTGCCGGTGGAGTGGGAGGAGGCGGCGCGGGTCGAGCTCGAGCCGGACGCGCTGTTGCCGGATCCGCCGGCGGGCGTGATGTTCCAGCCGCTGCCGGCAGCGGCGGCGAAAGCCCGGAACTACCCGCTGTGGGGGAAGCAGTTCAGTACCTGGGTCGCGGCCAACGAATCGCTGGAGCTGTTGCGGGCGCCCTCGATCGGTGAGGGGTCGCGGGCGGGAGAGTCCGAGCGCGATTTCCGCGCCCGTCTGCAGCAGGCCGCTCGCGAGTCGCGCGACGAAGCGCTCGAGCGGCTGCGGAAGAAGTACGCGCCGAAGCAGGCAGCGCTCGACGAGAAGCTGCGCCGGGCGCAGCAGATCGTCCAGCGCGAACGCGAGCAGGCCACCGGCCAGAAACTGCAGACGGCCATTTCCGTCGGCGCGACGCTGGTGGGCGCACTGCTGGGGCGGAAGGCCTTCAGCGCCACCACCATCGGCCGCGCCACCACCGCCGCACGGGGCGTCGGCCGGGCGATGAACGACGCGGACGACGTCGAGCGGGCGCAGGAAACGGTGGCCGCCGTCGGGGAGCAGCGGCGCCGGCTCGACGAGGAACTCGCCGCCGAGACCGCGACCCTCGATGCCTCCAGCACTGCCGCGACCGAGCGCCTGGAGACCATCGTCCTCAAGCCCAGGAAGGCGAACGTGACGGTGAAGCTCCTGGCGCTGGTCTGGTTTTGAAAGCCGGTCCGGCGCCAATCTGTTCGCCACGCCAGGCCCCACCCGGCCTCGCTGTCGCCCCGCTGTCACTCCGGCGCCCGGCGTTGTAGAATCACTGACGCCAGCGTCGGGAGTCCGTATGAAGCCTTGGAAAATCGTCGGCCCTCTCATGCTCGTCGTCCTCGGTCTCGCCGCCGCACCCGCGCACGCCCAACGTCGCGGCGGCCGCAGTGTCGGGGGCGGCTACCGCGCGGTCCCATCCCGCAGCGTCGGATCGCGCGTCGTCGTGGCCGCTCCGTTCCGTGCGTTCGCCCGGCCGTACTATTCGTTCCGGCCGCGCGTCAGCGTCGGGTTCGGGTTGTCTGTCGGATATCCGGTGGCGTTTCCGTACGGCTACGGCTACGGCTACGGCAACCCGTATCGATACGGCTACCCGTATCCGTACTATCCGTATCCGTCCTACTCCGCCTATCCGGATCCGTACGCGTATTCGAGTGCGCCCTACCCGTACCCGGACTACCGCCCGTCGGCGAATCCGCCGGCGCCCTATCCGAACGATCCGCGGCAGGCGCCGCCGGTCCAGGGTTCGCTTGACGTGTCGCCCGGCACTCCACAACGGAGCTCCGGGGGCATCAGCTTCGAGATCACGCCGGGCAACGCGCAGGTCTACGTCGAAGGCCAGTATGTCGGTCTGGTGAGCGCCTTCTCACCGACCGCCCAACCGCTGACGCTCGCCCCTGGACGTCACCACGTCGAGGTCCGGCTGGTCGGCTATCAGACCATGACGTTCGACACCGAGGTGACGCCAGGTCAGGTCGTTCCCTATCAGGGAGCCATGCAACGCTGAACGTGCCACTGCGGGACGGCAGAATCGATCTGCCCTCCCGCCACGGCTGCCGCAAAAACGGCAGCAAACGGGATCAACCGAACGAGATCAATGGCGTGAAGGCTGTGGCCAACGGTGCATCCCTTCGCGGGCCTGGTTCCCGGCGGTGCTGATGCCGCCGCGTGCCGCCGTACTCGCCGCCGCGCTCCTGCTGGTGGCCGCCGCCGCGGCCTGCTCTCGGACCAGGACGCCGACCACCTCCTCCGGCGTTCCCCTGGCCGGCCCGCTGGTTCCGGCACGAACGACGATGGTGACGGCGTGGGATGTCCCGAAGAATCCGCTGACCGATCCGGCGCTCGACGACTCGCGGCTCGCCACGGAAATCCGTTGGGGATTCCGCCTGTTCGTCAACACTCCCGCCGAGGCGAGCCGGTTCACGCCGAGCCGGATGTCGTGCAGCAACTGCCACCTCAATGCCGGGCAGCGGGAGCGTTCCCTGCCGCTGGCGGGGGTCGCCGCGATGTTTCCCGAATACAACCGTCGATCCGGCCGTCTCTACAGCCTCACCGATCGGATCGTCGACTGCTTCCTCAGGAGTGAGAACGCGACCGGCACCGTCGCTGCCGGCGGCGAACGGGCACACGACGATGGAGAAGTGCTGCCGACGCCGACTTCGAAGGAAGTGCTGGCGATTGCCGCGTACATCACGTGGCTGGCTCGCGGTAGCGAGGTCGGGAAGAATCCGCCGTGGCGCGGGCAGAACACGATTGCCGCCACCGCACTCCGTCCGATCGGCGCGCTCGACCCGGCAACAGGGGAGGCGATTTTCAAGGAACGCTGTACGACCTGCCACGGCGTCGACGGCCAGGGCGTGATGGTCGGCGACAAGAAGCCCGGCCCGCTCTGGGGGCCCGAGTCGTGGAACGACGGCGCCGGCGCCGCTCGCGTCTTTACGCTGGCTGGCATCATCCGCTACACGATGCCGTATCTCGATCCGGGCAGCCTGACCGATGAAGAGGCGCAGCAGGTCGCCATGTTCATCACCTCGAAGCCGCGTCCCTCGTATCCGTTCAAGCAGCAGGATTACCTCACCGAGCCTCTTCCGGCCGACAGCGTGTACTATCCGCGGCGGTAGCGTGATTTGATGATTGGCCCTTCGATCGCAGGAAATCCTTCGTCGTAAAACCAGAAAGCGAGGGCACGTGTTTGGCAACAGTTCGCGATCGCCGGTGGCGCGTCGGTCGTTTCTTTCCAGAATCGGCGCCGGGCTGACGATGTTCGGTGCGGCGACGGCGGCGGGAGAGTCGGCCGCCGCGGCGCAATCTTCGGGCACCGCCAGCTGGCAACCCGGTCGCCACGCTCAGGACGACTGGCTCGATCAGGTGCCGGGCCGGCATCGGTTCGTCTTCGACACCACGAGCGCGGCCGGCTTCGGCGCCGCACTCCTCTATGCGAACAACTTTTTCATCGCCAACCAGAGCGGCTACGGGCTGGGGAACCCCGACGCCGCCGTCGTGATCGTGGCGCGGCACAACTCGACCCCATTCGCCTACACCGACGCGATCTGGGCGAAGTACGGCGCGGCGATGGGGCGGGGGGCCGGGTTCGAGGACCCGAAGACCAAACAAGTGGCGGTCGTCAACGTCTTCAACGCCGCGGGTTACGGCGCGCTGCTGCCGAGCCTGGGCACGACGCTGGACGCCCTCGTCAAGCGGGGCGTGCACTTCGCGGTCTGCCAGATGGCGACGCGCCGCGTTGCCGGAGTCATTGCGGGAGCGACCGGTGGAACGGCCGACGCGATCTATAACGAGCTGGTCGCCAACCTGATCCCGAACTCGCACATGGTGCCGGCCGGGATTGTCGCGGTCAATCGCGCGCAAGAGCGCGGCTACACGTTCGCCCACGGCGGGTAGGTGATCGCTTCTGAAGTAGTGCAGACCTTCAGGTCTGTCAGACACGGCAGGCCTGAAGGCCTGCACGACATTGATGTTTTCTCACGCTCTTCAGCCGGACCGTCTGAGTGCGCAGTGCGCTATCGTGGAACCAGCCGCAGGTGTCCGATCGCGCCCTGTTCGATGTCCGCCCGCTCCATCCGCATCGGCCGATATTTCACGGCGGCCCAGTCGGACAGGAAATCGTCGTAGTGGGGCGACAGGAAATGTCCCGAGGCGCCGACCGCATCCATGAACCGGCTGGCAGTGACGGAGCCGAGATCGATGATTTCGCGGTAGCCGGGCGCCGCCATCTGATCGTAGCGGCGATCGGCCGCAACCGCGCCGACGTTGACCGTGCTCCAGTCGCCGGCGCTCGGCACCGATCGGCTGACCAGCGCACGGAGCGAAGCGACGCTATCGAGCCCGGAATGGGGAAACACCGCGCGGTGCAGCGAGTCCCATCGCCACCGGGTCAGGTCGTTGCCAAGCCGCCCGGTCAGTTCCTGTACGGCATCGTGCAGGGTGGCGGTGACGACGGCGGCGCAGGTTTCGCGCGCCGGGGTCCGGCTGTCGTCGCACCAGTGCGCTGATCCGCGTCGATGTGCCGCCGCCGGCTCGGCCGGGGCGGCATCGGCCGTCAGGGTGTCGATCAGAAATCGTGTGACGAAGGAGTAGCGGCCCTCGTAGCTGGCGGTCGCCGCGGCGCCGAGATCGTCGGTGAGAAGTGCCGGTGCCAGGCGCAGAAACCACGCTTCGAAGATCGCGGCGGCCGCGCTGCCTCC
The DNA here is from genome assembly GCA_039931615.1 of Acidobacteriota bacterium. GTDB lineage: Bacteria > Acidobacteriota > Vicinamibacteria > Vicinamibacterales > CAVVIG01 > JAHFUI01. The sequence continues at coordinate 7,288 of JBDTRR010000101.1, forward strand.
ACCGGCGTCGCCATGCCACTGGCGCAGCAGGTCGATCGCCTGCCGATCGGCCGCCGACTCCGGAGTGGCGCGACCGAGCAGGACCGGCAGCACCGCCTGCGCGTGCAGCGACAGCCGGTCGGCCTGGATGGTGGCAAACACAGCGGGCGTCAGGCGCGGGCTGGCCCGGAGCAGATCGGTGATCCGCTGGGCGCGGTACGGCTCCGGCCAGTCGACGCCAAGCAGATACGGATAGGCCGCGGGCATCGGCCGTTGGTTGGCCGTGACGATCGCGTGCCCGGGCGGATCGAAGGCGTGCGGCAGATCGTCGAACGGCACCCAGCCGGTCCACTCGGAGTCGCCGGTCCACCCTGGCGACGGCAGCGCGCCGTCGCCGCGCGCGCGAATCGGAATCCGGCCCGGTGCGTAGTAGCCGATGTGACCGGCGGTGTCGGCATAGACGAAGTTCTGTGACGGCACCACGAAATCGCTCAGGGCGGCGGTGAACTCCTCCCAGTTCCGCGCTTCGCTCATCCGCATCGACGCGGCGGTGGTCGAATCGCCCGGATCGAGCGCGGTCCACCGGAACGCCAGCGGTTCGAGCGCCGGGAGGGTCCGGCCGGCGGCGGTGGCGGCGTTGTTGGCGTTGATGGCGTCGGACACCAGCGGACCGTGGCGGGAAATCCGAACCTCGATCGCGACCGGCGGCCCCCCCTTGACGATGATCGTTTCTGGAATGATCTTGAGCGGCTCCTGCCGGCCGCGGAACTCGGCGAACCGGCCGGTGGGATCGAGCCGTTCCTGATAGAGATCCTCGACGTCGGCGGCGACATTGGTGGCGCCCCAGGCGATGAACCGGTTCCGGCCGAGGACGATCGCCGGCGTGCCCGGGATCGACGCGCCGATGGCGTCGTAGCTGCCGGCCGAGAGGTGCACCAGATACCAGGTCGACGGGATCCGGCTGCTGAGATGCGGGTCATTGGCGAGCAGCGGTTTGCCGCTGGCGGTCAGCGTGCCGTCGACGACCCAGTTGTTCGAACCGAGCGCTTCGGTCACCGTTCCACCCAGCAGCAGATCGCGCACGGCGGGATGGCCGCCGGAGATGCCGCGCGCGAAGGCGGTCGACCACGAGGCGGCGCGGCCGGTGAAGGGCGCTTCCCGCCCGTCTGGAACGGCGGGGCTGGTCGCCCGCGCGACGCCCGGCGGTTTGAGCCAGGGCAGGATGCTCAGGCCGTCCCGGGCGTACGGCGGCATCAGCTCCGCCAACGCCTCGGTGCCGACCCGTGCCGCCAGATCGCGGCGCAGCAGTTCGAGCGCATAGTTTCCGCTCAGGTCCCAGGCCAACATCTTCTGCCACACCACGACGTCGGCGCCGTCGAACGGCTCGGGCGCGAAGCGGAGCAGCGTGAACTCCGGCGGCAGCCGGCTGCCGCGATGGGCCGCGATGAACGCATTGACGCCGGCGACATAGGCTTCGATCTCCGCTCTGGCCCCGGGCGCCATCCCCGACCACGCCGCCCGTGCGGTGCGGCCGTAGCCGACCGTTCTCAGGAAGCGGTCCTGCGGGACGGTCGCCTCGCCGAAGATCTCCGACAGCCGGCCGAATCCAACCCGCCGCTGGAACTCCATCTGCCACAGCCGGTCCTGGGCGTGGACGTATCCCAGGCCGTACAGGACGTCGCGTTTGGCGGTGGCGAAGATGTGCGGGATGGCGTCGGCATCGCGCACGATCTCGATCGGTCCGGCCAGCCCGGCGGCGACGATCGTGCCGTCGAGGGCGGGCAGCGATCGCCGCGCGTAGAGGTAGGCGGCGCCCAGCGTCATGGCGGCGAGGGCGACCAGGATGACGAGAGTGTTCAGCACGGCGCGCCGCATGTCAGAATCCTACTATTGTCCAAGCACAGGTTGGCACCAGCCGATTTGAAGCCGGTCCTCGATCGCCTCTACACCGAGTTCAACTATCCCGACTCGGCCGCCGACCCGATTCACATCGTCCGGCGCTACCAGCGCGCCGACGACCGTGAAGTGGTGGCGTTCTGCGCCGCGGCGCTGGCGTTCGGCCGGGTGGCCAGCGTGCTGCAGTCGATCGAACGCCTGCTCGGCATCATGGGCAGCGCGCCGGCGGCCTACGTCCGCGGCTTCGATCCGCCGCGGCACGGACCGGCGTTCGCGGATTTCGTCCATCGCTGGACGCGTGGCCCGGATCTGGTCGCGCTGTTGTGGATCCTGAAACAGATGCTGGATCGGTCGGGCTCGCTCGAAGGGTTCTTCCTGGAGGGCTTCGACCCGGCGGCGCCGGACGTGACCGCGGCGCTCGACAGCTTTTCGGCCAGGGCGCTGGCGCTGGATATCACGGCTGCCTACGGCCGGCGGAACGGCGGCCGGAGACCAGGGAAGGGCGGCGCCGGGCAGACCGGCAAGGCGGCCCGCCCCGGGGTCTGCTACTTCTTCCCGCGTGCCTCGGCCGGCAGCGGATGCAAACGGCTCAACCTGTTCATGCGCTGGATGGTGCGGCGCGACGCACTCGATCTCGGCGTGTGGTCGCGGGTGGCGCCGGCGCAGCTGATCGTGCCGCTCGATACCCACGTGATTCGCGTCGGGCGCTGTCTTGGGCTGACCCGCTACACCAGCCCGGGCTGGCGGATGGCGGACGACATCACCGCCTCGCTGCGCCGGCTCGATCCGGTCGATCCGGTCAAGTACGATTTCTCGCTCTGCCACCTCGGGATGATGAACGCGTGCGGGTTCAATCGGGCGCAGGCTGACGCGCGATGTCCGCTGCGTGGGGTCTGCCGGCCACGCGTCCGTAAACCGCGGCGGTCTCCTCGACCATCCGCTCGACGCTGAACCGGTCGCCAACGCGGGCCCGGCCGGCCGCACCCAGCCGCTGCCGCAGCGCGTCGTCTTTCAGCAGCCGGACGATCTCCCGCGCCATCCCCTGGTGGTCGCGTGGTTCGACCAGGACGCCGTTGACCCCGTCCTCCACGATCTCGGGGATGCCGCCGGCCCGCGTCGCGACGATCGCCCGTGAGGCGGCCATCGCGTCGAGCAGCGACGTGCCGAGCCCTTCGGTCACCGAGCTCATCGCGAACAGGTCGAAGCCCTTGATGCAGCCGAGGACGTCGGTGCGGAAACCGGGCAGCAGCAGATGCTTTTCCAGATGGTAGTCGCGGACCTGCCGCTCGAGCGGCTCCCGCAGCTCGCCCTCGCCGAGGATGATGAACCGTGCGTCCGGCACGTCTCGGACCACCAGGTGTGCCGCCTCGATCAGATGGCGATGGCCCTTGTGCGGGACCAGCGCCGCCACATTGCCGACCACCGGGGCGTGATGGGGGAGCCAGAACGTCTCGTGCAGGTTGACCGGCGGGGCCGCGGCGACGTGGGCGACGTCGATGCCTTCGTGTACGGTCACGGTCCGCCCGGCCGGCACGCCGTCGGCGACCAGCATCTTCCGAATCGCCTCCGACGCGGCGATGAAGCAGTCGACCTGGCGGTGCTTCCAGCGGGAAAACGAGTTCTTGCGCAGGTGGAAGTCGACGCGGCGCGCCGCGATCAGCGCCGGCGCCGGCGTCGGCGACCCGAGCGACAGGGCGAGCGAGGCCATCGCCGTCGCGTGCGCATCGTGGGCGTGGACGATGTCCGGCTTGAGACTCTTGACGACGCGGGACAGCCGCCAGGCGGCGGCAAGGTCCATTTCCGTCCGCGGCGCGATCGGGATCAGCTCGAGACCCTCGCTGGCGCGGCTGCGCAGCACGCCGTCCGGATGAGCGACGAGCGCCGCCCGATGACCGATCGCATTCAGGCCGTTGACGGTCAACAGGACCTGGTTCTGGCCGCCGCGCCAGGTGCGGGCGGTGTCGATGTGGATCGAGAACATGTCAGCCTGTCAGCCGCTGGGTGTGGCGCTCCCAGAGCTTGGCCATCTTGAGAAAGACGTAGTACGCGTTCATCGCCGAGATGATCAGTCCGGGCACGCCGTCGCGGATGCCGCCCTTGAGCAGGTAGTTTCTCAGGAACGCCAGGGGCGGGTGGATGGCCAGATCGAGGAGCCCGGCGCGCCGGCCGTTCTCGTGCATCTGGCGGGCGGCGTAGGTCGTATAGCGATCGATGGTTTCGAGGTGATCGGCGATGTCCCGGTAGGCGAAGTGCTGCAGTTCGCCGCGCAGCCGGCCGACCGGGCCCCGCACCGACATCGTCTCGTGCACGTAGCGCCCGGTCCATTCGGCGGCGCGCCGGTCGTAGAGACGCAGCTGGTAGTCGGGATACCAGTCGGTGGTCCGGATCCACCGCCCGAGGTGCCACGTCACCCGGGGGATGCGATAGCCGAGCTCGCCGGTGTTGCCGGCCAGCGCCGTGCGGATCTCGGCGGCCAGCTCGGGTGTCACCCGTTCGTCGGCATCCAGCGACAGGATCCAGTCGTGGCTCGCGATCGAGGCGGCGTAGTTCTTCTGCGCGACGTAGCCGGGCCACTCCCGCACGATGACGCGATCGGTGTGCTGTCGCGCCACGGCGGCCGTCTCGTCGGTGCTCGCCGAATCGACGACGATGAGCTCGTCGGCCCACGCCACCGAGGTCAACGCCTGGCCGATGTCCAGCGCCTCGTTCCTGGTGATGACGGTAACCGAGAGCTTCGGCACACGGGAGTGTGTATTACCTGCAAGGCAAAAGGCAAAGGGGGTAACGCGGAAATGCAGAATGCCGACTGCAAAATGCGGAATGAAGGATGATTTTCCAATTCGTGCATTCAGTCTGCTATTCCGCATTCAGCATTTCAGATTCAGCATTTCTCCTGTCGCCCGTTCACTGTCGCACGATGGCGTTTCCGGTCTGAATGGCGCCCGCTGCGGCGGTGGTCACACTGCCCGTGCCGCCGCCGACCTCCTGCACCGCCTCCAGGTCGACCTGCGATTTGTTGTAGTCCGAGATCACCCGGACTTCGTTGGTCCGCGCCTGCGCCAGATCGCGCTGCGCCTGGAACACGAAGAAGGTGGTCTGGATGCCGGCCGCGAACTTCTTCTCTTCCGCTTCGAGCCGCCGCTCCGCCAGCTCGCGCGCCGCGCCGGCCGACTCGACCCGCTTCTGATTGGTCTGGACGGTCCGCGCCGCCTCGCGCACCTGGGTGACGATCTGCAGTTCGAGGTTCCTGATTTGGGTCTGCGCCTGGGCATACTGCAGCTTGGCCCGCGCCAGGTTGGTCTGCTGGGTGCTGGTGCCGAGTGGATAGCCGACCTGGATGCCGACCGTCCAGGTCGGGAACTGGTTGGACAGCACGTCGCCGAGGACCGATCCGAAGCTCCGCTGCGACAGGATCGCCCGTTCGACCGGCCCGAGGGGAATCGACGTCAACGGCTCCAGTGCGACGCCGCCGACCGCGGCGGTGCTGTAGTTGGCCGTGGCGTTGACGTCGGGCAGGAGCTGGTTCCGGAAATAGCGGATGCTGACGTCGCTCTGCGACAGGCTGTTCTTCGCCAGCTGGAGGTCGGTGCGCTTGTCGAGCGCGTTGCGCACCGCGGCGTCGACGTCCACCGCCTGGACGCGAAACGGCGCGGTATCGGCCGGTTCGATGCCGACGGTCCAGAAGTCGGGCATCGACGGATCGTAAATCAGCGCCCGCAGGCGATCTTCCGCCGTCTTGATCGCCGCCTCGGCGACGATCACCGACTCGTCGTTCCTGGCCACCTCCGACTGCGCTTCGACGATGTCGATCGGCGCCATCGTGCCGATCTGCACGCGCCGTTCGTTGTCCTTGAGCAGCCGCTGCGCCAGCTGCAGCGACTGCCGCTGGGCCGCCAGGTTGTTGATCTGGAACGCGAGATCCCAGTAGGCGTTCTTGACGTTGCGGGTGGTCTGGACGACCGCCGAATGGAGCTGGACGTCGGCGCTTTCACGCGACTTCTTGCTGATCTCGAGCTGCTGACGGATGTTGTCGATCTTGAAGTCGCGCAGCAGCGGCTGGGTGACGTTGAACGAGACATTCGATTGCAGGATCGGATCGAAGTTGCTGAAGCTGTTGGTCGAGGTCGCCCGGGCGCTGTTCCAGCCGAACGAATAGCTGGCGCCGGTCGGCAGCACCTGACTGAGGCCGAGCTCGGTCGACAGCCGGGAATCGGTGATCTTCGACTGGCCGCCCGAGAGCGCGCTGGTCGGGGGACTGTTCGTCGAATTGTTGAAGACGCTGGAGGTGAATGTCGGCACCCAGAAGCTGCGCGCCTGGGCGACCGCGACATCCTGGATCTGCGGGTTCAGCCGCTCGATCTGGATGCCGAGGTTCTGCTCGAGCGCCAGCTTCACCGCCTCGTCGACCGACAGCCGGCGCACCGCGCCCGCGGCCGGCGGCGGTGCCGGCGGAGCGCTGGCGGGCAAGGTCTGGGCGAACGCCGTCGACGACAGGGACACCGCTGCCGCCATGCCGATGGCGGTCACAGACAATCTGAGAGACATGAGACACCACTCCGTAAAGGAAAAGATCGACCGGTTCCGAGGAATAGACGGCCGGCAGCCGCATCCGGTTCGGCCGGGACCGGAATGTATACTACGAGTCCGATTCAGGGGACAGGACATTGTGCATGACTCGTGAGGCGCTGCTCGATCTGTTTCGCACCTCGGGCGCGTTGCTCGACGGCCATTTCCGGCTGACCTCCGGTCTGCACAGCCCGGGCTACCTGCAGTGCGCGCTGGTGCTGCAGCATCCGCTGCACGCCGAAGCGTTCGGTCAGGCGATCGCCGCGCGCACGCGCGATCTGGCCCCTACCGTCGTCCTGTCGCCGGCGCTCGGCGGCATCGTCATCGGCCACGAGGTCGGGCGCGCGCTCGGCGTTCGCGCCATCTTTGCCGAGCGGCAGGACGGCGCGCTGACGCTGCGGCGCGGGCTGTCGCTCGCCGGACACGATCGCGTCCTGGTGGTCGAGGACGTGCTGACCACCGGCGGATCGACGCGCGAGACCATCGACGTGGCGGCCGCGGCCGGTGCGCTGGTCGTCGGCGCGGCGTCGATCGTCGATCGCAGCGGCGGCCGCGCCCGCTTCGCTGTGCCGCTCCATGCGCTGCTCGACGTCTCGCTGCCCACTTACCAGCCCGAAACCTGTCCGCTGTGCGCGCAGGGGGTGCCGGTGGTCAAGCCCGGGTCACGGACGCCGGCGGTGTGAACCGAGAGGCCACCCGAAGCACGAAAAGGGCAAGTGGCCGATCCCGGTCTTTCTCGTCCGTTAGGTGAGCGATTCGTGGAGACCTTCAAGATCACCCTCGCCTACGACGGCACCGGCTTCGTCGGCTGGCAGCGGCAGGCGGCCGGGACCTCCATCCAGGGCCTGCTCGAAGAGGTCCTGGCGAAGCTCGATCAGCGGGCCGTCAGCGTCGCCGGCGCGGGGCGGACCGACGCCGGGGTCCACGCGCTCGGCCAGGTCGCCAGTTTCACGCTGCAGCGCTCCATCCGGTCTGAGGCACTGGTCCGGGCACTGAATGGGTGTCTTCCCGAGGCGATCCGGGTCATCGCCGCCGAGTGCGTGGCGGATACCTTCCACGCCCGGTTCGCGGCGACCGGCAAGACGTATCGGTATCGCATCTGGAACGCGAGGGTCGCGAGCCCGTTCGAGCGTGCCTACACCTGGCATGTGGTCGAACCGCTCGATCGCCGCGCCATGGCGGACGCCGCCGTGCTTCTCGAAGGGCCGCACGACTTCGCCGCCTTCAAGGCCGCCGGCGGTGCGACGCGGTCGACTGAGCGGGAGGTGTTCTCGTCACGGATCAGTGCCGGGCTGCCGCCCGGCGGGCCGGCGTCGATCGCCTACGAGATTGCCGGCACCGGATTCCTTCACCACATGGTGCGCACCATCGTCGGCACCCTGGTGGAGATCGGCCGGGGCCGGCGGCCGGTCGAGTGGATGGCCGACGTGCTGGCCGGCCGCGATCGGACGCGGGCCGGCGCCACCGCTCCGGCGCACGGGCTGGCGCTGGTCGAGGTCGCGTATGGCGCCCGCTCGCTTGCGGCTCGGCGCTAAACCTTTTACAATCACCATTTATTTGGCGAACCGGCCGTCTTGGCAGTGCCTTCCGACGTGCACGCACGGTTAAAGGACTCGTGAATGTCGCTTGACCAGCTCCTGGCCTGGATCCCGCCAGGATCGCCCGACGAGGCGATCGCGCGTCAGGTCGACTTCGCACGGCTGCCGGCCCATGTCGCCATCATCATGGACGGCAACGGGCGGTGGGCCGCGCAGCGTCACCTGCCGCGCGTCGAAGGACATCGCGCCGGCATCGACTCGGTGCGCGACGTCGTCGAAACCTCGGCGCGCCTCGGCATCGGCGTCCTCACGCTGTACGCGTTTTCGGTCGAGAACTGGAAGCGGCCGCGGGCTGAGGTCGGCACGCTGATGACGCTGCTGAAGCGTTACCTGCGGCTCGAGCTCAGCACGCTGCTCAAGAACAACATCCGATTCCACGTGATCGGCCGGCCCGAGGAACTGTCGACCGACGTCAGGCACGAGCTCGACATCGGCGCCCGCCAGACCGCCGGCAACACCGGCATGCACTTCAACATCGCGCTGAACTACGGCGGCCGCGCCGAAATCGTCGATGCCGCCCGGCGCGCCATCGCCGCCGGCGTGCCGGCCGACGATCTCGACGAGCAGCGATTCGGCGATTTTCTCTACACCGCGGGGCAGCCCGATCCCGATCTGCTGATCCGGACCAG
>JBDTRR010000102.1:0-15748 GCA_039931615.1 Acidobacteriota bacterium
GCTGGACGCCAGCAGAGCCGTCCAGGCTGCGGCAACCGTCCAGAGCACGACGACAACGGCGAAAATTGTTCGTTTCACACTTATACTTGATATCTAACTTTCGCCCGGATCCCGAACTTTGTCAATGACTTGCCGCGTTCCATCTGTCGTCGTCCTCGTCGCCGCCCTGATGGGGACCGCCTGCCGGGGGCCGCAGCCGGCCGGCTCGGCCATGGCACCAGCCCCCGCGCCGACCTTCAACAAGGATATCGCACCGATCCTGTACGGTCACTGCGCCACTTGTCATCGCCCGGTCGACCGTCAAACCAGCGCTGCGGCGGACGGCGATCCGGTGTGTTTCGCCGGGGCCCCGTTTCCGCTGCTCGAGTATCGCGACGCGCAGATCCACGCCAAGCAGATTGCCGAGGCCACACGGAAGGGTGTCATGCCGCCCTGGCTGCCTGAGCCGGGCGGGCCCGCCTTCCAGAACGAGCGTCGTCTGCGCGACGACCAGATCGCCCTGATCCAGCGCTGGGTCGACGCCGGATCACCAGAGGGTCAGGCCGCCGATCGGCCGCCGATGCCGACGTGGCCGGAGGGCTGGCAGCTCGGCCAGCCGGACCTGATCGTGTCGCTGCCGGCGCCGTACTCGCTGCCGGCGTCCGGCACGGACATCTTCCGCAACTTCGTCATCCCGGTGCCCGGCGCGACGACCCGCTACGTGCGCGGCATCGAATTCCGCGCCGGCAATCCGCGCAGTCTGCACCACGCCAGCGTCGGCGTCGATCGCTTCCGCGTGTCGCGGAAGATCGATCGGTCCGATCCCGGCCCCGGATTTGCCGCGATGCCCGACGACCAGGTCCAGAACGTGTTCGGCTGGTCGCCGGGGAAGGTGCCGTTCATGGAGCCGGCCGACCGGGCGTGGCCGCTCGACCAGGGCAGCGATCTCGTCGTCCAGCTGCACCTGCTGCCGACCGGTGCACCGGAAGTGATCCAGCCGGCCGTCGGCCTGTTCTTTTCAGAGACGCCGCCGACTCACGAGCCGCTCACGATCAAACTCGAATCGAAGGCGATCGACATCCCGGCCGGCCGGGCCGACTTCGCCATCGACGACAGCTACGTGCTGCCCGCCGACGTCGATCTGCTCAGCATCTATCCGCACGCCCACTACCTGGCGAAGCAGATGGAGGGCGTGGCCCGGCTGCCAGACGGCAGCGTCAGGCGGCTGATTGCGATCAACGACTGGGACTTCCGCTGGCAGGACCAGTACCGCTACCAGACGCCGGTGTTCCTGCCGAAGGGCACGACGCTGTCGATGCATTTCACCTACGACAACTCGGACCGCAACGTCAGGAATCCGCAGCGCCCGCCGCGGCGCGTGAAATGGGGACCGCAGTCCACCGACGAAATGGGCGCGCTCTGGCTGGAGATCCTTCCCCGCCGCGAGGAGGATGCCGCTGTCCTGCTGCGCGACTACAGCGAGCGATCGCTGCGCGCCGACATTGCCGGCGGCGAGATGCAGGTGGCGGCCAGTCCGGACGACGCGCTGGCGCACAACTTCCTGGCGACAAAATATCTGCAGGCCGGACGGGTCACCGACGCGGAGGCCCAGCTGGAACTGGCGCTGCGCCTCGAGCCGGATGATGCCGAGGCGCACAGCAATCTGGCCAGCGCGCTGCAAATGCAAGGCAAGCTGCTCGACGCCGTGCAGCACGCACGCCAGGCCGCCCGCCTCAAGCCGGACGACGATCGGGTGCGCTTCAATCTCGGCAACGCGATGAGCGCGACCGGCCAGATCGACGACGCGATCCGCGAGTTCGCGCGGGCGGCGCAGCTCAACCCGGAGAACGCCGACGCCCACTTCAATCTGGCGATGCTGCTGGGTCCACGCAACAGGATCGACGAGGCCATCACGCACCTGCGGCGCGCGCTGGAGATCAACCCGCGGAACGCCGATGCGCACCGGAATCTGGCGGTCGCTCTCGGGTTCAAGGGACGGATCGCCGAGGGAATCGCAGCCGCCCGGGAGGCGGTGCGGCTGCGGCCGGATTCCGCCGAGGCGCAGCAGCAGTTGGACCTGCTGCTCAAGGCGCGCCAGAGGTAGCGGTCTAGGGGGCGCCTTTCAACTGCTCCAGCTGTCGCTTGGTCGCCGCATTCTGCGGATCGAGCTCGACCGCTTGTTCGAGGCTCTTGAGCGCGCCTTCCTTGTCGTTCTTCTTCTGCTGCGCCTGCGCCAGCCCGACGTAGGTCCGCGCGGACAATGGGAAGTACTCCAGATTCAGCTGGAGCCACCGCACCGCCTCGTCTGCTTTGTCGGCGTTGGTCGCGCGCTGCGCATACGCGACGAGACTCCCCTCGCTGAAATCGTAGGCCTGGGCGCCGAAGTACTGCTTCCGCAGATCCTTGTACTGCGTGATCGCCGCCGGCGCGCCCTTCTCGGCCGTGGTCAGGTCGAGAATCTCGGTCAACGGCCGGGGGATGGCGACGCCGCGATGACAGGTGACGCAACCCACCCGCGCCGTCGTCTCCTCGCTCTTGCCGACCGCCGTCACCACCTTCGGGTTGATCTCGCGGACCATCAGCATCATCGCGCGGGCGGCCTTCTTCTGCGGTTTGTCGTCCGACGGGTAGTCCAGCGCCGGCGCGCCGCCACCCCGGCCGCGGCCCCCGCCGCCGTCTCCCCGGCCGCCGGCCGCCGGTGCGGCCGCCGCGTGGCAATACGCGCACTGCACACCAAGAGCCGCCGTAAACGCCTGCATCGTCTGCAGGACCTGCGGCTGCGGCGTGTCTTTTGCGAGCACCTGCAGATTCTGCGGCCCGGCCGCGGCTGCGCCCCGACCGGGGGCGGCGCCGCGCTGCCCGGGGACGGGATCCTGCGCGCTCGCGACCAGCGAGGCGAACAGCAGCGGCACAACGAAGATGGCCGCCCGGGCGATGAGCGGCGAACAGTCACGGCGGATCATGCGTACCTCGATTGAAGAACAGCCCCGGCCCGGTCCTCAGGCCAGGGGACGGAATGCGCGAGAGTGTACTTCGCCGGCGGGCCAGGGCTCAATCGGTTGATGGTGAATTGTGAATTGTGATGAAGACGGTGCTCAGCCCGCGGACCAGCCGCCGTCCACCGGCAGCACGGCGCCGGTGATGTCGGCGCCGTCCGGTCCACACAGAAACACCATCAAGGCCGCGACGCGCCCGGGTCCGATCAGCCGGCCGGTCGGCTGCTTGCCGGCAAGCAGCGCGCGCTCGGCGTCCAGCGGCGCCATCCCCTCGCGCGCCGCGATCTGATCCAGGGTGGCTTCATGCACCGGCGTCCGGGTCGTGCCGGGACAGACGGCATTGCACGTGACGTCGTGCCCCGTCGTCTCGAGCGCGACGGCCCGCGTCAGGCCAATCAGCGCGGTCTTGGTCGTGACATACGCGACCCGGCCGGGCGCCCCGCGCTGTCCGTAGATGGACGACACGTTGATGATGCGGCCCCAGTTCCGGCTCTTCATGGCCGGCACCGCCAGGCGGATGGTGTGAAACGCCGCCGACAGATTCACCGCGATCGCTTCGTCCCATCGTTCCGTCGACACCGTCTCCACCGCTCCCGCATGTCTGACGACGGCGTTGTTGATCAGGATATCGACGGCGCCGAAAGCAGCGGCGGCAGCGGCCATCATGGCGGTGATCTGGTCCGGCGCCCGGAGATCGGCGCTCGAGTAGATCGTGCGGACGCGGTGGCGATCTTCGAGTCGGCCGCGGATTGCCGCCACCCCGTCAGCCGAAGCGAAGCCGTTCAGCACGACGTGGCAGCCGGCGGCGGCAAACTGCTCCGCCGCGGCGAGGCCGAGCCCCTGGGTGGATCCGGTAATCAGCGCACACCTGCCGGCGAGGCTCATGGCTGCGACGTAATGGACGGCGAAGCTGGCGCCGGTGCCGTATCGACCGTCATCGCACGCGGCTCGGCTCGCCGTCGGCCAGCGCCAGTTCGGTGATCCGCAGTCCGGTCTCCGTGAGGCGCGACGGAAACAGATCGCGCAGGCGTTCTTCGTGGACCGGCACGACTCGGGTGTAGTCGCCCTGGACCTGCTGCATCATCTTGTCGGAGGTCATCAACAGCGTGAACTGGCTGCCGCTGGCAAACCCGACGGGGACGTATTGCGGGTCGGCGGGCTCGTCGCCGCGAAGATTTTCGTGGCAGTAGACGAGATCGCCGGCGAACACCCAGGCGTCGGAGGAGCCCGCCGCCAGATCGTTGCGGACCGTGACGTACATCGAGCCCCACGTGTGGGTGTCGAAGGCGGCGCGCAGGTCGATCCCCGGCAGCACGTTTTCGCGGTCGCCGTCGACAGCGACCAGCCGTCCCTGCCGGGCAAGATCGACCGTCCGCATGATGTCGGCCGGGTCGATGCCGAGCATCAGCCAGCGGAACCGCCGTTCGAGCGACAGCGCCCACACCCACTTCGACAGTTCACGCTCCTGGATGTAGAACGTGGCGTTCGGAAAATCCTCGATGTTTCCCATGTGGTCGAAGTGGGCGTGCGTGATGAACACCGTCGAGATGTCGGCCGGCGTCAACCCGCACTCGCTCAGGACGGTGCGCGGGGGCTGCCAGTTCTCGACACCGTAGGTGGACGCGAGCACCTCGCCGTAGGCCTTGTGGTTGTACCCGACATCGACCATCGCGGTCTGGCCCCGCCCCTTGATGACGACATAGCCGTACGGCATCTTGCGATGGCCCTGGTTGTGGGCCCCATAGACGAACATGCTGTTCGCCTGCTCCCGCACGTACGCGTACTCCATCACCCAGATCGAATAGCTGCTCACGTCGGCCTCACGCGGGTTGGCGGATGGGTGAATGAGAATTCGAGAGTCATGACGTCAGCAGCCCGGGTCGCGGCGTCGGGCCCGCTGCCGATCGTTGAGCGCCGCAGCAGCCCTGATCGAACGCAATCATCTCGAAGCCCGGCAGCGCCTGAGCGGCGCGCTGGAGGTGGGCGTAGCCCATCTGCAGCGGGATCAGAATGGGATCGACGTCTATTCCCGGGCCTTGCCTGCCCAGGCTGCGTTGTGCGGCATCCAGCGCGTGGCGCACGGCGGTCACCGCCTGCATGATGGCATCGTGATGCGGCCGGGCGCGGATCGGGACGCGAGCGCTGCGCAAGCCATCGACCGCTTCCTGGAAGAGCCCGTTCGCCGACTCGAGCAGCGGATGATCCGGCGACGCGCTGCGTGATCCGGTGGCCGCCAGGACGAGCAGCCCCGCCAGCTGTGCCGTCACCTGTCGGAGATCCTCGAAATGTTTCCTGTTTTCGAGGACGTATTCAACGGTCTTCTCATCGATGTCGGACATGACCAGCCAGGCTGCGCCTCAGACCGCCGAGAAGGACGAGGCGGGTATCGGCTCCGCCTCGCTGGTGGCAGCGTTGTCTCGCGCGGATTGTTGTACACCTGTTTGCCCGCCGGGGTCCATGCTGCCCGGCCTCCGTGGTAGGCTTCCACACTCGCCTTCCAATGAGGTCATCGTGAGCATTCCGGCAAAGGTCCGCCCCCTCGACGACACCCCGGCCGACACGGCGGGGCTCCCCTGGCACAAACAGGTCACGCGCGATCAATGGCGCGCCTTCTGGGCGGTCTTCCTCGGATGGGTCGTCGACGCGTTCGACTTCAACATCATGACCTTCATCCTGATCGACATCCAGAAGAGCTTCACCGTCGATCGGACGCTGGCCGGCCTGCTCGGCACGGTGACGCTGATCATGCGGCTGGTCGGCGGCGCCGGGGCGGGGACGCTGGCGGACAAGTACGGCCGCAAGCTGCCGCTGATGCTGTCGATTGTGTGGTTCTCGATTTTCGCGTGCCTGAGCGGGTTTTCGACCTCGTATGCGATGTTGTTCGCCTTCCGGGCGCTGTTCGGCATCGGCATGGGCGGCGAGTGGGCGGCGGGGATGCCGCTGGTGCTCGAGCACTGGCCGACGCGGTTGCGCGGCCTGGCCTCCGGACTGCTGCTGGGCGGCTGGTACTGGGGCTACCTGCTGGCCGCCGCCGTCTTCCAGTTCGTCTACCCGTTGTTCAGTGAGCAGCCTGATTTCGCCTGGCGCACGATGTTCTGGGTGGCGATCGTTCCGGCGTTGCTGACGCTGTGGATTCGCCGCGGCGTGCCGGAGAGTCCGGTGTGGCTCGAGCAGCAGCGGCGGCGGCGCGAAGCGGCGCGCGCCGGGCGGGTTTCCGCTGAACCGACCATGTCGCTGGTCCGGATCTTCCAGCGCGATCTAATCGGCACCACACTGCAGTGCTCGCTGGTGATCGGCGCGTTCATGTGCTCGTACTACTCGATCAATTTCTGGTATCCGACGTTCCTGCGCGAGACCGGCCGGCCGGTGCTCGGGTATCTCGTCGGCTTCAACGTCGGCGCGATCGTCGGGACCGCCTCATGGGGCCGCCTGTCGGAGACCCGGCTCGGGCGGCGCGGCGCGGTCAGCATGGCCGCGCTGCTCGGCGTCGCATCGATTCCGCTCTACCTGCACGCACAAAGCGCGGTCGGACTCTGGTTCGGCGCCCTGCTGATGGGCAGCTGCGGATCCGGCATCTGGGGCATGGCCCCGGCCTATGTCAGCGAGCGCTTTCCCACCTCGGCCCGCGGCGTCGGCCCCGGCTTCACCTATCACGCCGGGGCGGCGATCGGCGCCGTGATGCCGGTCGTGCTCGGGGCGCTGCAGGATCGCGGCGTCGCGCTCACCGACGCGATGACGGTGGCCATGGTCTGCTCGGGGCTGCTCGCCGCGGGAATCATCTGGCTGGGCCCGGAAACGCGCGGCCGGCAGTTCACCGCCGACGCGGCGTGAGCGCGTTCGCAGGGGATTCCGGGCAACCGGTCGAGCCCGAATCGGGCCGCCGCCGCTAGTCTCGCCGTCCGGCCTTCAGCTGGAAGATCTTTTCGACGAACCACGGCACCACCGCGTGCGGCCGCGAGTCGATCTGGCGCCAGTCCTTCCCGTACGGAAAACCGTCCACGCCGTAGCGCAACCCGGGCTTGCGACTGGTCGCGTGCCCTTGAAAATATCCCCAACCAGACCCGACCCTGTCCAGCGCCTGAAGATAGCCATCGACGTCCGTCATCGACATCTCATCGAAGGCGCTGATATTGATCACCAGATCGAAGTGTCCGTCCGGGATCTCCGCCAGCCGATGCGGCAGCATGAACCTGATGCGCCGCCGGGCGGCTGAGCCGCCGTCGTCGTCCAGGCCGTCCGACGTCGCCGCCGCTCCGAAAATCGACGTCAGGTAGTGTTGCGAAATCGCCAATGCTGGCGGGATGTCCAGAATCGAATACTCGATGTCGGGAAACATCGAGCTGAAGAGGAATGCGAGCCGTCCGTAGCCGGCGCCGATTTCCAGGACCCGGCGAATCCTGCGCATCGGGACGTTGGCGGCGATGTAGTTCAACTCCAGCGAACTCAGCGCGAGATCCTGCGAAATCAGTCTGCCGGCGTATCGAACCGGCAGGGGATTGCCCAGGGCGGGCTCCTCGACCTTGCTCAAGCAACCCAGCGCATCGTGCGAGCTGGCATATTGCCACAGCAACCCGCAGTATGCGGTGTAGCCGCGGATTCGCGACCGCCCCCCGATCGTGGCTGCCCGGGTGGATGTTCCGGTCCTGGCATCGATGTCGTCCGGCCACCGGATGTCATCGAGGTCATCACCATCGAAGCGGGCCCGCATCATTCCGGTCGGCCATCGCCTCTCCGCCAGGTGCTTCTTGAGCAGATTGACGGTCTTGGGATCACGGAGCGCGGTAACCCCCCATTGCGAGTACTCGAAATTGATGGTCCGCTTGAAATTGCGGAAGCCGGCTTCCTTGATCAGGGACGCGTGTTTCTCGCCGAGAGACTTCCAGAACTGGAGAGACCGGTCATCGTTCACGGCACGATGGTGGTCCGCAATGATGCGCTGAATATCGCCGATGACTTTTTCGTCGACCTCGTCCATGAATCGTGGGTCTCCATCGGCGGGGCTAGTCTGAGCCGGACCGCGCGAATCGCTTGAAGAAGCTGGTGTCGTTCCACTGCGGGCGGCCGGCCCGGTTGGCGATGCGGATCGCCAGCGCCTCCACCACCGCCACATAGCCGTCGGCTGCGGACCGATCGATCGGCTGGCTCAGATCGTCGGACACGCCGTGGTACCGTTCGGCGGTCCACTGGCGGGCGATCTCTGCTTCCGGCGAGCGCAGCTGGTAGCCGACCTTCATCGCCAGCGCCGGAATCCCCCGCCGGACGAAGCTGTATTGATCGCTGCGGACGAAGCGGTTGCGCTCCGGCTCCGGATCAGCCTGCACGTCGACACCGAGCGCCGCGGCGACGAAGCGGATGTCCCCGCCAAGGTCGGACTCGTCGAGGCCGAGCACCATCAGCGTCTTGAGCGGAAACAGCGGCAGGAACATGTCGGTATTGACGTTGGCGACCAGGGCCGCCCGCGGCAGGGTGGGATGCGCGGCGAAGTAGCGCGACCCGAGCTGGCCCTTTTCCTCCCCGGTCACCGCCAGGAACAGGATGGACCGTGCCGGCCTGGTCCCTGCCTCCCGCATCCGGGTCGCCATCTCGATCAGGGCGGCCACGCCAGACGCGTTGTCCATCGCGCCGTTGTAGACCCGGTCGCCGTTGATCGGCGGATCGGCGACGCCGAGATGATCGAGGTGCGCCGACAGGACGACGACCTCGTCGCGCCGGATCGGATCCGAGCCGCGCAGGATGCCGGCAACGTTCTGGGACGATACCTCGCCGGTCTCGACGCGGACCGCCGCCTTGATCCGCGCCGGCAGGGCGAACGCCGGCAGCGGCCGGCCCTGGTCGGCCAGCGCCAGCACCTCGACGAAGGTGTGTCCCGATCCGGCGAACAGCTGGTCCGCATGCGCCGGATTCATCGCCGCCGCCAACCGCAGGCCGGCGGCCTCGTCGAGCCCGGCATCGGCCAGCGACATCTGCGGCTGCAGCCGCGCCAGCGTCGACCTCGCCCACGGGATGTCCATGCTCTTCGGGTTGGCGATGCTGATGGTGCCGACCGCGCCGGCCGCCCGCAGCACCCGCCAGCGCTCGGCGGCCGACCCGACGTGCGCCTGAAGCGGACCCGGCAGTCCCGCCGGCACGCCCGCCAGGTAGACGACGACCGCTCCCCGCAGATCGAGGCCCTTCAGGTCATCGAGGCCCTGCTCGGGCACCTGCAGGCCGTAGCCGGCGAACACGAGCGGCGCCTCGAGGGAAACCGCCGGATCGCCGCGCACGCTGATGTTGGCGTCCTCGCCGAGCGTCAGCGGTTGGGTCCGGCCGTCCCGCACCAGCGCGAGGCTCGACTGCGATTCGACGATCCGGCGGGTCCTGAATGCGATCGGCTGCAGGTAGCCGCGACTGCCGGCCGGCTCGAGCCCGGCCCGCTCGAACTGCGCCGCAACATATCCGGCTGCCTGCCGGTCGCCGGCGCTGCCGGTGTTGCGCCCGCCCAGGCCGTCGTTGGCCAGCGCTTCGACGTGCGCCCACCACCGCGCCGCGTCGGCCCGGAGCGGGGCCGGTCCCGCCAGCGTCACGACAGTCGCCGCGATCAGCACGGCACGGGTCAGTCGGATCGTCATCGCTCGCCACTCCTGCCAACGCGTGGCCATGTCTCTTGAAGCCACGGAAACGCCAAACACGAAAACGATCGACCCCTATCTCTGGATGAACGGATTCGGCACTTCCTTCGCCGTCGAAATCCACACGCTCTTGGTCTGCAGGTATTCCTTGATCATCTCCTGGCCGCCCTCACGCCCGAAGCCGGACCGCTTGTAGCCGCCGAACGGCGACATGTAGCTGTTGGCGCGGTAGGTGTTGATCCACACCGTCCCCGCCCGCAACTGCTCGGCCATCGTCAGCGCCCGGCGGATGTTCTGGGTCCAGACGCCGGCGGCAAGACCGTAGACGACATCGTTGCCGACCGCGATCGCCTCTTCCTCGTCCTTGAAGGGGATGACTGCCAGGACCGGACCGAACACTTCTTCCTGCGCGATGCGCATCCGGTTGTTGACGCCGGTGAAGATGGTCGGTTCGACGAACCAGCCGTCGCCGCACTCCGGCCCGGAGCCGCGCGCGCCGCCGAGTGCCAGCCGGGCATTCTCCCCCTTGGCGATATCGATGTAACTGAGGATCTTCTCGAGCTGCGGCCGGTTCGAGATCGGTCCGATCTGCGTCTCCTGGCTCATCGGGTTGCCCATCTTCGCGGTCCGGGCGAAGGCGATGAGCTTGTCGACGAACGGTTCGTAGATGCTCTCCTGGACGAGCAGGCGCGAGCCGGCGACGCAGGTCTGTCCGGCCGCGGCGAGAATGCCCGAGACTGCCCCCTTGACCGCATTGTCGAGATCGGCATCGTCGAACACGATGTTCGGCGACTTGCCGCCCAGTTCCATGGTGACGCGTTTCATTCCCCGCGCCGCCGCTTCGTAGATCCGCTGGCCGGTCGCATCCGACCCGGTGAACGCAATCTTGGCGACCAGCGGGTGGTCGACCAGCGGCATGCCGACCTCCGAACCGAAGCCGGTCACCACGTTGACGACCCCCGGCGGGAAGCCGGCGTCCTCGATCAGCCGCATGAACTCGAGCACCGATGCGGAGGTGAATTCCGACGGCTTGATCACCACGGTGTTGCCGGCCGCCAGCGCCGGTGCCAGCTTCCACGCGGCGAGGAGCAGCGGCGAATTCCATGGCACGATCGCCGCAATCACGCCGAGCGGCTCGTGGCGGGTGAAGTTGAAGTTGTCCGGCTTGTCGAGCGGGATGACCGATCCCTCGATCTTGTCGGCCAGACCGCCGTAGTAGTGGAACCACGGCTCGATGTACTTGGTCTGGCCGGCCATCTCGGCGTAGAGCTTGCCGTTGTCCCGCACCTCGGTTTCGGCCAGCTCCTGCCAGTGCTGGCCGACCAGATCGCCGAGCTTCCTCAGCAGCGCGCCGCGTCGCGAGGCGGTCAACCGGGGCCAGTCGCCGGTGGTGAACGCCTTGTGGGCCGCCCGGACCGCACGGTCGACATCGTCCGCCGTGCCGCGGGGAATCAGCGCCCACGGTTTCCCCGTGTATGGATTGTCGGTCTCGAAATAGTCGCCGGAGGCCGCGTCCACGCGCTGGCCATCGATGTACATCTGATAGGTGGCCAGCGCCGCAATCGTGCTCATCTCAGGATCCATTCCAGGGAACTTCGGCGGCTATTTTTCCTGATCGATCTGGGCGAAGACCTCGCGCGCCTGCCGGAACGAATCGACCGCCGCCGGCACGCCGCAGTAGATGGCGACCTGGAGGAACACTTCGCGGATTTCCTCGCGCGTCACCCCGTTGTTGAGCGCACCCTTGACGTGCACCTTCAGCTCGTGCGGCCGGTTCAGGGCGCTGATCATCGCCAGGTTGATCAGGCTGCGCTCCTTGAGGGCCAGTCCCTCGCGGCCCCAGCACCATCCCCAGCAGTACTCCGTCGCCAGTTCCTGCATCGGCATGTTGAAGTCGTCGGCGGTCTTGAACGCGTTCTCGACGAACTCCTTCCCCAGCACCGCCTTGCGAATCTCGAGTCCCTTGTCGAACGTCGCCTTGTCCATGTCTATGTGCTCCAGGATGTCTGCATTCTTCTGTTCTTTTCAGGGCTCGCGGTCGTGCCGATCCGTCAGCCGCGAATCTGCACGCCGGCCCATTCCTCGATCACTTTGGCGATGCAGGTGAAATCGGACGTGGCGCCGAACTTCGCCTGGGTCACGGCGAGCATCTGCCGGACCGCCGAACCGACGACCATCGGCACGCCCATCGCCTCGGCCTCGTCAACGCACAGCCGGACGTCCTTGTAGGACAACCCGGTGGCAAACCCGAAGTCGAAACCGCCTGGGAGCACCGACCGCGGAAACTTGTCCTGCGTCGCGCTGTTGCGGCCGCTGCCGGCGTTGATGATGTCGAGCAGCACCTTCGGATCGAGGCCGGCCTTGACGCCCATGGCCATCGCTTCCGACGAAACGACCATCGCGGCGGCGGCGAGCAGGTTGTTCGCCAGTTTCGCCACCTGCGCCAGTCCCGGCTTTTCACCGGTGAAGAAGGTCTTGCCGAACGTCTTGAGAATCGGCTCGACCTCGGCGAACGCCGCCGCCGGACAGGAGACCATGACGGCAAGCGTTCCCGCCTTGGCGCCGGCCATGCCGCCGCTGACCGGCGAGTCCACCCACACGATGTTCCGCTCGGCCAGGCCGCGGGCGACGATCGCGGCCATACCCGGGCCGGTGGTCGACAGGTCGATCACCGTGCGCACACTCGAGCCGTGCACGAGCCCGGTCTCCCCCAACGCAACGGTCTGCACGATGCCCGGCGTCGGCAGGCTCATCAGCACAATCGCCGCCGCCGCCGCCACCTCCTGCGGCGACCCCACGAGGGTGGCGCCGCGGTCGGTCAGCGGCGTGGCCGCCGCCGGGTTGGTGTCGAACACACATAGCGAATGGCCGGCATCCAACAGCCTCGATGCCATGGGGCCTCCCATGTTCCCGAGACCGACGAATCCCAGCAGTTGGCTCTTCATCACGAACTCTTCCTCTCTGCGCAGCGCGCACTTGGTGGCGGGGGCATTATGTCAGGCACGACCGACCACCACCAAGGTGGCGCCCGGCCGGCTGGAGGTGGGCGGCGCACGCCGCTCGAGCAAGGCAATCAGGAAGGCAATGACCGTAGAGTGGGCATCCTGCCGGCGGTGGCGCGGGCGGCGGGCGACCGGAAAAGAAAGCGACCGACCGGACAGTCTGGCCCGCCCCGCCAACCTGAACGGCGATAGGCTAACATGAAGTTGTCATGACGCTCATCTCACACCAAATGATCAGGATAGCCCTTTCGTCCGCCGCGGCCACGACCGCGGGACTTGTCGCCTACGGTGCGGTCGCGGTGGTGCTCTCGGCCCAGGGCGCCGCGCCGGCCAAGAGTGTCTGGGACGGCATCTACAGCGCCGATCAGGCGAAGCGCGGACAGGAAAAATACGCGCAGGTTTGCAGCCAATGCCATCAGGCCGATCTGAGCGGCAGCGATCAAGCACCGTCGCTGGCCGGCGGCGAGTTCCTGGATCGCTGGAACGATCAGAGCGTGGGCGACCTCGCCGATCGCATTCGTCTCACCATGCCGCTGGACGACATCGGCAGTCTCAACGTGCAGATGTCGGCCGACATCACCGCCTACTTACTGCAGGCGAACAACCTGCCGGCCGGCCAGGAAGAGCTGAAGGCCGACCGCAGCGTGATGAAGGGTATGGTGATCAAGCGGAAGTGAGGCTGTCCTCCGCCATCCGACTCTAGCGCTCCGACGCCTCCGCCGGCGCATTCGGCTCCGCCGGCAGACCCAGCCGTGGGGGCTCGCGCTGCGGGCCGAAGATGCCGTTGCGTTCGTCGGCCCTGGCGCCGCTGAGGATGTTCCGCAGGCCGTAGTTCCCTTCGTGGCACTCGTAGGGCAGGAGCGGCTCGGACTCGTTCAGGGTCAGCGGCATGGCAAACGTCCAGGGCCGCGTCCAGGTCGTCGGGTCGTCGACGGTGACCGCCCACTTCACCTTGTCCGGCGCGATGCGGGTGAACCGCTCGACCAGCCGCAGCGCGTCGGGGTTGGCGTTCCGGTAGACGCTGCGCGGGTGGAAGTTCGTCGTCTCGACGACCAGCGTGTCGCCTTCCCAGCGGCCGCGGGCGTCGCCCATGTCGAGATGGACTCTCTTGCCGACGTGCGCCCTTGCCTGGGTCTCGATCGGAATCACCCGCGTCTCGTGAATCATCTCGTAGGTGATGGCCACGAAACCCTGACCCTGGACGATGCGATAGGAGTTGCCGTAGATGGACGGCATCATCGAGCCGGGAAGACCGCGCGTGAGACAGCGGTCGTACAGACTCCGGTCCTCGAAGGAATCGGCCGGACCGCGGCCGCTGTTCGCCCGTGCATTGCGCGCCGCATCGATGCGGCGCTGGGCGTCGGCGGTGACCGGCGGGATCTTGCCGTCCGTCGGGTCGGTGACGAACCACGCCTGGCTCCCCTTCTCGAGGAACAACGCATCCTGCCACCAGTGATCGGGCGCGTGGATTGGCCCCTGGAAGTTGTTGATCGTCCGTTCCTGGGTCGCCTTCTTGATCGCTGACAGCTCCTCCCCCCGGACCTCGTCGAGGGTGCGGCCGGCGAACTGGTCGGGGCGCTCGAGAGGCGTGCCGTTCTCGTAGACGTTGGTGAAATTGCCCTGCAGATCGGGATCGCCCCACGGCGTGCGCGGCGGCGTATACGGTCTGGCCGAGGCCCGGGCGGCGGGCTTCGGCGCCTGCGCACTGAGCGCGACCGGACCACCGGCGATGACGATGGCGACGAGTGACGCGACAGCGAGACGGCGCAGGCTCATGGGGAGTCTCCTCTCAGAGGGGGCCAGTATAACGCAGCGACGGGGTATAAAATGGCCGGACCCGGTGCGTGAAACCAACACCGTCGCGGCTTCGGCGTCGACAACCGACCACCTGGATTACTTCCAGCCTCACAATTCGATATTCTTATCGCTGCCACCACGGGGCGGGCCGACAACCGCTGAACCGACCGATTTGTGAGATGCCTTCCACGCTATTCGACTCGCTCTCGCCTTTTCCCTCAGAAGACCCTCCCGAGTCGGGGGCTGGCACGGCTGGCGGCGACAGCCCTCAAGCGGCCCGCCGGCGAATCGTTGATGTCCTGACGGCGCTCGAGAAGCGCATCGGCGCGCTCGAGCTCGCTCGGGATGCCCCCCTCGCAGGGGACGACCGCCTGGCCGCCCTGGGCCAGCTGACGGAAGAAATCATGCGGCGCGCCGCCGACTTCCAGGTCCAGAAAAAGCTGATCGACGACGGCCTCGCAGACGCCGGCCGCGTCGTCAGCCTGCTGAACTCCCTGGACGCCCGGGTCGCAGCGCTGACAGCGCACGCCCAGGTGCTGGCGCAGGCCGAGGACTCACTTGGCCGGCTCGAACGCCGGGCGATGGAGGCGACCGCCGATCTTCAGCGGCGCCTGGACGAATTCGACGGGAGGAAGCGGACGCTCGAACAGGCATTGGACGATGCCGAGCGTCTCAGCCAGCTCTGGGCGACGCTGGATGCACGCGCCGCGACCGGGCCATCGCGACCGCTGCCCCAGCCGGCCGGGGCAGCCGGCCAGACGTCGGGCCGGGCGCGGAAGGCCGGACGTCCTGCCGCACACTGGCTCGTCGTTGTCGGAGTGCTGGCCGCTCTGGTGGTGATTGGGTTGGTGCTCGTCGATCCGACCCGGATCGTTCGACGAGCGTCGGGCCCACCAGCGGCGGCCGCGGTGCTGCCCGGCAGAACCTTGGGGATCCCGACATCGGCTCTCCCGGCCAGCCGCCCGGCGGGGGCGTTCACCGAATCGCTCGCCAGCGTTGCTCCGTCGAGCGCCCGGCCGACAAACGACAATGCCCGAACGTCATCGGCGGCCCCGATTCGGTCGACTCCGCCGCCAGTCCGATCATCAGACACCGCCGGCCGCGAGGCGGACACCGGACCGGCCCGGAACGCCGTGCAACCCTTCATCGGCGATCTGACGGTCGAGTCGGTGCCGACCGGCGCAGCGGTGTTCATCGATCAACGGGAGGCCGGACGCACACCCCTCCAAGTCAGGCGATTGCGCGCCGGCTCTCACGTCATCAGGATCGAGCATGACGGGTACGAGCGCTGGACCACCACCGCGCTCGTACCCGCCGACCAGCAGACCCGCGTGACGGCCAGACTGCAGCGAAACTGATCGCTGGT
>JBDTRR010000103.1:0-14745 GCA_039931615.1 Acidobacteriota bacterium
CGCAGCGCCGCCGCATCCGCCACCGTCACCCGCGAGGTGCTCCCGTTGAACGACAGCGCGCCGCCGTTCTTGCCCGCGGTGCTCCAGGTCGCGTTGCTCACCGCTCCCGTCCGCCCGCTGCCCGATGCATCGATGGTCGTCGTGCCGGTCCCTTCATTGAACGAATACTCGGCGACCGGCACCACGGTGCCGGCGACGGCGGTGGTGAAACTCCAGACCGGGCCGCTTGTCGATCCCTTGGCGTTCTTCGCCACGATCTGCCAGTAGTAGGTGGTGCCGGCGGTCAGCGCCGCCGGTTGATAGGTCGTCGCAGTCTGGCTGCTCGAGACGACGGCCGGCGGATTAGTCTTGCCGAACGCCACGTCATACGACGCCGCATAAGCCGACGCGGTCCAGTTGAGAACCACCGCCGGTGACACAGCGGCCGATCCGCTGGCTGGTAATGGTCCGGCGGGCACCGTCGGCGGAAGCGTGGGCACCGGATCCGCCGCGACACCGGAGACCTCCACCGACGCGAGGCTGTAAGTGCCCGACGTGTTGTAGGCCTTGACCACGAAGTAGTAACGCGTCCCATTGGCCAAGTTCGAAACCGCTTGCGACGTGTTTTTTCCTGAATCGAAGCTACTGACGTAGACGCCCGGCTGCGTGCCGTACGAAACCGCATAACCGGCCAGGTCGGCTTCGGTATTTGGATTCCAGGAAAGATTGATCGTATCGGCATGTGTGGTGGCGGCCACACTGAGGAAGGCCAGGCATATCAGCAGTTGCAGGGATTTCATACAAACCCTGATGCTCAACCCACGTACCAGTGCGCCCGCCTGCTGCAGTCCCGGCCGAAACCGTTGCGTACGTGCGATTTCGCACCGTGCCGTCTCAACGTCGCGGATGAGGTGATCGTCCCGGTGAAGTCGACGATTCCGGTACCGCACTTACGATCGAGGCGGGCCGTTCGGCGCGTCACAATGCGGATCTTTTGCGGGCGTCGCAGCGGGTGTGGTTGGGGTGCTGAGTGGGGACCGGCTCGCAGTACGACTCTGGCTATAATCAATCAGATGGTGTTCCGCCCCGCCTTCGTCTTGCTGTCATTGATGACGTTGGCGGCACAGGTGGGCCAGCTCCCGCTGGTGCCGATCATCCTCGGCGGCAACGAGCGTCTCGCGTGGGATCAGGCCGGCAACGATGACACCGGCATCGGCACCCTGCGTTACATCGTCTACGTCGACGGCAAGGCGGTCGATCTCACCGGTGAATCGTGCAGTCGGTCGTCTTCGTCCGCCGGGTTCAGCTGCTCGGCGCCGCTGCCACCCTTGACGATCGGCCTGCACAGCCTGGACATCGCCGCCGCGTCCCGGGGATCATCGCTCCAGACCAGCCGGTCGAATCGCCTGCTGGTCCTCGCGGTGCGTTCCACCCAGGTGCGCTCGCAACCGTCGCCGACGGCCGGCGTCGCCGCGACGACGATCCTGACGTCGGATCGCGTCCGATTGACCGTCACGCCGATCGTCACCGGACTGGCCGACGCCGTCGATCTCGCCTTCCTGCCCGATGGCCGCATGGTCGTCGCCGAACGTGACGGGCTGCTCCGAATCGTCCGCAACGGCCGACTGGTCGCCACGCCCCCATCGCCCACTGTTGACGGCGGCGTTGAGCGGGATCGACTCCTCGCGGTGACCGTGGACGCCAATTTCGATCGATCGCATTTCGTCTATGCGATCTACACGACCACCTCAGCTGAAGGCGATCCCGCATTCAGTCTGGTGAGATTCCGGGAGACTGGCGACACGTTCGCGGATCGCCTCATCATCGCGGACGATGTTCCGGCGTCGCCGGACGGCGCCGCGGCGGCACTCCGGTTCGGGCCGGATGGCAAACTCTTTGCGGCGTTCGACAATGGCGGCCGCCCGCAACTGGCGGCGGATTTGTCGTCCTACAACGGCAAGGTCCTGCGTCTGAATCCCGACGGGACGACTCCCGCCGATCAGAGAGGCTATCTCCCGCTCTACTCGTCCGCGTATCGCTCACCGCGCGGTCTGGCGTGGCACCTGCCGAGCCGGATCCTGTGGATCATCAGCCAGGAGACGGATGGCGCTCGTCTGAGCGCCATCGCCAGCGAGGGCGTTCCGCTTCGCGGCATCGTGCGGACGGCGCTGACATTGCCGGCTGGCATGGTGCCGTCTGGCGTGGCGGTGTATCCAAGCACCGGAATGGCTGAGTTGTTTCGGGGGAACATCCTGATCACGTCCGACCAGGGTCGATCGCTGCTGCGGCTGCAAACCGACCCGCTGGTGCCAACGCGGATATTGGCGACAGAGCAGCTGCTTCAGGATCAGATCGGGGGCATCCGAGCCCCGGCGGTTGGGCCCGATGGCGCGATTTACCTCGCGACGGAGAG
This sequence comes from Acidobacteriota bacterium, assembly GCA_039931615.1. Lineage (GTDB taxonomy): Bacteria > Acidobacteriota > Vicinamibacteria > Vicinamibacterales > CAVVIG01 > JAHFUI01. The sequence goes on from JBDTRR010000103.1 coordinate 2,393, forward strand.
CACGATTTGGCGGCTGTCACCGGCCGCGAACGACGGGCCGGCCAGCATCGAAAGCCCGCGTCGCCGGTAAGTCACCGACGCTGCCTCATCGTCGCGCCGACCCATCCGGACGGCCGAAGGTCAGGAATCTCAGTGTGATAACATTCTGCGAATTATAAAATTCTGCTGCGGATGAGAGGATCGAAAGCAATTTCGCTTGCACTGCGAGTTGTCGCCATACCATGACGGTGAATATAACCAGTCAATACACTGATGAATACTACAAGGACCAGATCGCACCTTCGCTAGAATCGGCCCGGATTTTCCTCGGCCATCTGTGGAAGTATTATCAGCCTCAATCAGTGGTGGATGTCGGCTGCGGTCGGGGTGCCTGGCTCAAGGCCTGCCACGAGCTGGGCAGCAGCGAGCTGTTCGGTCTTGATGGCGATTGGAACAATCAAGCGGCGATGATCGACGATCACATCCGCTTCCGCGCCATCGATCTGAATCGACCCTTCACGCTGGACGGCAGGGTCGAGCTGGCGATGTCCGTCGAAGTCGCTGAACATCTCGAGCCCGCCTCCTCCGCCGCGTTTGTCGAATCCTTGACCAGGGCGGCTGATGCGGTGGTGTTTGGCGCGGCCTATCTGCGACAGAACGGGCCCACTCATATCAATGAGCGGCGTCACTCCTGGTGGGCCCATCTCTTCCAGAAAAACGGCTACGTTCCCTTCGACCTGTTCCGTCCCAGTCTGTGGGGTGATGAGCAAATCCCGTTCTGGTATCGTCAGAATACGTTCCTGTATGCAAGAAAAAATAGTCCGGTCTATGCCACGCTCAAGGCTGCCGGTTTCGCCGAACTACTCGACCTGAGATTCCTGGACTGCATCCACCCGGTATTGTTCGAATTACGAACCAGTTTCGACCTGGGTTTTCGCGACCACCTGGGAATGCTCGTCCCGAGCCTGCTGCGGGCGATGCGCAAGAAAAGGCAGAACAGGCATTAGCGCGACGCGGCCGGCTCCCCTGGCACAATCGCGACGACTGCCTCCCTTCTGACGCTGGCGGCGTTCGCCGACCGCCGCTCTCGATCAGTCTGGCATCGCCAGCGAATTCACCGCCACGTCACCGACCATCTGGCATTGACCGCGATCTTCCGGACGAATGAATGAGCAATCAAGCAGGTGTTCCCACGACTGATGAGCCGAGGTCGGCTGCCGCGACTGCGATCAGCGCCATGGCTGCAGCCCCGGGCCTGGCAGCCCCGTCAGGGCCGGAGCCAACCTATGTCATCCAGCCCCGCCACGGTCTGCTCCGCCTCGATCTGAAGACGATCTGGGACTATCGGGAGCTGTTGTATTTCCTGGTCTGGCGCGACGTCAAGGTCCGTTACAAGCAGACGGCGATCGGGATCGCGTGGGTCATCCTTCAGCCGCTGCTGACGATGATCATGTTTTCGCTGGTCTTCGGGCGGCTGGCGAAAATCCCCTCGGACGGACTGCCGTATCCGGTGTTCGTCTACGCGGCGTTGCTGCCGTGGACGCTGTTCGCCAGTTCGCTGAGCCGCGGCTCCGACAGTGTCGTCGGCAGCGCCAATCTGATCTCGAAAATCTATTTCCCGCGGTTGATCCTCCCGCTCGCCGCGATCCTGTCGCCGCTGCTGGACTTCGCCGTGGCATTCGTCGTGTTGATCGGCATGATTTTCTGGTTCGGCATCACGCCCGGCTGGGCGCTGCTGACGGTGCCGCTGTTCACCGTGCTGGCGGTGCTGGCGGCGCTGGCGGTGGGGTTGTGGCTGTCGGGGCTCAACGTCCGCTACCGCGACGTCGGCCACGCGATTCCGTTCCTGATTCAGTTGTGGATGTTCGCGTCGCCGGTCGCCTATCCCGCCACCATGATTCCCGATCGGTGGCGCTTCATTTACGGCCTGAACCCGATGGCCGGCGTGATCGAGGGATTTCGCTGGGCGCTGCTCGGTCGGAAAACACCGGATTTCGCTCTGATTGGCATCAGCACCTTGATGGTCGTCGCGCTGTTGATACCGGCGCTGATCTATTTCCGGCAGACCGAGCGCACCTTTGCCGACATCGTCTAGTGTCCCGAATCAGAGATTCGGTGTCAGCGAATCTCTGATTCAGGACACTAGCGCGTCCGCCCGTGGTCGGTCCACGGACGCGGTGCGGCGCGGATTCGGACGACCCGATCTGGCCGAGCATCCTTCACGTCGGCAGGTGGCTTTCTGATGCATACCCCGGTCGCCCTGATCGTCTTCAATCGTCCCGATCTCACCGCGCGGGTGTTCGCTGAAGTGGCGCGGGCACGGCCGCCAAAGCTGCTGCTGATCGCCGACGGTCCGCGCGCCGGTCGCCCCGATGATCTGGCGAAGTGCGCCGCCACCCGCGCCATCGTCGAGCGGGTCGATTGGGACTGCGAGGTGGTCAAGGCCTATTCCGAAGTCAATCTCGGCTGCGGCCGCCGTGAAGCGTCCGGGATGATCTGGATCTTCGAGCAGGTCGAGGAGGCGATCATCCTCGAGGACGACACGCTGCCGAACCCGAGCTTCTTCCCGTTTTGCGAGGCGTTGCTCGAGCAGTACCGCGACGATGAGCGGGTGATGCACATTTCTGGTGACAAGTGGATTGCCACGCCCAACCCGGGACCGGCCAGCTACACATTTTCCCGATATTGTCTGTCCTGGGGCTGGGCCGGCTGGCGGCGCGCGTTCCGTCACTACGATCCGGCGATGAAGCTGTGGCCGACCGTGCGTGATACTTCCTGGCTGCTCGACCTGTTGGGGGACGAGCGGGCGGTTGAGCACTGGAAGAAGATCTTCGACCTGACGCATGCCGGGATCGACAACGTCGACACCTGGGATTACCAATGGCTGTTCACGATCTGGCTGCACCACGGCCTGGCGATCCTGCCGGGTGAGAATCTGATCTCGAACCTGGGATTCAACCGGGCGGATGCCGCGCATCTGACCGGCGGCGAGGGCGATTCGCGCAACCAGGCGCCGACCAGGGAGATGTCGTTCCCGCTGTCGCATCCAGCCGGGATGGTGCGCGACCGCGACGCCGACCAGCTGATGTTCGACCAGAACATCCTGCCGCGGCGCCAGCGGCGGTTGTATGACACGGTGCGCAACGGCTGTGTCGGGCTGCTGCCGGTGCCGCTCCGCCAGTCCCTCTCGGCACTGAAGGCCCGGCGATTCGCGGCCGGCGGCAAACACACTGGCGATCGGCAAGGATGACTGGGATGAGCGATATTGCGATCAGGGTCACGGACCTCTCCAAGCGATACAAGATCGGGGCGTTGAAACAGCGCCACAATACCCTGCGCGACGAGATCGTCTTCGGGGTCAGGTCGCTGATGGGCGCCAACCGGCAAGACCGCGGCGTCCGCGCCGAGCAGAGCACGCTGTGGGCGCTCAAGGATGTCTCCTTCGAGGTCCGGGCCGGCGAGCTCCTGGGCATCGTCGGCCGGAACGGCGCCGGCAAGAGCACGCTGTTGAAGATACTGTCGCGGATTACCGAGCCGTCATCCGGTCGCTGCGACATCTACGGCCGGATGGCCGCGCTGCTGGAAGTGGGGACGGGCTTTCACGGTGAACTGACCGGCCGGGAGAACGTCTACCTCAACGGTGCCATTCTGGGCATGAAAAAGGTCGCCATCGACCGTAATTTCGATGAGATCGTCGCCTTCGCTGAAGTGGAGAAGTTCATCGATACGCCGGTCAAACGCTACTCCAGCGGCATGCACGTGCGGCTGGCGTTTGCGGTGGCCGCCCACCTCGAGCCCGAGATCCTGATCGTCGACGAAGTGCTGGCCGTCGGCGACCTCAACTTCCAGAACAAGTGCATCGGCAAGATGAGCGCGGTCGCCAAGCAGGGCCGCACCGTGCTGTTCGTCAGTCACAACATGGGCGCCGTCACCAACCTGTGCACCAGTGGCATGTGGATCGATCACGGGCAGGTCCGGATGAGCGGCGAGATCAAGACCGTCGTCGACTCCTACATCAAGGGTCAGTCCGGCCCGACGGAGGCAGGTCCGAGCCGCCGGCACAAGGGGACCACCAGCGATGCCCGGGTCACCAACGCCCGGCTGACGGACGCGCGCGGTGACGCCTGCGACGCGTTCATGATGGGTGAAACCATCGTCCTCGAGTTCGATGTCGAGTTCTTCTGCAACGCCCCGGCGGTGAACTTCACCATCGATTTCAAGCGCAAGGACATGGGCATGCACGTGCTCAGCCTGCAGAGCGACGACGTCGGCTTCGCCATCGACCGGGTCGTGCCCGGCACCCGGCGGGTCAGGATGGAAATGCCCAACTGCATGCTCTATCCCACTTCGTACGAGATCCGCATTTCCGTCTGGGAGTTCGGCAAGACCTTCGATTACGTCGATGGGATCTGCCATTTTTCGATGATCCAGAGCGACGTCACGCGGCGGACCTCGGCGTTGACGGTGCACCGCGAGGCGATTTACTTCGCGCCGTCCGTCTGGAAGGATGTCTCGGCGGCATGAGACAGGTCGACCGCAAATCATCACCGGCCGGAGGAGAGGGAGCGACGATGACAATGCGCCTGCGCGCGATCGGTCTGTCACTGGTCTTGGTTGCGGTCGCCCTTCCGGCCGCAGCACAAGACCCACGCCGCATCGAGGTCGGCGCCTCGCTCGTCAACCTGATGATCCTGATTCCTGAAGAAGGCGCCCGCAGCACCCTGTTCGGCATTCCGTCGGCAAGCCTCGGCTTGCTCAGTCCAGGCGCCTACGCGGCCTTTTTCGCCACCCCGCGCCTCGCCATCGAGCCCCAGGCCAGCGTGCTGCTGGTTTCAACCGGCGGCGACGCCACCCACGTCGTCAACGTGGCCGGCCAGGTCGATTATTTCCTGAACGGATCCGCGGTGTCCTCGCCCTACCTGTTCGGCGCCGTCGGCCTGGTGATGGTTTCGGATTCCGACACGACGCCCAAACAGGTCAGCGGCGGAGCGGGATATCGCATCCGGATGGGAGACCGGCTGGTCCTCCGAGTCGATGGCCGCTTTACGCATCTCACCGACGGGCAGGGCAATGGTCTCGGGTTCAATCTCTCGATCGGTGGCCTGTTCGGCAGATGACCGTCGTTGAGGTCGGGAGGTTGGTTAGCCATGGACAGCCTGGTCTACCTCGTCTACGGTCGAGGGTCTCACGTCGACCAGCTCGCCTACGCCGTGCTCTCGGCCCGGCAGTTGATGTCGGACGACAGCAAGCTTCGCATCGTCGTCTACACGGATGATCCGGCGGCGTTGGACGGCCTGAAGGTCCAAACCGAGCACGTCGGCCCGACCGTCCTGGCCGATTGGGCCGGGCCGATCAAATTCAACAACCGCCGGAAGATTCTCGCCATCAGGCATGCGCTGCAGAAGTTCGGGGGAAGAGCGCTGCTGTGCGATACCGACACCTACTTCCGTCAGGATCCGATCAGGCTGCTGACCCGCGTCCGAGCCGGGCATACCTTGATGCACCTTCGGGAGGGCTACCTGGAGTTCGCCCGCGCTGCCGACGTCGCCACTCTCGTCGACAGTCACGAGCTGCGGACGATTGCCGGTGGCCGCTGGAACATCACGCCCGCGACACCGATGTTCAATTCCGGCGTGATTGGTCTTGATGTCGCCGACGTCGCGCTGCTCGACGAAGCCGCGTCTCTGACCGATCAAATCTACCCCCACGTGCCGATCCACACCATCGAGCAGTTCTCGCTGGGCGCGTGTTTCTCGCAACGCACCAGGCTTGGCCTCTGTCACGACGCGGTGTATCACTACTGGCCGGACCGGGTGGAGTTCTGTCAACACCTGGAGCGGGTGCTGCACGATCCAACGATTGCCTCGGATGAGGAACGGTGGCAGCGCCTGCTGCCCGTCCGTCCCTCCCGGGATCAGGAGATTTACAACTGCTGGACCGAAGGCTGGCCGGCTCGCCTGCGGATCGAATTGCGGGAAGTGGCGAAGCGCAGCGGCGTGCTGGCTCCCCTGAAGCGTGTGCGCTCGTTGTTGAACCGACGGACCTCTTCGTCGTAGCCAGCTGACGGATTCACGCCCTTTCGGCCACACCACGCCCTGCTCCGCCTTCGTCACCGGTGCCACGCCTTTGTAGATGAACCGCTGGACCCGGGCGCCGGTGTAGGTCTCGGCAGTATAGAGATTCCCCTTCGAATCGGTCGCCAGGTTGTGGACGCCGAAGAACTGTCCCGGGGCGCGCCCGCCGTCGCCGAATGACGTCAGCACCTCGAGCGAACTGCGCAGCAGGATGTTGATCTTTTCGTCGACGCCGTTGGCGGCGTAGATGTACGTCTGCTGGGGATCCCTGGAGAACGTCATGTCCCACACCGAACCGGACCGGAAGGTATTCGGATCGATGAAGACCTCCTTCACGAACGTGCCGTCCCTGCGGAACACCTGAATCCGATCGTTGACCCGGTCGCAGACGTAGACCAGCCCGTCGGTGGCGACAATCGCGCAGTGGACGGTGTTGAACTGCTTCGACGGAGTGCCCTTGGGACTGTAGGCCGGCATCTTTTCGTCGCTCGGCTTGTTGCCGTAGGCGCCCCAATGCCGCTTGTACTTGCCGGTGTCGGCGTCGAAGACGATGACCCGGCGGTTGCCGTAGCCGTCGGCGATGTAGACCTCGTTGGCCGGCACGTCTTCGTGGATCTTCGTCGGCTGCCAGAAATTTTCGACGTCGTTGCTGCCGTTGTGAACGCCATGCTTGCCGAGTTGGAACAGCAGCGTCCCGGCGCCGCTGAACTTGAGGACCTGGGTGTCCTTGGCGCCGTTGCCGGCCAGCCAGACGTTGCCCTTGTGATCGACGGTGATCCCGTGATTGCTGTCCGGCCAGTCATAGCCCTGGCCCGGGCCGCCCCAGGATTTCACCAGGTTCCCCGCCTGGTCGTAGACGAGAACCGGTGGAGCCACCTTGCAGCACCTGCCGATCGGCACCGAGCCTGCCGCCGGCTGAGCGCCCGCCGCCCCCGGCTGGGCTTCGTCATCTCTGCCGGCCGCCTCGCCGACCTTGATGTCCGCCGCCCTGAAGTTGTCCTCGACGGTATTCGGCCGGTGGATGGTCCAGACGTTGTCCTGGGCATCGATCGACAGACCGATGGTCGAACCGGTCACCCAGTGATTGGCCAGCGGCCTCGGCCAGAACGGATCGACCTCGAAGACCGGCGCCTGCCTGGCTCCACCCTGGGCATTCAGCGACTGGCGGTGCACGCCGAGACTGCCGACCGTGAGCACGGCTCCCGCCATCACGCCAATCTGCACGGTCATTCTCAGATTCATCGTCACCCTCTCATTCCAGACGTCAACCGGGACGATAGTGGAGACTCGGGCCCGGTTCCACAAGAAAATCACCGGCGTGTCGCCGGGCGCCAGCCGGGTGTTGAGAGTGTCCAAAAATGAACAGATCCGGTCGCGGTCTCCACGGTACGCTGCCCGGACCCGTTTTGACGTGGCTCGTCAATCGTCTTCCCGTCTGCCGTCCCCGGGTCGCGACCGGGTGGTCGGCATCGAACCGCGCGGCCAGGATCCGCTGATGTGCGGAATTGCCGGCTTCTGGACGCCGGAACGCGCCGTCGACAACGGTCTGCCGACGCTGCGACGGATGACCACGGCCATCAGCCATCGCGGACCCGACGCCGACGGCCACTGGTCTGACGAGGCCGCCGGGATGTTTCTCGGCCACCGCCGCCTCTCGATCATCGATCTGTCTGCCGCCGGCCACCAGCCGATGATCTCGATCGGCGGCCGCTACGTCATCAGCTACAACGGCGAGATCTACAACTTCGGCGAACTGCGGTCAGAGCTGGAAGCACACGCCGTCCGCTTCCGGGGCCATTCGGACACCGAGGTTCTTCTGGCCGCGATCGAGCGATGGGGCCTGGTCGCCGCACTGCAGAAGTCCGCCGGGATGTTCGCGATTGCTCTGTGGGACCGGCGCGAACGCACGCTGACGCTCGCCCGCGACCGCATCGGCGAGAAGCCGCTCTACTACGGCTGGTCCGGCCGCTCGTTTCTCTTCGGGTCCGAACTGAAGGCGCTCCGGCAGCATCCCGACTGGCGCGCCGAGATCGATCGGGCGGCGATCGCGGTCTACCTGAGGCACAGCTACATTCCGGCGCCGCACTCGATCTACGCCGGCGTGCGGAAGGTCGTGCCAGGGACGATCGTCGTGGTCGGTCCCGGCCGCCAGCTCCGTGAACAACGCTACTGGTCGATGGCGGAGGCGGCGGAGCACGGGACGTCGAATCCGCTCGCGATCAGTGAAACGGAGGCGGCGAGCGAGCTGGAACGGCTCCTCCAACGGACCATCCGTCAACAGATGGTGGCGGACGTCCCGCTCGGCGCGTTTCTCTCCGGCGGAGTCGATTCCTCGCTGGTCGTCGCGATGATGCAGGCGGCCAGCACCCGGCCGGTGAAGACGTTCACCATGAAGTTCGACGAGGCCGGCTACGATGAGAGCGCGCACGCCCGGGCGGTGGCCGGACACCTCGAGACTGAACACACCGAGCTGACGGTCACTCCGGCGGACGCGCTGGCTGCGATTCCGTTACTGCCGGAGGTCTACGATGAACCGTTCTCGGACTCATCGCAGGTGCCGACCCTGCTGGTTTCGAAACTGGCGCGCCAGCACGTCACCGTCAGCCTGTCCGGCGATGGCGGCGATGAGTTCTTCGGCGGATATCCCCGCTACGCCCACATCATCGGCCTCTGGCGCAAACTGAGGTGGACTCCCTACCCGGTTCGGCTGCTGTGCGCCAGGGCGCTGCAAGCGGTGCCGGTGAGTCGGTGGGACGCGATGCTCGGCTGCCTGCCGGCTTCGTCGTGGGCGCACACGGTCGCGAATGGCGAACGCCTCCACCGGCTCGCGGCGATCCTCCCGTTCGCGTCGCTCGAAGGTATCTATCGGCGTGGCGTCGGTCACCGGGCCGGCGCCGAAGCCGTGTCATTGCGCTCGAGGGCAGACGTGACGCGGCTGATCTGGGAAGAGGAATATCCCGCCATCCGCCACCCGCTGCATCGGCTGATGTATCAGGACTCCGTCAACTACCTGCCCGATGACATCCTGACCAAGCTCGATCGCGCGGCGATGGCCACCGGTCTCGAAACCCGGGCGCCGTTCGTCGACCATCGGATGGTCGAGTTCGCCTGGCGGATTCCCGCGCCATTCAATTACCAGAACGGCCGGGGCAAGCGGCTGTTGCGGCAGGTCCTCGACCGGTTCGTGCCCGCGGCGATCATCGAACGGCCGAAGATGGGCTTCTCCATCCCGCTCGACGAGTGGCTGCGCGGACCGCTGCGCGACTGGGCTGACACGCTGCTCGGCGAGGTGCGGCTGAAGCGCGAGGGGTTTTTCGACGTCGCCGCGGTGCGTGAACAGTGGAGCCAGCACCAGCAGGGGAGACGTCACCGGCACTGTCTGCTCTGGGACGTCCTGATGTTCCAGGCGTGGCTGGAACGGCAATGAACGAATCCGGCATCAGCGCGCGATTGCATGGTTGTGCGACGCCACCACTGCACTGCCAAACCGCGCCCTTCCCATAGTCCGAAGGAAGTCGGACGCCATGCCCTTCGTACGTGGGATCCGGCTTCAGCCGGATCGTTCCGTAGTCGGGGTGTGACCCGCCGGCGGCAGCCGGCGACTGCATGAAGGTGGACGGGCTATTCTAGGTCGATCGAGGTCTCGCCCCGCCGGCGGCGAGGCAGAATAACGCTGCGACCAGCGAGGCGGAGCCAACACACTGCCTCGCGTTTCTCGGCAATCTGAGGCGGAGCCTCGCTTGAGACACGAGTCAACACGCGCCTGGACGCCCGGCGACTACCTGACCCATCGCTTCAATCCCGAGCTGGGGATCGGGCGCGTCACCGCCCTCGAGGGTCGAGCGGTCGTCGTCGAGTTTCCGCGCACGCAGGCGACGCTCCGGCTGGCTGTCAGCACTGATGCCTTGGTGGCCGTCGACCTCAGCCCCGGCCGCCCGGTCCGGGTCACCGCCACGCTCGAGACCACGACGATCGCCGCGCGTCTTCCGGGCGGGATCCTGCGGCTGGCCAACGGCCGCACTGCCGCGTCCCACGAGGTGTGGCCGATGGAGCTGGAAGGCGCGCTGCTCGAGCGCCTGGCCCTTGGCGATCTCGATGACGTCGAGGATTTCGTCACCCGCCTCGACCTCCTCCGGCTGTTGAGCCTGCGCGAAGCCGACGGGCTCGGCTCCTTCCTCGGCGGCCGCGTCCACCTCTTCCCGCACCAGCTCCACGTCGCGGAACGGGCGAGCGCCGTCGACCCGGTACGCTGGCTGCTCGCCGACGAGGTCGGTCTCGGCAAGACCATCGAGGCGTCGTTGATCCTGAACCGGCTCGTCCACGCCGGACGAATCGAACGCTGTCTCGTCGTCGCGCCGGATGCCTTGACCGTCCAGTGGCTGGGGGAGCTGTGGCGCAAGTACCACCAGGTCTTCACGCTCCTCGACGGGCCGCGCCTCGCCGACGTGGCGCGCGACTTCGGGAACGACTTCAATCCGTTCGATGTGCATCGCCGCGCCGTGATCGCGCTGGAACTGCTGATCGAGCGCCCGCAGCTGACCGGCCAGGCGGTCAAGGCAGGCATCGATCTCCTGGTGGTGGACGAAGCACAACGGCTGCGCCGCCCGCCCCGCCATCCCGGCGAGCCGGCCTGGCGGGCGATCGCGCCGATTGCCGAACTGGGCCGCCACGTCCTGCTCCTCAGCGCCACGCCGCTCGAGGACGACGCCCACGGGTTCTTCCGCCTCCTCCAGCTGCTCCGTCCGGAGGAATTTCCCGAGGCGATGAGTTTCGAAGCCCGGATCGCCCAGGCGAAACCGCTGCCGCCGTGCACCAGCTCCACCCGGCGTGCCGACATCGGCGGATTGCCGCCGCGCGTGGGGATGCCGGTCGCGCTCGATCAGCCGGCTGGCTGGCGGCTGAACAGTGCGCTCGAGGCGGCGCTGCGCGGCGCGGCCGCGCCGGATGTGATCGCACGGCGCCACAAGATCGATCGCGTCAGCCGCGCGCTGGCGTCTGGAGCCGCGCTCGGTGCGGCGCTCGGACCCGACGAGCTCACGCTTCGGCAGCAGGCCGAGGCGATGGACGCCGGCGATCCGCGCCTGCTCTGGCTGCTGGCGCAGGCGCCGCGCTGGCGTGAGGCGCGGGAGAAGACGCTGGTCTTCGTCGCGCACCGCGAGACGCTGGAGATGCTGCGGACGGCGCTCGGTCAACGGGCGCAGGTCGCCACCGGCGTCTTCCACGAGCAGCTGTCCCCGGCCCGCCGCGACACGGAAGTCGCCCGGTTTCGTGAGCCGGACGGTCCGAGCCTGCTGGTGTCTACGGAGTGCGGCGGCGAAGGGCGCAACTTCGAGTTCTGCCGCCGCCTGGTGCTGTTCGATCTCCCCTGGAAACCGTCGCTCGTGGAACAGCGGATCGGCCGGCTCGATCGGATCGGCCGGCGCATCCCGGTGGAGATCGTCTATTTCCGTCCGCCCGCCGGCATCGGCGCCGACGTCGTGCGGCTGTTCGAGGCACTCGGCCTCTTCCGGGAACCGCTCGCCGGGCTGGAGCCGCAGCTGGCGCACGTCGAAGGCGCGCTCGAGTCGATCGCCCTCGATCCGCAGGCCACGCTGTCGGAAGCCCGGTTCGAGACGCTGGTTGGCGAAGCCCACGCGGCGCGGACCCGTATCCGCGAGGCCGCCTACCAGCAGCTCCATCGCGACCCTTACCGTTCGAACATGGCCGCCGGCATCCTGGCCCGCGTCCCGCAAGAGCTCGATGCCCTCAACGAGGAGGTGGTGGTCACGGCCTGCATCGGCCTTGGCTTCAACGTCGAACGCCCGCGCGGCCATCGCATCTTCGCGATCGAGCTCGGGAACGGCGCGCTGGTGGACGGGCTGCCGGGCGTGCCGGGCGGCTCCAGCTACGTCGGATCATTCGACCGCGAGGAGGCGGTCGAAAACGAGACCATCGACTTCTTCGCCTCCGGGCACCCGTTGGTGGAGGGCATCTTCGCCCACTTCGAAGAAAGCGTCCTCGGACGGGTCGCCCGATTCGAAGTCGAGATCGGCCGCCAACGCGGCGAGGGGCTGGTCGCGATCTACAAGGACGGTCCGATCTTCGAGGTGGTGGCGTTCGATTCCACCGGCCAGGCCCGGCCGGACTGGGTGGCGGCGTTCCGCCAGCGGCCGTTCCGCGCCCGCCCGGTCAGCGACGAACCAGCCGACGACGACAGTGCCTGGACCAGCACGATTCGTCGCCTCGGCGCTCAACTCGACCCGGCCCGTCGCCCGCACGCGCTCGCCGCGGTCGTCGTCCGGCCCGCGCAGTAGCCGGCGC
>JBDTRR010000104.1:0-14484 GCA_039931615.1 Acidobacteriota bacterium
TCCCCACTTCCTCACATCCCCACATCCCCACTTCCTCACATCCCCACTTCCTCACATCCCCACATCCCCACTTCCTCACATCCCCACTTCCTCACATCCCCACATCCCCACTTCCTCACATCCCCACTTCCTCACTTCCTCACATCCTCACATCCTCATATCCTCACTTTGAGGACATCTCCGAATATTCGGCGAAGGACGTCGGCGTCTCCCACACCTTGACGCGGACGACCGGCAGCCCCTGTGTGCTGGCGTAATCGAAGATCAGGCGGGCGATGCGTTCGACGGTCGGGTTGCTGTCGAGCAGGTAGACCGGCTCGCCGAGTTGCTGCAGCAGCGCCACCAGCGGATCATCGTGGCGCAGCACCATGCGGTGATCAATTGCCTGGTCGATCCACCCTTTCATCACCCGCTTGATGTCGCTGAAGTCGCAGACCATGTTGCGGCTGTCCAGCGTCTCGGTGCGGACCTCGATCTCGGCGACCGCGTTGTGCCCGTGCGGGTGCTGGCAGACACCGTCGTAGTCGAGCAGGCGGTGCCCATAACAGAAATCGATGGTCTTGGTGACAGAGTACATTTGGTGGATTGCTGAATTGGACCGTTGGTAAATTATGCTTGAGTGCTTTCGATTTACCAAGTGACCAGCTGACCGATTGACCAGATGCGAACCGCGGTACTGGCCTCCGGCGGGCTCGACAGCATGGTGCTGCTGGCCGACCACGCAGCGCGCGGCGAGGTCCAGCCGATCTACATCAGCAGCGGGCTGGCGTGGGAATCCGCCGAACGCGACGTCCTGACCCGGTCGCTGGCGGACACCGCCGGCCGCGCCCGGCCCCTGGTCTCGCTCGCCGTCGACATGCGCGACGTCTACGCACCGACGCACTGGGCGATGCAGGGGCGGCCGCCGGCGTACCACACGCCGGACGAGGACGTCTACCTTCCGGGCCGGAACATCGTCCTGCTCGGCAAGGCGGCGGTCTATTGCGCGGCAGCCGGAATCGGGCGCCTCCTGATCGGCACCCTGGCGCACAACCCGTTTCCCGACGCCACACCGGAATTCCGCCTCGCCCTGGCCGGCGCGCTGTCGCTCGGCCTGGCCCACCGGCTGACCATCGAAGCGCCATATGCGGAGCTCGGCAAAGGCGATGTCATCCGCCGCGGCCTCGCGCTCGGGGTCCGGTTCGACCTGACCCTGTCGTGTATGAACCCGGTGGCGCCGGCCCGCAGCGATACACCGGTCCCGGAACACTGCGGCGTCTGCAGCAAGTGTCGCGAGCGCCACGACGCCTTCGTCGCCGCGGGTCTTGCCGACCCGACCCGCTACGCGGACACGTCTCACATCACGGTCAACACTCCATGAGGGTTTCATGACGCGCGCGCCGGCCGCCAGGATGTTCGTCGCTGTCGTCATCGCCTCGCTTTGCGCCGTCACCCTCCGCGCCGTCTCGGCGCCGACCGTCAAGTTCACCGAGACGCGGCTGAAGAACGGGCTGCGCGTGATCATCTCTGAGGACCACGCGGCGCCGGTCTTCTCCGTCGCCGTCGCCTACAACGTCGGCTCGCGCGACGAGCGGCGCGGCCGCACCGGTTTCGCCCACCTGTTCGAACACATGATGTTCAAGGGCTCCGATCGGGTCGGCGCCGGCGAGCACCTGTTCACCGTCATCAGCAACGGCGGCACGATCAACGGGACGACGGACAAGGAGCGGACGCTGTACTACGAGACGCTGCCGGCGAACCAGCTCGACGCGGCGCTGTTCCTCGAGGCCGATCGCATGCGCTCGCTGGCGATCGTCAAGGACAACCTCGACAACCAGCGCCAGGCCGTGCAGGAGGAACGGCGGCTGCGCGTCGACAACCAGCCCTACGGCCGCGCCGACGAAGCGATCGAGGAGCTGGCCTTCGACAATTTCGCCTACCAGCATTCGGTGATCGGCTCGCTGGACGATTTAAACGCCGCGTCGGTCGAGGATGTCGCCGCCTTCTTCACGACCTACTACGCCCCCAACAACGCCGTCATCGCCATCGTCGGCGACGTCACGGCGGCGTCGGCGCTCGAGCGGGCGCGGCAGTACTTCGAATCGATTCCGTCCCAGCCGGCGCCGCCGCCGGTCGACGTCAGCCAGCCGCCACAGGACAAGGAACGGCGCCTCGCGATCGAGGACCCGCTGGCGCGCCTGCCGCGCATCGACATCGGGTATCGGGTCCCGTCGAGCCTGTCGTCCGACGACGACGCGATTGCGGTCCTCGGACAGATCCTGGCGAGCGGCCGCAGCTCCCGTCTCTACGAGCACGTCGTGCGGGAGAAGCAGCTTGCCGTGTCGGCCCAGGCGTTCGTTCCGATCAGCCGCGGGCCCCGGTTGTTCGGCATCGAGGTCACGCCCGCACCCGGCGTGTCGCTCGATCAGGTCGAGCAGGCCATCTACTCGGAGATCGACGGCATCAAGGCGGGGCCGATTGCCAACTCGGAAATGGAGAAGGCGCGGAACACGGCGCAGCGCCAGTTCATCAGGAGCCTCGACTCGTCGCTGGCGCTGGCCAGGAACCTGGCCGAGTACGCACTGCTGTTCGAGCACCCGGGCCGGATCAATCAGCGATGGGATCGGCTCGCGAAATTGAGCGCCGGCGACGTGCAGCGGGTCGCGAAACAGTTCCTGACGCCAGAGAACCGGACCGTCGTCGTCAGCCATCCCAAGCCGCCGTCCTCGACGGCCAACGGAGGTGCACGATGAAGGCACCAGCCCGGGCGATCGCCGCTGGAGCGCTGCTGGCGTCAGCGCTGTCGATGGCCCCGGTATTCCGCCCGGGTGTCTTCTCCCCGGCCCTCTCGGCGCAGGAAGCGTCTCCGACCCAGGGTCTGGTGCGAAAGCGCCAGGTTCCGGTATCGGACGAGATCCTCAAGTTCAAGCTGCCGCGCCCGGCGGAAACGACGCTGTCCAACGGCCTGCGTCTGATCGTGCTCGAGGACCGCCGGCTGCCGCAGATTTCCTTCCAGCTGATCGTGCCGGGGGCGGGCGGCTATGCCGATCCGGCGGAGCAGCCCGGCCTGGCCGCGTTCACCGCGGCGCTGATGCGCGAAGGCACGCCGACGCGGACGTCCAATCAGATCTCCGAGCAGCTCGAGCTGATGGCGGCGACCCTCAACTTCGCCGCGGGCAGCTCGCCGGAAGCGACCATCACCGGCGGTGCGCTGAGCGACCAGGCGGTGCGCCTGATGGATCTCGCCTCCGATGTCCTGCTCCGTCCCTCGTTCCCGGACGAGGAACTGGCGCGCTTCAAACAGCGGACACGCGCCGCCCTGGTCCAGCAGCGGGCCAACCCGGCGTTTCTCGCCGCCGAGTTTTTTTCCCGCGCCGTCTACGGGACTCACCCCGCGGCGCGGATCTCGCCGACGCTGGCGGCCCTGGATCGACTGACCCGCGAAGACCTGGTCGCGTTCCATCGGGGTCACTACCTGCCCGACCGCGCCGTGCTCGCCATCGCCGGCGATGTCTCGATGTTCCAGGCGCGGCTGGTCGTGGAGGCCAAGCTGGGCGGGTGGAGCAAGCCGCCGACGGCGGTGACCATCCCCGTCGCGGAACCGGAGCCGGTGACCCAGCCGAAGCTCTATTTCGTCGCGCGGCCAGGCTCGGTCCAGACCAATTTGCTGGTCGGCTCCCAGGCGATCGAACGCACCAACGCCGACTACGACGCGCTGACGGTGATGAACAGGATCATCGGGGGCGGCGCGATGGGACGCCTGTTCCAGCACCTCCGCGAGGAGAAGGGCTACACCTACGGAGCGTCGAGCGCCCTGGACGCGCGGCAGCACCGCGGCGACTGGGCGGCGTCGACAAATGTCCGCACGGAAGTCACCGGTCCGGCGCTGGGCGACCTGCTGGACGAGGTCCGGCAGCTGCGGGAAATCCCCGTGCCGGATCAGGAACTGGCCGACGCCAAGCGGTCGATGGTGGCATCGTTCGCGCTGCCGCTCGAATCGCCGGCGCAGTTGCTGGGCCTCTATCTCACGCAGTGGCGCTTTAAACTGCCGGCCGACTACTGGGACCGCTACGCGGAGCGCGTCATGGCGGTAACCACGGAGCAGGTGCAGGCGGCCGCCCGGCGATATCTGGCGCAGGACCGCCTCCAGATCGTGGTGGTCGGCGATCCCGCGCAGGCGCTCGAGGCACTGCAGAAGCTCGGACCGGTCGAGACGTTCGATGCCAACGGCAATCCGACGACGGCTGAGAAATGAGCCGGATGCCGGGTGCCACGTGGGGCCACGTACAACGCTGAAGCGCTCTAGACTCGCGAGAAGACCAGCTCGCCGCCGATATAGGTCTGCACGACCGAGAACTGCGCGTCGAGCACGACCAGGTCGGCGACCGCATCGACGGCGAGCGCACCGTGGCGGACCAGACCGAGCTCGCGCGCCGGCGTCGTGGAACACACAGTGGCCGCATCCACCAGCGACAGGCCACCCGGTACAACCAGCATCTGAAACACGCGATCCATCGTCGACACGCTCCCGGCCAGGGTGCCGTCGTCGAGGTAGGCGGCCGAGTCGCGGACGGTGAGCGGCCGGCCCCCGAGCCTGGCGCGGGCGCCGGCGGGCAGACCGGACGCCGCAGTGCCGTCGGTAATGGCCAGGACGCGCGATGGGCGCTTCGCGGCGATGGCCATCCGTACGACCGCCGGGTGGACGTGCACGCCGTCGCAGATCAGCTCGGCGGCGACTTCTTCCGCCTGCAGGATGGCACCGACCAGACCGGGCGCGCGATGTCCGAGCGGCGGCATGCGATTGAACAGATGCGTGGCCTGGGTGGCGCCGGCGGCAATCGCCGCCAGCGCTTCCTCGTATCCGGCGCCGGAGTGACCGAGGGAGACGCGATGCCCGCGCGACGTCAGCCATCGGATCAGATCCAGGCCACCCTCGAGCTCCGGCGCCAGCGTCACGGTACCGACGTCCGGCGCGGCCCGGTCGATTTCATACAGGATGTCGTCGGCACTGAACGCGTCCGGTGCATCCGCTTCTCCGATTGGGTCAGGACGGCGACGCTCTCCCGGGTCGTCCGCCGACGAGGTCAGACCCGGCCCGAGCAGAAGCCCTTCCGTCCGCAACCGGCGGCCGGCCAGCGCTGGACTCCGGAGACAACCGAGCGGCTGCGCGCCGTGATAGGCGGGGTTGATGAAATTGCTCTCGAGGTGCGCCGGCAGCACGCGGGCGCCCCCGGCCACCGGCACCTCGCGCAGGTTCCGCACCTGGTGCAGCGTCCGCCGCAGCGCGTCTGGACCGCAGGCCACCGTGGTCGGGCAGAACGCCGTGACGCCGTACCGGGGCAGCGCCGTGGCGACCGCGCCGACCGAGTCGGTGCCGTCGAGCACATCGACGCCATCGACGCCGTGAACATGGACGTCGATGAATCCGGGCACGATGTAGTGGTTGTAAAAGGCGAACGGTGGATGGGAATGGCCCCCGCCGGACGTGCCAGCCCGGATTTCGACAATCCGGCCTCCTTCGATGACGATGGTCCCGGGCGAGACCATGCGGTCGGGCAGGACCAGATCGGCGCCCGCAAGGACGATCATGGCTGGACGACAGGAATCATGGGATCCGGTGGGCTCAGTCCGCGCTTCTGCCCCAGTCGGTGTGGACCTGCATCTTGCGGCCAGCCAGCGGCAAAAGGTTCGACTCGCTCTCGCCGGCGTCGTCAGGCGGCCGGAAGAACGTGCGATCGATCCGCTGCAGCAAGGACGCCAGCAGGCGTTCGTCCGGTGCGTTGATCACGAACACCCCGCCGCCTTCCGCCGGCGGGAAGCGGCGATCGTCGAGGTAGTCGCGGTCCATCGTGATCAGCGTGCGCCGCAGCTGCTGTGCCAGGCGGTAGTGCCTGGCGTCTGGCGCGCGCCGCAGGCCGTCGTCCTCCATCACAAAGAGCACGTCCCACTCGAGACGGACGCGCATGTAGGCGACCACGCCCGCGGGAACGTTGGCATCGGCATAGATCCGCGGCCTGGGCGAGAGACGTGCGGCGTGCGACGCGAGCTCGCTGGACAACGTTCCCATTTGGAGAGCAGAAAAACGGCTGGGAAATAGCTTAACATCTGCCGTCATGGGTAGCGAGTCGGTGTGGGTGGAAGCAGCGGTCGTCGCCGGCCTGGCGATCCTCGGCGTGTTGATCTGGATCTGGCAGAAAGGCCGGCCGTTCGGGACCGGCGAGGTGTTCCGGTCCAGCCGTTTGAGCCAGGGCAGTCACCTGTTCCCGACCCAGGTGCTGATCTCCCCGACCAGCGTCGTCCACTACACGCCGCACTGGATCGGCCGGCAGGAAGAATCGATTCACATCGCCCATGTCGCGTCGGTGAAGATCGACACCGGCCTGATGTTGTCGAACGTGCTGATTGAAACCACCGGCGGTGCCAGCCCGATCCGGTGTCACGGCCATCACAAGGGCGATGCGGTCCGGATGAAGTCGCTGATCGAGCGGCATCAAAACGAGTATTACCGCGGCGGCGGGGAAAAGCCGAAGGTGGGAAATAGCTGACGGGACGGTCTGAAGACCGTCCCCTACGCCTGAAGGCGGACCCCACGCACCGGGCGCTAATTCTCGTCCGTCCAGTCCGGCCGCAGTCCCGCCACGCCGGTCCAGAGCAGCGCCGCCCCGGTGGCGCCGGCGATGAGACCGACGCCTTCGACCCACGCCGCGGCGTCGACCCGGCCGGACTCGAGCCAGACGGCCAGCGCGAGGAGCGCAGCTCCGACCAGCGACACCAGCAGCCGGCGCCGAACCAGCCTGAGCAGCGCGCCGCGCACACGCCGCAAGGTCAATCAGCAGTCCTAGAAACCGGCGATGTGGAAGCCGGCGTCGACGAACATGATCTCGCCGGTGATCGCACGCGATTCGGAGCCGAGCAGGAAGAGCGCGGCGTCGGCGATCTCGGCCAGTTCGACGTTGCGCCGGAGCGGCGTCCGTTCACCATAGACCTGCCGGACGCTGGAGAAATCCTTGATGCCCATGGCCGCCAGCGTCTTGACCGGACCGGCAGACACGGCGTTGACCCGAATGTTGCTGGGGCCGAGCCCCGCGGCAAGATACCGCACCGTGGCCTCGAGCGCGGCCTTCGCCACGCCC
This sequence comes from Acidobacteriota bacterium, assembly GCA_039931615.1. Taxonomy (GTDB): domain Bacteria; phylum Acidobacteriota; class Vicinamibacteria; order Vicinamibacterales; family CAVVIG01; genus JAHFUI01. Next base: position 7,113 of record JBDTRR010000104.1, read on the forward strand.
ATGACGTTGTAGTTGGTGATGACGCGCTGGCTGCCGAGATAGGTCAGGGTCACGATGCTGCCGCCGCCGCGCCGTTCCATCAGCGGCGCGACCGCGCGGGTCAACGCGATCAGCGAGTAGGCGCTGACGTCGAGCGCGATGCGAAAGCCCTCGCGCGACGTTTCCACGAACGGGTTGTCCAGCTCGGACCTGGGCGCGAACGCGGCGCCGTGCAGCACGAAGTCCAGGCCGCCAAACTCGCGGTCGATCGCGGCGGCGACATCGGCGATCTGCTGATCGTTGGTGACATCGAGCGGCATCACGAGCGCCGACTCCAGCGTGCCGGACAGGTCGCGGACGTTTTCCTCGAGGCGGTCGCCCTGATAGGTCAGCGCCAGCCGGGCCCCGGCCGCCGCCGCCGCCTGGGCGATCGCCCAGGAGATCGACCGTTTGTTCGCGACGCCGACAATCAGACCGTGTTTTCCAGATAGGTCAGGCATGGGAGTGAGCAATGGTCGCGGGCGTCCGGGTCGGGAACATCGCGCCCGGCACTGGCGACATCAGCGGTCCAAGGGCTATTGGTTGCCGGCGCCGGTCACCCAGCCGCCCGCAGCACGAAACCCGGAACGGGAGTCCGGCGAACGCCGGTTCATTTGGAACGTTTATGACCGCCACCGTGGCGGTGGCCGGGGCGCGACGAAGTTGGCGGACGGCCACCGCCCTGGCGGGGCATGCCGCCGCCCGACATGTTGTTGCCGGACGAGTTCCCTTGAAACGGAGACGGCCCCCGCTGATCGCGCTGTTGACGAGGCCGGAATCTGCCCTGACGCCCGGTCGGCTGGCGGATGGTGAACTCGGGCGCCGGCCGGGTCGGCGGCGGGGTGCCCAGGGTACGCGGCAGCGTGGCTCGAATCAGTGGCCGGTGGACCGGTCCCTGCTCGACGTCGCCGTCCTCTGAGGGTTCGTCGCCTTCGATCTCCGCGTCCGGCTGATCGGGGTGCGGCGGCCTCAAGGACGCGGCGTCCGGAACCGCATCGGGCGGCGGACTCATGCCGTCGCCATTCGAGGCGCCCGGCGCCGGCTCCCCGTTCGAGTCCGGCCCCGACTCGTGTGAGACGCGTTTCGGGCCGCCGGCCAGCACCTGCGAATAGAGCGCGGCAGCCGTGTCCGATTTGCGGCGCTGGCGCGGCACCTTCGCCTGCTTGTATTCGTGTTCGGTGTCGCAGGTGGAGCAGCGGGTCTGCTTCACATCCGGGCCGATCATGGCGACGATGGCGTGGTTGGTGACGCGCCGCTCACGAGGACAGTAGTCGTCCAAAATGTCACCAAGCCGAAGCTGGCGCTGCTGCATCTATCTCTCCCGAAGGAACCTGGCGGGCGGGAACGTGGCGAAAGGCGTCGTCATATTAGCAGAGCTGGTTTCGAGGTGGCAATAACGATCAACCGGCCGCGCCCGCCGTGCGGCCCAGCCAAACCTGGACGTCGGCCAGTGCGGCAGCCACGGCACCGGGAGCGGTCGATTGCGGCGTCCGCTTCGCCGCGACAGAAAAGCGCGGGGTAACACACGCGACGATGTCAGCATCGAAACGGTCGCTGGCTTCGCGCCACTCCGACGTCGTCAAGGACCCGAATTCACGCTGCTCAACTACCAGTTTTCGTACCAGCATGCCGACAATCTCGTGCGCCCGCCTGAACGGCACCCCGCGTCCCACCAGATAATCGGCGACATCGGTAGCGAGCAGCAAACCTGATGCCGCCCGCTCGGCGCGTCCACGATCGAGCGTCAGGCCGTCGATCACGAGCCGGACGACAGCCAGGCTGCCGGCAAGCGTGTCTTCGGCGTCGAAGACCGCTTGCTTGTCCTCCTGCAGATCCTTGTTGTATCCGCTCGGCAGCCCCTTCAGCGTCGTCAACATCGCGACGAGATGCCCGAGCGACCGGCCGGCCTTGCCGCGGACCAGCTCGAGCGGGTCCGGATTCTTCTTCTGGGGCATCATGCTGCTGCCGGTGCTGAGCGCATCGGAGAGCTCGAAAAAGCGATGGCTGTCGCCGCAGAAGATGATCAGATCCTCCGCCAGCCGGCTCAAATGCACCATCGTCAGCGCGCCGGCGTAGAGGAAGGTGGTGGCGAAGTCGCGGTCCGACGAGGCATCGATGCTGTTGGCGACGATGCGCGAGAAGCCGAGGTCGCGAGCTACCTGCGCCAGGTCGATGTCGTAGCTGGTGCCGGCGATCGCGCCGGACCCGAGCGGCAGCGCATCGGCTTCGACGCTGGCGGCGCCGAGCCGGTCGTAGTCCCGGCGCAGCGCCGCGACGTGCGCCAGGAAGAAGTGGGCGACGAGAATCGGCTGCGCCGGCCGCAGGTGGGTGTAAGAGGGCATCAGCGCGTCGCCGGCGTCCGCGGCCTGGCGGACGAGCGCGGCGATGCAGTCCGCCAGCTGCCGCTGCAGCAGCGGGAGACGCCGTCGCAGATAGAGCCGCAGATCGACGGAAACCTGCTCGTTGCGCGATCGGCCGGTGTGGAGACGCCGGCCGGCATCGCCGAGGCGCTCGACCAACACCCGCTCGACGAAGCTGTGGACGTCTTCATCCGGGCCGTCGACGAACGCCGGATCCGCGCGGCCGCGCTCCAGGATGTCGGCGAGCGCCGCATCGATCTGGACCGCTTCGTCGGCGCTGATGATGCCGGCGGTGGCCAGCGCGCGCGCCCACGCCGCGCTCCCCTTGACATCGTCTTCGAACAGCCGCCGATCGAAGCGAAACGAGCTGCCGAACTCGAAGGCGGCCTGGTCCGGCCCGGCGTCGAAGCGCCCCGACCATAAAGTTGTCATGTGTTCTACGCTTCCAGTGTGTTGACGCGTCGAGCCGGCACCAGCGCAGGCTACCGTCCGGCGAACCGCTCCAGCCGCCGGGCCAGCGCGGCGGCGCGGCGGGCGTCGCGCGCGATGACGAGAATCGTATCGTCACCGCCGATCGTGCCGACCGCCTCGGACAGCTGGGCGCGGTCGATGGCAATGGCCAGCGGCTGCGCCTGTCCGACGCCGGTGCGGATGACGACCAGCTGCTGGACGTGGTGGACGGCGCGGAGGAACTCGGCGACGGCGCGCTCGAGGGCGGCCAGCGCCGTTTCCGGACTGGTGGTGTCGAGGCCCGGCCGCTGATAGGCGCCATCGCCCGAGCGCTTGACCAGGCCGAGCTCCTTGATGTCGCGCGAGATCGTCGCCTGGGTGGCATCGAAGCCGCGCTGGTGCAGGCGGCGCCGCAGCTGCTCCTGGCTGCGCAGCGGGTCGCGATCGATCAGCTCCAGGATGACGGTTTGGCGGCGCGCTTTCATGGACGTCGCAGCCGCCCGGCGCCGGATCCGCGCCCGCGGGCTGTTACTGTGCGGTTACTATACATCGAATTCTGTTGATCCAACCTGTCCGGCTGTGTATAAATATTCTTTCTGATGCATACAGTTGTCGAACCGGGATCGTCGTCGCCCCAGTCAGGGCAGCAGTCCGGCCCGGCCGGGGCGGCCCGGGTCGCCGTCGCCGGCGCCACCGGCTTCACCGGCCAGGAACTGCTGCGGCTGCTGTCGCACCATCCGGCGGTCCGGCTGACCGACGCGATGTCGTCGGGCGCGACGGCGGCGAGGAAGCTGCCCGGACTGGCCCGGCTGTGGACGGGGGAAATCGCGCCGCTGTCGCTCGACACGCTGCGCCGGGCCGATGTCGTCTTCCTGGCGCTGCCCGACGCCGCGGCCGCCGAGTTGGCGCCCACCCTCGTCGACGCCGGCGTCCGCGTCATCGATTTATCCGGCGCGTTCCGGCTGACGGCCGCGGCCGAGCGGACGCGCTGGTATCCCGAGACGCACCGCGTCCCGGACGGCACGGTCTACGGGCTCACCGAACTGGCGGCGGGCGCGGTCGCCGGCGCCCGTCTGGTGGCCAACCCCGGATGCTATCCGACCGCGACCCTGCTCGCGCTGTCGCCGCTGGCGGACGCCGGCCTCCTGGCGCCGGACAGCGACATCATCGTCGACGCGAAGTCGGGCGTGTCGGGCGCCGGCAAGACGCCGTCGGAACGGACGCACTTCTCGGAAATCCATGGCAGTCTGGCCGCTTACGGCGTGTTCGGCCATCGCCACGGCGCGGAAATCGAGCAGGGACTCGCTGCCGCGACCGGCGATCCGCACCCGCTGACCTTCGTGCCGCACCTGGTCCCGCTCGATCGCGGCATCCTGTCGACGATCTACGTGCGGCTGCTGCCGGGGACGACGGAAGAGGCCGTCGCCGCCGTCTACGAGCGGACCTATTCGGCGGCGCCTTTCGTCCGGCTGGTCGGATCGTCCCTGCCGGAAATCAAGCACGTCGCGCACACGAATTTCTGCGACATCGGCTGGCGCGTCGACGCGTCGGGCCGCGCCGTCCTGGTCTCGGTGATCGACAATCTGCTCAAGGGCGCCTCGGGCCAGGCGGTCCAGAATCTCAACGTGATGCTCGGCATCGACGAGCGCACGGCATTATGGTAGCCGGCAGCGCCGGAACGGCGTCTTGGGTGACGACGCCGGGCGGTGGCCTCCGATGACTCGACCGCTGGTGTTGAAGTTCGGCGGCGAACTGCTCGAGACGCCGGAACGGCTGCAGACGGTGGTGGCGGCAATCCGGGGCATCGCCGCGGCTGATCCGCTGGTCGTCGTGCATGGCGGCGGCCGCGAGATCGACGCCGCGCTGCGCGCCGCCGGGATCGAGAAGCGGCAGGTCGAAGGGCTGCGGATTACCGACGATCCGACGCTCGACGTGGTTGTCTCCGTGCTGGCCGGCACCATCAACACACGGCTGGTCGCCGCCCTGACCGCTGCCGGCGTCGCTGCGGTCGGCCTGACCGGCGCCGACGCGGCGTGCGGGCTGTCGGACCCGGCGCCGCCGCACCGGACCGTGGACGGGCGAACTGTCGAACTCGGGCGGGTCGGAGTCCCGTCGGCCGAGGCCGATACGCGGCTGCTCGGGACGTTGCTCGGCGACTGGTTCGTGCCGGTCATCGCCTGCATCGGCGTCGGCCGCGACGGGCGTCTCTTCAACGTCAACGCCGACACCTTCGCCGGCCATCTGGCGGCGCGGCTGCGCGCGAGACGGCTGGTGATCGCCGGAACGACACCCGGCGTGCTCGGCGCGGACGGGACGACTGTCCCGCTGCTCGATCCTGCCGCCACGGCGCAGCTGATGGCGGATGGCACGGCCACGGCGGGGATGGTGGCCAAGCTGCTCGCCTGCCAGGAGGCGCTGGCCAGCGGCGTCGACGACGTGGTGATCGTCGACGGCCGCGACGAACGGGCGCTGACGCTGGCCGCGGCGGCCACGGCGCCGTCCGCCGCGACACGACTCATCGGGAAACAGGCATCATTGACGGGACGATGATCATGACCACTGCCATTGCCGACGTTCAAGCCCTCGAAGCCCAGCACGTACTGCAGACCTATCGCCGCAATCCGATCACGTTCGTGCGCGGCGAGGGAGTGCGGCTCTACGACACCGAGGGGCGCGAGTACCTGGATCTGCTGTCGGGCATCGGCGTCGCCTCGCTCGGGCATGCCCATCCCGGTCTGGCCAGCGCGATTGCCGATCAGGCGCAGACGCTGATTCACACGTCGAACCTGTTCTACCACCCGCTGCAAGGACGCCTCGCCGAGCGGCTGGCGCACCTGTCCGGACTGCCGCGCGCCTTCTTCTGCAACAGCGGCGCCGAGGCCGTCGAGGCGTGTCTGAAATTCGCGCGACGCTACTGGTACACGCGCGGCGCGCCGCGCCACGAGATCGTCGCGCTCGAGGGGTCGTTCCACGGGCGCACGTTCGGCGCGCTGTCGGTCACGTCGGACGAGCACTATCGCACCCCGTTCGAGCCGCTGCTCGCCGGGGTCCGGTTCGTGCCGGCCAACGATGCGGCCGCGCTCCGCGCCGCCGTCTCGACCTCGACCGCGGCGATCATCGTCGAGCCGATCCAGGGAGAAGGCGGCGTGCACCTGCTGACTCCGGCATTTGCCGCCGCGATCAGCGATGCCTGCCGCCGCACCGGCGCGCTGCTGATCGCGGATGAAGTCCAGAGCGGGCTGGGGCGGACCGGCTATCCGTTCTACTTCGGCGCCATCGGCTTGAAACCGCACCTGGTCTCGGTCGGCAAGGCGCTCGGCGGCGGCGTGCCGATCGGCGCCGCCCTGATCAGCGAAGAGGTCGCCCACGCCATCTCGTTCGGCGACCACGGCAGTACCTACGGCGGCAACCTGCTGGCCTGCCGTGCTGCCCTGTGCGTGCTCGACGCGCTGGTCGGCGGCGGGCTGCTGGCGAACATCGGGCGGGTCGGGCGCCACGTCGAACAGCGTCTCAAAGCGATCGCCAAGGCGCACCCGATCGTCAAGGAAGTGCGCGGCGCCGGCCTGATCTGGGGACTGGAGCTGCACCGCGACGCGGGACCGGTCGTGCCGGCGGCGCTGGCGCAGGGCGTGATCGTCAATCGCACCGCCGAAACCGTGGTGCGATTGCTGCCGCCGCTCGTCATCACCGTCGAGGAAGTGGACGAAGGGTTGACCCGCCTGGAGGCGGCGCTCGGGGTGGTCGAAGCGGCCGGAGCAGCAGCATGACGATGGACGGTGCCGCTCTTTCCGCCGCGGCGCGCCACCGATGACCCCCGGCGCAACCGGCAGCGGCGTCACCACGCCGCACGGCTTCCGGGCGGCAGGCGTGGGCGCCGGGATCAAGCGAGCCAACCCGACCGACGCGACCGGCCCGCTCGACCTGGCGCTGCTCGTGTCCGAGGTGCCGGCCACGGCGTCGGCGGTCTTCACCACCAACCGGGCCCAGGCGGCGCCGGTGCTGGTCTCGCTGGAGCACCTGTCGCGCTCCGGCGGCCTCGCCCGCGCCATCATCGTCAACAGCGGCTGCGCCAACGCCTGCACTGGCGACGACGGGATGCGCGCCGCCCGCGAAATGGTCGAAGAGACCGCGCGGCTGGTCGGCTGCCCGCTCGAACAGGTGCTGGTCGCCTCGACCGGCGTGATCGGCGTCGCGCTGCCGATGGACAAGATCCGCAGCGGCATCCCGACCGCCGTCGCCGCCCTCGCCGTCAACCAGGGCGCCGCCGCCTCGCGCGCGATCATGACGACCGATCCGTTCCCCAAGGAAGCGGCCGTGCAGGTGACGATCGGCGGCCGCGCGGCCGCCATCGGCGGGATGGCCAAGGGCTCCGGCATGATCGAGCCGATGATGGCGACGATGCTGGCGTTCGTCACGACCGATGCGGCGGTGCCGAAAGCGCTGCTCGACCGCGCCCTGACCGAGGTGGTCAACGAGACGTTCAACGCCATCACCGTCGACGGCGAGTGCTCGACCAACGACTGCGTGATGCTGCTCGCCAACGG
>JBDTRR010000105.1:0-14340 GCA_039931615.1 Acidobacteriota bacterium
GCGCCTTCTTGATGAAGTAGGTCAGCATCTTCTCGGTGACTTCGAAGTCGGCGATCACCCCGTCTTTCATCGGCTTGATGGCGACGATGTTGCCAGGGGTGCGGCCGAGCATGTCCTTGGCGTCCTTGCCGACCGCCTCGACCCGGCCGGTAACCTTGTTGATGGCGACGATCGACGGCTCGTTGACCACAATCCCCTTGCCGCGTGCGTAGACGCAGGTATTGGCGGTTCCGAGATCGATGGCCAGGTCACTTGAAAACAGCGAAAGCATCGAACGAAGGCTCAACAGATCACTCCTGTATTCGTCAGTCGCCGGTCGACAGTCCGTGTCGGCCGCCTGCCGTGGTCGGACCCGGGGATGGTGGATGAAATCTCGGCACTGTTGACTGATGACGGATGACGTGACGGACGGCTAACTCTGGAGCGCGAGGGCGGCCTGGATGCCGTTTCTTCCCGATCGCTTGACCCGATACATCGCCATGTCCGCGGCCTGAATCAACTGATCGGGCAGCGTGGCGGCTTCGGGCAGCGTGGCGACGCCGATCGACGCGGTGAGATGGATGTCGAGGCCTTCGTCGACGAGAAACCGGTGCGCCGCGATGCGGTCGCGGATGCGCTCGCCGAGCTGGAAGGCGCCTTCGCCATCGGTGTCGGGCAGGACCAGCGCGAATTCGTCGCCGCCAAATCGCGCCACGACATCGGTTTCGCGGGCGCTGCTGCCGACGACCGCGGCCGCCTCGACCAGCGCACGGCTCCCGCACAGGTGCCCGTAGGCGTCGTTGATCGTTTTGAATCCGTCGAGATCGATGAACACCAGCGACAGCGGCAGGCCATTGCGCGACGCGCGCTTGGTCTCGCGCCATAGTACCTGGTTGAGGTAGCGCGAGTTGTAGAGTTGGGTGAGGTCGTCGGTGACCGAGAGCGCCTCGACCCGCTCGAGCAGCAGCGCGTTGTCGAGCGCCGTTGCCGCGGCGTCGAGGAGCACCCGTACGGCGCGCCTCAGTCCCGCCCCCAGCATCGGCCGGCGCGACGAGGCCGCTCGATCCAATCCGATCAACACGCCGATCCGCCGGCCGCGGCTGGCCAGCGGAAAGCCGAGGACCGTTCCGGCGGCGTCGTGGGCGACGCGTCGGTCGCTCCGCAGGTTGGCGGCGGTGAACTCGGTGCCGCTCTTCATGACGTGCCCGGCAACCGCGTAGACGGCCGGGCCCATGTCCGGGGTCAACCCCCGATCGGCGAGGATCGTCAATCGGCCCGACCGATCGGCAGACACCACCGCCCAGCACGGCGCGGGAAACCACCCGGCGGCGCGGGCAACGACGATCCCGGCCAGTCGCGCCGGATCGAGTGTGGCGCTGACGGCTCCCAGCACCTCGATCAGCGTCTCCCGGCGTTGAACCTGACCGCGCAGCGCTCGCTGCAGCAAGCGTAGCCGGGTCGAGAGGTCGGGACCCGGACCCCGGCTCGAGCTGGCATCGACGCGGTCCGGCTTCGATCCACGTCGCCCCGCCCGGCCAGCCGGACGATACGGGGCCCCGGCGTCCGGTGCCCGCTCGACCTGGTCGCGTCGGATGGTCGTGGTTCGACTGACTGATGGCATGTCACGACAACTGCGCCTGAAACCGGTCACAACAGCGGTGGATGCGCTCGTGATCAGCAGGACAAACGTCTGTATTCTCAACTGTTTGTCACCGAGCAATATATCACACGAGATAGACGCCGGGAGCCGGTAACTGCTTGCCACGCTGCAAGTTCATGGCATAGGATTATGGTTTCCACAGGAAGCTCTGGTCGAAGCCGCCAATGCTCTCGCGCGAAGCAGCTACCGGCTCTCGGGCTCTCCTCCACATCAGCCGTGCCGTCGGGCGCGGAGTGATGCTGACCGATGTCAGATCACGCTGACGTCGACCGCCGACCGCTGCGCGGCCGACCGCTGCGCCAAGGTGCACCGATGACCATGCTCGACAGGATGCGTCGACACAAGAGCTGGCTGAAATGGAGCCTGATTCTGGTGTGTCTGGCGTTCGTCGTCTTCTATATTCCGGACTTCCTGCGCGGCACCGGAGCCGACGCCGCAGCCGGCGACACCGTCGCCTCGATCGAAGGCCGGTCGATTACCGCGGGCGAGTTCCGCAAGATCTACCAGGCTCAGGTCCAGGCCTATCGCACCGCCTACGGCGGCCAGATGAACGACCAGCTGCTCAAGCAGCTCGGGGTCGAGCAGCAGATCCTGCAGCAGATGGTCGATGAGCGCGCCGCGATTGCCGAAGCCGATCGGCTGAACGTCGCGGTCAGCGACGCCGAGGTGCGCCAGCGCATCCTGTCGATCCCGGCGTTCCAGGAAAGCGGCCAGTTCATCGGCGAGCAGCGTTACATCCAGCTGCTGCAGGCGCAGCGGCCGCCGATGACGCCGGCCGACTTCGAGAGCAGCGTCCGCCGGGGTCTCACCGTCGAGAAGCTGCGGCAGACGCTGTCGGACTGGATCACCGTGCCGGACAAGGAAGTCGAGCAGGAATACCGGCACCGCAACGACAAGGTCAAGCTGGCGCTGGTCAGCGTCACCGCCGCCAGCGTGCGCTCGCAGGTCACCGTCAGCGACGACGAAGTGGCGCAGTACTTCGACGCCCACAAGTCCGACTTCATGATGCCGGAGAAACGGAAGATCCGGTATCTGCTGGTCGATCTCGACGCCATCCGGGCGAAGACGGTGGTGCCGGCGGCAGACATCGAACGGGCCTACAACAACGGCATCGAGCAGTACTCGACCCCGGAACAGATCCGCGCCAGTCACATCCTGCTCAAGACCGAGGGCAAGGACGACGCCGAGGTCAAGGCGCGAGCCGAGGCGCTGCTGGCGCAGGTCAAGGCCGGCGCCGACTTCGCGGCGCTGGCCCGCAAGAGCTCGGAAGACGAAGCGAGCGCAAAGGCCGGCGGCGACCTCGATTACTTCGGCCGCGGCCGGATGATCCCGGAGTTCGAACAGGTGGCCTTCCAGCTGATGCCGGGCGAGACGAGCGATCTCGTGAAGACCAGCTACGGCTATCACATCATCAGGCTGGTCGACAAGAAACCGGGCACCACCAAGACGCTCGCCGAGGTCCGGCCGCAAATCAACGATCAACTCGTCTCGGAGCGCGCCCAGGTGCAGGCGGCCGACGTCGCCACCAGGCTGGCCAAGGACATCAGCAAGCCGGCCGACCTCGACAAGGTGGCCAAGGCGCAGGGCATGACCGTCCAGGAATCGGGCTTCTTCGCCCGCGACGAGCCGACCCTGGCGCTCGGGACTTCACCTGACGCCGCGGCCCGCGTCTTCCAGATGAATGCCGACCAGGTCGAGGGCCCGGTACAGACGTCGCGCGGGTTCGCATTCATCTCCCTGGTCAGCAAGCAGGACCCGTACGTGCCGATGCTCGCCGAAGTGAAGGATCGGGTGCGCGACGAAGTAACCAGGCAGAAAGCGCAGGAGCTGAGCCGGCAGAAGGCGACAGAGCTGGCGGCGAAGTTGAAGAATGCGCCCGATTTCGACAAGGCGGCCAAGGCGGCCGGCGTCGAAGCGAAAACCACCGAGCTGGTTGCGCGCGATGCGCCGCTGCCCGATCTTGGCGTCGCCCCTGCCGTCGAAGAGGCGGCCTTCAAGCTGCCGGTCGGAGCGACAAGCGATCCGATCTCGACCGACAACGGCAGCGCCATCGTCAAGGTGCTGGAAAAGAAGGAAGTCACGCCGGCGGAGCTCGCCACCGCCAAGGACAAGTTCCGGGAGGAGCTGCTGAGCGATCGGCGGAATCGCTTCTTCAGCGCCTACATGGCGAAGGCCAAGCAGAAGATGAAGATCGAAGTGAACCGCGAGGCGCTGCAGCGGGTAGTCAGCTCGTAGAGAGGAGCTGGGGGCTCTTATGGTGGGTGGTTCCGGCACTAAAGCCGGACCGGCGCCTCGGCCAGGACGCGACGTGCCAATGCAAGCCGCACTGGCCTGCGGTTTCCCCTCTTCAGCGTGAGAAGGTAAACGGCATCAGCGCCAGCGCCTCTCCGCGTCGGAACATCGTGAAGGGTCCACGCAGCAGACGGACCGCTTCTAACTCCCCTGGCGTCAGGTTGGCGGTCAGCCACGCGCCGACCGCTGCCTGGTCCCTGCCGCCGAACTGATCGGACATCAACTGATAGAAGCTCTTCCGCGGTGGGTACACCACCAGCTCCACCTCGGCGTCGGCGGCGATCTTGGCGCGCTGCTTGGCGATGCTGATCGCCTGATCGAGTCCGCCCAGCTGATCGATCAGGCCATTCTCCTTGGCCTGCCGGCCGGTCCAGACCCGTCCCTGGGCGAGCGCGTCGATCTTCTCGGGCTCGCTGTGGCGCGATTCGGCGACCTTCTCGACGAATTGATCGTAGAAGGCCTGCAGCTGTTCGCGCAGCTTTTTCTGTTCCTCGGGATTGTAGGGACGCGCCGAAGAATTCATCTCGGCGTGCCGGCCGATGCTGGTCGAATCGATCCGGGCCCCGAGCTTCTCGTAGACCCCCCCGGCGACGAACTTGCCTCCGACGACGCCGATCGACCCGGTCAGGGTCGAGGGCTGCGCGACAATCACCTGGGCCGGCATCGCGATGTAGTAGCCGCCGGACGCCGCGAGGTCCGACATCGACGCGATCAGCGGCCGATCGGCGCGCTCGTCGCGCGTGATCATCAACTCGCGCCAGATCGCGTCTGAGGCCGTCGCCGATCCACCCGGGCTGTCGATTCGCAGGACAATCGCCCGTACCGATTTGTCGCGCCGGGCCTGGCGGATGTACTCGTTGAGCGTGTCCGAGCCGGCGACCGCACCGTTGACCGCGTCGTAGCCGCTCTTGCCGCTGTTGATGGTGCCGGACGCGTAGATCACGGCGATCCGCGGCCCGCGGTTGAGGCCGAGCGAACCGGTGCTGACCCGGGCGTAGTCGTCGCCGTCCAGCCGGCTGGTGCCAGGTGCGCTGCCCAGCTTGTCGTAGACCTGATCCTCGTAGACGAGATCGTCGACCAGGCCGGCTCGCAGCGCATCCTCGGGCAGGAACGGCCCCTCGTCTATCAGGCGGCGGACTTCCGCTTCGTCCTTCCTGCGGCCGTCGGCGATGCCCCGCACCAGCTGTTCGAAGAGGTCCCGGTTCAACGACTGGTCCATCTCGCGGTGCGCCGGTGTGTAGCCTTTTTCGGTGAAGGTGTTGCTGTAGGTCTTGTAGTCGCCGATGTGGTGCAGGTCCGGAAACGCGCCGATCTTGTCGAGCGTGCCGCGCAGGAAGAGCTCGTAGGTGGCGACGCCGCTCAAATCGAGCGGGCTGGACGGCAGCAGAAAGACCTTGTCGGCCGCGGCGGCCAGGTAGTATTCCCGGTCGCCGCCGTATTCGAGATAGGCGTAGAGCGGCTTGCCGGACTTCTTGAATTCGAGCAGCGCGTCGCGAATCTCCTGCAGCTTGCCCCAGTAGGGCGAGGCGAAGCCGGTCGGCTTGAGCAGGACGGCCCGGATCCGGGGGTCGGCTTTGGCCTTGCGCAGACTGTCGACGATCGAGCGGACGGTCGGCGTCCGGCCGCCGCGCAGGAAGCCGACGACATCGGCCGATTCGACCTCGGCGAGGTCGCCGCCGAGCCGCAGCACGAGGAGGGAGTTGCCTGGCACCGCGGGCTCGCGCCCGAGCACGAGATAGAGCAGGGCGAAGCCGGCGATCGACACGACGAAGGCGATGCCGAGGACGGTGAAGATGATGGCGAATCCACGGCGAGCCATGAAATCAGTATAGCCGCCTTCCGATTGGCGGTGAGGGACCTGAAGACGCGGCGCGGGGTCTGGACCTCCGTGCCAGCGTGGGAAACGTGAGCATGAGGACGGCGTGGATTTTCGGCGCCGGGAGCAGACGCGGCAGTTGCGCACGGCAGGATCGGCGCTGCGGTATACTGGGGTTTCTTGCCTGCGGCGATTTTCGCCAGCCTGCGCTCGCACGACGTTGTGCGGGGGACGGTGGCGAACCACTTGCGGAAGTGGCGGAACGGCAGACGCGCTAGCCTCAGGAGCTAGTTGGAGCAATCCAGTGGAGGTTCGAATCCTCTCTTCCGCACCAATCCAATCAACAACTTACGGCCACGCCCCGATCACTGTCGGGACTTTCGGCTAGTGCGATGTCGGGACTTTTTGTCGGGACTTTTTTCCCTCGAAGTGCAGTTGGCGGGATTTGCCGACCCGCGCGAGCCGGCGATTCGAAGCCAAATCACGTGGGCGGCCTCGCCGTTCCAGCCGCACAAGCCGGTCTCGGAAACCGCTCCTCTGAGCGCCCTCATGCGGCGCACCGACTTCCCCAGTGCGGCCGCTTCAGCAGAAGACGGAGACCAGGAGACGGTGCGCGAGGACGCGGTGCCGGTCGGACCGAGCGCGGCCGACCAATTCCTGCCAGATCTCTTGCGCCGCGGGATCACCGAGCGCACCGCTCGCCGCCTCCTCAGCCGCCTGCCTCGCTCGCGAGATATTCTTCGACAGCTCGAATGGGGCGACGCCGCGATCGCCCGTGCGATCGCGCGGCAAGACCTTGTTGCACAACTCCCCTTGATGGACTTCAAGTCCATCGTCGCCCTGATCAGTTCGACGGCCACGAGGTAGTAGACAGCCAGGAGTGATTCGACGACAGCCTCGAATGCTGCTCGAGGAGAGCGGAGGTCTCGTCACGAGGTACAGAAGAACCTTGTCGGCCGGCGGCTGAATAGGCTGAACACTTCGCCACTCGGGACCAATCAATTGGATACCGCCAGCATCGGGCTCGGGGTCGACAGTTCATGGACCGCGAAGATGCGATTCGAAATCGCCGCCGCGTCGGTTCGGCGCTGGCCCGAACAGCGCATCACTTCAATGCATGGCGCTGAAAGTCGCGCATTGACTGAACCGTCCGGCAGTCGGGTCCATATCTGTTCGAGCGCTGTGGTCAGCCCCGGCTCGTCCGTCTGCCGATCGGCCAGCCACACGATGCGGGACAAGGGCACGTGACCGACCACCAGCGACAATTCGAACGTCGCGCCGCTGTGACCAGCGTTCCATCCGCCAAGATCGATGAGCACGATGTCCGCACGCCTCGCCAGCATGCTGACGACCTGCGCCCACACGTCTGGCGAGCAGTGAAACTCATTCAGGAGATACCTGCCATCCACGGCCCGTTCCGGTGGCGTCACGGCGATGCGTTGTGCGGCGTCCCCCACGGTCGTCAGCACGTGACGGTGCACCCGGCCGAGCAGGAACCCTTCGAGTGCCATCGGACTCAAGGACCGTATCGCCAGATCGGTTCCGACGATGAGATCGACGCAGCCGATTTGCCGCCAGGAATCGTCGAGTCCGTCCATCAATCGATTTCGAAGCGGCTCCTCGGCGAACACGCGGAGAAGCAGCATCCGCGCGGGGGGCGCTTGCGAAAGGCGGCGTCCCTGGCGGCGTAGCAGCAGGAACAGGGTCGCCATTGACGATATGAACACGGCGGCGACGAGCGGCACGGATGTCCAACCCGTATTCGCCATGGCTGGCAAGAGTGCCGTCAAGACGAACCAGCACAGACTGAAGTGCAGGACTTCGTCGGTGATCCGCGCCAGAGCCTTCATATGGAGGACGCGTGAAAAGAGCTGCCAGGTGAGGAGGGTCAACAATCCGTTGGCACCTATACTTCCGACAGCGCCAGCGATCGCGCTGGTCCTGGAGTAGAAACTCCATGACAATCCAACAATCAACATCGCAGCGAGACTGAACACGAAGCTCGGTCTAACGCGCCTCCGAATCTGTCGGATCGCGATCGCTATTCCGGCCAGGGTGGCCAGGCTGCCACCCACGACGAGCTCGGGCGTGTATAGACCGGCGAAACTGATGCCGAAGAGATCCAGCAAGAGGCGCAGGGCAGCTGCGCACACGAAGTACAGGCCGACGAGCGGCACGAACCCGACAGCGAGTGGTCTAATGATGCGCAGGGCAAGCGGGGCCACGACAATGAGCGGCAACGCGGCGTAATCCATGCTCGACGCGATGCCGCGAATGGCCGCCGAGGGTGTCAGGTGCAATGGCCAGACGAGCAGCACGAACGCGCCGCCGAACCATCCCGCGCCGGCCACCGCCCAGCGTCTCCAGTCGCGACCGGTGAATGCGAAGATGAGGAACACGCCCGTCAGCGAACTGGAGTACGCAAGGAACCACGCGGCTCGGACGTCGAAGCCAAACGTCCGTTGGCCGTACCCCACGACAGCCGCAGCGGCCACAACGTAGACCGTCCCGGCGGTCACCAACGCCCGTTGCATCGTCGACGCTTCACGGCGCGCAACGACGAGGGCGCGTGGCGGCGGCTTTCTCGCTTCCGACTCCGCGTCGATCCACCTGACGGGCACTGCGGCTCCAGGCGGCCCCTTCCGCAACATTTGTGCGGGAGATTCGCCGGGGATCGGTGAGCGGGTCGTCCGTCTCACGTCCCGGAGGTACCGCCAACGGAAGGCCGCGTATAGGAGCCACAGGAGCAGTGGGAGTGCCAAGCCCACTGCATATGGGACCAGGGGTTCCAGCATGTACCGAGGGTCAGCATAGTGCTAACCGCGTAACGAACGCGACAATGCCTTTCGATAAGCGCCGTAATGGCATCGAACCGACCCCAGAGAATCAGGATGAAGCAGATCAGCATCGACCAGGACGTGTTTGCCTTTCTGACAAGGAACGCGACACCGCCCGGTGAATCACCGGCGGCCGTGCTCCGACGCGAGCTGCGCGTGCCGCTTCCACAGAAGACAACGCCTGCCGTCGGCGCATACGTGGTGGCGCCGGAGGTGCGATCGACGCGGTCATGACGTCGGCGACGAGTTGTGATCGAGTGTTCGCGGACGCCGTATCCGTCGTGCGGGCACGCCGGCGCCCACGCGTACGAGCGCGACTGAAGGCGGCGGGCGACATCCACGCACCGGTCACGAGCTGTCATCGACGTGCCGGGGTGTACCGGCATTGCTCCTCCACGCCGCGCCGAACCCGCCGGCCCGCGACCCATCCCCGTGAGATGTCCGCAAGGAATCTCGACGGTCTCGACAATCGTGGTGCCCGAGCGATTAAAGTCGGTGTTCCCGCGGCGAGCGCGACCCGGCCGCGCTTCACGGCGTGGTGTCGTCGGTCACACAGGCGGGATCCACGCCGAGACGGGTGGCGCAGGCGCTCCCATGCCTCTGAGCCGTAGGTCGGCGTAATACCGGCCGTCGCGCATGACGACCTCACCCACCTCAACGGCCACCGGGCGTTTGAAGATCGGACCGTCGTGGACGAACGTGTGAAACTCGCCGTATTCGCCGCATGGATCGACACCCTGAGGCAGCGCGGCCAGCAGCCGGGTGTCGAACGCTCGACCAACGAAGCCAGGACCTACGTGGCCCTCCACACACGAGAGGTAGGCCTGAAAGCCCCGTGCGATCACGTCGGCCGCGAGTTCGGTCGTGTTCCTGTTCCAGAGAGGAAACAGCCCTCGCATGTCCGCCTTCGCCAGCTGCCTCTCCCGGTAGGCGCGCAGGTCCTCGAGAAAGAGATCCCCGAAGGCGACGATCTCGACGCCTTGGGCCCGGTACCTCGCCATCACCTCGCCCATGATCCGCTCGTAGACGTCGTTCGTGCAGGGCTGGTTGGGCCTTGAGGGCAGGAAGACCTTCTCGAGCGGGAGGCCGATTGACGCCGCCTGCTGATCGAGCAGCGCCTCGCGAACCCCGTGATGGCTGATGCGGCGGTATTCTTCGGAGACGGAGGTCAGCAGCGCGACCACGTCGTACTGGCCGGCCGTCATCAGCGCGTCGAGCGCCACCGCGCTATCTTTACCTCCGCTCCAGGACATGACCACCGGTTGCTTCATCCAATCCTCCACCGGTGCGCCAGGCCGAGAGCGACGTCTTCGGCTCAGCCAGCACCATCAGCAATTGAAATCGGACTCACGACGCGCTCAGGTCGCCCGTTCATCTCGGATCGCCGGCGCCGACAATCCTGAAGGAAGCCTCGATAGGGGCGCAGACCGGAGAGAGCCCTCGCGTCGTTGACAGCCAATCTGACAGCCACAGATCTCAAGCGTGGCGACCGCGATGCCGACGGCGCCGTGACGAGTCCGTGTGTGGCCCGGGGTAAAACTGAGAAGACGCCGGTTAGGCCGGTAGCGACTCGAAGGCCGGCGAGGAAACAACCCGACGACCGAAGATTCTCAGCAAGTCCGTCGGCTCTGGGTCACGAACGCGGTCCTGCTCCAAGCGACGCTTCACGTCGACACGATCCGTGTCAGGAATGAGATGCTCTTGCCGTTCCCGGTAGACGCGGCGAACAGCGTCACGCCGAACGACGTCACTATCATCGTCTCAATCAACGTCATGCGAATACCCAGGATGGAGTCATCCCCGCGATCACAACTGACTATTGGTCGGCGTGATCGCGACGTCGATGCGGCGTGGCCTGTATTGACCGCACCACGCTGAACCGGTCGTACCTCTACCTTTTAGGCGACTGAGCCGGCGTCGGCTGAACCGTATCGCGCGGCGGGTGTGCCGTTCGTGAAAGAAGACGAGGATGCCGCCGCGCGCGCCGGCCGCCGCGACATCGACGACATCCAAGCCATTCGGCAGAGATTCCGCGACATCGCGGCGGCTAGCGACGCCTCCTCGCATCGCCTCGATGAACGTCCTCACTCCACGATGGTAAAAATCTCGCGATAGCCGGATTCCACCAGCTCGCCCACCTTTTGGTAGTTGGCCTGCCACTCCTTGTTCCCGAAGAGTTTCGGCGCGTACGACTCAAACGTCGCGATGTTCGGCACGGTCAGCTCCAGCACCACGGTGTAGAACGGACCCGTCACGTCCGTCAGCAGGCGGGTCGAAAACTCCACCTCTCCGATCGCGCGTTTCTGAATGGCGACGCCTTCCTTCATCAGGGCGACTGCCTCTTTCGCTTTCCCGAATTTCAACTGGAACACGTTGCGAATGACGACCATGAGGGCCTCCTTGAGACGAGGTTGCGGGCTCCGAACGGCTGGATCCTAGCACCAAGGGTCGCCGTGAGCGGGAATTGGCTCTGAGAGGTGGAGAGTGCGAGCGAGAACGGCTCGTCGTCCCTGGGCCCGCGCTGGTCATCGATAGCGGCGGGCGGGAGGTCGCGGCACGGCGCTCGCGTTCATCACCCGCTTCGCCGCGTCAATACCCTCCAGCCGCCGCCCCAGTTGCCCGCGGCGTAGCTGAAGGTCCCCGGACCGGTGTTGGTGGCTTTTTGCGGGTCGGCGCGCGGCGGGTGGCGCCCGTCTCGATCAGACCGCGCCTGCCTGTGCCAGCTCCGGTCTGATGTTGTGATTGACCCGAAAGAAATTCGTTGGGTCGTATTTGTCCTTGACGGTGGCCAGGCGCGAAAGGTTGTCGCCGAAGGCACTGTAAATGACCTCTTCGGCTTCGACGTCGAGCGCAGACAAAAGATGCGCGTTCGCCGAGAACGGCCGCAGCATTTCTTCACCCGCGCGGGCCCAATCCCGATGGACAGGCGTCTCGTCCGGATTGGTCCATTGCGCGATGAACAGAATGTCCCACGGAAGATCACGATGTGGAAAAGCGGTGGCGTCTCGGGGTATGCGACTGGCGGCGCCGCCATAATATTCGAGAACGACTGCCGAGAGTGGCGAACCCATACGGTTGGCATGGTCGACGATGCCGGCGATGGCGTCATCCGACAGTTGTCTTTGCAGGGTGGACTTCCAGTAGTTCTGATTGCCGTGCGGGAACGAGGGGCCCAGCAGGGCTTGCATCGCAGGGAACGGCATCGGTTGGATGGCGTCAAGAACCGGTTTGCCAAACGAGCGGAGAGGCTGCAGCACCCGTTCCCCAGCCGCGATCGCTCCGCAGTAGCAGGCAATCACCCCGACGAGCGGCGCACCATCGGGACCATGCAGGAGCGCGGCGTACGCCGTCAGTTCTTCGGGAGCGGCGACGATGAAGTCACGAAAATGACGGATGACATCGACGGCGGCGTCTCGAGGATACAAGAGGAGTCCACCGAGGACCGTATGAACCGGGTGCGCCTTGAATTCGAATGAGGTGACCACGCCGAAATTCCCACCCCCGCCTCGGAGACCCCAAAAGAGGTCCTCGTGTTCGCCTGAACTGGCGGTGAGCACTCGACCGTCTGCAAGAACCGTCTGGCAGGACAACAGATTGTCGATCGACATGCCGTGCTTGCGAAGCAGCCAGCCTGCGCCACCACCCAAGGTGAGACCGGCGATGCCGGTCCTGGGCACGGTGCCGCACGGCACCGCGAGGCCGAAGACGTGCGTCTCGCGATCCAGATCACCGAGGGTGGCGCCACCCTGCACGCGAACGGTCTGATTGGCCGAATCGACATGTACGGCGCGCATGCGGGAAAGGTCGATGACAAGACCATCGTCACAGAGCGCGCGACCGCCGACGTTATGGCCACCGCCGCGGATCGCCGTGAGCAGACTATTGGCGCGTCCGAAGTTCACCGCCGCAACCACATCGGCGACGCCTGAGCAGCGGGCGATCAGTCTGGGACGTTTGTCGATGCTCGCGTTCCAGATTTGGCGGGCGTCATCATAGCCGGCGCTCGCAGGCTCGAACAGCTCACCATGAAACGTCGACTTGAAGTCTTGGATATCCATCGGCCCTCGCTTCCCCTCCGAGATCGCGACCGTCAGAGAGACTCACTCGCCCGGTGTGGGGTCACGCGTTCGTCGACACACTCACTCGTCGCGCTGGATCCTGGGAAACGTCGATCAGAATCCCGTCAATCGCCGAAGATCTGGGGAGACGATCGGCAATATCAGGGGCCGACAGTTCAAATTTGACGACCCTTGCCTCGTCCCCGATGGTTCCAACCAAGACGCGTCAGCCAGTCGAACGCGCGCGGCCGGCGACACAAGGCGGGCCGTTCGACGCGGGTCCCGACTTAAGTAGTAGCCGGCCGGGAAGTGCTCGCGCTGCCAATCATGGTGTTGACGTGCCGAGACACTCCGCAGCGTGCCACCAGCACGCACGCGCGGATGAAGCGTGTCATCGTCACCTCACCTATCATCGCGCTGCCGGCGGCGGCGGCGCGGGGAAATACGTCGCAATCCGGTCGTCCAACGTGAACTCCATCGCGAGCAGCGGATACTGGCGCAATACATTCGCCCGCATCTCGGCCGGCGTCTTGGATTTCGAGACGTTCGCGTCCCAATCGGCCATGTACTTCTTCATCCACTCGATCGCGCGCATGTCGTGCGTGGCGGCCGGACCCTCGTGGCCGGGAATCACGATCGTCGGGTTGAGGGCGGCGATCTGACCGACCGTCTTGGTCCAGTTCTCGCGCGCCGCCTCGCGCGGCACGCCGAAATAGACCTGATCGAAGACGATGTCGCCGACAACGACGGCTTTCAGTGAGGGAATCGAGACGAAGCTGTTGCCGGGTCCGTCGGCGCCCTGTACGCCGCCGGTAATCGGGAACTGCTCGCCCTCGAGCGTCAGCACGGGCGAGGCGAGTTCTTCCGGCAGCACCGGATCCGGTCCTGGGATATTGGCCCCGTACGTCGGGAACCAGAATTTCTGACGCGCCGGCCAGCCGGTCTTGGCCGCCGCGACCGTCGCCGGCAGCGCGACGATCTTCGCGTCAGGGAACGCCTGCTTCAGCACCGCGAGTCCGAAGAGATGATCGGGGTGGGGATGCGTCAAGTAGATGGTCGCAAGGTGCTTCTTCGATTCGAGGATCTCGGCCGCCAGCTTGTGTGCTTCGCTGAGCGAGAACTGCGGATCGATGAGCAGGATGTCCTTCTCGCCGATCACCAGTGTCGAATTGACGTCATAGCCGATCTGACCGCGGCCGGTGTGGACCTTCAGCGTGAATTTCGATTGGGCTTGCGGTGCGGTCGCGAACGCGAGCGCCAGCAGCGCACAGGTCAGTATTTTCGGCATCGAGTGCTCCCTCCGTTTGATCTCGAAGTATCTCACCTTCCTGGGAACGATGCCGTCAAATTCCAGGCCAAAGCCCCCGGTCCGCGTTCGCGATGAGCAGGACCTGGCGCCTGTCGATGTGTTCTCCGGCCGGGTTCAGGGCGCGAGTGCGCCCGTCATTCCGATGACGGCCGTCGACATCCGCGCGGCCGCCGCCCACTCGGGGCCGAAGATCCAGATAATTGATTTCTGCGGGCCACACCTGACTCCTCTCCGATTTGCCTTCTTTTTGAGCGCCGCAGGTTCCGCGCTGGCGTAGGCTCAGCCGCGTTGCAGCCGGGTCGGTCACTCGATCACTGAGGAGCCTCCGCATGCCTAGCCTGCATTATTCATGAGTGAGCGAGTTTCTGATCGTAGAGGCGCTCCCGAGG
>JBDTRR010000106.1:0-14089 GCA_039931615.1 Acidobacteriota bacterium
CGTGGGTCGTGTTTCCGGCGCTGCGCGCCATGCACGCCGGCGACATCTTCTCGGGAAAGAACATCCCGGGCCTCGATGCCGTCAACGGCGGGAGTGGTCTCGCGATCGCCGACTCGCTGACGAAGGCCGCCGACACGGTCAAGAACATCGACACCATCATCACAGGGCACAGCCGGACGATGACGGTGGCGGATCTCCGCGACTACGCGCAGTTCAATCGCGACTTTGCCAACGACGTGCGGACGGCGAAGGCGGCCGGCAGGTCGGCGGACGAGGTGGCGAAGGCCTGGAAGATTCCGGCGAAGTACGCCGGCTATGCCACGCCGAACCCGGTGCGGCTGCTGCAGAACGTTCAGGTCGTCTTCGACGAGTTGAAGTAGGGGACCTCAGCCGGCAATGACGTATCCGGCCGTCGATGCCGCGTCGTGGCGGGGACGATGGCCGGCGTTCCAGCGATGTTCAACCGTGCATCACTTCTTTCGGAACAGTCCGCCCAGTCCGTTCTTCAACGCCTTCTGCGCTTCCTCCTTCGCGCGGTTGACCAGCGCCCGCCTGGCCATGTCGGCGACATTGATCCGCACCGTCGGCGCCGCCGCCGTCCCGGTGATGGTGGCCGGCAGCGTCACGCGGCCCTGCTCCTGCGTGTAGCGGATCAGGTCACGCCCGGCCTGACTGGAGAGTTCGTCGGAGAGCTGGACCTCGCCGGCGAGGTTGATGGCGCGGCCGTCCAGCCGCACGGTGCCAGCGGCCGACAACAGCAGGTCCTTCGACTCGAAGCGCAAATCGTTGGTCGCCGCCGCTCCGCCAGCGATCGTCAGCGTGGCGCCGAGCCTGGCAAACGGTTCGTCGGCGGACCCGGTGGCGGCACTCGCCGCACTGGCGATCGGGACGTCGCTGCGACCGGCCGTGACGAGGACAACACTGCGGACGAGGCCGAGGTTCTTCACGACACCGTCGACAATATCGATGCGCGCGGTGCCGCCGACCGTCGTACCGGTCGATGAGCCGACCATGCCGCTCCCGGTCAGATTGATGTTTCCCGACAGTCTTCCCGTGAGGCTGCCGGGACTGCCCATGAATGCTGTCGCGGCGCCCATGTCCACGTCGGCCAACGCTGCATTCAGTCGAAATCGAGGCGCCGCACCGAGCGCGAGGGTCAGTGCGCCGTCATAGCGGCCGCCGAACACCCCGAAGCGAATCGGTTCGAGCGTGATCGCCGCGGCGGTGATGCGCCCCTGGCCGGCCAGGCGGTCAAGCACCAGCTCCCCGAGGGTCGCGCGGTCGGCCGCGAGAGAGACCCCGATGTTCATTGGTGTTGCTACGGCGGGCGCGGCGTTGACGCCCGCCGGACCCGCTCCGCGGCTGGCGGCCAGACCGGCGCCGGCCTGGAAGTCGTTCGCAAACGCGAGCAGCCGATCCAGATTCAGCACGCCAGCCTTGACGGCGAACTCGCCGGTCGGAGCCGACAGGTCGGTCAGCCGGCCCGTGACGTCGATGGTGGCGTCCTCGGTGCGGAGGGTCGCACTCTTCAGCACCGCGCCGCTTCCTTCCGGCACGATCTCCACGTCTCCCCTGATCGTCCGTCCGCCGCTGACGATCTCGACGCCGTTGAGAAAGATGGCGTCGACGGAGACGATCTCGACTGGCGATCCGCTCGACCCGGACGTGGCGCCCGACCCGACCGAGAACGGCGGGAGCGGCAGTTCGACATGAGCACCCGACAGATCGAGCCTGGCGTGTTCGATCCGCCGCGACAGCAGCGCGCGGAAATCGGCGCCGACGCGCAGGGTCTGCACCTGAATCCTGGCCGGGTCACCGATCGTGACCTGACCGAGATTCACGGTGACCCGTGGATAGATGGTGGCGTCGATGCTGCCGACCGTCACCGGCTGGCCGAGCGCCCGCGACAGTTGCCCCGCGAGCGCCACACGTACCCTGTCCTCCGTGAGCACCGATCGCGCCCAGAAGAACAGGCCGAGCGGCAGGACGAGGAGCAGCGCCACCGCGCCGACGAGTCTTCTCTTGAGCATCAGGTTTCCTCGACCACTTCGGCCGAAGCGATCGTCTCTCGATTGTAACTGACCGCTCGAGCGAATGACCGGGTCCCGTCGGCACCGGCTGTCGTCGTCATCGTGTCCCGAACAGAACACAACCCTCGCCCGCCAGTGGTCACAATGACTGATTCCGGGTCGCCGACCCGCAGATCGGACGGATCGAGTCGCCATGACACCCGAACTCAAGGACCGCATCGTCGATCGCCTGATCGGGACTGGAGCCTCCGAGAAGCCATGGGCTCTCGCGATCCTTGCGGCGCTCGAGGACGAGCAGCAACTGGCCGCCTACCTCGAAGGAACGAAGCACATTAGCAAGCCGTCCGCCCGCGAGGCTGAGCCTGCCAAACCAGGGACCGAGCCGCCGGGCGCGTATGTCTCGTCGATTACCGTCGAAGGATTCAGGGGAGTCGGCCGCGCGGTGACGCTCAAGCTGCGGCCGGGCCCCGGCCTGACGCTCGTCGTCGGGCGGAATGGTTCTGGGAAATCGAGCTTCGCGGAAGGCCTCGAGTTCCTGCTCACGGGCCACAACTATCGCTGGGAAAAGCGGCCCAGGGTCTGGGTCGATGGCTGGCGCAACCTTCATCACAAGGACGGCGCCTCGCTGCACGCCGAACTCCTCGTCGAAGGGCAAGGGACGCTCTCGGTTTCGCGGACGTGGAAGACCGACGACATCGCGGGCGGCGAGACGACCGTCAAGCGCCGGGGAAGTGCGGCACAGCCGCTCGACTCCATGGGGTGGAACGCCGCGCTCACGACGTTCCGACCGTTTCTGTCATACAACGAGCTCGGATCACTCCTCGACGAGGGGCCGTCGACGCTGTACGACGCGCTCAGCAGCGTCCTCGGGCTGGAGGAGCTGAACGAGGTGCAAAAGATACTCGCCAACGCACGCAAGGCGCGTGACGCTCAAGTCGCCGATGCGAAGGCCGAGGCCGAGAGGATTTCCGAAGCGATTGCCCTACTGGAGCTCGCCGCGGTCGACCGTCGGCTGGTGAACGCCAGCCGCGCGCTCGATGGCGCTTCGTGGGACATCGCGGCGCTGCAGGACCTCGTGCAGGGCGAGTCGGACGCCGACACCACCGACATCAATCTGCTCGGCCGGCTCCAGGCGATCGCGCCTCCAGATGAAACCGGTGCGGCGAACGCCATCCGCAACCTTCGTGCAACCCAGGGAGTGCTCGCCGACCTCGCCGGCACGAGCGCGGAGCGCTCCCGCGCACAGGCGCAGTTGCTTCAACAGGCGCTGGCATTTCACGAGAGGCACAAGGCGAAGGACTGCCCAGTGTGCCGCACGGCCGGCGTCCTGTCGAAGTCATGGGTCACTGCAACGCGCAAGGAGATGGCGAAGCTGAAGAAAGATGCCGCCGCCTGCGAAGCCGCTGAATCGGCGAGCAGCGCCGCAATTCGCGACGCGCAGCGGCTCGTGATGGCTCCGCCGCCGACGCTCGAAGAGTCCAAGGATCTCGGCCTCGCGACTCTGCCGGAGGCGCTCCGGTGTTGGACGGCCTGGGCCGAAGGGCGGGACATCGAGTCCGCGCAACTGCTGGCGGACCACCTCGAGACGCAGATTCTCGAGTTCGCCGAAGCGGTCAAGCTCCTCATCGGCGAGGTCCGGATCGAGAAGCAGCGGCGCGAGGACCTGTGGCGCCCAATCGCCGCTGCGATCACGGCGTGGCTCCCGGCAGCGCAGGACGCCGTGCGCGCGAAGGCGCAGATCAAGGAGCTGAAGGCGGCCGAGGCATGGTGGAAGGAGACGAGCGCACTCGTTCGAGACGAGCGGTTCGAGCCGATCGCCGGCCGGGCCCTCGCGGTCTGGAATCAATTGCGCCTGCTCAGCAACGTGGCCCTTGGTGGAATCGGCCTCGAGGGTGTGGCGCAGCGCCGCCGCGTCACGCTGCAGGTCACCGTGGATGGCAGTCCGGCCGAAGCGCTGGGCGTCATGAGCCAGGGGGAGCTGCATGCGCTGGCGCTGAGCCTGTTTCTTCCGCGCGCGACCCTCCCCGAAAGCCCGTTCCGGTTCCTGTCCGTTGACGATCCGGTTCAGTCGATGGACCCGTCCCGGATTGAGGGGCTGGCGCGCGCATTCGCCGACACCGCGAAAACACGTCAGGTGATCGTCTTCACCCACGATGACCGGCTCCACGAAGCCGTCCGCCGACTCGGATTGTCCGCCACCGTGATCGGCGTCACGCGGCGCGCCCGCTCGGTGGTCGAGGTCCGGCAGATCACCGACCCGGTGAGTAACCTGCTCGACGACGCCCGAGCCGTAGCGCGCACCGCGGACCTCCCGAAAGGCGTGGCCGGCCGCGTCGTGCCGGGCTTCTGCCGCACCGCCATCGAAGCGGCGTGCATGGAAACCGTGCGCCGGCGCCGGCTTGCTCGCGGCGAAATGCACGATCAGGTCGAGGAGTTGCTGGCGGCCAACACCCGCACCCACCCGTTGATGGCACTGGCGCTGCTCGACGATGAGCGCCGGACGGAAGACGTGCTTCCACGCTTGAGGAGAATCGGCGCCTGGGCGCTTGACACATTCAACACGTGTAAGGCCGGGTCGCACCAGGGTCAAAGCGACGACCTGCAGGAGCTGATTGAGAGCTCGGGGAAGCTCGCGGCGAAAATCACGGAAGCGCCATGAGGTGGGACGATGAAACCGTTGGGCGTGAGCTGCTCGGGTTCGCGCGATCGCTGCTGGAACGTTCGACGGACGACACGCAGGGGCTATGGCCGCGTGCGGCCGTCCTGCTCGCCCGTCAGTCGCTCGAGGTCGCGCTCAAGACGTATTGGAGCGCGATGGCACCGGGCCTCGAAGAGTGCTCGACGCGAGCGCAGCTCCTGTGCCTGGGGACCTACGCCGGAAACGATCGCCTGGCCGGTCGAGCGAACCAGGTCTGGGCGGCGTTGAGCCGCGCCGCACATTTCCACCCGTACGAGCTCCCGCCGACAAGAGAAGAATTGCTGCTCTGGTTCGACACGGTGCAGGAGGTGCTGGAGGGGACGGAGCCCGCATGGAATCGATAGAACGAGCCGTGCTCGCGTCAACTAGCCGGCGATCCTCCAGCGTCATGCTGACCGACCCGTCCGGCCCATCCTTCAGTCGCTGCGACTCGTGCCAGGTCCGTTCCTTGATGAATGCCGCAGTCTGCCGGTCGAAGAGCAGTCGCACCTTGCACGTCGGCCCGCTGTGAACGCCCAGCGATTTGCTGAACGGATCGGCCCCCAGTTCGGCGACCCGTTCGAACGTCTCTTCCTGCGGACCGTACTGGGATCGTGTCATCGGACACCGGCACCCGCGAAAACGGCAGGGACGGTCCGCCAGCCGACGCGGCGCGCGCCGGTCAGCGATTGACTGGCGCCGTGCAGGTGAAGTTCGCGCCGTCTTCGAGGCTGCCGCGGCCGCTGTAGCGGGCGTACGATGGAAACGGGCAGACCGGGCGTGTCCGTCCCGGGAAGTACGTCGTGCCCGGACGAGCCGACGCCTCGATGCGTGACGGGGCGACGCCCTTCTCGACCCAGTCCACGATGGCGGCCAGCCCGTCGAAGCTGTCGGTCGCTGGCCCGCCGGCGCAATGGTTCATGCCCGGCACGAGGAACAATCGGGCCCAGGCGGCCGTCGCCTCGGGCCCGCCGTTGTTGCGTGTGAGACGCTGGTAGTAGTCGATCGACTCGAGCGCGGAGAAGATCGGGTCCGCGGTCCCGTGGAAGATCAACAGCTTGCCGCCGCGGGCGTGGAACGCCGCCAGCGTCGCGTCGCGGTAGGTGTCGAAAACCGCCGAGAACGCCTCCATCCGGGCCGGGTCGCGATCGAAGTCGAATCGGCTGATCGCGAAGGCGGGATCGGGCGGCGTGAAGAACTCGTGCGCCAGGGCGCCGGCCATGAGGGTCGTGTTCGCGGCGTTCGGCGTGCTCGTCTGGGAGGATCCCAGCTTCCACTGCCGCCATCCGGGGGCGGCAAGTCCCGGATCCCAGGCCTGCCCCACGTAGAGAGCGCGTCCCGACGAGTCGCGGGGACCGCCGAACGCCCGCTCGAGCGCCGCCACCTGCCCGCCCGTCAGGCAGCTGGCGTCCTTCGCGCCAACGCACAGGAGGCGCTTCGGATCGAAGCGGCACGCCTCGGGGTGCAGGACCATTCCGTCGGTCGCGCCATCGGCCGCATCGCAGGCGGCGATGATGCCGCGACCGACGAGCTGAAGGTCGGCTTCGCTGAACGCCCGGCTGAGCACGCGCTGCCCGTCCGCACCGGCCGCGGCGACGGAGAGAAACGTCTGCGTGTCCCACGCCGCGGCAATCGTCGCGCCGCTCGAAACGCTCATCGCTGGCGCACAGATCGCGATGCCATCGAAGTACGCCGCGTATCGCTGGGCGAACATCATGCCCTGCCGCCCGCCGCCCGAGCAGCCGACGAAGTACTTCCGATCGGGTGCGCGGTCGTAATAGCGGGACAGGATGCGCACGGCGATCGTGTAGGTTCGTTCGTGGGCGGCGTAGGCATGGTCGACGCGGGCCGTGGGATCGAGGCCGAACTCCGGCGTGACACCTTGATGGCCGGCGTCCGTCGTCACCACCGCGAAGCCGCGGTTCAGCCCGGTTTCGGGGAACGATCCCGTGTTGCGCCCGACGGCCGGCGCCACCGTGCCGTCGTTGCCGCCACCGCCCTGGTAGAGGAACCGGCCGCTCCAGGCGGTCGGCAGGCGGAGTTCGAAACGCGTTTCGTAGGCCTTGCCGTCGGCGCCCGTGCGCGGCGCCGCGGTGCCGCGCACCAGGCAGTGCGGCGGCTGTGAGGCGGACCCGGCGTCGTAGACCGTCGTGAGCGAGGCCGGAGGCGTGAACGTCTCGGCCGCGAGGGCCGTGCAGGCCGCCGGGCCCGGCGGCGACAGCGCGGCTGCGCGCCCCGTGCGGCCGCCGCTCACCGCACACGCCAGGAAGACGACAGAGAACGAAACAGCCGGAGAGACGCGCGTCAGCATGGCCAGTCGAGCCCTCGTTTGTGCTCCATCGTAACCTTCTTGACGTCCAGGTCGAGCCTCGGAGGCCCACTGCGGTTTTGGCGAACCACGGGGTAGAATCGGCCGCACGTAAGGAGACTCTGATGCGACTTGTTCGAACCACGCTGTACGCGCTCGTCGGAGGAGCCATTGTGGTGGCCGCAGTGCATGCACAGCCACAGACGGCAAGGGAAAGCGGCGCCCGTGCACCTGCACCGAGCCTCGCCTTTGCCTTCGAGTTGCGCGCGACGGTCGCCGCGCCAACCGAGGTCGGCCAGGTGCCGAACGGGCGGCGACGGATCGTCGACATCACCGGAGGGACCTTCGAGGGGCCCGGCATCAAGGGCAGAGTGCGTCCCGGCGGCGCCGACTGGCAAATCGTGCGAGCCGACGGATTTACGGAGCTCGATACGCGCTACACGATCGAGACCGACAAGGGGCAGCTCGTCTACGTCCAGAACGCGGGGATGCGCCACGCCCCGCCCGACGTGATGCAGCGGCTCCTCGCCGGGCAGCCGGTCGACCCGAAGCTCGTCTACTTCCGGACCGTCCCGAAGTTCGAGACCGCCGCGCCTGAGCTCCAGTGGCTGACACGAGCCGTGTTCATCGGCATGGGCGAACGCTATCCGACCGAGGTCGTCGTCCGGTTCTGGCGCGTCGAGTAGTGCCCGGAGGGCCCACTCGCAACACGCGTCAGCGACACACCGCGTTCGACCGCTGCTCGCGTTGAGACCGTCGCCTCCTCTCCTTGACACCCGTTGTCGAAAGGTCCATAGTCCGCCAAACTCCGGCATCCATGTGAAGGTCCGCTTCGTCACTCCAGCCGATTGTGGAGGTTCTCGCTCATGAATCGAATGCTGATTCGGTTGTTGGCCATGATGGCTCTCGTCGCCGCCGGGCCACGCCTGGCGACCGCGCAAAGCCTGGCCGGAACCGTGCGCGACACGTCTGGCGCCGTGCTCCCGGGCGTCACGATCGAGGCGTCGAGTCCGGCGCTGATCACCAAGGTTCGCACCGGCGTCTCCGACGACCTCGGGCAGTATCGCATTCCGGATCTCCCACCCGGCACCTACAAGGTCAGCTTCACGCTGGCCGGCTTCGCCACGGTCGTGCGCGACGGTGTCGAGCTGTCGGGCGGCGGCGTCTTGACCATTGGCGCGGATTTGCGAGTGGGCAGCGTCGAAGAGTCGGTCACGGTCACCGGCGAGTCGCCGGTCGTGGATATCCAGACTGCGCGTCAGCAGCAGGTGATCAGCGGCGACGTGATTCGCGCACTGCCAGCGTCGCGAAGTTATGGCAACTACATCGCGGCGGTTCCGGCGATTCAAGCCACCGGCTTCGGGGGCGGCGCGGCGACCATCAACAACTTCTTCTCGGCGCGCGGCGGGCGGAGTACCGAGGGCCTCATCCAGCTCGACGGGATGAACGTCGGGGCGCCGGGTAACGGCGGCGGCGTGTCCGGCTATCTGTATGACATGTCGAACGCCTCGGAAGTCCAGGTGGCTGTTTCCGGCGGCCTCGGCGAAGCGGACCGGGGCGGGCCGGCCTTCAACATCATCCCGAAGACCGGCGGCAACACGTTCAGCGGGACCGGCTTCACCAGCTATGCGGGCGGGTGGGGCCAGTCGAGCAACGTCGACGACCACCTCCGCTCGCTGGGATTCGGCGAACAGCCAGCGCTGATCAAGAGCTACGACGCCAACATCGCCGTGGGCGGACCGATTCTGCGCGACCGGGTGTGGTTCTACGCCAACTCGCGCGCGATCGGCACCTACCAGGAGCAGCAGAACCTGTACGACAACCTGAACGCCGGGAACCCGAACGCCTGGACGTGGGCACGCAGCGATGCCTTGAGCGTCCGCAACAGCACCTCCAAGACGCTGAACGCGGTGCGCCTCACCTGGCAGGCGAATCAGAAGAACAAGGTCGGGTTCTACATCGACTACACGAAGAACTGCAGCGGCGGCGCCTACAAGGAAGGCGGCGATCAGTGCCGAGCTCCCGGTGACGGCTGGGTCGCGTCGGGACCTGGTGTGACGCCGGGCACGGCCACGGTGTCCCCCGAGTCGGGAACGATCTGGGATGCGCCGGCGAAGATCATGCAGGCGTCGTGGACGTCGCCGTTCTCGAGTCACATGCTGCTCGAGACCGGCTATTCGGCGTTCTATACCGACAACGGCGATCCCCGGCCCTACGGCGTGCTGACCGATTTCATTCCCGTGACCGAGCAGTCCACGGGTGTCGGCGTGCCCTTCGCGAATTTCATCTATCGCGGTTTCAATCCGGCGCCGTCGAGCAATCAGAAGCACGCCACCTGGCGGGCGGCGATGTCCTACGTCACCGGAAGCCACAACATGAAGTGGGGCTACCAGGCCGGCTACATGGGGGCGAAGTCGATCACCTACGTCGGCCGGCAAATCAGCTACCGGTTCAACAACGGGGCGCCGAATCAGCTGTCGCAGCGGGTGGGAACCAACCAGGTCAGCAACAGCCTCCTCTACAACGGCTTCTACATTCAGGACCAGTGGACGCGCAAACGGCTGACTCTCCAGGGTGCATTGCGCTATGAGACCGCCTCCAGTTGGGCTCCGGGCGGCGAGAACGGCATCCTCGCCGACAACGAGTTTGGCGGCCCGATCCTGATTCCACGCACCGAGGGCGTGCGGGGGTACCACGACATCACGCCGCGATTGGGTGCCGCCTACGATGTCTTCGGCAACGGCAGGACCGCGCTCAAGGTGAATGTCGGTCAATACCTCCAGGGCGTCTACACCGGGGACGCCTACACGGTCAGCAACCCCGGCTCGACCCTGGTGACATCGGTCAATCGCTCATGGTCGGACCCCAACGGGAATCGCGTCGCCGAGTGTGACTTCATGAACCCGGGGACCAGCGGCGAGTGCGGGGCGTGGTCGGCCCTCAACTGGGGCTCCTTCGCGCAGGCGACCACCGTCAATCCCGATGTCCTCAAGGGTTGGGGCGTGCGCAATCGGGACTGGCAGCTCGGCGTCAGCGTGCAGCAGGAGATCGCGCCGCGGGTGGCGATGGAGGTCGCCTACAACCGTCGGATCTGGAACAATTTCTTCGTCACGCACAACCGGGCGCTCGGGGCCGCGGACTTTGACACGGTCACGCTCACCGCCCCGCTGAATCCCCTGCTGCCGAATGGCGGGGGCTACCCGGTGACGTTCCTCACGCGCAATACCCGGAGCGCCCTGGGGGCGACCGATTCGTACTACACGACGACCGACGACTTCGGTGACGAATCGCATTACTGGCACGGCGTCGACGTGTCGTTCAACGCCCGCGTGGGGAAGGGCCTGTCGCTTCAGGGCGGCACGAGCACGGGGCGCGGAGTCGGCGACAATTGCGCTGTCGAAACGGCGCGATTCGGCCGCCCGCAGGTGCTGATCGGCACGGAATTGACGCCGACCTGCAACGTCGCCGAGCCCTGGTTGACCAGCATCCGCGGGCTCGCCGCATACACCGTCCCCAAGGTGGACCTCCTCATCAGCGCCATCTTCCGGTCGCAAGCCAATGCGCAGCCGGGTGCCGCCGTGGGCACCAACGGCGCGTCGCGGTCCGCGACCTATCGCATGACTGCGGCGCAGTTCCAGGCCGCCACGGGTCAGGCGCTCCGGGCCGGGCTGGCCACGCAGGACGTCGATCTGCTGATGCCTGGTGCGGTGTACGGCGACCGGGTCAACGCGGTGGACATGCGCTTCGCCAAGGTCCTGCGGTTGGGCAGAACGAAAGCGAACGTCGGTCTGGATCTGTACAACCTGTTCAACAGCAACACGCCGACTGCCTACGAGACGGTCTACGACCCGGCGACGAACGGCGCGCGCTGGCTGCAACCGACGGCCGTGCTGCTGCCGCGGTTCCTCCGGTTCAATGTCCAGTTGGATTTCTGATTGGAACGGCTGTGAAGTCCCGGCGAGGAGCGTGTCTGCGTCCGCTGAACACGCTTCTCGCTTGACCGGACCTGCTTAGACTCCCTCCCACGAACCGCCGCTATTCCCCCAGGTAAAACACCGACTTCGGCACGGTGTGCGAAACGACACACGCCTTTTCGCCCCACCATCATCACAATGACTGGTTCGACGTTCCCGTCGTTCGCGCAAACGGTACGCGGGCGCCTTCGCGCTCGTGCTGAACCGCTCACTGCATTTCCAATCACCCCCGGCAAGGCAGCGGGAGTCTGGTTATGGACCCTTTCGTCGAGCAGCTCGCCGCGCTGTGCCGGGACCGGGTCACCCTCAACAAGTGGGTGTTCGTGCCGTCGCACGCACTCGGTCGCACGCTCGGTGAGCGCATCGCGCTCAGCGGCACGAACTGGCTGAATCTCCGGTTCGTCACGCCGCTCGACGTCGCGCTCCGCATGGGGGCGCCATTCCTCGTCGAGCGCGGCATCGAGCCGTCCGAAGAGGGCCTCGGCCCCGCGCTGATCATGCGGCTGCTGCTGGATCTGCCAACGAAGAATGGCTACTTCCGCCCGCTCGCCGATCAGCCCACCCTCGGGCAGGCGCTCTGGTCCACGATTCGCGAACTGCGGATGGCCGGCATCAAGTCGAGCCTCCTCAGCCCGGACGCCTTTGCCTCACCCGAAAAACACCTGGAGCTGCGCGCGTTGCTGGCGTCGTATGAGCAGTTTCTCGAGGCGCATCACCGCGGCGACATGGCGCTCGTGCATGAGGAGGCGCTGCGTCATGCGGACTGGTGCCCGATTCAGCCGGGCGATTGCTGGACCGAACTGCCGAATGTGGTCTGGACGCCGCTGCAGCGCCAGTTGATGGACGCGATGCCCGGCGAGCGGATGGCACCGGCGGCCCTCGCGATCCCGGGTGCCGCGGTGCCACGACGTCTTCGTGCCGCTCACATGGCGTGGCGTCCGGCAACCGCAGAAACCAATCCGCTTGCCTACCTGTTGGCGCGGGGGAGCGCCAGCCAGCACCTCGCGCCGGGCATCCCGGCCGTCGCCACGAATTCAATCGCGCTCTTCCATGCGGGCGGAAAAGAAGCGGAGGTCGAGGAAGTCTTCCGTCGCATCCTGGCCTCCGGCACCACACTCGACCAGGTCGAGATCGCGTGCGCCTCGCCGGGTTACGAGACGCTGATCTGGGAGAAGGCGCTGCGCCTCGACTGGCCAACGACATTCAGCACAGGATTGCCGATCGAATGCACACGTCCCGGCCGGGCGCTGCTGGGCTTCTGTGAATGGATCGAGAGCGACTTCGTCGCCAGCCATCTTCGACGGCTGCTCGAGTCCGGCGACATCCGGTTCCACGACATCGACGACCTCCTGCCCGGCCAGGCGGCCCGGCTGCTCGTCAAGGCCGAGGCAGGATGGGGGCGCGGCACCTATGGGCTCACGCTCGGCACACTCAAGCGATCGTACGAGCATGCGGCGGTCAACCCGGACCTCAGCGTCGAGATCCAGGAGGCCGCCGCGGTCAAGGCCGCGCGAACCGGCCGTCTGCTCGATTGGATCGACGCCGTGCTCGGGTCCGTCCCCGAGGGAGGCCAGGATGGCCAGGTGATGCTGTCCGACGCGGTGACGGCAGCCCTCGGATTTCTCGACTCGGCGGCGGCCACCGCCAGCGCCGTCGACAACCTCGCGGCATCATCGCTCGCCGAGGCTGTCAGCGAGCTGCGGTCACTCGGTGCGTTCAGCTGCCCGCTTTCGACCGCCCTCCGCTTCATTCAGGAACGTGCCGAAGGCCGGACCATTGGCGCTGATCGAGCTCGCCCTGGCCACTTGCACGTGTCCTCCATCCGGCAATTCGCCTACGCCGCCCGGCCCGTGGCCTTCGTCGTCGGCCTCGAAGAGGGCCGCGTGTTTCCGTCGGCGGTCGAGGACCCCGTGCTGCTCGACACCGAACGCGCCGGCGTCTCGGACACGCTGCAACAATCCACCGACCGGATCGACGAAGCGGTGTGGACCGTCCTGTCGAGGCTCGCCACATTCGGGCTCCCACCAGGAACGCCCGGAACGCCGGCCACGCTCGCGTTGAGCCATTCCTGCCGCGACCTGCGGGAGTACCGCGAGACCTACCCATCCTGGCTGGTCTTGCAGGCGTTCCGTCTCACGTCGCACGACGCCTCGCTCTCCTATCCCGATCTGGCCAGGGCGCTCGGCCCGCCCGTCTCGATCGTTCCTCCTGAGCCGGCAGGCGCGCTCACCGATGCCGGGTGGTGGCTGTCGCAATTGAAATCGTCGGACAGCAAGGGGCGCCCGGCCGTGCTGGCGCAGTTTCCGCCGCTGGCGCGCGGCCTCCACGCTGAGGAGCAGCGGGCGTCCAGCGC
This sequence comes from Acidobacteriota bacterium, assembly GCA_039931615.1. Classification (GTDB taxonomy): domain Bacteria; phylum Acidobacteriota; class Vicinamibacteria; order Vicinamibacterales; family CAVVIG01; genus JAHFUI01. The sequence goes on from JBDTRR010000106.1 coordinate 13,343, forward strand.
CTTTACCGAATTCGACGGCCACGTTCCAGCCGCAGGCAGAATTCTCGACCCGAGTGCGGCCACGCGGCCGGTGTCTCCGACCCAGCTCGAAGCCGCCGCCGGCTGCGCCTTCCGACACTTCCTGCAGCGCGGGCTCGGTGTCAGCGCTCCCGACGAACGTGAAAAGGACGCCGATACGTGGCTGGACGCCGGCACGCGGGGCTCGGAACTGCATGCGCTCTACGCCGCGATGCTGCGACACAACCGCAAGGCGGCCGTCCCGCTGAAGGCGAAGCGGGATCTGCCGTGGCTGCTCGCCCTGGGCAAGGCCCGGCTCGAGGAACTTCGCGTCGAGATGCCGCCGCCGTCGGAAGAGGTGTTCGAGCGCGAGTGCCGTGAGGTCCTCGCCGACCTCGAGCTGTTCCTGCTCGAAGAATGTGACCGCGATCCGACCCGCACGCCCGTCGGTCTCGAGGTCTCGTTTGGCCGCGCCGTCAGCGAGGACGAGGACGACGACGAGCGAGAGGCGCTGGATCAGGCCGAACCGGTCGTGGTCGAACTTGGCGGCGGTCGGACCTTCAAGCTGGCTGGTCGCATCGATCGCATCGACCGGACTGGGGAGACGACATTCGAGATCGTCGACTACAAGACCGGGGGCTATTACGCCAAGAAGTGGGCGTCTGGAGTCTTCAGTGGCGGGTCCCGCCTCCAGCACGCCCTGTACGGGGTGGCCGCGGTGCAGTTGCTGAGACGCAAGTACAAAGGCGC
>JBDTRR010000107.1:0-14038 GCA_039931615.1 Acidobacteriota bacterium
GCGCACGACGTCAAGAACCAGACCGGCATCGGCGAGCCGATCCGCGACTGGTTCCCGATTTCGTTCATGGGCAGCTTCACCGACTGGGCCGACGTCACGCACGGCGCCGAGAAGGAGTTCGGACAGCTGACCTGCGGCTGCCACCCGAACTGCGGCGTCGGCATGGCGATCATGATTGACAAGGAGACCAAGGAAGCGGTCCCGGTCACCGCGTTCCTGAAAGCCGAACAGCTGGCCAAGGACGTCGCCGCGGTCAGCGATGCGGGACGCGGCCGCTTCCTGTCGGTGGCCGGCATGGCGCTGGCGCTGGTCCGCAACTACGACTCGTTCAAGTCGCCGACCCACTTCAAGCTGTCGGATCTGCTGAAGAAGTTCGACAAGACGTTCGGCGCGACCAAGGCCGCCGAGCAGGGCAAGTACGGCAAGGTCGAAGGCAACCGGACCAAGGCCGACATCGCCAAGCGCCGCGCCGATCGCTGGAACTTCCTGTTCATTGCCGGAATGTGGTTCCAGGACCTGTTCAACTACGACTTCCGCCGCACCGAGATGTGCATCATTCCGTACGCGACGCAGCAGGGCGAAATCTCCTTCTGCGCCTACAACACCGGCGTCGGCTGGCGCAACATCATCGAGAAGATGCACATGACGGCGACGCTGACCAAGTGGTACGACGAGCACGGCCGGCACGAGATCTTCGCCGGCAACAAGGCCGTGCCGCTGACCTCGACCGAGCACTCGCTCAAGCTCAACGCCGAAGCCGTGGCGGCGGGCGCGCAGACCGACCTCGACGTGCTCGGCATCGCCAAGAATGCCCGCGAGGAAAAGGCCGCCTCGCGCAAGCAGCTCAAGACCCCCGAGGAACTCGCCAAGGAAGCGGCGCACCACTCCGAGATGGCCAAGCTCTACGCCCAGCACGTGCTCAAGGAGCAGCCGACGCTGCAGATCCAGGGGCTCGGCAGCAAGCGGAAGGCGCAGGACGTCCAGCCGGTGCTGCACAAGCCGACGACGTAAATCTGGGGCCCAGGGACGAGAGGCTAGGGACTGGGACCAGGAACCAAGGACCAGGAAGGGCCGGCGGGCAACTGCCGGCCCTTTTTCTTTTTCACCAGCCTCCAACCCCAGCCCCAGCGCCAGTCCGATCCCAGACCAGCTATGATCCACCCATGGATCGTACGTTTCTGCTTGTCGGCGCGCTCGCCGGGTTCGCCGGCGTCACGCTCGGCGCCTTCGGCGCGCACGCGCTTCGGGGCCGGCTGTCTCCGGAGATGCTGGTCGTGTTCGAAACCGGGGTCCGGTACCAGATGTATCACGCCCTCGCCATCCTGGCGATCGGGCTGATCGCAACCCGCATGAGCGGCTGGTTGATCGTGTCAGCCGGCTGGCTGATGACCGCCGGCATCGTCCTGTTCTCGGGCAGCCTCTACCTGCTGGCGTTCACCGGCGTCACGGTGCTGGGGGCGATCACCCCGATCGGCGGCGTCGCGTTCCTGCTCGGCTGGGCCTGCCTGGCGATGGCGGCGGCGGCCGCCTGACGCGCGGATCCCGATCCGCGCCGATATCGACCCTCTGTATGTGGGTCCGGCTTCAGGCGGACCATCCACTGTCTTGCCGCCGCTATTTTTTTCGCGGCGGCGCCTTGGCCGGCACCTGCCTCGGCGGCGGGGCGGGACGATATTCAATCATCAGGTTGCTGACGATGGCGATCGGACGCCCGGGGGACGTATACGTCGCGGCGCCGTCGGCCCGCTCGTAGGTGAGCTTCTCACCCAGGATACTGACCTGGGTTTCGCCTTCAGGCAGGGTGATGACGATCGATTCGCTCCCCGTCGGCGCCACCGCCTTGACGCCGCCAGGGCCGGCCCCGCCGCCGATCCGGTCGATCAGATCCGCCGGCTTGCGGAATTCGTTCTGCACCACCGCCCGGCTGATCAGCGTGTTGTCCATGGTCAGGACCCCGACGGTGGCCGTGTAGCGGGCGAACGCGCGGTTGGTCTTGATCTGCTCCTCGGAATAGGTATGCCGGTTGTGCAGATCGAAGGTCAGGGTGACCGGACCGGTGTGCGGCGGCAGCACGATCAGCATCCCGGCAGCCGGGTCGCGGCCGGTCAGGATGTCGCAGAACGCCAGCCTCGTCCTGACGCCTACTCCGAGCGGCGTCGGACAGGTCATCTCGGGAACACCCTTGATCGGCGGCGGTGGTGGCGCCGGGGCCGCCTTCTGTCCCGCTCTGCGCCCCTGCCCTGATGCCGGGGCTGCCGCGGCGACGACGAGCGCAAGTGTCAAGACCAGGAAGCGGTGCACGTTAGTCATCCCCGATGTAGGCGAGGCCGGTCCGCGCCGAGTCTCCAGAAGGCGGACCCGCCGTCCGCAGCTTGATCAGCTCGAGAAACTCCATGCGGGTGCGGGCATTGTCGCGAAACGCGCCGAGCATGGCGCTCGTCACCGCAAACGAGTTCTGTTTTTCGACGCCGCGCATCGACATGCAGAGATGGGTGGCCTCCAGCACGACCGCCACCCCGACCGGCGCGATCTTGTCGCGAATGACGCCGGCAATCTGGTTGGTCAGGCGCTCCTGGACCTGCAGGCGCCGGCTGAAGACATCGACAATGCGGGGAATCTTGCTCAGGCCGATGACCTTGTCGCTCGGCAGGTAGGCGACGTGACATTTGCCGAAAAACGGCAGCAGATGATGTTCGCACAGACTGTAGAAGTCGATGTCCTTGACGATCACCATCTCGCTGTAGTCGACCGTGAACAAGGCACCGTTCAGGACCGTGTCGATATCCGCGCCATAGCCGCTGGTCAGGAATTTCAGGGCCTTCTCCACCCGTTTCGGGGTATTGAGCAGGCCCTCCCGGCTCGGGTCCTCACCCAGCTCGACCAGCAGCTGTTCGATTAGCTCCTGCATGACCTTATTCTACCGATCATCCTCGCACTTCCACCGGCCGGCCTGTTCCCGGCGGCGCGGCGCACCAATTCCGGGCGAGCCGGCGGTCATCGCGCCGCCAGGATCAGACGCGCAATGTGGTCCCCGGTCTCGCGCGTGCCGAGTGTGCCGCCGATCTCGGCCGTGCCCTGCCCGGTGACCACGGCGTCCTTCACCGCTGCCTCGATCGCCGCCGCTTCCGCCACGAGGCCGAGGTGGTCGAGCATCAGCGCCGCGGACAGAATCGCCCCGACCGGATTGGCGACGTTCTTTCCGGCGTATTTCGGCGCCGATCCGTGGACCGGCTCGAACATCGACGTCTTCCCCGGATGCAGATTGCCGGACGCGGCCAGACCCAGCCCACCCTGCAGCTGGGCGCCGATGTCGGTCACGATATCGCCGAACATGTTGTTGGTGACGATCACTTCGAACTGGCCCGGGTTCTTGATCAGCTGCATCGCCAGCGCATCGATGAAAAGATGGGTCGGCTGCAGGCCCGGGTAGTCGGCGGCCAGCTGCCAGAACACCCGCTGCCAGAGCGCATGGCCGTGGGTCATCGCATTGCTCTTGTCCGCCATGCAGACCCTGGTCAGCCCGTGCGCGGCCGCGTACTCGAACGCATGCCTGACAATCCGGTGCACACCTTTATAGGTATTGATTTCCTCCTGGATCGCAATCTCATCGTCGGTGCCGGGCTTGAAGCGCCCGCCGACGTTGACGTAGGCGCCTTCAGTGTTCTCGCGGAAGACGACGAAGTTGACGTCGGACGGACCGCGGTCCTTCAGCGGGCACAGGCGCTCGTGCAGCAGCCGCACTGGACGGTAGTTCACGTAGAGGTCGAGCTCGAAGCGCGTGCCGAGGAGGATGTCCCGGGCGTGCCGCATGTCGGGAATGCGCGGATCGCCGAGCGCACCGATGAAGATGGCGTCGAACCCGTCGCGCAGCATCGCGTAGCCGCCGGGCGGCAGGCTGATTCCCGTCTCGAGATAGTGATCGGCGCCGTAGGGCAGCAGCTCGAGATCGAAGGCGCGGCCGAATGCCTGGCCGACCGCGCGCACCACCTTGACCGCTTCGGCGGTGACGTCGACACCGATGCCGTCTCCGGGTATGACCGCGATGCGCATGGCTTGACCTCGGGCTCGGGCAGGTGAACGGTTCAGGGCTCCGGCGCATCAATCTGCGCCCGCTGGAGGCGGCCGCTGAAATCGACGTAGATCGATTTCCACTCGGAAAACACCTCGAGCGCCGCGGTACCGGCCTCGCGATGGCCGTTGCCGGTCGATTTGGTCCCGCCGAACGGCAGCTGCACTTCGGCGCCGATCGTCGGCGCGTTCACATAGCAGATGCCGGTGTCGAGATCGCGCATGGCCGCGAACGCCCGGTTGACGTCCTGGGTGTAGATCGACGCGGACAGTCCGTACTTCACGCCGTTGGCGATCCCAACCGCGTCATCGACCGACCGGCAGCGCAGCACCGACACCACCGGACCGAAGATTTCCTCCTGGGCGATGCGCATCGATGGGTCGACATCGGCAAAGACGGTGGGCGCATGAAAATGCCCCCTGGCCCGAAGGCCGTCGGTCAGGCGCTCACCGCCACAGACCAGCCGGGCGCCTTCATCACGGCCGATCTGGACATACTCCTCCACGGTCTTCAGCTGCCCGTCGCTGACTGTCGGGCCCATCTGCATGGCGGGATCGCGGCCGTCGCCGACCCGGAGCGCGTTGGCGCGGGCGACGAACGCGTCGAGAAACGCCCGGTACACCGACTCGTGCACGATGACGCGGCTCGCCGCCGTGCAGCGCTGCCCGGTCGTCCCGAACCCGCCCCACAGACACCCCTCGACCGCCAGCTCCAGGTTGGCATCATCCATGACGATGATGGCATTCTTGCCGCCCATCTCGAGATGCAGCTTCTTGAACGATGGCGCCACCGTCCTGGCAACGGTCCGGCCGACGTCGGTTGAGCCGGTAAACGAGACGACGCGCACGTCGTCGCTGGAGGTCATCGGATCACCCACGGCCCCGCCACCGCCTGTGACCAGATTGACGACGCCAGGGGGGATGCCGGCTTCGGCCAGGATCGCGACGAAGCTCGTGGCGGAGAGCGGCGTCAGCGTCGCCGGCTTGAACACGACCGTGTTGCCGCAGACCAGCGCCGGAATGATCTTCCACGACGGGATGGCCATCGGGAAGTTCCACGGCGTGATGACGGCGCAGACGCCGAGCGGCTGCCGGATCGACATCGCAAACTTGTCGCGGAGCTCTGACGGCGTCGTCTGGCCATGGAGACGGCGACCCTCGCCAGCCATGAAGTAGGTCATGTCGATGGCCTCCTGGACATCGCCGCGGGTCTCGTCCAGCACCTTGCCCATCTCGCGGGTCATGTCGCGGGCGAGCGCCTCTTTGCGGGCTGCCAGCAGCTGTACGGCGCGGAACAGGATCTCGCCGCGGCGCGGTGCCGGGACCAGCCGCCAGTGCCGGTAGGCGCGGCGGGCGGCGTCAATCGCCTGCTCGACGTCGGGGCGGCTGGACTGCTGAAACAGTCCGATCAGGTCGCCGGTGTCGGCCGGGTTACGGTTTTCGAAGAGATCGCCCGAAACTGACGCCACCCACGCGCCGTCGATGTAGTTGTGATACACGGTCGGTTGCGAGACGCTGCCCGCTGTGGTTGTCATGCGCTGAGAGTGACGTACCCCGCGCTGCGGCCGCAACAAGCGAAAGCTCCGGTGGATTCCGCCCGAAGCGAGAACCGCACCTTTTGTAGTCAGAATCGCGATGTTCGCGGCGGCGTTGGAGAATGCCTTCGGAAACAGCAGCATTCCCGCCGCGATCTCGTGGCATGGTTTCTGAATAACCCGGGGTGTCCACTGGAGGCAGACGCCCGATGCTGAACGCAGCTATCGCCCAACCTCTCACGCTCCCCTCGGGGCCCGACCCGTCGGCCACTGCGCAGAAAGTGGTGATCGTGAACGGCAGTCCCGAGATACTGGGACTGCTCGAGACGGTCCTCGACGGCGGGCAATACGATGTGGTCTTCGCGGAATCCAGAGCGCACGCCTATTCACAAATCAAACGGGTGCACCCGGATCTGGTCATATTGTTCGTCCGGATGGACGACATGGACGGGCTGCAAGTGCTCTCGATGCTGAAATTGGACGCCGAAACTCGCGCCATCCCGGTTCTGACCTACACCAACGATTACGAAACCGACATCGACGACGATGAGGACACGCCCGATTTCCCAGGTACGGATCTGTTCACCCCGAAACCCGTCGAGCTGATGAACTGAAGTTCGATCAGCCCGTTGTGATCGGCGCCGCCAGGACGGCGCCGGTCCTTCTGCTCTTCCTGCGCATACTCTGCCGCACGCCCCCCAATCGCTCACCCACTCCAGAATCAAGCATTTGTTGGATTGTCATGGGGCAGCGTCACGCCTCCTGCTCGGACGCGTCCGTGGGATCCGGCTTCAGCCGGAATTCTGCGCTGCATTCCATGAACGTGGGGTGTGGCTTTGGGAGTGTGGAAGACGAAGTAGTGCAGGCTTCAGGCCTGCCGTGTCTGGCAGACCTGAAGGTCTGCACTACTTCAGATTCACGACTTCGTACTGAAGGCCGCGGACGGTCGGGTTGGCGAACGGTCGGAAGACCGGAATGCTAGTGCGCCGGCTGCTTCTGGCGAGCCTGATTGCCGGCGCTTTCGATCAAATCGAAGATCGCCCCAGGCACGACGAACGAAAGCTCCACGGTTTTACCGGTACCGCCGAGCTGTAGCGACTGAGCCAGCGTCTGGAGTTCCGGCTTCGATCCCGCCTGCAGCCTGGCCAGTGCCAGAAAGCCGTTCATGACATCGCGGAGGTTCTTCGCCGCCGCATCATCGCGGGTTTCGGCTCGCAGCGTGCCGCTGATCGTCTCGTTGATCTGTCCTGTAATGGAGAACCAGGTAATCGAGGGGAGCTGACTGAGGACCGGCGGGAGTTTCGCGGCCGATTGAAGCGCGTCGAACCGGCCGACCGCCCAGGCATTGCCTGAGTCGATCGAGCGGATGAGGTTCATGATCTCGGCGTTATCGGTGATATTTTGGCCGCCATGTTCGAGGTCGGCGGCCTGCCTGATCGACTGGGCGGTGCCGACCGCCACCAGCCCCGGCCTCAAGAAGGCCAGCGCAAATTCTGGCTGAGCGGCCACCGGCCCTGCGGCGGGCCCGTCGTTGACCGGCGGCGCCTGCCGGGCGTGCTGCGGGGCCACGATCAGACGTTTGTCCCGGTAGGTCTCGACAGTCGCGCCGTGCTCACGCATCAGCGACTCGATTTTCGTCTCGTCGAACAGGCCGCTCGCCAGCACCATGCCGGCACCAGGCAGCCCTGATGCCGCGCTTGGCTCGACGAAGGCGATCACGTGCGTGATGTCGGTTTCGATGTTGATGCCGGTAAGATTCTGGAATTCCCGCCGGCCATTCTCCTGATTGGGAAGGGCGCGGCGGAGGCGCTGCCTCAGCTCGGAGGTCATGACCTTTTGGACGTCGGCGTACGCCACGACCGTCGCGTTGCTCGACACCAGGCGCAGCTCATCGTTGGCGGCGGCGGCCGCCGCTCCGGCGGGGAACCCGACGTAGTAGGCGGTCAGCCCGGTACCGACGCCGACGATCAGGATCGACAACGAAAAGATGACGAAATATCGGGTTTTTGACGTCATGATTCCTCGTAACGGTTATACGGATGATACTCGGATCCTGTTCCGTTCGGGACAGCGCGACTGCAATATCACTGTTCGAGCACATATTCGCGCCGCTCGACCGCGCGCGCGGCGAACCACAGGGCGACGGCGACAATTCCGGCCAGGTAGACGAGGCTGGTCCCGGCCGGCGGCACCTCGCGGAACACCTGCATCAGGATGCTGACGGCGGAATCCTGGGGCATCGCGTGGGGAACCAGCGCCTGCAGGTAGTAGGCAACCGTCAGCTGCTTCAGGTATCCGGGAAACAGCAGCACCGCTGGCTCCCAGCCGAACGTGAACACCAGCCCGATGACGAGCGGCCGCTTCAGCCGCGCACCAACCCAGGCGAACACGGCGCCATACGCAATCAGCCCGGCGGCCAGCATGCCGAGATCGATCAGCAGGGCGGGGAACGCCTCGCCGATGCGGCCGCCGCCAAGCGGCACGATCAGGAAGAACACCAGCACGACCGACGGCAGGACCAGCAGGACGGTGCACGCCAGATAGGCGAGGTATTTTCCGATCAGCACGGCGCCGCGCGGCAGCGGCCGCGTGAACAGATAGGTGATGGTCTTGTCCTCGACCTCGTCGGCAATCAGCGCGGTCCCGTAGAACACGCCCAGTACCGGCACGATGAAGCGGATGTACAAGAGCCACATCATCATCCCGAACAGCGCCGGCCCGCCCACTCTGGCGCCGTTGATGGAAAACCGCCAGAACGGCGTCGTCGCCGTGACGATCCGGATCGCGGCGGCGAGCACCACCGGACCGCCGAGCAGCAGCGCCAGGAACACCGATCGCCGCGACCAGATCATCTGGCCGAGCGACAGTTCGCAGATGCGCAGCGACGACGCGATCAGCGAGGGCGCCGCCGGTCGGCCTGGACCCGCCAGCCCGCCGCTGTCGACGGGCGCCGGCCGATCGTCCACCGCCACCGGGGAGTTGTCCGCGCTCACGATTTCACCAGGTACTGGAACACCGCCTGCAGGTTGTCGTCCGGCGAGGTCACTTCATGGATGGTCCCGAGCTCGCCACTCGCCGCCAGTGCGGTGAGACGGGCGTAGAAGCGGTCGGGCCGCGCCGTCTGCACCACCACCGCCGCCGCTTCGAACCGCAGGCTCAGGACATCCTCGGCAGCGAGGAATTCGCGCGCCAGCGCGCGCGGCTGGTCGGCGCGGATGAAGACGGTGTGCGGATGCTCGTCGATCAGATCGCGAATCTGGTGGACGTTGCCTTCGGCGAGAATCCGCCCCTGATTGATCAGCAGGATGTTGGCGGTCATCGACTCGATCTCGTGCAGGATGTGGCTCGAGACGATGATGCTCTTGCCCGAGCGGGCCCAGTCTTTAATGAGCCGAATCGTCTTGCGGCGCGCGATCGGATCCATGCCGGACAATGGTTCATCGAGGATCAGCAGATCGGGATCGTGCACCAGGGCCTGCGCCAGCTTGACCCGCTGCCGCATCCCCTTGCTGTAGGCACCGATCTTCTTGCCGCCGGCATCGAGCAGATCGACCATCTCGAGCGCCCGGCGGGCGCGATCGCCGGCCTGCTGCTCACTGACGCCGTTCAACCGCATCAGCGCGCTGACCCATTCCAATCCGGTCATCCGCTCGTAGAAGGCATCCTGCTCGGGGCAGAAACCGATCCGGAAATAGAGCCCGGGATTGCCCCAGATCGGTTCGCCGAGCACGGTGATATCGCCTTTGCTCGGCCGCAGCTGACCGGTAATCAGCTTCATGAAGGTCGACTTGCCGGCGCCATTGGGACCGAGCAGGCCGGTAATCCCCGGTGGAAGGGTCAGCGTGACATCGTTCAGCCCGATCACCTGGCCGTACCACTTCGACAGGTGGGTGGCGGCGACGATCGGCGCAGCGCCGCCGATCACGCCACGACCTCGACGCCGCGCACCCGCCGCTCGAGCACCACGCCGGATAGCGCGACCACCGCGACCAGCGCCGCCAGCGAGACCGCCCACGGTGTGTCGTAGCGCAGCGGCAGCCGGAAGATCGCGTCGCCGACCTGGTTCAGGTCGAACGGAATCGAGATCCAGGACAGGCTGGTGTTGCCGGCGACGAACCGCAGCACGCCGAACAGGGCCTGACTGAAGAACAGCAGCGCCGCGTAGAGAATCCCGACGTAGCGGCTGCTGTTGGACAGCGACGACAGCGCGAGCATCGCGGTGGCCACCGTCACCACCTGGATGAACGAAAAGACCGTGATCGCCGGGAACAGGTAGAGGTTGCTGGTGAAGAACTGGAAATTGCCGGCGAACAGGATCTGCACGACCAGCAGCACGATGGCCGGCAGCCACGTCACGAGCAGCAGGAACGCCATCAGGATGGCCAGCTTGCCGAATACGTACTCGGCCCGCGTCAGCGGCTTGGAGAGGTAGATCTGCAAGGCGTTGGCGCGACGGTCGTTGGCGATCAAGCCGGCGCCGGTGTAGACGGTGATGAAGAAAACGAAGACTTCCTGCTGCTCGAGGTACTGCCGGAACATCTCCGGCGTGGGGGCGAGAAAGGCGGCCTGCGGCAGGTTGGCCGCCGCGTAGATCTGCACGGAGCGGACGAAAAACGGAAACCACGAGACGAGCAGCAGCGCCAGGAAGGCGCGCTTCGCCAGCATCGTCCGGATGCCGGCATTGGCAATGACCGCCCATGCCCGCCCACGCGGCGCCCGCCCGCCACCGTAGCGCCGATAGCCCTGATCGTGGATCGGCACTTGAAGTCAGAAGGCAGCAGGAAAAAGGCGACCGTGAAGGCTAAAGTAAAGGAAACAGTGGCAACTTTCCTTCTGCCTTGTGCCTGTTGCCTTTTCACGTTTCACTGTTCACCTACCGCGTTGGCGAACACGTCCTCCAGGGTCGGCACGCTGGGGCGGAGGTGCCGCACCTGCGCGTCTTCGGCCGCCGCCAGCGCGAACAGATCGCGGGCGCCGGCATCGCCCGGCACGAAGACCCGCATGATGTCCTCGTCGGTGGCGTGACAGTCCAGGCCGGCGGCGCGCAGCCGGGCCAGGAACGCGTCCAGATCGCCGTTTCGCGTCTTGACGCGCAGCTCGAAGACGCGGCCGCGCGGCTGCTTCAGCCCGTCAATCGGGCCCTGCACGGCGACCCGGCCCTTGTCCATCACCACGACGTGATCGCAGGTGTACTCGACGTCCGGCAGCAGGTGCGAGGAGAGGATCAGATTGACACCCTTGTTGTGTCCGAGGTCGTGCACCAGCTCGAGCATCTCGTCGCGGCCCTTCGGATCCATGCCGTTGGTCGGTTCGTCGAGGAACAGCAGATCGGGATCGTGGACCAGCGCCTGGGCCAGCTTGATCCGCTGCTTCATCCCGGTCGAATAGGTTTCGACATTGCGATAGCGCGCCTCGCCGAGGCCGACGTAGAACAGCACCTCGTGCGCCCGCTGCATCGCATCGACGCGGGGCAACCCGGCCAGTTCGCCGCAATACGCGACGAACGACACCGCGTTCATCCCGGGAATCTGCGCCTCGCTCTCTGGCATGTAGCCGACCCTGGCGCGGATCTCGATCGGCGAGGTCGCGACGTCCAGCCCCAGCACCCGCATCCGGCCGGTCGTTGGTCGGAGGAACCCGAGCAGCGACTTGATCATCGTGCTCTTGCCGGCGCCATTCGGTCCGAGCAGGCCGACCGCCCCCGCCGCCAGCGACGCGGATACCTCGCGCAGCGCGACGCTCTTGCCGTAACCGACGGTGACGTTCTCGAGCGTGACGACCGGATCGACGTCAGGCATGCAGTTTGATATACGGCCGGCCGGCGCGAAAAGGTCCGCGCGCTCCGCCCGCCGCCGACACTCCGGGACTGAAAGCCGTCAGAGACTCCCCCGCAACCCGAGCACCTCGGCGCGCTCACGCATGAAGCCGATCACATTGCCGACGTGCTCCTCGAGCGGCAGACCGAGCAGTTCGGCGCCCGCCACCAGATCTTCCCGCTTCACCCCGCGCGCGAACGCCTTGTCCTTCATCCGCTTCACCACCGACTGCGGCTCGAGATCGAGGACGCTCCGGCTCGGCCTGACCAATGACGCCGCGGTGACGAATCCGGCCAGCTCGTCGCACGCAAACAGTGTCTTCTCCAGCAGGCCGTCGCGCGGGACGCCGGAGTAGTCCGCGTGCGACAGGATGGCGCGGATGATCCACTCGGGGTAGTGCTGCTCCCGCAGGATCTCGCTGCCGCGGAACGGATGATCGTCGAGGCTCGGCCAGCGCTCGTAGTCGAAATCGTGCAGCAGCGCGACCACGCCCCAGCCCTCTTCGTCCTCGCCGAACCGCCGCGCATAGCCGCGCACCGCGGCCTCGACACCCAACGCGTGCTTCAACAGGCTCTCGCCCTTCGTGTACTCGGTGAGCAGGCGCCACGCCGTGTCCCGGTCCGGGGTAAAAGACATCGGAAAGTTGTAGCATCTTAGCAGCTGTGCTGAAAGTCGCGCCGGGACTTTCCCAGGCTTCAACGCAGGATCAAATGATGGCCACTTCCACCGCCGCGGGGACGACCCTCGATACCGAGTTCACACGCGGTCTCGGCCTCTACGACTCGACGATGGTCGTCGTCGGATCGATGATTGGCTCCGGCATCTTCATCGTCTCGGCGGAGATGGCGCGCAACGTCGGCGGCGCCGGCTGGCTGCTGCTGGCGTGGCTGCTGACCGGGGCCCTGACCATTGTCGGGGCGCTGTCGTACGGCGAGCTGGCGGCGATGATGCCCCGCGCCGGGGGACAGTACGTCTACCTCCGCGAAGCCTTCTCGCCGTTGTGGGGTTTTCTCTACGGCTGGACGCTGTTCCTGGTCATCCAGACCGGCACCATCGCCGCGGTCGCGGTCGGTTTCGCGCGGTATTCCGGCGTGCTGGTGCCGTGGATTGCCGAAGACCACTACCTGATTCCACCGCTCCACCTGTCCACCGGCTACGCGCTGTCGCTGTCGACGACCCAGCTGGTGGGCATCCTGATGATCGCGCTGCTCACCTGGACCAACACGCGCGGCCTGGAGTACGGGCGCATCGTCCAGAACGTCTTCACGACGGCGAAGACCGGCGCCCTGGTCGGACTGATCCTGCTCGGGCTGCTGGTCGGCTGGAATCAGACCGCGGTAGCCGACAACTTCGGCAACCTGTGGGCGCAACGCGGCACGGTGGACATCGTGCCCGGCCTGAATGCGCTCTCCGGGTTTGGGCTGCTGGTCGCCATCTGCGTCTCCCAGACCGGCTCGCTGTTCTCGGCCGACGCCTGGAACAACATTACGTTCACCGCCGGCGAGGTCAAGGACCCGCGCCGGAACATTCCGTTGTCGCTGGCGCTCGGGACCATCGCCGTCATCGGCCTGTATCTGCTCGCCAACGTCGCGTATCTGGTGACGCTGCCGTTCGACGCCATCCAGCACGCGCCGAGCGACCGCGTCGCCACCGCGACGCTCGACGTCATCTTCCCGGGCCTGGGCGCCACGATCATGGCGATCGGCATCATGATCTCGACGTTCGGCTGCACCAACGGCCTGGTGCTCGCCGGCGCCCGCACCTCCTACGCGATGGCCCGCGACCGCCTGTTCTTCCGATCGGCGGGCGTGTTGAATCGCGCCCGGGTTCCGGCCTCGGCGCTGGTCCTGCAGGGTGCGTGGGCGGCATTCCTGGTGCTGCCGCGAACCTACGATCCGGCGACCCGCGCCTACGGCAATCTCTACAGCAACCTGCTCGATTACGTGATCTCCGCCGCCCTGATCTTCTACATCCTGACCATTGCCAGCGTGTTTCGACTCCGCCTGACGCGTCCCGACGCCGAGCGGCCGTATCGGACCTGGGGCTACCCGCTGGTCCCGGCCCTCTACATCGCGGGCGCCGCCGGTATCCTGCTGGTGCTCTTCGTCTACCGGACGGCGACGACATGGCCGGGCCTGATCATCGTCCTGCTCGGCGTGCCGGTCTACTTTTTCTGGAAGCCGAAGGACTGATCATTTCGCCGCGTCGAGGGCGAGCGCCTTGTGGATCACGCTGGTCGCCTTGGCGGTGAGACGAAAGTCGGCCAGTTCGTCCGGCCGCACCCACCGGGCGTCGGCGGCGTCGGAGCCCCAGGTCAGACGCTGGTCGGTGGCGTAGCAGAGGTAGTCGATGATGACGAAGTGATACTCGACGCGGCCGTCGTCGGCCCGCTCGATGCGATCGAGTACCTCGACGACCGGTCCAACCTTGACCACTAGCCCGGTTTCTTCGCGCACTTCACGAGCCACCGCCGCCTCGAGCGTCTCGCCGAGCTCGACCCCGCCGCCGGGCAGGCTCCACTCACCTTTCAGCGGCGCGTGCGCCCGCTTCGCCAGCAGCAGCCGGCCTTCGCCATCGAGCACGACCGCGCCGACGCCAACAATCGGTCGTTCAGGAAAC
>JBDTRR010000108.1:0-13932 GCA_039931615.1 Acidobacteriota bacterium
CGGCGTTCCCGCACGTGTGGTGGCGATACGCTAAACGGAAAAAGGCAGAAGGCAAACGGCAACAGGAACGTCCCGGATGCCTAGCATTGCCGTCGTGACATCCAGTCCGCCGTCGACTGAGGGCGGGCATCTGGTGATTGCCCGGTCGCTGGTGGCGGCCGCGCGCGAGTGCGGCCACGACGCCCATCTGGTCATCACGCCCGACTGCCAGTTCGGCCGCCAGGCGTCGGCCTACGCCGCCACCTGGCGGACCGACGTGCATCGCGCCGCCGGGCGGCGGGTGGATCAGGTCATCAGCCTGCGATTTCCCAGCTACGCCGTCCGGCATCCAGCCCACGTCTGCTGGCTCAATCACACGATGCGGGAGTATTACGACCTGTGGTCCCGCTTCGCGGCAGCCCTGTCATGGCGGGGCCGCATCAAGGAGCGTGTCAAGCGCGTGGCGATCCACGCCGTCGATCGCTGGCTCTTGACGCACAACGTCACCGACGTCGTCGCACAGTCACGAACGGTGCAGCGCCGTTTGGCCGCACTCCGCGTGCCGGCAGATGTGCTCCTGCCGCCGCCGCCGCCGCGCGCCTATCGGTGTGAGGAATACGGCGATTACCTGTTTGCCGTTTCGCGGCTGACGCCGCTCAAGCGACTCGATCTCCTGGTTCGTGCGCTGGCGGAGCCGGCGGCGCGCCACGTCCGGCTGGTGATCGCCGGCGAGGGCGGCAGCCGCGTCGATCTGGAACGACTGATCGCGGCGCTCGGGCTGTCGGATCGGGTGATGCTGCTCGGGAGGATCCCCGACGAGACGATGCTCGATCACCTGGCGCGCTGCCGCGCCGTCTGCTTTGCGCCACTCGACGAAGATTATGGCTTTGTGACGGTCGAGGCGTTCGCGTCGCGCAAAGCGGTGATCACGAGTGCCGACAGCGGTGGTCCGGCGGAGCTGGTCCGGGACGGCGAGACCGGACTGGTCTGCGATCCGACGCCGGCGGCGATGGCCGGGGCGATCGCCCGCCTGATGGAGGATGTCGGCCTGGCGGAGCGGCTCGGTAGTGCCGCCGCGGCTCGCGCTGCGGCGTTGACGTGGCCGGCCGCGGTGCAGCGATTGGTGATCGTCTGATCAATCGTCCGATCAGGGCCGGAGATCGGCGCGCCGTGCCGCCGCCGCGAGCGTGGCGGGCGACGCGGTTGTCTGGTGTTCCGCCGCCGCGGACCAGATAGAATCAGCCGATGGGATACCGCAGCGAGCTCGAGTCGCGGCTGGCGAAGAAGACGACGAAGGCGCTCATCGACTATCACATGCTCGAGGACGGCGACCGCGTCATGGTCGGTCTGTCGGGCGGCAAGGACAGTTGGGCGCTGCTGCAGATTCTCGACGTGCTGCGGCAGCGGGCGCCGATCCGGTTCTCGCTGATCGCCGTCAACGTCGACTCCGGCTACCAGGACTACCAGCACGGCGTCATCGCCAGCACCTGCGCCGCCCGCGGCTGGGAGTACCGCATCGAACACACCGCCATCGGCGAGGTGATCGAGGACATTCTCGAGGCGGACGCCACGCCGTGTTCGCTCTGCGCCCGCCTGCGCCGCGGCGTGCTCTACCGCATCGCGACCGAGGTTGGCGCGACAAAGATTGCGCTTGGCCATCACGCCGACGACTTCATCGAGACGCTGCTGCTGAATCTGTTCTTCGCCGGCGCGCTGAAGGCGATGCCGGCCAAGCTGGTCTCCGACGATGGCGCGCATGTGGTGATTCGGCCGCTGGTCTACGTCGGCGAGGAGGAAGCACGGCAGTACGCCAGGCAGTCCGAGCTGCCGATCATCGGCTGCTGCTGTCCGGCCTGCGGCGATCTGGGTCTCCAGCGGCAGCGCACCAAGCGTCTGATCATGGATTTGGAGATGGAGCATCCCGGCGTCAGGCAGTCGATGCTGAAGGCGCTGTCGAATGTGGCGCCGCGCCATCTCCTCGATACGCGCTTGAATCCTCCGGCGGAGCTGCGGGCGCGCGAGAACGTGCGCATCGCCACCCTCGAGGCCAGTGCCGCCGATGATCACACTCCGCTCAATCCGCCTCTCGGCGGTGTCCGGCCGGGGCCGGCCGGCGATCCGCGCGCCCTCCGCGTCTTCCGCGCGCGGGAGGTCACCGGGACGACGTGAGAGCGGTCGTTCAGCGCGTCTCGTCGGCATCGGTGGCGGTCGGCGGCGCGACCATCGGGCAGATTGCTGCCGGGCTGGTGGTGCTGGTCGGCGTCGAGCGGGAAGACGGTCCGGCCGACGTGCTCTACCTGGCGACCAAGGTCCGCGAGCTGCGGATCTTCGAGACTCCCGGCGACCCCACCCGACATCTGAATCGATCGGTGCAGGAGGCCGGCGGCAGCGTGCTCGTCGTCTCGCAGTTCACCCTGGCGGGAGACTGCCGGAAGGGCAGGCGGCCGTCATTCGACGCGGCGGCGGCGCCGCCGGTCGCCCGGGCGCTGTACGAGGATGTCGTTCGCGAACTACGCCGCGCCGGGCTGACGGTCGCCACCGGCGAGTTTCAGGCGATGATGCAGGTGTCGCTCGTCAACGACGGTCCGGTGACGCTGTTGCTGGACAGCAGGAAGCGGTTTTGATCGGTGCGTCATGCCGGGCTTCGATCCGGCAAACCGTTCTTGTCGCCTCGACGTCTCTGGTGTCGGAAACCTATGAGGTGTGGATGAATCTTCGATGCGTGTGCCTCGTGTTCACCGTGCTGGCGCTGGCGCGGCCGGCCGTCGCCCAGCAGCGTCCGCTGGTGACCGAAGACCCCGAGCCGATCGGCGTCGGACGGCTGCTGGTCGAGGGTGGCGTCGACTACGCCCGCGATCAGCATTATCCCGTCTCCGGACTGAGCGGCAATCTCTGGCGGATCCCGACGATCGGCGTCAGCATCGGTCTCAGCTCGATCGCGGAGCTGCAGATCGACGGCGGCCTCTACGATCGCCTCGCGGTCAAGAATCACGACCTGAACGCGCCGTTGGCCGCGCTGGTCACCGCGACCGGCGCGACGACGCACGCGGCGGAGGATGTCACCATCGCCACCAAGGTCCGTCTGCTGGGCGAAACGATCGGGCGGCCGGCGATCGGAGTGCGCTTCGCGACCAAACTGCCGAACGCCTCGAACGAAAGCGGACTGGGCCTGGACACGACAGACTTCTACATGTCGTTGCTCGGCGCCAAGACGGTCCAGTCGATTCGCGTCGTCGGCAACGTCGGAGTCGGCATCCTCGCCGATCCGACCGTCGGCAACCGCCAGAACGACGTGCTGACGTACGGTGTGTCGCTGGCGCGGGCGATGACCCAACAGGCCGAGCTGGTCGGCGAGGTCAACGGGCGCGTCTCGACGCGCACCGGCGGGGCATTTCCGGGTACCGAGTCGCGCGGCCTGCTCAAGCTCGGCGCCCGTTATACGCGCGGGACGGTGCGGCTGGACGCCGGCCTGGCGTTCGGCTTGACGGCCGTCGATCCCTCGATTGGCTTCACCTGGGGCGCGACCTACGTATTCAACGCGTTTACACTGCCGTAGCACGCTGTGGGATTGACCGATGAGACTCTTCGCCGGGATCGTCTTCGTGTTGGCGGCGGCGCAGGCGCCGGCACCGGCGCCGTTCGATCTGCGCGGCCGGCCCCAGACGCTGCACCTGTCCGGCCCCCCGGCGGGCGAGCCGGTGATCGTGTCCTCCGGCGACGGCGGGTGGATCCACCTCGCGCCGCATATCGCCTCCGTCCTGGCCAGCCACGGCTTCTTCGTCGTCGGCTTCGACGCCAAGGCCTACCTGGTGAGCTTCACCTCGAAACAGCGGACGCTCGATGCGGAAAGCGAGGCAAAGGATTATGCCGCGCTCGCCGGATTCGCGGCGCGGGCGACCGGCAAGAAGCCGATCTTGATCGGCGTGTCAGAAGGCGGCGGGCTGTCCCTGCTGGCCGCCACCGACGCCCGGACGAAGGCGCTGATCGGCGGCGTCGTCGGCATCGGCATGCCGGACATCAACGAGCTCGGGTGGCGCTGGCAGGATTCGACGATCTATTTCACCCACAGGGTGCCGAACGAGCCGACGTTCAGTACCGCGAGCCTCGCCGGGAACGTCGCGCCGCTGCCGCTGGCGGCGATTCATTCGACGACCGACGAGTTCGTGCCGCTGCCCGCGATCCAGCGGATCATCGCCAACGCCAGCGAGCCGAAGCGGCTGTGGATCGTCAAGGCCTCGGATCACGGCTTCAGCAACAATCGCGACGAGTTCGATGCGCGGTTGTTCGAGGCCTTGGCTTGGGTGAAACAGCGCGCGCCGAAATGACCCGATGTCCGATCGCCTGAAGCGGGCGCTTCCCGCCCTGATCGGCCTGGCGCTGTTTGCCGCCGCCGTGTTGGTGCTCCGCCGCGAGCTGCACGCCGTCACCTGGCACGAGCTGAGCGGGGACGTGGCGCGCACGCCGGCCGCCGGCCTCGCGCTGGCCCTGCTGCTGACGGCGCTGAACTACGCGATTCTCACCGGCTACGACTTTCTCGCCTTCGCCTACGCCGGCAAGCGTCTGAGCTGGGAGCGCATTGCGCTGGCGTCGTTCCTCGCCTACGCGGTTGCCAACAACGTCGGGTTCGCAATGCTGTCGGGGACGTCGGTCCGCTACCGTTTCTATGCCCGGTGGGGGGTGACGCCGTCGGAGCTGTCGCGGATCTTCGTCGCCTATGCGACCACCTTCTGGCTCGGCCTGCTGCTGCTTGGCGGCGCCAGCCTGGCGACCAGCCGGCTGTCGACCGCGCTCGGGATCCCGCGCGCTGTCGCCGTGCCGGCCGGGCTTCTGCTGATGGCGGCCAGCCTCGCCTACGTGGCGCTGCCGCTGTTGCGCCGCCACCCGATCCGGGTCCGCGGCGTCGAGCTGCCGCTGCCATCTCCGCCCATCGCTGCCGCGCAGCTGCTGGTGTCGGCGATCGACTGGACGCTGGCGGCTGCGGTGCTGTACGTCCTGCTGCCGCCGAGCGGCATGCCTTTCGGCGTGCTGCTCGGTGCGTTCGTCGTCGCCCAGCTCCTCGGTCTCGCCAGCCACGTGCCCGGCGGCGTCGGCGTCTTCGAGGGGACGATGGTGCTGGTGGCGGGTCCGTTCATGGAGACCGGTGCCGTGCTGCCGGCGCTGATCGTGTATCGGGTGGTGTATTACCTGGTGCCGTTGACGATCGCGCTGGTGGTCCTGGTGTCCGACGAGATGCATCAGCGGCGGGCGCAGGCGGCGCGGCTGAGCGCGCTGATCGGCCGCCTGACCGACCAGCTGACGCCACCCATCCTGGCCCTGTTCACGTTTCTCAGCGGCGTCGTGCTGCTGTTTTCTGGAGCGACACCGGCGGCCGCCGGCCGGCTGGCGCTGCTCGAACGGATCCTGCCGCTCGGCGTGATCGAGGCGTCGCATTTCCTGTCGAGCGTGCTCGGCGCCGGCCTGCTGCTCCTGTCGCAGGGGCTGGCCCGGCGGCTCGATGCCGCCTTCGTGCTGGCGGCGGCGGCGATGTCGCTCGGCATCGGGGCCTCGCTCCTGAAAGGCGTCGACTACGAAGAGGCGGCGATCCTGACGGTGGTCCTGGTGATTCTCTGGCGGGCGCGGCCGGCGTTCGACCGGGGATCGGCGTTTTTCGAGACCCGCTTTTCGATCGGGTGGATGCTGGCGGTCGCCGCCGCGCTCGGCGCGTCGATCGGGCTCGGCGAGTTCGCCTACCAGCATCTCGACTACTCGAACCAGCTGTGGTGGCAGTTCGAGCTCTACGGCGAGGCGTCGCGGTTCCTGCGCGGGACGGTCGGGGCCGGCGTGGTCATGCTGCTGTTCGCGTTCGCGCTGCTGATCCGGCGATCACCGCACGACGTGGAGGAGCCGAGCGACGCCGATCTCGCTGATGCGGCGCGGGTGATCGCCGCCCAGACGGCGACCTATCCGAATCTCGTCTACCTCCGCGACAAGGCAGTGCTGTTCGACGAGTCGCGCCGCGCCTTCATCATGTACGGCGTGCAGGGACGGACATGGGTTGCGCTCGGCGATCCGGTCGGTCCGCCGGATCGGATTGCCGCGCTGGTGCGCCTGTTCCTGGAACGCTGCGCCGACTACAGCGGCGTGCCGGTCTTCTACGAGGTCGGCAAGGAGCAGCTGCACCGGTATGCCGACTTTGGACTGACGTTCGTCAAGCTCGGCGAGGAGGCGCGGATCGATCTCGCCGCGTTCTCGATCGCCGGCGGCCGCGCCGCGAAGCATCGGCAGGCGATCCGTTATCTTGAAAAGGCCGGTGCCACATTCCGCATCGTCGAGCCGGGAGCGGTGTTGCCGATCATCGATCGGCTGCGCGCGGTATCGGAGGCGTGGCTGCAGGAAAAGTCGGTCGCCGAGAAGGGATTCTCGCTCGGGTTCTTCGAGCCCGGCTACCTCGCGCGCTGTCCGGTGGCGGTGATCGAGATGAACGGCGAGATCGTCGCGTTCGCGAACATCCTGGCCGGGGCGCAGCAGTTCGAGCTGTCGGTCGACCTGATGCGCTACCGTGACGGGGCGCCGAAAGAGGTGATGGAGGCGATGTTCGTCAGCCTGATCACGTGGGGCAAGGCCCAGGGCTACCGGTGGTTCTCACTCGGGATGGCGCCGCTGTCGGGATTCGAGCGATCCACGGTGGCGCCCTACTGGAGCCGGTTCGGATCGTTCCTGTTCGAGCACGGCGGGCCGTTCTACAACTTTCAGGGACTGCGCGCCTACAAGGAGAAGTTCCACCCGCGGTGGGAACCGCGCTACCTGGTGTACCCGGGCGGATTCCGGCTACCGCGCATCCTGGCGGATGTGTCGGCGCTGGTCGCCGGCGGGTACCGGAAGATCCTGCTCAAGCGGTAGCCTGACCTCCTTGGTTCGTCGTGTCCGCCTTCAGGCGGACCGTGATCCATCCGCTGGCGTCAAGGAGCCTGAGCTCGGAGATGGCGTTCGCGTGATCGGCGGTGATGACGAGGTCGAAATGGGACGCCATGGTCATCGGGTCTGCCTGTTGGCGCACACATTATGATCCGGCGCCGGCGTCGGTCAACGACAACGGCTACGGCAGCCTGCCTTACGGGGCTGACCCGAAGGTCTGCACTACGACAGTCCACGCACGAAACGGCCCGCCTGAGGCGAACGCTGCGTCCAGACGGGCCTGATCGGGAAATTCTTCGTGCTTTCGTGCCCCCAGCTCGCAGGGGATCTGCTACCTGATCTCATAGAACCGCTTGACGGCGGCCATCTCCTCACGTCGCCGCTCTTCGCTCCAACCCAACTCGTCCCCGACCAGCTGCGCCGCCCGCGCCATCGCCGCGTCGCCGGGATGCCCAAGCGCGCCGAGCGGCGTTCTCCGGATCACCGCGTCGGCAAGAGTCACGGCCATTTCGCGCCGTGCGGCCCAGATCAGCTGCGCGCCGATCACCGGCGAGGCGTCGGCCAGGCGCGTGCGCCAGGCTGGCTGCTCCTGCGCGAGGTCGAGCACGTCGCGGTAGCGCGATCCGTAAGCGGTGACCAGGTGGGGGATGGCATCGCTCGGCAGCCCGACATCGTGATCGCGCCGCGCGTCGCCGATGCTCAGCGCGAGATCGCGAATGCTGCCGCCGGGCAGCGGATGCGTCGCGGTCCGGCACGGCACCGGCGGGCGCTGCAATTTGGCCATCGCCCGGTCGACCACCCGCTGGGCGACCGCTCGAACCGTCGTGTACTTGGTGCCGGCGACGCTGATCAGGCCGTCCACGCCGTCGAGCGCATGATCGCGGACCCGTTCGTGGCCGTCGAGCCGGACGCCGCCACTGGCGGTCGGCACCGCCGGCACGAGCCCGCGGTGGACGAGGCTGACGTCCGCCAGCGTCAGGTCGAGGGCGGGAAACGCCTGATTCAGTTCGACGATGAACGGAGCGAGCTCGGCCTCCGCCACGCCGACCGGCGCCGGCCCGATCGTCGCGGCCGACTCCCAGGTTCCGATCAACGCGCGGCCGCGCCAGGGGACCAGGAAGAGATGGCGGCCCGACGCCGTCTGTCCGCCGAGGGCTTCGTCGCCAGCGTCGCGCCGCGTCACCAGATTGATCGCCTTCAACAGCGGCATCTTCATGGAGATGCCGAGCGGCCCCAGCAGCGCGTCGACCGACGCGCCGGTCGCGTTGACGATCAGTTGCGCGCCGATGTCGAACTCGCGGCCGGTCGGGCGATCGCGCGCCCGTACCCCGGTCACGCGCCTGCCGTCGGTCAGCGGCGCCACGGCCTCGACGTGGTTGGCCAGCGCGGCGCCATGCTCGTCGGCGGCCGTCGCGAAGCCGAACGTCAGCCGGTCGGATTCAGCCGTGACGTAGTCGAACCAGACCGCGGCGCCGGTCAGGCCCTGCCGCCGCAGGCCGGGAAAACGTTCAGCGGCTTCGGATCGAGGGACCACCCGTCCGGCCGGCAGCCGAAGCGCCGGGGCGATCCGCCGATTCCGGTCGAACGCGACGAGGCGATCGAGCAGGAACCCGGCCCGCATCGCCGTCTTGCCCGCGCGCAGCGATCGATAGAGGGGAAGCGCGAAGGGCAGGGGCCGCACCGCGTGCGGCGCGATCCGCGCCAGGGTGTTCCGCTCGCGCACCGATTCCCGCGCCCGCCGCAGGTCGAGCGTCTGCAGGTAGCGCAGGCCGCCGTGAATCGTCCGCAGATGATTGAACGAGCTGCCGCTCCCGAAATCGTCGCGCTCGATCAGCGCCACCGCCAGGCCGCGCTGTGCGGCGTCGTAGGCGATCGCCAGTCCGTAGACGCCGCCGCCGACCACCAGCAGGTCGAAGGTCCGGGCGGTCAGCCGATCGAGGTCGCGGATCATGGGCCAGGTGCGTAAGAGACTGATCGTACAGCGAACGGAAGTCGTCTTCCAGCAGCGGCCTGCTGCCCCTGATCACCGGGCGCGTCCAACCACCCGGTTCAAGAGACCGGCCTTCTCATCCCAGCTGCTATAGTTCCAACGTGTCGACCATCGATGCCGTTCGCGACTACTGGAACCGCCATATTCACGACCTCGAAATCACGCGGCATCCGGTCGGATCGCGCGGCTTTTTCGACGATCTCGATCAATATCATTTTGAAAAGCTTCATCACCTGCTCGAACTGGTCGACTTCGACGCCTACGCCGGTCGGCAGGTGCTCGAGGTCGGGTGCGGTGCGGGGGTCGATCTGGCCCGCTTCGCCAAGGGCGGCGCGCTCGTCTCGGGCGTCGATCTTGCCGGGTCGGCGATCGACCTGGCCCGCGCCAACTTCGAGCAGCAGGGTTTGCACGGCGAGTTCCAGGTGGCCGATGGCGAGCGGCTGCCGTTTGCCGACGACTCGTTCGATCTCGT
This sequence comes from Acidobacteriota bacterium, assembly GCA_039931615.1. Lineage (GTDB taxonomy): Bacteria > Acidobacteriota > Vicinamibacteria > Vicinamibacterales > CAVVIG01 > JAHFUI01. The sequence continues at coordinate 9,336 of JBDTRR010000108.1, forward strand.
CTACGCGCACGGCGTCGTGCAGTACACCGCCGATCCGAAACGGCTGGTCGAGGAGTGCCGGCGCGTCCTCAAACCGGGCGGCGCCGCCATCTTCCAGGTCTACAACCGGGTCTCCTGGCTGAATGCGCTGTCGACGCTGATGAAGGTCGGCCTCGAGCATGACGATGCGCCGGTGCTGCTCAAGTTCAGCATCGGCGAGTTCAAGCGTCTGGTGGCGGGGTTTCGGGATGTGAGGATCGTGCCGGAGCGATTTCCGGTGAAGTCCCGGCTGCACCGCGGCTGGAAGGGGATGGTCTTCAACACCTGCTTCGTCGGGACGTTCAATGCGCTGCCGCGTCCGCTGGTGCGGCGCTTCGGCTGGCACCTCCTGGCGTTCTGCCGGAAATGAGCGGCCACTCACCGGGTGATTCCCTGAGGCTGCGATTTGCCAAGGCCCACGCCTACGGCAACGACTTCCTCTATGTCGACCAGTCGGCGGTCCGGGACCTGCCGCCGGTGCCGCTGGCGCAGGCGATGTGCGATCGGCACACCGGCATCGGCGCGGACGGACTGATTCTCTACGCGCCCGCCTCCGATGGCGCGGCGATGACGCTGCTCAACTCGGACGGGAGCCCGGCCGAGGTGTCGGGCAATGGGATTCGCGGCCTGGCCGCGCTGCTGCTTCGTGATGACGACCGCGAAACCGCGGCGGTGACGGTTCACACGGTGGCTGGCGACAAGCGTCTGACGCGGATTGACCGCGCCGGCGTGCGGCAGACATTTCGCACGGCGATGGGTCCGCCGGCCGATGTCCGGGAGGTGTCGCTGATGGCCGGCGGAGAGTCCCTCCGGGCGGTCGTGCTCAGCATGGGGAACCCGCAGTGTGTCCTGCTCGGCCCGCTGCCGGACGACGGCCGGTTCCGGCGCCTCGGCGCCGCACTCGAGCATCACACCATGTTCGCCAGCGGCACCAACGTCGAGTTCGCCGAGGTCGAGGCGTCGGATCGGGTGCGGATCCTGATCTGGGAGCGCGGCTGCGGCGTCACACAGTCGTCGGGCACCGGTTCGTGCGCGGCGGCGGTGGCGGCGGCCTCGTTCGGCGGTGCGGCCCGCGACGTCGATATCGTGGCGCCCGGCGGGGCGCAGCGCGTCGAGTGGCTGCCGGACAGCGTCTACCTGACCGGGTGGGTCGAGGTCATCGGCGTCGGCGAGTGGCTCGGACCGCTACCGCGCTCCTGAATCTGCAACTCGACCCCAAAACGACATCGCCAAAACTGCCGTTTCCCGGCGTTGCCCGATCATCGCGGGCGGCGGGGAGCCTGGCGCGGCGGCCCCTCCAGATCGCGTGAGATGACCGCCAAACTCGCGATCGGCGCGGTCAGGGTCGGCGGGACGGCCCGGAACCGGCCCTGATTGAACGCGGCGCGCGCTTTTTGCAGGGCCTGATCGCCGGCGGCGATGCCGCGTCGCGCGGCGGCCAGCTTCGCGGCCGGAACGCCGCCGGCCTGGGCCACCTTGAGTCTGGCCTGCACGTCGGCGAGCGTCGCGGCCGCGCCGCCGAGGGCGCGCTCCGCCTCGGCGCGGGCGGCCGCCTTCTCGCTGGCGGCCTCTGCCGAGGCGGTCTGCGCCCGCTCGCGGCTGTCGAGCGAGTTGTTCAAGGCCAGCCGGTAGTCGCGCTCGTCTACCGCCGTACGCGCCCGGACCAGGGCGCTTTCGGCCGCGGCAAGCTCGTCGTGCGCGTACTCGTCGGCGCCGGCGGTGCGCGCCGCCTCGATTGCGCTCTGTGCCTGTTGTATCTCGATCTGGGGAGGGTCGTCGCCACATCCGGCCGCCAACGTCAACACCACGAGAAAACAGGCGAAAGCCAGACGGCGCTGGCCGGGAAACATCCGCAAAGTATACGCCTCCGGAGGAGCTCGAATCCGCCACCCCGACGCGGGAACGACCGGCCTGACATGAAACACGTTGCTGTCGACGATCGTCCGCGCGAGAAGCTGGCGCGCCACGGTGTGGCGGCGCTCGGCGACAACGAACTGGTCGCCGTGATCCTGGGCAGCGGCTGCCGCGGTACCGACGCGCTGGCGGTTGCCAACGAGCTGCTGGCGGCACGCGGGGGGCTGCATGGGCTGGTCCGTTCGAATTGTGACGATCTGGCACGGACTGCCGGCGTCGGCCGCGTCAAGGCGGCACAGGTGCTCGCCGCCCTCGAACTCGGCCGGCGGACGCTCGCCCACGCGCCGAGCGCGCGCATCCAGCTGCGTGCCCCGCGCGATGCCGCCGCCTATCTGCTCCCTCGCTTCGGCGCCCGCCCGGTCGAGCAGTTCGGCGTGGTCCTGCTCGATACCAAGCATCGCGTCCTGCGGACCACGGTGCTGGCGGTCGGCGGCTTGAACGTGACCGCCGTCCAGCCGCGCGAGGTCTTTCGCGAGGCCGCGGTCGGCGGCGCCGCGGCAATCGTCGTCTTTCACAATCACCCCTCGGGCGATCCCACGCCGAGCGCCGACGATATCGAGTTGACCCGCCGGTTGACGGCGGCGGGCGTGGTGATGGGGATTGACGTGGTCGATCACGTCATCCTGGGCGACGTCCGCTACTGGAGTTTCAAGGAGCGGGGCCAGCTGATGTAAATCGCCAGTCCACGAGCGCTCTGAGAAATCTCCGTCGCCGGGCAGACCTGAAGGTCTGCACTACGACAGTCACGTACGTGGGGCCGCCTTCCGCCTTCCATAAGGCTTCGGCGGACCGCCGTAGCCTTGACGGAGGCGGGTCAGCCGGACCTTGATGTGAGATCAGTCGTAGTGCAGGCCTTCAGGCCTGCCGTGTCGGCGCCGCGCCGGACATTTCCGCATCCGCTCTTCAGCTCTGCCTTCGCTCGACCATTGCGTATACTTGGCAGATGTCTCACGCCCGTCACAGTTCACGGCCGCCGCGATCGTTCTGATGTCCAGACTGCTGTATTTCGACTGCTTCTCCGGCATCTCCGGCGACATGCTGCTCGGCGCGCTGCTCGATGCCGGCCTGCCGCTCGACGCGCTCAAGGCGGCGCTCGGCACCCTGGCGGTCGGCGGCTATGACATCAGCGCCAGCCGGGTCCTGCGCGCCGGCGTCTCGGCGACGCGGTTCATCGTCGACGAGCACGGCGCGGCACCGGCGATCCAGCACGACGCGGCGGGCAGCGGGCACACCGCACACGCGACCGGGCCCGCGGCCCCAGGCCGCGACAACCCGGCACCTGCCGCCCAGCACCAGCATCACCATCACGCCGATCCGCACCGGAGTCTGCCCGAGATCTTCACGTTGATCGATCGCTCGGCGCTGTCCGAGGCCGGCCGCGCCCGGGCGCAGGGATTGTTTCAGCGGCTGGCGGTCGCTGAGGCGGCGATTCACCAGATGCCGGTCGACCAGGTCCACCTCCATGAAGTCGGCGCCATCGATTCGATCATCGATATCGTCGGGGCGGTGTTCGCGCTGGAGTGGTTCGGCGCCGACGCCATTGTCTGCTCACCGCTCAATGTCGGCGGCGGCATGGTCCATTCAGCGCACGGCGTCTTTCCCGTTCCCGCGCCGGCGACGGTGAGCCTGCTCGGCGACGCGCCGATCTATGCCGGGCAGGTGCAGCACGAGCTGGTGACGCCGACCGGCGCCTTGATCGTGTCGGACTACGCGACGTCCTACGGACCGATTCCGGCGATGTCGATCGATCGGGTCGGCTACGGCGCCGGGCAGCGCGATTTCCCGTCGACGCCGAACGTGCTCCGCATCCTGGTCGGGCGTGCCGCGGCGGAGGGCGAGACCGATCGCGTCACCGTGATCGAGTGCGAGATCGACGACATGAACCCGCAGATTTTCGGCGTCGCGATGGAACGGCTCTACACGGCGGGGGCGTTGGAAGTGTTTTACGTCCCGATCCAGATGAAGAAGAACCGGCCGGGCATTCTGCTGACGGTGGTCGCACCGCCGGTGCTGCGCCCGGCGATCGCCGATGTCGTCTTCCGCGAGACGACGACGATCGGGCTGCGGCACTACGAGGTCGATCGTGAATGCCTGCGGCGTGAGATGGTGACGGTGGAGACCGCGGTCGGTCCGGTCCGCTTCAAGGTCGCCTATCGGCACGGGCAGGTCGTCAACGCGGCGCCCGAGTTCGAGGACTGTGTCGAAATCGCCGCCTCGGCCAGCCTGTCGGTCAAGGAGGTCCAGGCGTTGGCGGTGCAGGCCTTCAAGACGGGGCGATCGTGAGCCGGTTCTTCCTGACCACCGCCATCGACTACGTCAACAGTCGGCCGCATCTCGGCACCGCCTACGAGAAGGTCTGCGGCGATGTCATCGCGCGCTACCAGCGGCTGTGCGGCGTCGACACCCATTTCCTGATGGGGAACGACGAGCACTCGCAGAACGTGTTCAAGAAGGCGAGCGATGAAGGTCTGGATCCGCTGGCCTACTGCGACCGGATGGAAGAGGTGTTCCGCCAGGCCTGGGCGGCGCTCGACATCTCGTTCGACGATTTCATCCGGACCACCGCGCCGCGGCACCGGGCCGGCGTCACCACGCTGGCGACGCGCATCCTGGACGCCGGCGACATCTACGAGGGGGTCTACGAAGGCTGGTATTGCGTCAGCTG
>JBDTRR010000109.1:0-13917 GCA_039931615.1 Acidobacteriota bacterium
GGGTAGCCGCCGCCGACCGCCTCGTGCAGCGGCCCGAAGAACGTCGCGCCGCGGGTGCGCAGATATTCGAGGATCGCCGCCTCGCGCGCCGACAGCTCGCGATCAATCTGAGGCCGGGCGCGGCCGGCCGGCCGGCCGGCGGTGGCGTTGTGCGTCTCCGCGGTCCGCCGCCCGGCGTCGTCGCGCGGCGGCAGCAGCCGGGTCAGATGATCGGCCAGGTACAAGGCGACCCGGCCGTCGCGGTCGCCCAGCGACTCGACGCCGACCCAGACCACTTCGCCCGCCGCGGCGACGGCGTCGAGATCGGCCGGATCGTAGCCGTCGAGGCGGGCCGGCAGGATGTCGCTTTCGAGCAGCGAGGCGGGCAGCGGCGCACCCTGCAGCTGCTCGATCGCATCGAGCAACCCGTCACCGCCGCGCCGGCGCTTGATGAGGCCCTGCCAGGCGGTCGTCAGCCGGCCCAGCACCGCCTGCTCGACCGGCTCGATTTCGTGGCGCAGCCGGGCCAGCGATCGCCGCCGCAGCAGGCGGAGCACCCCGGGGTCGGTCCACTCCCGGCCGGTGCCGCCCGGGCGAAACCCGCCCTCGAGCAGACGGCCCTCGGCGGTCAGCCGCATCAGCAGCGCCTCGACGGCCGGCACCGCCAGCCCGAAGCGCGACGCGGCATCGAACGCCGAGAACGGAGCATGGGTCCGGGCGTAGCGCTGCAGCAGGTTGGCCAGCGGGTCGGCCGCCGGCTGCAGCAGCGAGTCGGGGATGCCGAGCGGCAGCGGCACGCCGAGCGCGTCGCGAACCCGCGCCGCGTCCTCGACCGCAATGTAACGCGGCTGGCTCGCCAGGCGCACCACCACCACCCGGCGGGCCGCGATCAGCGCGTCGACGTGGCCGGCGACCGTCGGGTCGGTGACGCGCTCCAGCAGTTCGTCGGCGGAGAGATCGCCGATCGCCAGCAGCATGTCATGGATCGCGTCCGCGCTCCTGGCGCGGTAGCGCGGATCGCGCCGCTGCAGCTGCTGCTCGACCGCTGCCATCGATTCGGCGTCGAGCAGTTCGCGCAGCTCGGCGTCGCCGATCAGCTCGCGCAGCTGGCTCTGATCGACGGCCAGCGCCTGGGCCCGGCGCTCGGCGAGCGGCGCGTCGCCGTCGTAGAGAAAACTGGCGACATAGCTGAACAGCAGCGACGCGGCAAACGGCGACGGTGTCTCCGAATCGACGACCGCGACCCTGATGGTCCGGCTCCGCACCTCGGCGAGCGTGGCCATCAGCGCCGGCATGTCGAAGAAATCGCGCAGGCACTCGCGGTAGGTTTCGAGCAGCACCGGGAATGAACCGTAGCGGGAGGCGACCGCCAGCAGATCGGCCGATCGTTTCCGCTGCTGCCACAGCGGCGTCCGCATCCCCGGCCGGCGTTTGGGGAGCAGCAGCGATCGCGCGGCATTCTCGCGGAACTTGGCCGCGAACAGCGCCGTCGACCCGAGCTGCCGCACGACCAGCGCCTGCACCTCGTCTGGATCGGGCAGCAGCAGGCGGGTGTCCGGCGGCTCCGCCACGTCGGGAAACCGCACCACGAACCCGTCGTCCCCCCACAGCGTTTCGACGTCCAGACCGGTCTCTTCGCGAATCTTCGCCACCGCCGCCATCGCCCACGGCGCGTGAATCCGGCCGCCGCGCGGCGACAGCACGCAGACCCGCCAGTCGCCGAGCTCGTCCCTGACGCGCTCGATGACGATGGTGCGGGCGTCGGGGACGGCCCGGGCGGCGGCGATCTGATCGTTCAGGTACTGCAGCAGATTTTCCGCGGCGCGTCGATCGAGGTCGTGATGGTGCGTCAGCCGGTCGATCGCCGCCCGGGGCGCCATCGCCAGCAGGTCGTGCATCAGTTTCCCAATCGCCAGACCGAGCTCGAGCGGCCGGCCGGCCCGATCGCCCTTCCAGAACGGCATCTTGCCCGGCTGGCCCGGCGCCGGCGACACCAGCACGCGGTCGTGGGTGATCTCCTCGATCCGCCACGAGGACGCGCCGAGCACGAACGTTTCGCCGACCCGGCTCTCGAACACCATCTCTTCGTCGAGCTCGCCGACCCGCGCGCTCCCCGGACCGGCGCCGACGAGGAAGACACCGAACAGCCCGCGGTCGGGAATCGTGCCGCCGTTGGCGATGGCGACCCGCTTGGCGCCGTCCCGGGCGACGACGGTTCCGGCGACCCGATCCCAGGTGACGCGGGGCCGCAGCTCGGCGAATTCGTCCGACGGGTAACGCCCCGAGAGCATGTCCAGGACCCCGTCGAACACGGCGCGGCTCAGCTCGGCGAACGGGGCGGCCGATCGGATGGCGGCGAACAGACGCTCGACCTCCCACTCGTCCATCGCCGTCATCGCCACGATCTGCTGCGCGACGATGTCGAGCGGGTTGCGGGGATAGCGGGTGGCCTCGACCGCGCCGTCGTGCATCGCCCGGGCGACCGCGGCGCAGGCGACCAGGTCCCCGCGAAACTTCGGGAAAATGACGCCTGTGCTCGGCGCGTTGACCTGGTGGCCGCCGCGGCCGATGCGCTGCAGGCCGCTCGCCACCGACGGCGGCGCCTCAATCTGGATGACCAAATCGATGGCGCCCATGTCGATCCCGAGCTCGAGCGATGAGGTCGCCACCAGCGCCCGCAGCGAACCCGCTTTGAGCAGGTCCTCGATCTCGACGCGCTGCGGCCGGGCGATCGATCCGTGGTGCGAGCGGACCAGGGTCTCACCGGCCAGTTCGTTGAGCGCCCCCGCGAGCCGTTCCGCCAGGCGGCGGCTGTTGACGAAGATCAGCGTTGACCGATGGGCGTAAATCAGCTCGAGCAGCCGCGGATGGATCGCCGACCAGATCGACGGCCGCTGATCGCCGGCCGAGGCCGGGCCGCTCGGGATCTCTTCGGCGGTGGTCAGCTTCGCCATGTCCTCGACCGGGACCTCGATGGTCAGGCTCAGCGCCTTCTTCGCCCCGGCGTCGACGATCGTCACCGGTCGGTAGTTGAGCTGACCCCGCGCGGTGGCGAATTCGCCGGCCAGATCGGTCGCGGCTGACTCCAGCCGTCCCTTGGGAGTGCGCCGCGCCGCGCCGCTCCGGTCCGTGCGGTCGGCGCCCCGGCTCGACGAAGCGGCCGCCCGGCCCCGGTGCGGGTCGACCCCGCCGAGAAAGCGCGCCACCTCGTCGAGCGGACGCTGCGTGGCGGACAGGCCGATGCGCTGCAGCGGCCGAGCGCACCACGCCGCCAGCCGCTCGATCGACAGCGCGAGATGGGCGCCGCGCTTGGTCGGCACCAGCGCGTGGATCTCGTCGATGATCACGGTATCGATCGAGCGCAGCGCCTGGCGGGCGTTCGAGGTCAGCAGCAGGTAGAGCGACTCCGGTGTGGTGATCAGGATGTCGGACGGCTCACGCTGGAAGCGGGCGCGTTCGGCCTGCGGCGTGTCGCCGCTGCGGACGGCAATCGCCGGCGCGACGAACCGATCGCCGCGCGCCGCGGCGACCTGCGAAATGCCGGTCAGCGGCGCCCGCAGGTTGCGCTCGACGTCGACGGCGAGCGCCTTGAGCGGCGAGACGTAGAGGACGCGGCAGCGCTCGGCCGGCGGCGGCGGCGCGGCGAACATCAGGCGATCGAGGCACCACAGGAACGCCGTCAGCGTCTTGCCGCTGCCGGTCGGCGCGAGAATCAGTGTCGACTCGCCGCGCGCGATCGCCGGCCAGCCGAGCCGTTGGGGAGGGGTCGGCGCCTCGAACGCGGCCGTGAACCATTCGCGCACGGCCGGTTGAAACGGCGCCAGCGCATCCGAATTCCGCGGGGCAGCCACACCGGCATCTTATAATGGTGCCTGCTGTCAGCTTTCCGGCCGCGCCACGCTGGCAGCTGCAATCTGAACTGAAAGCTTAAGAGGAGCAGTGCATGGGAGACGCAGGCGAAGGATTGATTGACGCGGAATCTCGCATCCAGGAGAGGATGGAAGACCTCGAGCACGAACGCGCCCAGAAGCATGTTCGCACGGTCCGCGATCCCGAGCGGCTGCGGGTGCTCGAAACGCTGCGGCTGGCGCGCACCGAGCTCGAACGCCAGTTCGGCGCGGTGGCACACGAGCGGCGGCGGGAGCAGCTGCAGCTGGCCATCGACGAACTGACCCGGCGCATGGCGGAGGCGAGCGCAGCAATCAATTCGTGACCGCACGGCAGTACCACGACGGCTCCAAGCATCACTTCCATCGATTCGCGACGGCGCTCGGTTATCTGGACTGGGCGTCGCAGCCCCACCCCTTTCGATCGTTCGGTGTGCCGGGACTGCCGTTGTCTTTCTCACTTCCAGACGCGGCGCGGGTCAGCTACGACCGGTTGTTCCAACCGCCGGCCGGCGCCGCGCCGCTGTCGGCGGCGGCGATCGGCGACGTCCTCCGCCATGCCCTCGGACTGTCGGCGTGGAAGCGCTTCCGCGATTCGCGCTGGGCGCTCCGCGTCAACCCGTCGAGCGGCAATCTCCATCCGACCGAGGCGTATCTCGTCGCCGGACCGCTGCCGTCTGTCGCGCCGCTGCCGTTCGTCGCCCACTACGCGCCGGACCGCCACGCGCTGGAGCCGCGTTGCCGCTTCGACGCGGCGGCCTGGCTGACGGCGTGCGGCGGCCGCCAGGACGTCTGGCTGGTCGCGCTGACGTCGATCCACTGGCGCGAGGCCTGGAAGTACGGCGAGCGCGCGTTCCGTTATTGTCAGCACGATCTCGGTCATGCCGCCGCGGCACTGCGGCTGGCGGCGGCGCTGGTCGGCTGGCGCGCCGCCATCCTGCCGCAGTGGTCGCATGCCACCGTCGCGGCCGTGACCGGGATCGAGCGCGACGACGACTTCGTCGAGGCCGAACGCGAGGAACCGGGTTGCATCATCGCCGTGTCCGCCGGCGATTTGCCGGTCTCCCTCGACGACGGCCGCACGCTGGCCGAGGCGATTCGCCGCGGCGACTGGTCGGGACGGGCGAGCCAGCTGAGCGCCGATCACGTCGAATGGACGTTCATCGACGAGATCGCGCGGGCCACGGCCGATCGCGGCTCCCGGGGGACCAGGCCGACGCCGGTCACCGCCGACGGCCGGCCGGAGATGGCCGGCCCAGGGGAGAACGGCGAGGTCTTCCTGGCCGCGCCTCCGCTGCGGCCCGCCGACGGCGCCTGCTCCGACCGGGGACTCGACGCGCGTCAGCTGATCCTGCAACGCCGCAGCGCGCTGGCGTTCGACGGCCAGTCATCCCTGGCCGCCGAGGCGTTCTCCACGCTGCTGGCGCGCGTGCTGCCAGGGCCGCACCCACCGTGGGACGCGCTGTGGTGGGAGGCGCGCATTCACTTCCTGATCTTCGTGCACCGGGTCGACGGCCTCGCGCCCGGTCTCTATTGCCTGCTGCGCGCGGCCGCCGCGCTGCCGCGCCTGAGAGCCGCATCCGGCCGCGACTTCCTCTGGGAGCACGCCTCTGACGATCTGCCGCTGTTCCTCCTCGCCCGAGGGGACTGCCGCTCGCTGGCGCGGCGTCTGAGCTGCGACCAGGCGATCGCCGCCGACGGCTTCTTCAGCCTCGGGATGATCGCGGACTTCGAGGCGAGCCTCGTCGAACAGGGCGACGCCTTCTACCGTCACCTCTTCTGGGAAGCCGGCTTCGTGGGCCAGATTCTCTACCTGGAAGCGGAGGCCGCCGGCGCGCGCGCGACCGGCATCGGCTGTTTTTTCGACGACCCGGTCCACGACGTGCTCGGCCTCACCGGCCATGCCTTTCAGAGCCTCTACCACTTCACGGTGGGGATGCCGGTCGACGATCCAAGGCTGACCACCGAAGCGCCCTATCCGTCCCTACCGCCGGGTTGATCCGGATAAGGGTCCCTCCTGATTTGTAGGTCGTACAACAGAATCGTAAGTCGTTAATTCTGTCATGTAACCTAAATACGGTTCTAGGGCCTATTACTGCCTCTCGGTCTGGGCACCCCAATGGCCGGTCAGTTGCCTCTGTACCTTCCTCTCCGCCCAGCACGCGTGTGAGAGACCTATGTGGTGCAGGCCTTCAGGCCTGCCGTAAAGGGCAGACCTAGAGGTCCGCACTACCTCAAGATCTCTCGTTCCACCCGTCTGTGAGCCAGCGTGACAGGTCTGACTGTCGCGGACGCTGCGTACATACTCGGCAAGATTAGGCCTGATGCCAAAACATATTCGTCTGCCACGCCGGTCCTCCGTCAGGCTCGTCCTCGTCGCCGCTCTTCTCTGCGCCGGGAGCGATGCCGTCCGGCTGACGCTGCGCGCCCAGGAGAACCCGGTGGCGGCGGAGAACCGGCTGCCCGGGGCGGTGGACTGGGACATCAACGGCTCGGGCGACTCGTCCATTCAGGGGTTTGCGGCCGACATCAGCGTCAACCGGGGCGAGACGGTATCGTTCAAGATCGATACGGACGCGCGTGACTACACGATTGACGTCTATCGCCTGGGCTTCTACGGCGGATCGGGGGCGAGGAAGCTCACGGGTTCGACGCCGATCTCCGTTCACGACCAGGCGTCGCAACCCGATTGCCTGATCGAACAAGCCACCGGCCTTTACGACTGCGGCAACTGGAGTGTGTCCGCCGTCTGGACGACGGCCAACGCGGTGTCGGGCATCTATGTGGCCAAGGTGACCCGCATCGACACCGGCGGGTCAAGTCACATCGTCTTCATCGTGCGCGACGACGCGCGCAAGGCGGAGGTGCTGATGCAGGCCTCCGACACGACGTGGCAGGCCTATAACCAGTACGGCATGCAGTTCGGCGGCGGCGGCAGCTTTTATTGCGGTGGTCCGGTCAGCAACGCCGGCACCGCGTACTCATGTCCGGCCCGCGCCGTCAAGGTGAGCTACAACCGGCCGATCGATACCCGCGACCACGATCCCCAGAGCTTTCTGTTCAACGCCGAATATCCGATGGTCCGCTTCCTCGAAGCGAACGGCTACGACGTCAAGTACTGGGCCGCGCTCGACACCGATCGGCGGGGAGCCGAACTTGTCGGCGCCAACCGGCCACGCGCCTTCCTCTCGGTCGGCCACGACGAATACTGGTCGGGCGATCAGCGCCAGCGCGTGGAAGAGGCCCGCAACGCGGGCGTCAACCTGGCGTTCTTCAGCGGCAATGAGTTGTTCTGGAAGACGCGGTACGAGCCCAGCATCGATGGCACCGGCACCGCCCATCGGACGCTGGTCAGCTACAAGGAAACGCTCTCTGGCGCGAAGATCGATCCGGCGGTCGATGGCGCGGGGCAGCCGATCTGGACCGGCACCTGGCGCGACCCGCGGTTCAGCCCGCCGGCCGACGGCGGCCGGCCTGAAAACGCATTGATCGGGCAGATCTGGACGGTCAACTCCGGCACCAGCGCGATCACCGTTCCGGCGGCGATGGCCGGCCTGCGCCTGTGGCAGAACACGCGCGTCGCCGCGCTCACTGCGGGCGCCGCCGCGACGCTGTCGCCGGAGTCGCTCGGTTACGAGTGGGACGAGGACCTTGACAACGGCTTCCGTCCGCCCGGCGTGTTCCAGCTCTCGGCGACAACGGTCGCCGGCGTCGAGAAGATCATCGACTACGGCGCGGTCGTTGGCATCGGCACGGCCACACACCATCTGACCCTCTACCGCCACGACAGCGGCGCGCTCGTCTTCGGCGCCGGCACGGTGCAGTGGTCGTGGGGCCTGGACGGCGTGCACGACCGCGGTGTCGATCCGGCGTCTCACGTCCCCGATCAGGCGATGCAGCAGGCAACCGTCACGCTGCTCGCCGACATGGGTGCGCAGCCCGGCTCGCTGCAGACTGGCGCCGACCCGGGGCGGCCGCTGACGGCGACCAGCGCATCGAACGACACGCTGCCGCCGACGTCGGCCATCACGTCGCCGATGGCCGGTGGGCAGTTCGAGAGCGGGGGGCGCGTGACCATCAGCGGCACTGCCGCCGACAACGGCGGCGGGGTGGTGGCGGGTGTCGAAGTCTCGCTCGATGGCGGGACGACGTGGGGCCCGGCGTCGGGGACAACCGCCTGGAGCTTCGCCCGGTCGCCCGGCGGGCTCGGAACGGCGGCGATTCGCGCCCGGGCGGTCGACGACAGCGGCAATCGTGAAACGGCCGGACCCGGCATCACCGTGTCGGACAACATCGGCTCGTGCCCGTGCGCGAGCATCTGGAACGCATCTTCGGAGCCGAATATCCCGAGCGCGATCGACCCCGACGCGCTCGAGCTCGGCGTGAAGTTCCAGAGCGACATCGCCGGCTTCATCACCGGCATCCGTTTCTTCAAGGGCCCCGGCAACGGCGGCACCCATCTCGGCAACTTGTGGACGGCCGGCGGCGCGCGGTTGGGGAGCGCGGTCTTCACGGACGAGACCGCCTTCGGCTGGCAGCAGGTCAACTTCAGCGCGCCGGTCGCGATCGCCGCCGGCACCACCTACGTCGCGTCGTACCACACCGCCGACGGCAGCTATGCGGCCGACGGGACCTACTTCGCCGCGAGCGGAGTCAATTCGCCCCCGCTGCACGCGCTGCCGTCCAATCCGTCGGGCGGCAACGGTCTGTATCGTTACGGCCCGACCAGCTTTCCGACCAGCAGCTTCAATGCGACGAATTACTGGGTCGACGTCGTGTTCGCGTCGAGCCAGGTGGACGCGACGCCGCCGTCGATCGCGGCGGTCAGGTCGACCATCATCGACAGCGCCCGGGTGACCATCGCCTGGTCGACCGACGAGGCGGCGACCTCGCGGATCGACTACAGCTCCGATCCGGCGTTCCTCACCGCCGAGAATCCGCCCGCGGGCACGCTGACGATCAGCGGCGGCAGCTTCATCACGCAGCACGTGGCGGCACTGGCCGGACTCGAGTCGGGCACGGTCTACTATTACCGGATCACGGCCACCGACCGCGCCGGCCATTCGGCCACCCTGGCGGGGACCATCACGGTGCCCGCGCCGACGCTGCGCGACACCATCGCGGCGGATTTTTCCGCCGGGCGCAGGACCGGTACGTATCTCGCGCAGACGACCGATGGCGAAGTGATCCTCGTCCCGGCAGCCGGATCTGAGTTCTCGGGCCCGATGCTGTCGACCGGCTGGATCGGTGTGCCGTGGGGGTCGAACGGCTCGATCGTGTTCGACGGCGGCGCGCTCGTGGTCGACGGCGTGCGGGTTGCCACCTGCGTGACCGATGCGGATGGTGTCTGTCTGCCGGGCGAGACGACCACGGCGACAGAGTCGGCGATCTTCACGGCACCGCACCGCCTCGAGTTCGTCGCCCGGTTTACCGGCGACCAGTTTCAGCACGCCGGGTTCGCCGTCACCTTCGACACCGCGGTGGCGGCGCCGCCCTGGGCGATTTTCAGCACCGATACCGGCGGGCGCCTCTACGCCCGCAGCAATACCGGCTCACAGTCCGGAATCACCGACCTCGGGACAGCGCCGCTCGGCGCGTTTCACCGCTACCGGATCGACTGGAACAGCGCCAGCCTCGACTACTATCTCGACGGCGCCATCGTCGCCAGCCATGCGCTGAACGTTGCCGGTCCGATGCGGCCGGTCGCCGGGAGCGATTTCACTCCGCTCGCCGGCGACGTGTCCGTCGACTGGATGCGGATGTCGCCGTACGCGAGCGCCGGCACGTTCGAGTCACGGATCTTCGACGCCGGCGCGCCGGTCGAGTGGCGCAGCGCGCAATGGATCGCGACCGAGCCACCCGGCACCAGTCTGGCGATCGCCGTCCGCACCGGGAGCACGCCGACGCCCGACGGGTCGTGGAGCGGATTCATTCCGGTCGCCGTGCCCGGGCCGCTCGGCGGCGTGGTGTCGCAGTTCATCCAGTATCAGGCGGTGATGACGGCGGGCGATCCGGATCTGACGCCGTCGCTCGAAGACATCATCATCAGCGCCGGGTCTGCGCCGGTCGCCGTCGCCGACACCGCGAGCGTTCCCGACAACGGCAGCCACACGTTCCCGGCGTCCGGTCCGGGCAGTCTCGCGGCCAACGATACCGACGCCGACGGCAGCGGCGCGCTGACGGTGGTGGCGGTGACGGCGCCGGCGCACGGCACCGCCGTGGTCAATGCCGACGGATCGGTCACCTACACCCTGGCGGCGAACTATTCGGGTCCGGACGCCTTCGTCTACACGGTCAGCGACGGTCTGCTGATCGCCAGCGCCACGGTAGCGATCAATGGCATCGTCCTGGTGGACGTCCCGGACGTGGTCGGCCAGATCCAGGCGGCGGCAGCCAGCGCGATCACCGCCGCGGGCCTGACGGTCGGCAGCGTGACCACCGCGTCGAGTGAGACGGTTCCGGCGGGCTCCGTCAGCCGTGAGACACCGGCAGCGGGGACGTCGGTGGCTGCGGCCAGCGCCGTGAACCTCGTGGTGTCGTCGGGTCCCGCGCCAGTCAGCGTACCGAACGTCGTCGGCCAGATCCAGGCAGCGGCGACCAGCGCGATCACCACGGCGGGCCTGACGGTCGGCAGCGTCACGACCGCGTCGAGCGCCACCGTCGCAAGTGGATTGGTCATCAGCGAGAGCCCCGGGGCCGGCACCATGGTGGCCCGTGCCAGCCGTGTCGACCTCACCATCTCCTCCGCCAGCCCGCCGACGATTACGGCGATCGGTCCCCAGGTAACCGACCGCGGCGCTCCGACCGGCGCGATCGCGTTCACGGTGGGTGCTGTCGACACGACGCCGGCGAGCCTGACGCTGACGGGCGACTCGTCGAATCCGACGCTGGTCCCGAACGCGAACATCGTCTTTGGTGGGAGCGGCACGGCCCGAACGGTGACGGTCACGCCGCAAGCGGGACAGGCCGGGGCGACGACGATCACGGTGACGGTCGGGGACGGCACCGCGGCGGCGAGCACGTCGTTCCAACTGACGGTCAGGAACCGGGCGGCCGGCCTCCTCGATCTGAACGGCGACGGCGGCGGAGACGTGTTTCTCTACAACCGGGCGACGGGCGAGCGGAGCTTCGAGTTGATCAGCGGTCTGGCCGCGGCCTTTGCTGAAATCCGGAATGCGTGGGACGCCGGCTGGCAGATCTACCCGGCCAGGCTGAATGCCGACAGCTCCACCGACTTCTTCCTTTACGATCCGGCGCGCGGCTACTGGATTCAGGCGCTCAATCACGCCGGCGACGGCACCTTTACCTACACCCTGGGCCACTGGGACAGCAGTTGGACGGTGACGCCGGCCGATCTCGATGGCGATGGCCTGACCGACCTGTTCGTCTACAACGTCGCCACCGGTGTCTGGGTGAAATGCGTCGCCGATGGCGGCGGCGGTTTCCAGGGCTACGCCAGCGGGACCTGGGATCCCGGCTGGACCATCGACGCTGGTGACCTGAACGGCGACGGCCGAGCCGATCTGGTGCTGTACAACACTGTGAGCGGCAGCTGGGTCGAAGCGCTCAGCCAGGCGGGCTTCGGCGGTTTCGAGTACCCGGCGTTTGGGCAGTGGGGGGCCGGCTGGCAGGTTGTCCCCGCCGATCTGAACGGCGATGGACTTGTCGATCTGTTTCGCATGAACGCCGTCGGGCAGCACGTGAGCTCGCTCAGCCGCGCCGGCGGCGGTTTCGACGAGGTCCTCGGCTCGCCATGGGAATCGGGCTGGTCGGTGACGCCGGGCGATCTGAACGGCGACGCGGCCGCCGATCTCTTTCTCTACAGTGCGGCCAGCGGCGTCTGGGTCGAGGCCTTCAGCGACGGCGCCGGCAGCTTCACCTACGCAGCGGGTCGGTGGGATCCGGGCTGGGCGGTGGCGATGACCGACTTCAACGACGACGGTCTGGGCGATCTCGTCCTGTCGAGAGCTGACGGCACGTGGATCCGCGCCACCAACACTGGAATCGGGTCGTTCGAGTATGCCGCCGGCAACTGGGGCATCGGCTGGACGGTCTATGCGTCGGCGCCCGGCCGTCGGGATCCTTAGTCGGACGTGGCGTCCGGCTGCTGAGCACGCGCTCTTCACCGGACCGTGCCAGGTCCACCTGAAGGCGGACCCCACGCACAGTTGAAACGCCAGACCCCCAACTGAAATGCCAGCCGTCGAATACGAATCGATTTTTCCCCACGCCATCCAGCCCCGCCTGTCACGGTCCGGCTGAGGCCCGACACGACGTACAACGGCTGATTTTGCGTACGGAGTGTCCGCCTTCAGCCGACCGTGATCGGGTGCGCACTTATCCGAGCGATTCCTCCTCGTCACGCCGCTGGTTCGTTGACTTGCCCGGAGGGCTCCGATAGCATGAAGCGGGCTTGCGAAATCGTTCACAAGCTGCCAACTGGCTACTAACAGCCGCGCAGGACTTCAGGGCTCACATGCAGGGCTGGTTGTCGATCCTCATCATGATCGCGCTCGGCGCCGGGTTCGCGTTCGCGGCGCTCATGCTGTCCAGCGTGCTCGGCCCGAGCAAGCCGTCCCCGGAAAAGTCGGCCCCCTACGAGTGCGGCATGCCGGCGGTCGGCGACGCGCGCGAACGCCAGTCGGTCAAGTTCTACCTGGTGGCCATGATTTTCCTGTTGTTCGACATCGAGGTGGCGTTCCTCTACCCCTGGGCGATGGCGCTCCGCGATCTCGGCTGGGGCGGCTTCGTGCAGGTGCTGCTCTTCATGATGCTGTTGCTGGCCGGCTACACCTACGTCTGGCGCAAAGGCGCGCTCGACTGGGGCAGCGAGAAAGCCTGACGCGGAAATTTTGAATTCCGAATTCTGAATTTTGAATTTGACCTATGGGTTTTGAATCCGAAATCCCGGTTCTGACGACCAGCGTCGAGAAGATGGTGCAGTGGGCGCGCCGATCGTCGATCTGGCCGGTGACGTTCGGTCTGGCGTGCTGCGCCATTGAAATGATGGCGATGAGCTGCTCGCGCTACGATATCGCGCGGTTCGGGGCCGAGGTGTTCCGCGGCAGCCCGCGGCAATCGGATCTGATGATTGTCGCCGGCCGCCTGTCCCGGAAGATGGCGCCGGCACTGCGCCGGATCTACGACCAGATGCCGGAGCCGAAGTGGGTGATTTCGATGGGCGCCTGCGCCTCGATTGGCGGCGTGTTCGACAACTACGCGCTGGTCCAGGGAGTCGATCAGGTGGTGCCGGTGGACGTCTACGTGCCCGGCTGTCCGCCCCGTCCCGAGTCGCTGATCTACGGCATTGTCCAGCTCCAGCGGAAGATCGCGTTGCAGAAGCTGTCGTAAATGGACGTTACCGCTCTGATGGCGTCGCTGCAGGAGAGCGTGCCCGGCGCCCGGTGCGAACCGGGGGCGAACAACGACCTGCAGCCGACCGTTTTCGTGTCGCGCGACGAGTTGCCCGCGGTGGCGCGGCTGATGCGCGAGCGGCCGGATCTCCGGTTCGATCTCCTCGCCGAGTTGACGGCGATCGACTTCTGGCCGCGCGATCCGCGGTTCGAGGTGGTCTACGTCCTGGTCTCGATCGCGCACCGCCGCCGCATCCGCCTCAAGGTCCGGCTGTCGGGCGGCGACGCGCACGTCGGCACGGTCAGCGCCATCTGGCCGGCGGCGAACTGGCTCGAGCGCGAGGTCGCTGATCTGTTCGGGGTCGTGTTCGACGGCCACCCCGATCCGCGCCGGCTGCTGATGCCCGAGGACTGGGAGGGCTACCCGCTGCGCAAGGACTATCCGGTCCAGATCACGATGGCGCCGAAGACGACCGAAGCGCTGCAGATGACCGAAGCGGAGTTCCGCGCCAACCTCGAACACGATCGGACGGCCCGTCGATGAACGCTCGTCGTGAGCCTCCCCATGGCTGAGATCAAGACCGAGGTCATGACCGTCAACATGGGGCCGCAGCACCCCAGCACGCACGGCGTGCTGCGCCTCGTGCTGGAACTCGACGGCGAGACCGTGCTGTCGGCGTCGCCGACCATCGGCTACC
>JBDTRR010000110.1:0-13750 GCA_039931615.1 Acidobacteriota bacterium
GGCGGGAAGATGTATTCCTTCTGGGCGATGAACTCCTTGAGGATGTCGTTCTGGATCGTGCCCGACAGCAGACGCCAGTCGGCGCCCTGTTGTTCCGCGACCACCAGATACATCGCGAAGATCATCGCGGCCGGCGAGTTGATCGTCATCGACGTCGTGAGATCGGCGAGCGGGATGCCGTCGAACAGCGTCTCCATGTCGGCGAGCGAGGTGACGTTGACGCCGCACTTCCCGACCTCGCCGAGCGACAGCGGATGATCGGGGTCGCGGCCCATCAGCGTCGGCAGATCGAACGCCACGCTCAGGCCAGTGCCGCCGGCCCGGAGCAGTTCCTGGTAGCGCCGGTTGGTGTCCTCCGGCGTCCCGAACCCGGCGAACTGCCGCATCGTCCACGCCTTGCCGCGATAACCGGTGGGATGGATGCCGCGCGTGTAGGGAAACTCGCCCGGGTCGCCGCTGTCGCGGCGATAGTCGATCCCGCGCATGTCTTCCGCGCCGTAAACGCGTTCGATTGGCCAGCCGGAGATGGTCGTGAAGGACGGCGCGCGCTCGACCGGCTGGGCCGGCGCCGGCGCGAGCGTGTCGCCTGGCCAGCCCGGCTTTCCTGTGTCGGCGGCCGTTTTCATCAGAGACGATTATATTCCTTCGTACGGAGGTCCGACTCCAGTGAACGGAACGCTCCGGCTGAAGCCGGATCCCACGTACGGGGCCTCAGCATCGTACGTGACGTCCGACTTTAGTCGGACCTCGGAGCAATCCGGCTGAAGCCGGATCCCACATACGAGAGGGACGTGCCGGCGACCAGACTGGTTTGACCTGCCCGCCGAACGCACGCTAGGCTGATGGGTTGACCATGGCCAACACTCACGGCGCTCTCTTCGACGACATGCTTCAGGAGTTCGATGGCGCGGCGCGGATCCTCAATCTCGAGCCCGGCATCTGGAAGATCCTCACCCATCCGAAGCGCCAGATCATCGTCTCCTGTCCGGTCCAGATGGACAGCGGGGCGATCGAGGTGTTCACGGGCTACCGCGTCCAGTACAACATCACGCTCGGCCCGGCCAAGGGCGGCATCCGGTATCACCCCGGCGTATCGCTCGACGAAGTGACGACGCTGGCGGCATGGATGACCTGGAAGTGCGCCGTCGCTCACATCCCCTTCGGCGGCGGCAAGGGGGGGGTGATCTGCGATCCGACCAAGATGTCCCGGCGCGAGCTCGAGGCGCTGACGCGCCGCTACATCGCCGAGATCATCGATGCCATCGGACCGGAAAAGGACGTCCCGGCGCCCGACGTCAACACCAACGAGCAGGTCATGGCCTGGGTGATGGATACCTACAGCATGCACGTCGGCCACACCACGACCTCGGTCGTCACCGGCAAGCCGCTCGAGCTCGGCGGCTCGCTCGGCCGCCGCGAGGCGACCGGCCGCGGCGTGATGATCGTGGCGCGGGAATCGGCGACGCACGCCGGGTTCGACATCCACGGCGCCAGCGTCGGCATTCAGGGCTTCGGCAACGTCGGCTCGGTCTCGGCGCAGCTCCTCAGCGAGGCCGGCGCGCGCGTCGTCGCCGTCACCGACTGGAAGGGCGGCGTCTACCAGGCCGGCGGCCTCGACATCCCGAAACTGATCGAATACGTCACGCGGAACAAGAGCGTCGCCGGGTTCCCCGGCGCCGAGCCGATCAGCAACGAACAGCTGTTCGCGCTCGAGGTCGACGTGCTCATCCCTGCCGCTCTCGAAAACCAGATCACGATCGACAACGCCGCGAGCATCCGGGCCAGGGTCGTCGTCGAAGGCGCCAACGGTCCGACCGATCCCGACGCCAATCGCTTCCTCCATGAGCGTGGCGTCTTCATCGTGCCGGACATCCTGGCGAACAGCGCCGGCGTGACCGCGTCCTATTTCGAGTGGGTGCAGGATCGCTACGGGTATTTCTGGACGGAGAAGGAAGTCAACGACCGTCTGGAAGCCAAGATGATCGAGGCGTTCACCGCCGTGCTCCGGACCTCGCTGAAGTACCAGGTCGACATGCGGACCGCCGCCTACATCGTGGCGATCGATCGTGTCGCGACAGTCACGCGGATGCGGGGAATGTACGCCTGAGGATCCGTCGTCCGACTGAAGTCGGACGCCAGGTCCGATTCGGTCCGAGGCGGAGCCTCGCTTATTTTGGGGCTAGTTCGTGACCCGGAACTCGAGCAGATCCTTGACGTCGCCGGCCGCACTCTTTGCCGCAACCTCAATCAGATACTGGCCGGCGGCCAGCGCCGCCAGTGGCAGATCGATCTGGTGGCGCGTCGATGGCGAGGCTTCCAGCTGCACCGCCAGATTGCGCATCGTCTGTCCCTTTCGATTGAGCAGCTTCGCCGAGAGGGTCAGGTCGCTGCCGATCGGCGCGTATGCCGCCACCCGGATCATCAGGCGCTCGGTCCGGCTGAATTCCCGCGCCGCCACCGGCGCGGCGTCCGGATCGCCTTCGAGCGCACGAAAGTCGCGAGCCGTTCTCGCCCGGAGGACCTCGGGTGTGCCCAGCACGACCGGCGCGCTCAAATCGCGGATGGCAACCTGGCGGACGTCCGAGTCGATGGTCTGGCCGCTGTCGTCCTCGATCGACATCCGCAAACGCAGCTGGCCCGGGGGGGCGTCGAATACAGCGCGGGCCTCGACCTCGTCCGCCGCGTCCGGGCGCAGCGGGCCGGCCGGCAGCACCGATCCCTCGAACAGCGCCGTCCCGTCCGGGCCCAGCGCCGTCAGCACGACGCGTGACGGCGAGGCCAATCGCGTCCTGACGCCCGGTACCGGCGGCGCCGGCTCCCAGACAAACATCACCCGGGTCTTGCCGGCAGCGCCGCGCGAGACGCCAAACCAGGGTTTGACCAGCGGGCTGATGCGGGCGGGTGGCTCGAGCGGCGGCGGCGGGCGCGGCCGCAGGAGATCCGCGCGCAAGGTGTCGTCCGGGTTCGCCGCCCAGTAGCCCTTTCGGGCGCGGACGCGGATGCCCGGCTGCTTGATGCTCACCCGGACGTCATGGAACCGGCCGTCCGGGCTCTGGGTGGTCGTGTACGACAGCAGATAGTAGGCGTTCGAATCGGCCTCGATGCGGCGCATGCCACCCGACAGATCCGCGACGCTGCCAATCGCCAACCCGTCAGTGGCGGCCGTCAATGCCGACAGGCTGTCGGCGATGTCAGCCGGACCGGCCGCGTCCACGACCGACTCCCTGGGGTCGACGGCGTAGATCGACACGTTCGAGCGGTTGGCCGACCGAATCACCGAATCAATGGTCGGCAGCGACTCCAGTCCGCGCCGGCGATCGACCCGCGGCAGGCCTTCACTGACCACGACCAGGGTCTTGCGCGTCTCACTGTTGAGGCTGCCCAGGTGGACCGCCAGCGCGTTGAGCGCAGAGGTGGTCACCTGCGCGCGGAGCTGATCGACCCGGGCGGGCGTGCCGGCAAAGTAGTTCCGTTCGTAGTCGTTGCGCGGCGTGTAGTCGCCCTTGCGCCCTGCGAACGCGCCCAGGACCTCATGCGCCTGGCCGCGGCTGCGCGTCATTTGAATCGCGAAGATCGAATCGAGCGGTCGCATCACGGCCAACAGGTCGCGCGGTCCGAGCGTCTCGTCGACGAACCGGGTCAGCGCGTCCCGGACCCGGCCCGAGTTCGCGGCACCGACGTGATATTCGTCGAGGAAGATGGCAAACAGCCGGGTGTTGGGCCGCGCCGCGGCGGCGCGCTCGCTCGCCTCGGACTGTTCCGGGCCGGCGTCATCTTCCGAGGGGAGGCTGTTGTCGATCCGGATGAAGCGCGCTTCGTCAATCGATCGGGGCGTGCCGTCCTCGCTGATTTCGAAATCGCCCGGCTGCAGGGAGCCGACGGATCGGCCGCCGGCGTCGGTCGCGATGACGTCGACACGGACGATGCGCGGCGCCGCCGCGATCTTCGCCGAAGCGGACGCCTGCTGGGTCGCCGCGGCCAGAGCGAGCGCGAACACCACCCACATAACAGGACTACGCCGTGACGCGGAAGCCGACCAGTTCCTTGGCGCCATCGCCGTCCCCGGCGCTCATTTCGATGATGTAATCCCCGGGCGGCAGATTGCTCATCGGCAGTTCGATCTGCGCCGGTCCCGGCGGCGCCGATGCATCGGTGACCGGCAGATCCATCATCGCCTGGCCGGCCCGATTCAACAGCCGGGCCTTGAGCATGGCCGGCGCATCGCCCGGCGTATAGGCACGAACGCGGACCAGCACGCGCTCGGTGCGGCTGAACTCGCGGCCGACGGTCGGGATCGCTTCGGCGTTGGCCTTGAGCAGCTGAAAGTCCCTGGCCGTGCGGGCGCGAAACAGCTCGGGAGTGCCGAGCAGGAACTGCGGCGCTGTCAGATCCGGAACGGTGATGTCGCGGATCTCCGAATCGAGCACCTGCGCCGCGCTGCCCTCAACCGACAGGCGCAGCTGCATCTTCCCCGGTGCCGCCTCGAAGCTGACCCGCGAGCCGCGCGCCGCCGCAATCGGGGTGGTCGGCCCGGCGCCGGCATTCGCCGCCGGCGGTGCCGCGGCAGGCGCGGCGTCCGGCACACGGCCCCGGAAGATCGGCGATCCGTCCGGCCCGATCGCCATCAGCGAGATCCGGGCGGGCGCTTCACTGTTGGCGGCGTCACGCCCGGCCGCCCTCGCGATCGGTTCCCACACGAAGGTCACCCGGGTCTTGCCGTTCTCGCCTCGCGACGTGCCGATCCAGGTACTGACGACGCGCGAGCGGGCCGGTTGACCGACGGTCGACAGCGCCGCCTGAATTTCCGGCGCCACGGTCGGCTTCGTTGCCGCCGTCGTGATCGCCGTCGCCACCTCGGGCGTGATCGCCCAGTAGCCCTTCCGGGCGCGCACCTGCACACCGGGCCGTTTGACCCGGACGTTGATGGAGTGGAACTTGCCGTCCGTCTTGAGCTGGGGCGAGGTGTAGCCGAGGAGGTAGTAGGCGCTCGAGTCGCGCACGATCTGCTTCATGCCGACGTCCAGATCGTTGCGGTTGAGGATGGCGCGGCCGTCGGTCTCGAGCGCCAGGGCGCGCAAGGTCTCCTGCGCCGACCTGAGATAGCTGGCGTCGACCGTCGTGCCGACGCCTTCGTTGATGTCGAACTCGAACGCCGGCAGACCACGTGGATCGACCGTATAAATGGCGACGTTGTTCTGGCTCGCCACCTCGTAGACGCCCTGCATGTAGAACTCGAGATCCTGCCCGGCGAAGAAGCGATACCGGTCTTCGTTGGGATTGTTCTCGCCGGCGCTGGCGTTGCCGCGATTCGGGTTGCCGAAGCCGGGGATCGAGGCGATCTGGTCGCGCAGTTGCGGCGGCAGGGTGTTGGAGTAGCCCTCGCTCACCACGATCAGCGCCTTGCGCCCTTCCTTCAGGCCGCCCATGTGCACGATCAGCGCCTTCATGGCGCTGAGCGACACCTGATTGCGAATCTGCTCGACCGTCTCGGCGGGATAATTCGCGTAGCGCTGCTCGAAATCGTTCTGCGGCTGGTAGTCGAACTTGCGGCCGCGAAACTGCTGGATCGCCCTGGTGATGATCGAATGGTTGCGCGTCATCCGGACCGAGTCGACCGAATCGAGCGGTCGCATCACACCGATCATGTCTGACGGCCCGAGCTGGGTGTCGACGAACCGTGCGAGCGGATTGCCCGCCGTCATGCTGGCCCCGCGGCGGACGTGGTAATCGTCCAGAAATATCGCGAACAGCCGGACATCGTCTTTCGCCGCCTCGGCCTGCTCGTCTTCGTCGGTGCGAATCTGCCGGATCGGAGTATCCCCTGTCGGCACCGCGCCGCCGTCCAGCTTGATCAGCTTGAACGTCTCGACCGCCTGCGGTTTCCCATCCTCGACGACCTCGAAGTCGCTCTGCTTCAGGTCGGCGACCGGCGCGCCGCCGCGGTCCGACACGATGACGTCGACGCGCACGAAGTTGATGCCGGTCCGGAACAGCGGCGTCTGGTCGGGCGGCGGATTGGCCGGCGGCGGGGCTTGGTTGGCCGGTGGTTGGTCGGCCGGCGGTGCCTGATTGGGCGGCGGCGGCTGGGACGCCGGCTGCTGGCCCCGGCCCTGGACGCCAAACAACAGCAAGAGCGCAGCGCCGGCAGAAAGGAACGTGCGCGTCCGTCTGACCATGATCAAGTCTAGCGAGGCTCCGCCTCAGACCGCCAAGAAAAAACACGAGGCGGATATTGGCTCCCCCTCGCTACTGGCAGCGTGGTTTCTGCCCCGCCTCCGTCGGGGCGAGTCGTCTCGAAGGCCGGCCGAGAAATTTGACCCGTCCCCATGGCTGGCCGGCCTTCCACACGTCCAGGCAGTTTGGGCCCGATTTCGACCAACAGACATCCGGCCTTGCCGCCGGTCATCCGACGCCCCACGTCACGGTGGTAGCATTTACCGGTGCCGATTCTGTCCGACGACGAGCGGCTGTTTCGCGACACCGTTTTCGCCTTCGCCGACCGGGAAATCCGGCCCCTCGTGCGGGACATGGACGAGCACGCGAAGATTGCCGACGGGCTCGTCGCCAGGCTGTTCGACCTCGGCGTCATGGCGATCGAGATTCCCGAGGCCTTCGGCGGCGCCGGCGCCAGCTTCTTTCACGCCGTGCTGGCCGTCGAGGCGCTGTCGCGGGTCGATCCGGCGATCAGCGTCCTGGTCGACGTGCAGAACACCCTGGTCATCAACGCGCTGCTGCGCTGGGGCACCGACGCGGTCAAGCAGCGCTACCTGCCGGCGCTCGCCGCCAGCACGGTCGGCGCCTACGCGCTGTCCGAAGCGGGTTCGGGCAGCGATGCGTTCGCGATGACGACGCGGGCGACCGCGCGCGAGGACGGCGACTGGACTCTGACCGGCCGGAAGGTCTTCATCACCAACGCCAACGAAGCCGGCCTCTTCATCGTCTTTGCCACCGCCGATCCGGGCGGCGGCTACCGCGGCATCACCGCCTTCCTGGTCGAACGCGGCGCCCCGGGATTCACCGTCGGCCGCAAGGAGGACAAGCTGGGCATCCGCGCCAGCAGCACCTGCGAACTGATCCTGGACGACTGCCGTGTGCCGGCCGGCCAGGTGCTGGGCCAGCCCGGCCAGGGTTACAAGGTGGCGATCGAGACGCTCAACGAAGGGCGGATCGGCATCGGCGCGCAGATGATTGGGCTGGCACGGGGCGCGCTCGATCAGGCGATCGCCTACACCAAGGAGCGCCGGCAGTTCGGCCAGGCGATCGCCGACTTCCAGGCGGTCCAGCATCAGCTGGCGCGCGCCGCCACGGAACTCGAGGCGGCACGGCTGATGGTCTACGACGCGGCCCGCCGGCGCGACGCGCGGCAGCCCTTCCTGACGCAGGCGGCGATGTGCAAACTGTTCGCGTCGGAAGTGGCCGAACGGATCGCCTCGCTGGCCGTCAATCTGTTCGGCGGCTATGGCTACGTCAAGGACTACCCGGTCGAGAAACTGTATCGCGACGCGAAGATCGGACAGATTTACGAAGGCACGTCGAACCTGCAGCTGCAGACCATCGCCAAACAGATTCTTGGATGACTTCCCGCGCTGGTGAACCGAATGGACTTTCGAGACGCCTTCCTCAACGACATCGTCCGCACCTACCGCCATTACAAGGCGCTCGGCGACGGCGCCCTCGCTCAAGTGGCCGACGCTAATCTGCACACGCTGATCGATGCCGACGCGAACAGCATTGCGATCGTCGTGCAGCACGTCGCCGGCAACCTGCGATCGCGGTTCAGGGACTTCCTGACCAGCGACGGCGAGAAACCCGACCGCGATCGCGACGCCGAGTTCGAGATGCCGGAAGAACGGCCGCGCGCGCAGATCCTGGCGGCCTGGGAAGCCGGCTGGTCGGTGGCGTTGGCGTCGGTCGAGGCGCTGACCCCGGCCGACCTCGACCGCACCGTCTCGATCCGCGGCGAAGCGTTCCTCGTGGCCGAGGCGCTGAACCGCTCGATCACGCACACCGCCTATCATGTGGGACAAATCGTCACGCTGGCACGCCACTTCGCCAGCTCGGAGTGGCGGATCATGTCGATCCCGAGACGGCAATCGGCCGGAGCGTCCGGAGATTTCAAGACCCGGGGAATCGCCCGCTAGCGGCTTGCCGTCGTCACCACGGCACTCCAGATGTCTTCCGCTCGCTTCACCACTCCCGCCACGTCCTCGCTTCGCAGGAATCGCTGGCCGACGAGATCTGCCGCTGCCCGCCTGATCCGATCCAGGTAGTCCTGCCGCCCGGAGTAGCGCTCGCCGATGGCGGGACGGGCGTCTCCGAGCTGCTCCCGCTGCGCCATGGTCTGGGGAAACGGCTCGAAGCCGCCGATCAGGCCGGCCAGATACCCGAGGCCGTCCAGTCGCGGGACCGTGACATTCCAGCCGGTATATGTGCCCAGGGGCACGGCCACCTCGGGCAGGCGAATGCCGGAGACGTCGTTGCCGTCAGCATTCACCTGCGGCACCAGCACGGGGTATGCGGCGCCCAGCTGCGGCGGCTCGTTGGTGATCACTCGCGTCGCCGCATAGCCGGACCCGTAGTCCATCCGCCACACGTTCGGCATATACGTCGTGAACGGGAACGCCGGCGTCGCGGGAAAGTGGACATCGCGCAGCGGCACCAGCTCGCGCCTGGAAATGGTCGGATATCGCGACGCTGGCGGGTCGCTGCCGTTGCCGGCCCAGGCGTCGAGATCGAGGAGCAGCGCGCGTGAGACCCAGCGCTGCTGTGCAAAGTTGGTGAAGTGCTGGAATCCCTGAGTCCGCATCCCGGCCACCGGGAGCGATCCGGATGAATGCGGCGTCCCGGCCAGGAAATACAGCCGCGAGGTCGGCGCCAGCGGCAGGTCCCGGCGGCCGTCCTCGCTGGTGTGGATGAGGGATCCGGCCCGGGCCCAATACTCGGTGGACGAGAAGGTGTAGAAGATCTTCGGCGCCGCCGCGGCGGTTTGTGCGCGGGCCAGCAGCCCGGCGTCGGTAAACGGCGGCAGGTCGACCGGCCGCAGCACCGAAAGCACCGAGTTGCCGGCGACGCCAGGCATCGCGAAGCGATGATTGAAGCTGCCGCCGCCCGCCCCGGCCGACGCGATCATCAGCGCGCCGAACGCCGGCCGGCCGCGCTCGTCGGCGTTGAATCCGTCGCGGACGAACTCGCGCAGGAACCGCCCGCTCTGCGAATAGCCGTAGCCGATGATCCGCTGCAGCGCGGCGGGCGTTTCACGCAGCGTGGCGCCGGCGGCGCCGTAACGGAGATACGACGCGAAGTCGCGGATCGCCGCCAGCCCGAGACCGGCGACCGGCGACCCCGCCGCTTGATACACCACCTCGTAGATCCCGACTCCGGCCGTGGTACTGAAGCGGGCCGCACACCCATCGGCGGCGAACTGCCACGTGTCCCGCGGCAGCAGCTGAGGCGCCCCGTCCATCCTGGCGCGAAACGTCAGCGTGGCGCTCGCCTGGCGCGGGTCGGACGCACAGTAGGTGAAGCCGAACTGGATGGTGCGTCCGCCGCTGGTTTCGATGTGCGTTTCACGCACCAGGCCTTCGACCGGCGCAATCGGGGCGTGGAACGTCAGCCCGTCGGCCGGCTTCACGTCGAACTGCCAGCCCAGGAACGCCACCGCGAATCCCTGATCGAGCAGGAAGCGATCGCCGAGATCCCACGACTCGGGCGAGAGATCGCGCTGCTGCGCACCGCTCATGATCGCCAGCGACTGATCGCGGCCGCGGTTGACCACTTCGAGGAAGACGGCGCCCCGGGCGCGGCTGGCCTGCTTGGGCCGGAAGAACAGCAGGTCTGAGAAGAATTCGACCTTGCCGTCGGCGTTGGTTGGCGCGAAGTCCAGGTCCGCAATGGCGCGGTTGGCGGGCAGCCTCGGATCGATCGCGAAATGCACGCGGCCAATCACCCGTTCATGCGTGCCGGCATCGTCCCGGCGCCGGACATCGATGCGGACGACTTCCGCCGCCGCGACCTGGGTGAGCAGGAGCAGGAGGAGCCCGCCGACGCCCAGCGAGCGCGCCATTCTTGCCGTCCGCAGCTGACGCGTCATGTCAAGGTGCACATCGCTCCGGAATCGCGCCTTCCTGCCGCTTCAATTGATGAACGGCCCGCGCGGCCGATCGACCGCCCACACCACGAGGATGGCGACCAACAGGACCACGAGCTGCGGCATTGGGATCGATCTCACACGAGAACCTCATCTGAGCGTGACCGCTCCGACGCGGCCAGCGTTCTTTCAGCCGTCGGCGTGATTATCGATCCACCAGCACGCTCGCCGCGATGATCATTCGCTGCGCCTCGGATGTGCCCTGGTAGATCTCGGTCGCGCGCACGTCGCGGAACAGCCGCTCGACGGTCGAGCCGCGGCGGTACCCGGCCGACGCCAGGATCTGCATCGCTTTGTCCGCCGCCCGGTGCGCGGCCTCCGACGCGGCCAGCTTCGCCATCGACGAGTCGACCATCGCCTTGCTCTGGCGATCCTTGGCGCAGGCGGCCTTCAGCGTCAGCAGCCGCGCCGCATCGAGCTCGGTCGCCATGTCGGCGAGCATCCACTGGATCGCCTGGTAGTTGGCGATCGGTTGGCCGAAGACTTCGCGCTGCCTGGCGTAGTTGAGCGCTTCGTCGAGCGCCGCCTCGCCGATGCCGAGCGCCTGCGCAGCGATCGCCACCCGCCCTCCTTGCAGCGCCGACATCGCCAGCCGGAACCCTTGATCGACCGGACCGAGCACCTGTGCGTCGGCCACCGTGATGTCGAACTCCAGATCCTGGCAGCCCAGGCCGCGAACGCCGAGCGAGTCGGCGCGCGCCGTGCGCGTCACCCCTGGGGTGTTCATCGGCACCAGGAATGCGGTCACCCCCTGACCGCGCAGACCCGGGCGCGTCGCCGCGAAGACGATCGCCACCGCGGCGGCGTCGGCGTTGGCGACCCAGACCTTGCGCCCGGTGATGCGATAGCCGTCGCCGTCCTTCACCGCCCTGGTCTGTTGATTGGCGGCGTCGGTCCCGGCGTCAGCCTCCGACAGCGCAAACGCGCCAATCGCCGTCCCGCCGGCGAGCGGGCGAAGCCACTGCTCCTTCTGGGGCGCGCGTCCGGCATTGGCGATCACCTCGGCGACCAGCGAGTTGGTCACCGACAGGGCCGCCGCGACCGTCGCGCTGGCCCGGGCCACTTCCTCGATGGCGACCGCATAACTCACGTAGTCGCGGCCGGCGCCGCCCCAGGCCTTCGGGATGGTGATGCCGAACAACCCGCGCTCCCCCGCGGCCCGCATCACATCGGCCGGATACTCGCCCGTCTCGTCGATCGCCGACGCGCGCGGCGCAACGACGCTGCGCGCGAAGTCCTGGACCGATTCCTTGAATGCGGCCTGCTCGGGGGTTAACTCGAGGATCATCGATCGTTCACCCGAGGACGCTGAGGTTGCGGCTACTCCCCGTCCAGCCGCCCAAAAATGGGGCGAAGCCTTTCAGCCGTCTGCCCCAGTTCCTCGGGCAGCACCCGGACCTGGCCGACCACCGAGATGAAACTGGTGTCTCCGGTCCAGCGCGGGACGAGATGCACATGCAGATGATCAGCGATCCCGGCCCCGGCCGGGCGACCGAGGTTGATGCCGACGTTGATCCCCTGCGGCGCGTAGGCTTCGGTCAAGGCGATCTCGGCGTGCCGCACCAGCCGCATCAGCTCAGACAATTCCTCCGGCGTCGACGCCTGCAGCGTCGCAACGTGCCGGTTGGTAACGACCATCAGATGGCCGTTGTTGTACGGATATCGGTTCAGGATCACAAAGGCGTGGGCGCGTCGGGCGAGAACCAGCTGACTCTCGTCCTGATCAGGTTCGGCGGCGGCGCCGCAGAAGACGCAGGCGGCCGTGCCGCTGACCGAGGCGCCGGTCACGTAGGACAATCGCCAGGGAGACCAGAGATATTCCACTTGGAAGCTGGCGGCTTGGGGCTGGAGGCTGGGGAATCAGAAATTGTGAACTGTGAGTTGTGAATTGGCGATTTTCCAGCCCCCAATCCCACGCCTCAGCCCCTCGTCAGACTGCGACCGCGTCTGGCGGAACGATGGTCTCTCCGGCCGGCGAGATCAGGGCGGCGCCCGGCTCGCGGTTGATCAGCTCCTTCAGTTCCTTGCCCGGTTTGAAGTACGGCACTTTCTTCGGCGGCACGTCGACTTTGTCTCCGGTCTTCGGATTCCGCCCCTTGCGCGGCTCGCGCTTGCGCAGGCGGAAGCTGCCGAAGCCGCGCAACTCGATCTTCTCACCGCGATGCAGCGCATCGATGATGCTCTTGAACACCGTGTCGACGATGACCTCCGAATGTTTCTTGGTCAGGTCCGAGACCCGCGAGACTTCCTCGACGAGTTCGGCCTTGGTCATGCTGCCGCCTGTCATGCTGGATCTCCGTGGACCCGGACGCCGGGGGCTGGCGGCTGGAAGAACGCCTGAGCATTCCCAGCCTCCCGCCCCTGGCCCCTGGACGCCACCTGCTTGCTACCGGTTTCTGAAATGATCCCCCAGCGTCGCAGCACCGGTGCCTTCGTTCTCCTGATAGGCCTCCCAATCGGCACGGAACTCGTCCGACTTGAGCGCCCGGATCGACAAGCCGATCTTGCGTTCCGTCGGCGCGAGCTTGATGATCTTCATCGGATAGGTTTCGCCAACCGTCAGCGTGATCTTCTCGTCCTTGCCGGCGTGATGCGAGTCGTCGAACTCCGACACGTGGATCAACCCTTCGATCCCTTCGTCGAGCTCGACGAACGCGCCGAAGTTGGTCATCCGGACGACCTTGCCTTCGATGGTGTCGCCGAC
This sequence comes from Acidobacteriota bacterium, assembly GCA_039931615.1. GTDB lineage: Bacteria > Acidobacteriota > Vicinamibacteria > Vicinamibacterales > CAVVIG01 > JAHFUI01. The sequence goes on from JBDTRR010000110.1 coordinate 12,852, forward strand.
GTGGCGATGCGAGAAGAAGTCGTCCCAGATGTCGGTCGCGAGCTGCTTCAGGCCCAATGACAGCCGCTGATTCTCGGCGTCGATGTTGAGCACCATCGCCTCGACGACGTCGCCCTTCTTGAGCACCTCCGACGGATGCTTGATCCGCTTGCTCCACGACATGTCGGAGATGTGGATCAACCCGTCGATGTCGTCTTCGACCTCGACGAAGGCGCCGAACTCGGTCAGGTTCCGGACCTTGCCGGTGATCTTCGAGCCGACCGGGTACTTGTCCGCGAGGTCGTGCCACGGGTTGGTTTCGACCTGCTTGAGGCCGAGTGAGATGCGCCGCGCGGTCGGGTCGACGCCGAGCACCATCGCGTCGACGCTGTCGCCGACGTTGAGAATCTTCGACGGGTGCTTGACCCGCTTGCTCCACGACATCTCGCTGACGTGGATCAGCCCTTCGACGCCCGCCTCGAGCTCGATGAAGGCGCCGTAGTCGGTCAGGCTGACCACCTTCCCGACCGCCCGGCCGCCGACCGGATAGCGGTCCATCACGTTCGCCCACGGATCGGTGATCAGCTGCTTGTGGCCGAGGGACACCCGCTCGGTGGCCGGGTCGTACTTCAGCACGATGACGTCGATCTCGTCGTTGACCTTGAACAGCTCGGAGGGATGACCGACGCGGCCCCACGACATGTCGGTGATATGGAGCAGGCCGTCGATGCCGCCGAGGTCGATGAACGCGCCGTAGTCGGTGATGTTCTTGACGACGCCCTTGAGGACCTTGCCCTCGGCCAGGGTCTCGAGCGTGTGCTTCTTCTTCTCGGCGTTCTCTTCTTCGAGCAGCGCCTTGCGCGACAGCACGATGTTGCCGCGCTTCTTGTTGACCTTGATCACGCGCATGCGCAGCTCCT
>JBDTRR010000111.1:0-13490 GCA_039931615.1 Acidobacteriota bacterium
CCATCCACAACCCCGCGCCCTCCGAGCGCGCCACGTAGACCGCCGCCGTCAGGTCGCCGACCACGTTCAGCGTCGTCCGGCACATGTCGAGAATCCGGTCCACGCCGATGATGATCGCAATCAGCGACGGGTCGATTCCCACCGTGCTCAGCACGGCGACGACGAACGGAATCGAGCCGGACGGGACGCCGGCCGTGCCGATCCCGCCGAGGATGCAGAGATAGAGGACGGTCAACTGCTGGCCGGTCGAGAGATCGAAGCCGGCGAGCTGCGCCAGGAACAGCACCGTCACCCCTTCGTAGAGCGCCGTGCCGTTCTGGTTGGCGGTTGCCCCGACCGTCAGCACGAACGAGCCGATCTCCCGCGGTACATGCAGGTTCACTTCCGAGACGCGCAGCGCGGTCGGCAGCGTCGCGTTTGACGAACTGGTCGAGAACGCCGTCAGCGCCACCATCTTGATGCGGCGGAAGAACTCGACCGGCGAGACGCGCGCCATCAGCTTCAAGGCCAGCGGATAGACGACGAACATGTGGATCCCGAGGCCGAGCAGCACGGTGCCGACGAACCAGGCGAGACCGGCCAGGAAGCCGAAGCCGAACCGCGCCGTCATCGTGAACATCAGGGCGGCGACGCCGATCGGCGCCATCTTCAGGACGATGTCGATCAGCTTGGTCACCGCTTCGAACACGCCGGACATCACCGCGATGACCGGCGCGGCGACCTCCGGTTTGAGCAGCGTCAGCGCGATGCCGAACATCATCGCGAAGAACATCACCGCGATCATGTCGGGCGTCGACCGGGCCGCCGACTCGAGCGGATTGGTCGGGACGATCGCCTGCACCAGCGACATCAGCGGCGCGGTGGTCGACTCGGTGCGGGCCTGGACCTGCCGCTTCGCCTCGGGGCTGAAGCGGTCCATCAGCGCCTGCCGCGTCGCCGGGTCGATCCGCGTCCCGGGCCGGATCGTGTTGGCGAGCGCGAACCCGATGACCACTGAAATGACCGAGATGACGACGGTGTAGGCCAGGCTCCTGACGCCGACGCGGCCGAGCCGGCGGATGTCGCCCATGCCGGCGACTCCGACCACCAGCGACGTGAAGACGAGCGGCACGACCGTCATCAACAGCAGCCGCAGGAACAGCTGTCCGATCGGTTCAGCCAGCTGGGCGACGGTCCAGAGGAGGGCCGGCGCCTCGGCACCGAACGCGATCCGGGCCAGACCGCCCGCGCCCGCGCCGGCGGTCAGGCCGATGAGAATCCGGACGTAGAGCGGGCGGCGCCGCGTCGCGGCCGCCAGGTCATCAGTCTTGTCGTCCAGGTCAGAGACAATTTCCCGCTCGAGGGGGTCAATCATTTGACTCGGATATCGTACGCCGCGAGCGTGCCCTGGTTGCGGATGTACAGCCTGCCGCCGCTCACCACCGGGTGGGCCCAGCTCGGCAGGCCCTGATCCGTGATCGTGAAACGGCCCGTTTCCTTGTAGCCGCCAGGCGCCGCCTCCGCCAGGCCGACGACGTTGTCTTCGCCGAGGAGATAGAGGTGCCCGTCGGCGTAGGTCAGCGACCCCTTGCCGACGCTGCGGTGCCGCCACATCGTCTCGCCGGTCGCGAACGAGAGACAGGTCAAAATCGAATTGTTGAAGCCGTACAGGTAGCCGTTCACCAGCACGACGCCGCCGTGATGATTCTGGAGTTCGCGGGTGAAGTACAGCTCCTTGGCCTTCACCTCGCCCGCCTCCGCGGTCAGCCCGAGCAGTGCGCCGCCGGTGCCGTAGGCCGACGTGAAGAACACCTTGTTGTCCTGGAAGATCGGCGTCGTGGTGTTGGCGGTGCCGTTGGCGACCCGGGTATAGCGCCACATCAGCTTGCCATCGGACTGGCGCACGCCGACCGCGGCGTTGCCGGTGATGGTCATCAGCGTCCGGACGCCCTGGACGTCGGCGACGATCACCGAGGCGTAGCCGGCCTCGTCGCTCAGTTCTTTCGCCGTCCAGATCGTCGCGCCGGTCATCTTGTCGAGCGCCACCATGCCGGCGTTCCTGCCGCCCGGCGTGACGACCACCATGTTGCCGTCGACCAGCGGTGATTCGCTGAGCAGCCACTGGATGTTCCGGCCGTTGAATTCCTTGAGGATGTTGCGCTGCCAGACCGCCGCCCCATCGGCCGCTTTCAGACACCACAGGTCCCCGTTCTCGGTCAGGACGTAGATGCGGTCGCCGTCGGTGGTCGGCGTCGCCCGCGGACCGGAGCCGCGGTCGTTGCTGCCGGCCGGCCCGAGCGCCTTCGACCAGACGCCCTTGCCGTCGGCGCGGTTCAGGCTGGCGACGACGCTCTGCTTGCCGTTCGAGCTCTGGAGGAAGATGCGTTCGCCCTTGATGGCGATCGACCCGTAGCCGGCGCCGAGGTTGGACGCGGTCCACACGAGCGGCGGCCCCGACGACGGCCATTGCGGCAGGAGGCCGACCTCTTTGGACAGGCCGGTCCGATCCGGTCCCTGCCACTGCGGCCAGTCGCCGGCGGGGGCCTGTTGGGGCGCCGCGCCAGGGGTGGCCGTGCCGAGGAGGAACGCCAGCAGAATCGAGCAGGACCGGTGCTTCATGTGCCGCTCCGTGGTGCGAGGGGTGAAGATGTTCTAAAGAGGATACATGACCCGCTGGGGTGCCCGCCGGATGCGAGCTTGAGTTCAATCGGCGAGGGAGGCACAATCCTGGGGTGTAAACAGTTCCGGCGAAGGTTTCCTCAGCGTCCTCGTGTGAAGACCGGTGTGAAACGTCGGTCTTGTTAGCGACGTAATCCATGATCACCATGCTCAAGACGACAATCCTCGCGGCCGCGCTCGTCATCGGGGTCGGCGTGCTGGCGGTCGCCCAGGCGCCGCGGCGGGTGGCGCAGGGCGACTGGCCGGAGTCGCGCGGCCCCAACCGCGATGGCATCTCGACCGAAACCGGCCTGATCGAGAAGTGGGCGCTGAACGGCGAGAACTTCCTGTGGCGGGCGGCCTACGGCGGGCGTTCCTCACCGATCGTGATGGGAAACCGGGTCTGCGTGCAGAACCCGGCCGGGCACGGCGCCCTGCTCCAGGAGCGGGTGATGTGTTTCGATGCCGACACCGGCAAGGTCGTCTGGGAGTACAAGTTCAACATCTTCCAGAGCGACGTCCCCGCCCACCGCATCGGCTGGGCGTCTCCGGCTGCCGATCCCGAGACCGGGAACATCTATGCGCTGAGCGGCGGCGCCGAAGTCATCGCCCTGAGCAAGGACGGCAAGGCGCTCTGGAGCCGATCGCTCGGCGAGGAATGGGCGGCATTTACCACCCACGGCGGCCGCACCATGTCCCCCCTCGTCGACGGCGACCTGGTCATCGTCAGCGCCGCCATTTCGAGCTGGGGCACGGCGGCGAACCGCAGTCACCGACTGGTGGCGCTGGACAAGCGCACCGGGGAGATCGTCTACGTGTCCAATCCCGGCGGCCGGCCCTACGACACCGCCTACGCCTCGCCGCTGATTGCCACCGTCAACGGCCTGCGGCTGCTGATCGTCGGCCTGGGCGACGGCGGGATCCACGCCGTCAAACCGCAGACCGGCGAAAAGGTCTGGAGCTTCGTCGCCGCCAAGCGGGCCATCAACACGGGCGTCGTGGTGAAAGGCACCAGCGTCATCGTCTCGCACGGCGACGAGAACCTCGACACCAGCGAGCTCGGGATGATCGGCGCGATCGATGGATCGCAGAGCGGCGACATCAAGGCGACGAAATGGGCGGTCAAGGGCGATCAGTTCGGCTTCTCGTCGCCGGTCATCGACGGGAGCCGTGTCTACCAGGTGGAAAACGGATCGCGGCTGAAGGCGTTCGATGTGGAAACCGGCCGCGAGCTCTGGAGACTCTCGCTCGGCACGGTGCAGAAGGCGCCTCTCGTCCTGGCCGACGGCAAGCTCTACGTCGGCACCGAAAGCGGCAAGTTCTTCATCGTCCGGCCCGGGGCGGAGAAGGGCGAGGTGCTGAGCGACGTGCTGCTGCCGATCAGCACGAACAGCGTGCAGCAGGCCGAGGGCACGCCGGAGCCGATTCTCGCCGGCGCCGCGGTCTCCCGCGGCCGCATCTTCTTCGTCTCGAGCGACGCGGTCTATGCGATCGGACCGAAGGCGGCGAAGGCGGCGACGGGATACGCCGTGGATGCGGCGGTGGAGAAGGGCGACGGCGCGCCGGCCTGGGTGCAGGTGACGCCGACCGAACTGGCGCTGAAGCCCGGTCAGACGGTGAAGCTGCACGCCAGGCTGTTCGACGCCAAGGGACGGTTCCTGCGCGAGGAGGCGGCGGCGTGGTCGCTCCAGGGCTTGAAGGGCACGGTGACCGACGGCACCTTCGTCGTCTCTTCCGATCCGGTTGAGCAGGCCGGGACGATCAAGGCGACGATCGGGGCGATCAGCGGCGAGGCCCGCGCGCACGTCGTGCACCCGCTGCCGTGGACCGAGACGTTCGAATCCTATGCCGATGCCGCGGTGCCGCCGGGCTGGATCAATGCCGTTGCCGGCAAGTACTCGGTGGTCACGCTCGACGGCCAGAAAGTCCTGCAGAAAGCGCCCGACGAATCGATCTTCCAGCGCGGGCGTCTATTCATGGGACCGGTCGACTGGTCGAACTACACCATCGAGGCCGACGTCCGCGTCGCGACCAGGCGCCGGCAGATGGGCGATATCGGCATCACGGCGCAGCGGTACAGCCTGGTGCTCTACGGCAACGACCAGAAATTGAAGCTGGAGCCGTGGGGGCCGGAGATCGAGCGGACGACGACCGTGCCATTCGACTGGAAGGCCGACGCCTGGTATCACCTCAAGCTCAGGGTCGAGAACACCGCCGACGGCAAGGTCCGGGCGCGCGGCAAGGCCTGGCCGACCGGCGCAGCCGAGCCGGCCGCATGGATGATCGACAAAGTGGACCCGATCGGCAATCGTCAAGGCGCGCCGGGGGTGTTTGCGTTCGCGCAGTTCGGCGCCTACCTCGACAACCTGAAGATCGCGGCCAACCAATGAGAACCTCAATGATGCGAACCACGACGGCGGCGACGACGGCAGCGGGCGCGGGGACGGCGCCGACGATCGGGCGGCGGAGGGGCGGATCGAGCTGGTGTTCGGCGCGCTCGGTGTGGTTCATGGTGGCGATCGCTCTGGCCGGGACGACCCACCCACTGCGGTTGTCGGCCTCCGATCCCGGCAGCGGCGACTGGCCGATGTGGGGCGGCACGCCCGACCGCAACATGGTGTCGAACATGAAGGGGCTGCCGGCGGACTGGGACATCAAGACCAAGAAGAACGTGAAATGGGTCGCCGATCTCGGATCGCAGAGTTACGGCAATCCGGTCGTCGCGGGCGGCGTCGTGCTGGTCGGCACCAATAACGAGAACATGCGCGATCCGAAGCAGGCCGGCGATCGCGGGGTGCTGATGGCCTTCAGCGAAGCGACCGGCGAGTTCCTGTGGCAGCACACCCACGAGAAGCTGGCGGCGGGACGCGCCAACGACTGGCCGTATCAGGGGGTCGCCTCGTCGCCGCTCGTCGACGGCACGCGCGTCTATTACACCAGCAACCGCGGGGTGGTGTGGTGCCTGGATCTCAACGGCTTCCGCGACGGCAAGAACGAAGGGCCGATCACCGACGAGAAGCTGACCGGCGAGCATGACCCGGACCTGATCTGGTCGTTCGACATGATCGAGGAAGTGGGCTCCTACCCGCACAACATGTCGAATTCCTCGCCGGTCCTCCTCGGCGATCTGATTTTCGTCAGTACCTCGAACGGACAGGACGAAGGGCACGTCCACATTCCATCGCCGAAGGCGCCGTCGATCATCGCCATCAACCGGAACACGGGCAAGCTGGTGTGGGAAGACAACTCGGTCGGCGATCGGATCCTGCACGGCCAGTGGTCGACCCCGTCGGTCGGCAAGGTCGGCGGCGTCGATCAGGTCGTCAGCGGCCAGGGCGACGGCTGGGTGCGCGGCTATGAGCCGCTGACCGGCAAGAAGCTGTGGGAGTTTGATACCAACCCGAAGGACTCGGTCTGGCCGAAGACGCGCAACGAAGTGATCTCGACGCCGGTGATTCTCGACGACCGGGTCTACATCGCCAACGGCCAGGACCCGGAGCATGGTGAAGGCGTCGGCCATCTCTACGCCATCGACGCGACCAAGCGCGGTGACATCACGCAGAGCGGCCGGCTGTGGCACTTCGACAAGATCCGCCGCTCGGTCTCGACGCCGTCGATCGCCGATGGCCTGCTCTACATCGCCGACTTCAGCGGTTTCCTGCACTGTATCGACGTCAAGACCGGCCAGGAAGTCTGGGTGCACGATGTGTTCGCCGCCGTCTGGGGATCGACGCTGGTCGCCGACGGCAAGGTCTATCTCGGCGACGAAGACGGCGACATCGTCGTCATGCAGGCGGGCCGGGAGAAGAAGCTGCTGGCGGAGATGAACATGGGCAGTGCGGTCTACGCGACGCCGGTGCCGGCACACGGCACGCTGTTCCTGAACAACCGCAACCAGCTCTACGCACTGGCGGGCAATGCCGGAACGAAATAGCGCCAGCCTCCAGCCTGGGAGCCGGAGCGAGACTGGAGCCTGGAGTCGGGGGGCTGGAGCCCGGAAGCATGCGTCCCGTACGTGTTTCGCGATCCCGGCCTTCATCATCGCGGTGGCCGTGACCGCCCTGGCCCAGACGCCGGCTGCCAACTGGAGCCAGTTTCGCGGCAGTCCGCAGCTGACCGGAGCCGCGGCGGCCGCGCTGCCGGCGACGCTGACGCTGCGCTGGACCTATGAGGGGGCCGACGGGGTCGACTCGTCGCCGGCGATTGCCGACGGCAGCGTTTACGCCGCCTCGGGCAACGGCGATCTGCTGGCGATCGATCTCGCCTCGGGCAAGCTGCGCTGGAAGTATGCGACCGGCGGCATGGTCGGGGAGTCGTCGCCGGCGGTCGGCGGCGGGGCCGTGTTCATCGGCGATCTCGGCGGCGTGATCCATGCCGTGAACGTGCAGAACGGCAGCCGGCTGTGGACGTATAAGACCGGCTCCGAGATCAAGTCGTCGCCGACGCTGGTCGGCGGTGTCGTCCTGATCGGATCGTACGACACGCACCTCTACGCGATCGATGCGCGCACCGGCAAGCTGCGCTGGAAGCTGCAGACCGACGGCCCGGTGCATGCGACGCCGGCGGTGCTCAACGGGACGGTCTATATCGCCGGCTGCGACGAGAACTTCCGCGCCGTCCGCGTCGCCGACGGCAAGGTGCTGTTCAAGATTCCGACCGGCGCCTACACCGGCGCGTCGCCGGTGGTCGATGGTGAGCGGGCCTACTTCGGCACGTTCAACTACGAGGTGCTGAGCCTCGATCTGCGGTCCCGGCAGATTGTCTGGCGCTACGCCAATCCCGAGCGATCCTTTCCGTTCTATTCGTCGGCGGCGCTGGTCGACGGCCGCGTCATCCTCGGCGGCCGCGACAAGTCGGTGCACGCGATTGACGCGGCGAGCGGCAAGGCGATCTGGACCTTCGCCACCCGCGCCCGCGTCGATTCGTCGCCGGTGGTGGCCGGCGGACGGGTCTACGTCGGATCGAGTGACGGCCACCTCTACGTGCTCGACGCGGCGACCGGCCAGAAGCAATGGGAGTTCGATGCCGGCGCCGGGGTCACTTCGTCGCCGGCGATTGCCGCCGGCCGTGTCGTGATCGCGGCGCAGGATGGCCGGATCTATTGTTTCGGGTAGACGAAAAGGGGCCGAACCTTTTTCGCCGTGATCCAGAAGAGGGGTACGACTCCTGATCGTTCCCTGCCGGATCGCGCGCGTCCGACTCCAGCTGCTATAGTTGACGTTTCCAGCACATGACCGACGCTGCTTCCACGGCCTTCGCTGAGCCGACCGAGGTCGGCAGCTATTTCGTTGCCACGTATCCACCGTTTTCGGTCTGGTCGCCCGAGGCGGTCGGCCGCGACGCGAAGCCGGCGCTCGCCTCGGTGCCGGCGGCCGACGTGCCGCTCGGCCTCTACGTGCACATCCCGTTCTGCCGCAAGCGCTGCCACTTCTGCTATTTCCGCGTCTACACCGACAAGAACGCCCAGGAGGTCGGACACTACCTCGACGTCCTGGCGCGTGAGTGGGAACTCTACGGCGAGCTGCCGGCGATCGCCGGCCGCGACCTCAACTTCGTTTATTTCGGCGGCGGCACGCCGTCGTTCCTGTCGACCCAGCAGCTCGACGGGCTGGTCAAGCGGCTGACCGCGGTCGCGCCGTGGCACAAGGCTGAAGAGATCACGTTCGAGTGCGAGCCGGGCACGCTGACCGAGAGCAAGCTGGCGATGATCCGGCGGCTCGGCGTCACGCGATTGAGCCTGGGCGTCGAAAGCTTCGACGATCACATTCTCGAGATCAACGGCCGCGCGCACCGATCGCCGGAGATCGGGCAGGCCTACCGGTTTGCCCGCGCGCTCGACTTTCCCCAGATCAATATCGATTTGATCGCCGGGATGCTCGGCGAGACCGACGCCAACTGGCAGGTGTCGATCGAGAAGACGCTGGAGCTGGCGCCCGACAGCATCACGATCTACCAGATGGAGCTGCCGTTCAACACGACGATCAGCCGGGACCTTCTGAAGGGCACCGCCAGGTTCGGCGATCCGGTCGCGGCCTGGGCGACCAAGCGGCGCTGGGTGGCCGAGGCGTTCGCCGCGTTCGAGGCCGCCGGCTATCACGTCCGGAGCGCCTACACCGTCGTCAAGGATCCAGCCCGGAAACGGTTCGTCTATACCGACCGGCTCTGGCAGGGCGCCGACATGGCCGGCCTCGGCGTCGCCTCGTTCGGACATGTCAACGGCGTTCATCTGCAGAACCTGGACACCTGGGAAACCTACAGCGCGGCGATCGAGCGCGGCGAGATCCCGCTCAATCGCGCCTACCGGCCGACTGACGAGGAGCGGCTGATCCGCGAGCTCGTGCTGCAGCTCAAGTTCGGATCGGTGCGGCCGGCCTATTTCACGGCCAAGTACGGCGTCGACATCCTGAAGCGGTTCGCACCGCAGTTCGCCGCGCTCGATGCGGACGGCGATCTGCAGGAAGCCGGCGGGGATCGCGTCTCCCTGACCCGGCAGGGACTGCTCCGCGTCGACGCGCTGCTCCCTCGCTTCTTTCTTGCACAGCACGCCCGCATCCGCTACACGTAGGCCCGACTCGGGGATGGCCATGGCGGCGGTCGATGTTTCAGTACGTAGTGTCCGCCTTCAGGCGGACCATGCTCCGGTCCGGCTGAAGCCGGACACGACGGACAAGGCTGCGGCGATCGGCCGCTTTTCCCATGCCCAGTGAGTACCGATTCAGGCGCCGCGTGCAGTTCTATGAAACGGACGCGGCCGGCATCGTGCACTTCAGCGCGTTCTTCCGCTACATGGAAGAAGCCGAGCACGCGCTGTGGCGCGAAGCCGGGCTGTCGATCGCGCCGCCAGACAGCGAGATTGGCTGGCCGCGCGTCGCCGCGTCGTTCGACTACCACAGCCCGCTGCGCTTCGAGCAGGAGTTCGACGTGCAGCTGGTCGTCGCGGCGCTGACCAGGAAGACGATCCGCTACAGCTGCCGGCTGACGCGGGACGGCATCAAGGTCGCCACCGGCAGCCTGACGGTCGTCTGCGTGCGGCGCCTGCCCAACCAGCCGATGCAGGCGATCGACATTCCGCCGGAGATTGCCGCGCGCTTTCAGCCGGCCGCCGACGCCGGGGTATAGCGCCGGTGGCGACGCCCGAGGCCGGGATTCCACAGGGTGAACGCGACGATCGCGAGGCGATCGCGGTGTCGCAGGCGCGCCGCCTGCAGCAGCTGCTGGCCGCGATCGCCGGCCGCAACCGGTTCTACACCGCCAAGTTCGAGGCGGCCGGAGTCGATCCCGCCGCGCCGGCGCGGCGTCTGGCCGACGATCTCGCGCGGCTGCCGCTGACCCGCAAGGCCGAGCTCGTCGCCGACCAGGATGCGCATCCGCCCTGGGGCACGGCGCTGACCGATCCGATCGAGCGCTACACCCGCTACAGCCAGACCTCGTCCACCATCGGCCGGCCGCTGCGCTGGGTCGACACGCCGGAGAGCTGGCAGTGGATGCTCGACTGCTGGCGGGCGGTCTATCGCGGCGCCCGCGTCGGACCGTCCGATCGCATCCTGTTCACCTTTTCGTTCGGGCCGTTTCTCGGATTCTGGGTCGCCTTCGACGCCGCGGCGCAGATGGGGGCCCATGTCATCCCGGCCGGCGGGATGTCCAGCCAGCAGCGGCTGGCCATGATCGAGGCGGTGGCGCCGACCGTGGTCTGCTGCACGCCGACCTATGCGCTGCGTCTGGCCCAGGTCGCGGCGGAGGAAGAGCGGAGCGGCCGACGTTTCTCGGACAGCAGCGTGCGGGTGCTGATCGTCGCCGGCGAGCCCGGCGGCAGCATTCCCGCGACGCGCGAGCGCATCGAAAGCAGCTGGGGCGCCCGGGTCATCGATCACCACGGCCTGACCGAGGTCGGACCGGTCAGCTTCGAGTGCTGGGAGGGCCGCGGATTCCTGCACCTCAACGAGCGTGAGTTCATCTGCGAAGTGCTGGACCCGATCACACAGGAGGCGGTGGCCGACGGCCTGCCCGGCGAGCTCGTCATCACCAACCTCGGCCGGACCGCCAGCCCGGTCATCCGCTACCGCACCGGCGATGTCGTCGTCCGGCGGAGTGAGCCGTGCGGGTGCGGGCGGACGCTGGCCCGGCTCGAGGGTGGCATCATCACCCGGACCGACGACATGGTCAACATCCGGGGCGTCAACGTCTACCCGTCCGCGATCGAGTCGATCGTGCGCCGGTTCAGCGAGGTGGTCGAGTTCCGGTCGACAGTGGCGCAGGCGGGCGAGATGCGATCGCTGGCGATCGAGATCGAGCTGACGCCGGCGGCACTGGACGGCCGGGCGATGGTGGCGAAGATCTCGCGCGATCTGCGCGAGGCGCTGGGGATGTCGGTGCCGGTGCAGATCGTCGCGCCAGGGACGCTGCCGCGGTTCGAGATGAAAGCCCGCCGCTTCGTGGTCGAGTGAGGATCAATTCACGTTTCACAATTTACAATTCACAAGCAGCCCTCCTTGTGAATTGTGAATTGTGAATTGTGAATTGTAAATTGATCCTCCCATTCAGGAGCAGACAGCATGTTGGATCGCAGTCCCGATGTCGTCGTGATTGGCGGCGGACCCGCCGGCTCGACGGTTTCGACCCTGATGGCGCAGCAGGGGCTTCGCGTCGAGCTGTTCGAGCGCGAGCGCTTTCCCCGTTTCCACATCGGCGAGTCGTTGATCCCGGAGACCTACTGGGTCCTGAAGCGGCTCAACATGCTGCCGAAGATGCAGCGGAGCCCGTTCGTCAAGAAACACAGCGTGCAGTTCGTCGGCTCGAGCGGCCGGCTGTCGGCGCCGTTCTACTTCTGGGACAACAAACCGCACGAGTGCTCGCAGACCTGGCAGGTGGTGCGCAGCGAGTTCGATCAGATGATGCTCGAGAACGCGCGCGAGCACGGCGTCGAGGTCCACGAGGCGACGCGCGTGTTCGACCTGATCTGGGAGGGAGACCGCGCCGTCGGGGTGACGATCAAGAACGGGGACGGCGGCTTCCGCGAGGTCCGCGCCAGGGTCGTGGTGGATGCCAGCGGCCAGAACGGGCTGATCTCGCATCGCCGGCAGCTGCGGGTCTGGGACCCGGTATTGAACAAAGGCGCGATCTGGACGTATTGGAAGGGTGCGTATCGCGATACCGGGCGTGACGAGGGCGCCACGATGGTGCTGCAGACGGCGGACAAGAACGGCTGGTTCTGGTACATCCCGCAGCACAACGACATCGTCAGCGTCGGCGTGGTGGCGCCGTTCGACTACCTGTTCAAGAACCGGGTCAGCCACGAGCAGACCTACCAGGAGGAAGTCGACCGCTGCCAGGCGGTGAGGGAGCGGGTCGCCGGCGCCGAGCGGGCCGCCGGCTATTTCGCGACCAAGGACTATTCATACCGTTCGAAGCAGGTCGCCGGACCTGGCTGGGTGCTGGTCGGCGATGCCTGGGGGTTTCTCGATCCGCTCTACTCATCGGGTGTGCTGCTGGCGCTGCGATCGGGGGAGATGGCGGCCGACGCGGTGGTCGAGGGGCTGGCCGGCGGCGATACCTCCGCCGCGCAGCTCGGCAAATGGGGCGAGGAGTTCAACAAGGGGGTCGATCGCATGCGCCGCCTGGTCTGCGAGTACTACGACGGCTTCAGCTTCGGCAATTTCGTGCGGAACTTTCCGGATCTGCGGGGAACGGTGACCGACCTGCTGATTGGCGATCTGTTCAACGACCGCGTCGACAAGGTCTGGCAGCCGATGGAGTCGCTCTATCCCCCGAACAAGACAGCTATTCCACAGTGGAACCAGGGCATGGCCGCGGAAGCCGGACCGGACAAGGCCAGCGAGCTGAACCTTCCCGAAGGGTGGAAGCCGTAGCAGCGAATCGTGCATCGCCGGTGAATCGTGCATCGCTGGTGAATCGTGCATCGCTGGTGAATCGTGCATCGCTATTGTTTAATTGTGAATTGTAAATTGTGAATTGTGATCTGCCGTGGCCCTGATCCACCGCCTGTGGGCGCGGCTCGTCGACCTGACCAGGCGTTCGACGTCACCCTGGAAGCGAGTGAGTCTTCCGGTGCCGGCCGGCGCCTTCGGTCCCGGGTCACACCGCGAGTTCGCCCACTATTTCGAGGGCGAAAGCCACGTCCGTGTCGGGTCTATCGACGAGATCGTGGAATGGCTGCTGAACTGCCGCTACATGACGGACGCGCTTCAGTTCAATCAACGCGACCTCTGGCAGCATCCGGTTTCGTTCGAAACGCTGCGCTGCGGCGACTGCGAGGACTTCGCGCTGTGGGCCTGGCGCAAGCTCGCCGAGATGGGGGTCGAGGCGGAGTTCTATGTCGGTCGAGTCGTGCGCGATGATGAGCCCGAGATCGATCGTCAACATGCCTGGGTCGTCTATCGCGTCGACGGCGTGCCGTTCCTGTTCGAGCCCGCGGCCAGCCGGCCGCGCATGATCCGCCGGCTCGCCGAGGCGATGAGCGGCTATGTGCCGTACTTTGCGGTCGACGGCCGCCTGCGCACCTTTGCGTTCAATGGATACGCCATCGACGCGAGCCGGAGCCGGGTCGCCACCCCATCCCGCGGCCGGCAGAGTTAAGACACCCTTGTCACCGGCCGGCTGAAGCCGAAACAGATCCATTCTGGAGTAGTGCGGACCTTCAGATCTGCCCGACACGGCAGGGCTGACCAGCCTCCGCCAAGGCTACGGCGGTCCGCCGAAGCGCTTGCACCTGAAAGTGCGCGCGAAGGCGGAAGGCCTGCACGACGACAGTCAACAGGCTGCTGCCGGGAATCGACGAATTGATGTTGTGCCTCGATGATAATGTCCCCTTCCCACCACATTAGAAATGTCCCCTA
>JBDTRR010000112.1:0-13301 GCA_039931615.1 Acidobacteriota bacterium
GGATGTGAGGACGTTGGGATGTGAGGGAGCTGCCCTTCCTTACATCCTTACATCCTTACATCCTTACATCCCTACATCCCTACATCCCTACATCCCTACATCCTTACATCCCTACATCCTTACATCCCTACATCCCTACACATCCCCAGATTCTGATTTCCCCATGTCGTTCCGCCTCATCGTCTTCGATCTCGACGGCACCCTTGTCGATTCCCGCCAGGACATCACCGAGTCGGCGAATGCCACGCTGGTCGCGTGCGGTGCGCCGCCGCTCCCCGAGGAGGCGATCGCGCGGATGGTCGGCGACGGTGCGCCGACGCTGATCGCGCGTGCGTTTGCCGCCGCCGGCACCGACTTGCCAGCCGGGGCCCTCGATCGGTTCCTGGCGATCTACGACGGTCGGCTGCTGCGGCACACCAGGCCGTATGCTGGCATCCCGGAGCTGCTCGATCAGCTGGCGGGGCGCGCGCTGCTCGCCGTGCTGACCAACAAACCACTCGCCGCGGCGCAGCGGATCCTGGCGGGTCTGGATCTGTCGAAATACTTTCCGGCCGACCGGGTCGTCGGTGGGGACGGGCCGTTCAGACGCAAACCCGATCCGGCGGGGTTGGCGTACCTGATGACGTCCGCCGGCGTCTCTGCCGACGCCACGGCGATGGTCGGCGATTCGGTCGTCGACTGGCGGACGGCTGTCGCGGCGGCGACCGGGGTGGTGCTGGCCCGCTATGGATTCGGCTTCGAGAGCTTTCCACTCGAGAGCCTGAACGCGGGCGCGCGGGTGGTCGATGCGCCGTTGGAGATGCTCACCTACTTGTAGCGTTTCGCTGCGCGGCTTGTCGGCCCACGGTCGGGCTTCGGTTCCGATTTTCGGCGGTCCAAAGGCGCTTCCACGAGGCGAACCAACTTGTTCGACGGTGGCACCTCCATTGCTAGAAGACTGCCTTCGCCAGCTCAGCAGCCTGGCGCGGGAACTTCGTGTGTCTCCGGCAGGGGACTAGAATACGCGACACTATGCCGACGTCACTGACAGAGGGGCACCGTTCGACGGGCCTCGTCGACGTGCTCGACCGGGTGCTGGACAAGGGCCTTGTCGTGGCCGGCGACATCAAGGTTTCGCTGGCCGAGGTCGAGCTGCTCACGATCCGCATCCGCCTGCTGATCTGTTCGATCGACAAGGCTGAGCAGATCGGTCTGGACTGGTGGAAATACGACCATCACCTCTCACCCGGCAAGCACGCGCTGTCGGCCGAGAACGAAGAACTGAAGAAAGAAGTCCGTTTGCTCGAGCGCAAGGTGGCGTCGCTGTCCCGGCGGCGGTCGGCCGCAGCGAGATTGAAATAGGCGTTCTGCAGAGGAACACTCGCTGTTCGACGCGCGGCTGGACCGGGCGAGACGACAGGCGAAGGAGCATGCGATGCCCGTTGAACGAGCGCCAGGAGGAACCAGCCTCATCGACGTCCTCGATCGTGTCCTCGACAAGGGGATCGTGATCGATGCCTGGGTTCGAGTGTCGCTGGTCGGCATCGACCTGATTACCGTCGAGGCCCGGATCGTCGTGGCGTCAATCGACACCTATTTGAAGTACTCCGAGGCGGTGGGACAGGCGGGCCCGGTTTCGCGCCCCGCGCTGGAGTCGAAGCAATATGAGGAAGTTGTCGCAGAAAACGCCGTCCTCCGGGCGCAACTCCTCGAGGCCAGGGCCCCTGTCCGCCGGCCTGCTGTCAAACGCCGCCGTGCGGCCAGCCGCAGCTAAGCCGGCGGCGTCGGGTTTCGGCGAGCCGCGCCCGCGCGCGGCCAGCAGCGGCGCCGGCAACGGCGCACTCGCCAGCCTCGTGCCGCCGCCCGATCCCGACGACTCACGGGCGCGCAGCCGCCTGCTCGAAGACTTCCTCAGCCGATCGGAAATCGCCGACTGCGCTCAACTCGCGCTGCAGTGGCTGAGCGACACGCTGGGGATCGATCGCTCGCTCTGTCTCGTTCGCCCGCTGCGTGAGCAGATGCTGGTGACCGTCTGGTCGCACGGGCTGCCGGCCGCGGCGACGGCGACGTTTACCGTCTCGCTCGACGATTGGGGCAATCTCCTGGTCAATGCCCTCAACAACAAGCGGTCGACGTTCTTCCCGGCGCCGCACTCGACCGCCGATCGCCGCCGCCGCCCCAACACCCCGTTTGCAGACGATGCCTACCACGTCGTACCGCTCGGCGTCTCCGGCCTGACCGAGGACACGTTCGGCCTGCTCCTGCTCGGTGGCGCGCCGCAGGTACCGCCCGGGCTGGCCTGGTTCCGCCAGGTCCTCGGCCAGAAGCTCCATCAGATCCTGCGCCAGCAGACGCTCACGGAAGGCGACCGGAGGCAGGGCCGCGAACGGACGCTGCTCTACAGCATCATCAACGCCGTCACCGATCCGATTCTGCTGACCGACACCGAAGGCCGGCTGCTGATCGCCAACTCGCGCGCCCTGACGCTGTTCACGGCGTCGGAAGAGGAGAGTGAAGGGCGGCGGGGTGCGGTGCGGATGAACAACATGCTGTTGTCATCGGCGCTCTCCAGCAAGGCGATCGAGGAGACCGGCGCGGCGCGGCGCGAACTGCTGCTGGCCAATCCTGTCGACGGCTCGGACCTGCTGTTCGAACTCCTCAGCACCGTCACCGAGGATCCGCGGCACGGCACCGGCCTGGTGTCGATCCTGCGCAACGTCAGCGACCTGCGCCGGGCGAGCGAGGAGATCGAAGAAAACTATCGGAAGCTGCGGCTGACCGAATTACAGGCGCGGGCGGAGAGCGACCGCCTGAACCTGATCATCGACTCGGTCGCCGATCCGATCTTCGTCACCGACGCCGGCGGCGCGACATCGCTGATGAACAAGCCCGCCGAGCGGCTGTTCACCATCCGGCCGCGGGCCAGCGCCGCCGAGCAGCGGTGCGTCCAGGCCAACGACGCCCACTTCTCGTCCTTCATCGCCGGGATGCTGGTCAGCGCCGACCAGCGGCGGATCGGCGAAATCGGACTGATCGTTCCGAAAACCGGCGAGGCGATGCCCGTCGAGGCCATTGCCGGCAAAATCCTGTCCGAGCACGGCGAGCTGACCGCCGTCGTCACCATCCTGCACGACCGCCGCGAAGCGATTGAAAAGGCCCATCTGTACGAGCAGCTGAAGCAGGCCTCGAACGAGCTCGAGCGGAAGATTCAGGCGGCGACCGCCGATATCGCCCAGCAGAACGAGCTGCTCCGCCGCCAGGCGATCGAGCTGGAGCAGGCCTCGGCGCTCAAATCGCAGTTCCTGGCCAACATGTCGCACGAGTTCCGCACGCCGCTCAACGCCATGCTCGGCTACACCTCGATGCTGCTGCAGGGCGTTGCCGGCCCGGTCGAACCGCCGGTCAGGCGACAGCTCAATCGCGTCGAATCGAACGGCCGCCATCTGCTGACCATCATCAACGAGATTCTCGACATCTCGCGGATCGAGGCGGGGCGGATGCCGCTCCAGCTCTCGACGTTCAACGTCGGCGATCTCGTCGCGGAAGTGCGCGCCGAGCTCGAGCCGATCATCCTGCACTCGAAGCTGACCATCACCACGATGCTGGAAAAGAACCTGCGGCCGATTCGATCCGACCGTCAGAAGCTCAAGCAGATCCTGCTCAACCTCCTGAGCAACGCGCTCAAGTTCACGCATCAGGGCGGCGTGACGATCGCCGCGCAGCGCCTGCCCGGCGAACGGGCGGTCGCGCTGGCGGTGACCGACACGGGGATCGGCATCGCCGCGGCCGATCTGGAGAAGATCTTCGAGGACTTCCGCCAGCTCGACAACTCGCCGACCCGGGCCTATGGCGGCACCGGCCTCGGACTGTCGATCTGCCGCCGACTCGCCCAGATGCTCGACGGCCGCCTGACGGTGCGCAGCCAGCTGCGCAAGGGTTCGAGCTTCACGCTGACACTCCCGATTCAAGGACGGAAATGACAAGCAAAACTCCGCGACCCCGTGTGCTGCTGGTCGACGATTATCCCGACGCCCGGGACATGTACGGCGAGTATCTCGAGTATTCCGGCTACGACGTCATCCAGGCCGCCAACGGCATGGAGGCGCTGCAGCGAGCGGTCGACGACCAGCCCGACATCATCCTGATGGACCTGTCGCTGCCGGTGATGGATGGATGGGAAGCGACCCGGCGGCTCAAGGCCAACGCCCGCACGGCGGCCATTCCAGTCGTCGCGTTGACCGGTCACGCGCTGGCCGGCATTTCCGAAGGGGCGAAAAAGGCCGGTTGCGACTCGTTCGTGACCAAGCCGTGCCTGCCCGAGGATCTCGTCAAGGAGATCAAGCGCATCCTCGACGGCCCGTCGTCTCCGTCAACCGGCAAGGGGCGCAGGAGCGGAAAACATGCAAAAACGGCCGGCTAGCGCCCCACGCCGCGGCCAGACACCGGCACCGGCCGGCAAGAGACCAGGCAAAGGGCCAGGCAAGGACGGCTCGCGAAAGGGCGCCGCCGCCAAAACGTCGAAAACGGGGAAAACGGCAAGTGCGGGCAGCCGCTCCGGCCGGCCGGCTCCGCGTCGCGCGCCGCCGAAGACGGCATCGGGGCGTGACGCTCGCCCCAACCGGCGGCCGGATCGGGCCGCGCCGGACGGCCGGACCACACCGATCGTCGAGTCGCACCGGGGTACGAGCCGCGGCAAATACGTCTACTGCATCATCGAAGCGTCCGACCCGTTGCGGTTCGGGCCGGTCGGCATCGGCGCCGATCCGTCCGAAGTGTATTCGGTGCACTACCAGAACCTCGCCGCCGTCGTCTCCGATGCCCCGCTCGAGGTCCTCGACTCGACGCGCGAGAACGTGCTCGCCCACGAGCGCGTCAACGAGACGGTGATGCGCGAGCACACCGTCATCCCGATGTCGTTCGGCACCATTTTCAAGACCCGCGAAGACATCGTCGAACTGCTGCGTTCGGCCGCCGAGGCGTTCGGTGACGTGCTCAACAAGATGCAGAACAAGCTGGAATTCGGGCTGAAGGTGCTCTGGGATCGCGACCAGGCGATCCGCGAAGTCGAAGGGGACGACGAGGACATCAGCCGCCTCAAGAAAGAGATCTCGAGCCAGAACGGGCCGACCTATTTCGCGCGGATGCAGTACGGCCGGCTGGTCGACGCCGCGCTGCAGGCGCGGTCCGAACGCTACGTCGCCGATATCCTCGACCTGCTGCGCGATGTCTCGGTCGCCTCGCGCATCAACAAGCCGATTGGCGACAAGATGATCATGAACGCGGCGTTCCTGATCTCGCGCGACGAGGAAGCCGCGTTCGACACCAAGGTGAAGACCATCGCCAGCAAGCTCGACCGGCTGACCTTCAAGTACACCGGCCCGTGGCCGCCCTACAACTTCGTCAATATCCGTCTGAAGCTGGAACGCGCGTAGCGACGATCACCAAATCATCAATCATCAATCATCAATTCACAATCCGTGTTCCTCCTCGATTCGCTTCTGATCGGCAGCTTGCGCTTCGTCCTCGACAAGATCGTCCAGGCGGCCGAGAACGAGGCCCAGGACGATTCGGCGCTCCGCGACATGCTGCTCGAGGCGCAGATGCGCCTCGAACTGGGCGAGATCACCGACGCCGAGTTCACCGCGATCGAACGCGACGTCGTTGCCGCGCTCCGGGAGATGAAGGGCCGGCAGCGGGGCGCCCTCACCATGTCCCCCGGCGACAGGATCACCGGCGTTGACGTGGACACCTACCAGGACTGACGCCACCGTTCCAGCATTCGCGTTCTTCGCCGGCAAGGGGGGCGTCGGCAAGACGACGTGTGCGGCGGCGTGGGCGATTGCTGAAGCCCGGGCCGGCCGGCGCGTGCTGGCGATCTCCGTCGATCCCGCACACTCGCTCGGCGATGCGATCGGCGTCCGGCTGTCGGCGCGACCCTCCGTCGTCCGCGTCGGACGCCGCACCCTGACGGCAGTGGAGCTCGATGGTGCGCGGGTGTTCCGCCGCTGGCTGCGCGACCACCGCCAGGCACTCGGCGAAGTCCTCGACCACGGCACCTGGCTCGATCGGGAAGACATCGATGCGCTGCTGGCGTTGTCGGTCCCCGGCATCGACGAGCTGGTGGCGCTGCTCGAAATCGTCCGGCTGGCGCAGGCCGGCGACTACCACCTGGTCGTGGTCGACACCGCGCCGACCGGACACACGCTCCGTCTGCTCGCCGCCCCCGGCGCCGTCGCCGCGGTCGCGGCCGTGCTCGACGGGCTCCAGCGCGAGCACCGGCTGATCCGTGCGCAGCTGGCCCGCGTTGGCCGCCCCGATGCGGCCGATCGTCTGATTACGCTCCTGGCCGGTCAGGCCCAGGCGACCGGCGCGCTCCTGAAGGATTCACGGCGCACGGCATTCCGGTGGGTGCTCCTGCCCGAGCCGATGTCGGTTGCCGAGAGCGAAGACGGTCTGCGGGCGCTCGATCGCGCCGGCATTCGCGTCGCCTCCGTGATCGTCAACCGCCTTCTGCCTGATGGTCCGCGCTGTCCGATCTGCGATCGCCGCCGCCAGGCCGAACGGGTCAGCGTCCGCCGGATGGCGCACCGCCTGAACCGCGGGCTGTCCCTCCGGGTCGTCCGCGCTGTCGTTGGCGAGCCACGTGGTGTCGCAGCGCTGACGCGGATCGGCGACCAACTGCGCGCCGATCAGCCGCCGGCGCGCAGCGCCGCCGTCTCGCGAGGTTCCACTGCCGGGGCGCTGGCCGGCGCGGCGGTGAGTCTTCCGGCGGGCACCCTGACGATGACACCGGCCAGCCTGCCGGCGTTTCGCGGCGCTTCGCTGCTGATGATCGGCGGCAAGGGTGGCGTCGGCAAGACGACGGTGGCGGCGGCGGCCGCGGTGCACCTGGCCCGGGCCAGTCCGTCGCAGTCGGTGCTGCTGCTGTCGATGGATCCGGCCCACTCGCTGAGCGACGCCTTCAACGCGCCGATCGGTGATCGGGCCGCGGCGGTGCGCGGCGCGCCCGAAAACCTGCATCTTCGCGAGCTCGACGCGCCGGCGGCGCTCGCGGCGCGGCAAATCGATCTCGAGGCCGCCCTCGAGGAGGTGGCCGATTCCTTTGGCGCCGGCGGCTCAGCTGGCGGCGGCGTCAGCGAGCTGATGGATCTCGCCCCGCCCGGAGTCGACGAACTGTTCGGCATCCTCGAGGTGGCCGATCTACTGGGCGCGATGCCGAACGCGGCGCCACCAGGGGCCGCATCGGCCGGCTACGATCTGATCGTGGTCGACACCGCGCCGACTGGCCATGCGCTCCGGCTGCTCGAGATGCCCGACGCTGCCCGCGATTGGCTTCAGGCGCTGTTGCGGATGCTGCTGAAGTACCGGGCGCTGGTCCGTCCGGGTCAGCTGGCCGGCGAGCTCGTCAGGCTGTCCAAATCAGTCCGCGCTTTACAGGCCCTGCTGCGCGATCCGGCCGCCGCGCGCTTCATCGTCGTCACCCGCGCCGCCGCCGTGCCGCGGCTGGAAACCGCTCGCTTGATCGGCCGTCTTCGCCGCCTGCGGATGGCGGTGCCTGCGATCGTGGTCAACGCGATGACGCTGTCGCCGCAGCAGTGCGAGTGGTGCCGCACGACGGCCCTGTCGGAACGGCGCGAGCTGGCGCGCCTGGTGCGTATCGGCGGGCGGGCCGCCCGGTGCGCTATCATCCTCACCCCCCTCGCGATGCCCCCACCGCGCGGCATCGCCTCGCTCGAACGATGGGGGGGTGAATGGATGATGGAAGGCAACCGGGCAAAAGGCAAAAGAGAGAGGGCAAAAGGCAAGAGGCAGAAGTAAAGGCAGGAAGTACTTTTGACTTCACTTTTGCCTTTCTAACTTTCAGATAATGTCCCCAGCAACCTATGTTTACTGTCTGATCTCTGCGGCGGGCGTGCCCGCGCTCGGTCGCGTGCCGGCCGGTCTGACGGGAACGGGTCCGGTGCGGCTGCTTGACGTCGACGGCCACGACCCGGCCGCGCCGACGGCGCGCGCCGGCCGGCGATCCGGGCGGCGGGGCGGCGGATCGTCGCAGTGGCTGGCGGTCGCTGACGCGCCGCTGCCGCAGTATGGCGACGCCGCGATCAACCGGCGCCTCGCCGATCTCGATTGGGTGTCGCGTGCCGCGATCGCGCACGAGGCAGTGATCGAGGCGTTCATCGAGGCACCGGCGGTGCTGCCGATGAAGCTGTTCACCATCTTCAACAGCGATGTGCGTGCGCTCGATCATCTGCGCCGCGACCGCCGGCGGATCGCCGCCCTGCTCGAGCGTGTCGACGGCCACCACGAGTGGGGCGTGCGTGTCGTCCTCGATCCGGCCTACCGGCCGCCAGCCGGGGGACGCGCGGCGGCGCGGGCGGTGTCCGCGCCCGGGCTTGCCTACCTCGCGCTCAAGAAGGCGCAGCGCGACCAGGCCAGCGAACTGGTCAATCGCGCCCGCACGACGGTCGCCGATCTGGACGATCGACTGCGGGCTCGAGCGTCGATGTCCAGCCGCAGACCGGCGACGGAGTTGTCCGCCAAGGGGGGACTCCTGCTGCTCGATGCGGCGTTCCTTGTCCAACGCTCCCGATCGGCGCAGTTCCGGGCGCTGGTCGAGCGTCAATCCAAGCGACTCGCCACGCACGGCTATCAAGTGTCGATGACCGGACCCTGGCCGCCTTATACCTTCATTTCGGACTGAGACTGCCCATGGCCCGACGAACCCCCAAAGCCCCCCGCGTCGCCAGGCCGCAGGCGCGGCCGGTGGCGACGGACCTGCTCGATCCGTCTGGCGACACAATACTCGACCTGCTCGACCATCTCCTGAACAAAGGCGTGATGCTGAACGGTGATGTGACGCTCGGAGTCGCCGGCATCGATCTGATCTACCTCAGGCTGTCGTCGATCTTCTGCGCCGCTGACCGGATCCTGCCGCCCGGGCGCCGCGCCGGGCGGCGCCGGACCGCGCGGCCGCCGGTGGCGCGCCGGAGCCGGCGATGACCACGCGGCCGGGTCCACGCCGCAAACGGCCGGCGAAGCCGGCCCGCTCCGCTGCTCCACGCGCTGTGACGGCAGCCGAGTTGCGCGCGCTGCGCCGCGAGATCGCACGGGGCGCCCGCCCCGCCGCCCGGGACACAAAGGGTCGTTCAGCGTCGCGCCGAAAGCCGAAGGCCCGGGCGGGCGCCGACCTGCGCTGGAACCCGGAGTCCGACGATGTGCAGCGATCGGTGGCGCAGCTCGTGCTGACGATCGTCGAGTTTCTGCGCCAGTTGATGGAGCGCCAGGCGATTCGGCGGATTGGCCAGAAAACGCTGACGCGCAAGGAAGCCGAAGCGGTCGGCGTGGCGCTGATGAAGCTCGAAGAAACCGTCCAGGAGATCGGTGAGAAGTTCGGTCTCACGAGCGAGGATCTGAACCTCGACCTCGGCCCGCTCAAGTTGATGTAGAGCGCTGATTCTCATTGCGGTCCCGCGCTATCTGGGCCTCGGGGCAATGCGGTATCTTGAAGCGCCCTGGGCTACGAAAACACGAAGTAGGAATTTCTCTCTCTAGCCTGTTCCGTGCCTACCCAGCCGGAAAGGGTCGTGCTTTTTTTCGGAGTCGTACGCGCTTATCGCCGGACCGTGGCGGTGCCGGCTCTCGAGGAACAGCCGCCGGCCTATTCAGCTTCGACCAGCAGCTTCGACGCGGCGCGTGTGCCGATCGTGATCGTCTTGCGGGCCCGGCCGCGCAGCCGCACCGAGTCGGCGGCAGGATCGCGCAACTCGACTTCGATCGCCTGACCCGGTTTCAGGTCGTTGCTCTCGATGAACCGCAGGAATCCCGGGTCCTGGTCGGCGATGCGCGTGACGCGCAGCGGAATGCCGACCGGGCAGGTCATCAGCGTATCGAGGTCGCGGCGCGTGATGGCGCCGTCGGGATCGGGAATCGGATCGCCGTGCGGGTCGTGCGTCGGACGACCGAGCATCTCGTCGATCCGTTCGATCAGCCGCTCGGAGACGACGTGCTCGAGCTGTTCGGCTTCGTCGTGGACCTCGGCCCAGCTCATACCCATCACCTGCACGAGAAACAGCTCGACGAGACGGTGGCGGCGCAAGACCAGGCCGGCGAGCTTCTCGCCGGCGTCGGTCAGCCGGACGCCGCTGTAAGGTTCGTACTCCGCCAGGCCCGACTCGGCCAGCGCCTTGACCATCGTCGTCGCCGTGCCAGGGGCAACCCCGACCGCCGACGCCACCTGTCCCATCGGCACCAGGTGATGGTCGCCGCTCAACGCCGACTGACCCTGATAAATGGCCTTCAGATAGTTTTCGACGGTGCTCGAAGGGAGCATGCAGGGATATTATCCGTCACTCGCATGTCCATTCACCATCGGATCGCCACGCCGGCCGCGAAGCGGCGCTACGTGCGGACGCTGTTTGCGACCATCGCCGACCGTTACGATCTGATCACCGTGGTGCTGTCGTACGGACAGGATCGGCGTTGGAAGCGCCGGCTGGTCGACCTGGCCGCTCCGGATCGCGGTGCCCGGGCCCTGGATCTGGCGACCGGCACCGGCGACATCGCGTTTGCGCTGGCCGCGGCCGGCGCAGAGGTGATCGGCCTCGACGTGACACTGCGGATGATCGAGCTGGCGCGGGCGAAAGCAGCGGGGAGCCAGACGACGCGTTTCCTGGTCGGCGACATGCTGGAGCTGCCGTTTCCCGCCCGTTCGTTCGACGTGGTGACGGTTGGCTATGGACTGCGCAACGTGCCCGATCTGGATACTGCAATCGCCGAAATGTTCCGGGTCGTGCGGCCGGGCGGGCGGGTGCTGTCGCTCGACTTCAATCGTCCGGCCAATCGCGCCGTGCGGCTGGCGTATCTTGCCTATCTGACCCTGGTGGGCAGCAGCCTGGGCTGGCTGCTGCACCGCGATCCCGATACCTATCGGTACATTCCCGCTTCGCTGCGGACCTATCCTGGCAGCGCCGGAGTGGCCGACCGCCTGAAGCGCGGCGGGTTCGTCAAGGTCGTTCACCATCCGGTTCTGGGCGGGCTGATGTCGATTCACGAAGCGCACAAAGACGCCCGCAGCGGGGATGGCGACGTTTCGAGCGCCGGGTCAAACTAAAATCGTCAAGCTGGACTCAATGCAAATCGACACCCAGAAGTGGTCCGGGGAGGGCGCGTTCACCCAAGTCGCGATCGATCAGTTGGCCCAGGTGGGGGCGATCGAGGCGATCTTCGTCGCCGATGCGCCGGCCAGCCGTTCCGATGCCGACTACAACTTCATCAGCAACGAGATTCTGGTCGGCTTCGCGACCGTCTCGCGCCGGGAGCGCATCCGACGGTTCGGCTTCGTGCCCGGTTCGCGCCTCGTCACGGAGATGGCGATGACCATGATTGGGCTGGAAGCGGCGCTGAGCGCGCTCCCGGAGATCGGCCCGCCCGACTATTCCGATGCGGGGATGCTCCAGTATCTGCGGACCGAACGCATCGTGCCGCCCTATCAGACGCGTGGCTACAAGCTGGTCGAGCTGGTCCGGATCTATTCCCTGCGTGATCCGAGGGCTAACACGCCATAGAGAAATCATCTTCGTGATTTCGTGTTTCCGTGGCGAACGACGCTTCGCGGGAAGCGACGCTTCGAATATTGCTAACGTTCGACCAGCGGCTCCAGCTCTTTCATCACGAACGCCAGCACATCTTCTTCCGTCAGGGTGCGGACCGGACCGCCGTGGCCGAGCGGCGTCTCCGATGCCGTCACCCGGCGCCCCCGCCCGCGGCTGGTGTGGCCGATCACCTGGGGATGCTGATCGCTGCTGTCGAGCGTCAGTTCGATGTAGTCGTCGTTGGACCGGTCCGACATCAACCGGACGCTGCCGCTCGGGGTGAAGACCGTGAAGGGGCGCCCCTCGGCCTTGAGCACGGCGGCGATCTGACGGAACAGCGGCACGGCAACCTGATTGAGGAAGACGTCGAACTCGCGCGCCGCCTCGTCCATGCGAGTCCGCCGCTCGCCGGCTGCGCGTTTCGCGCGCTCGATGGTTTCGAACACCCGCTTCTTGACGTCCGAGATTTCCATCGGCCCTCAGATCGCCCGTTGAGCGCGAAGGGCGTCGATCTGCGCCGCGGACAGCCCCAGGTCCTGGCGCAACACGGCTTCGGTATGCTGGCCGAGCGTCGGCGGCGCGGAGCGGACCGAGCCCGGTGTCGCCGACAGCTTGACCGGCACGCCGAGCAGCTGGAGCGCGCCAATCGTGGCGTGATCGACGCTGACGATCATCTCTCGCGCCGCCAGCTGGGGATCGGTGAAGACTTCCTCCAGATCGCGCACCGATCCGCACGGGACACCGGCGGCGCTCAGCCGGGCGATCCACGACTGCCGCGTCGCGGTACTCAACCGTGCGTCGAGAATCGGCTTCAGCTCGTCATAGGCGGTGACCCGCTGCCGGTTGGTGGCGAACCGTTCGTCGGGCTCCAGGCCGGCGACCGTACAGAAACGGCGCCACTGGTCGTCGTTGCCAACCGCGATGACGAACTCGCCGTCGGACGCGGAGAAGGTCTCATACGGCACGATGGTCGGGTGGCGGTTGCCGATGCGCTTCGGCGCCGAGCCGGTGGCGAAGTAGATTCCGGCCTGGTAGGTCAGCAGTGCGGCGACCGAATCGAGCATCCCGACGTCCACCAGCTGTCCCTGCCCGGTGCGTCCGCGGGCCAGCAGCGCCAGCAGTACCCCCTGCGCGGCAAACACACCCGAAACGATGTCGCCAATCGCGACGCCGAGCCGGTACGGGGGACCGTCGCCGGCGCCGGTGATGCTCATCAGCCCGCCTTCGGCCTGAATCACCGCGTCGTAGCCGGCTTCATGCGACCGGGGACCGGTCTGACCGAAACCCGAGATGGAACACATGATCAGCTTCGGATGTTTCGGGGCGAGCGAGGCGTAGTCCAGCCCCAGCCGGGCCAGCGTCCCCGGCCGGAAGTTCTCGACCACCACGTCGCTCTTCGCGATCAGCTGCTCGAGGACGGCACGTCCTTCCGGATTCTTGAAGTCGAGGGTGACGCTTTCCTTGTTGCGGTTGATGCTGAGAAAGTAGGCGCTTTCGCCGCTGACGAACGGCGGACCCCAGCCGCGGGTGTCGTCGCCTTTGCCCGGTTGTTCGACCTTGATGACGCGGGCCCCCATGTCGGCGAGGATCATGGTGCAGTAGGGACCCGAGAGCACGCGGGTCAGATCGAGAACGGTCGTTCCTTCGAGTGGCTGCATAATCGAACAAGAACCCTTGAGGCCCGCTAGAACCCTTGAGAACCGGACACTTGACTCAACAAGTCAAGTTTCC
>JBDTRR010000113.1:0-13228 GCA_039931615.1 Acidobacteriota bacterium
GCTAGCGCCGTTCCCACCGGATGTCGACGCCGTCGCTCGAGCCCAGTGCCTGGCGAAGGAGCCCGACCAGATGGGTGGTGGCGCGCCCGTCGGCGAGCATGTCGATCGTTTCCAGGGTGATGTAGTAGTCGCGATCCTTCGACGATTCTTCTTCGAGACCGTCGATGAGAACCTGGAGGTCGGCCTCGGTGATGCTGCCGAGCGTTTGATTCGTCGACGCGAGATACAGGTCAATCATGTCGGGCTCCAGGAAATACGTCGCTGGCGCGGTCGCCACGTCATTGTTTGAAAGCGGTGCCGGCGGTTGATCCGCCGACGGTCAGGACGATTTTACCCTTGGCGGCCTCGTCCACAGGATAGTAGCGGACCAGCCATTCCGCGACGCAGCACGGCCTGTCGCCATGCTCGCGTTCGACGGTGACTGACCAGGTCACCTGGATGCCGCCACCGGCCTCGGCAACCGCCGCGAGGGTGAAGCGGCCGCGTACCCGGGCGCCTGCCGGCAGCGGCGAGACGAAGCGGACGCGGTCGAGGCCGTAGTTGATCGCCATCCTGATCCGGCCGATCGTGATTCCCTGCTGGAGCAGCGCGGTCACCAGTGCCAGCGTCAGGAATCCGTGGGCGATCGTGGTCCGTTCCGGCAGCGCCGCCGCGGCGCGCCCCGGATCGACGTGAATCCACTGATGGTCGCCGGTCGCCTCGGCGAATCGATCGATCCGCGACTGGGAGATTTCCAGCCACTCGCTGACGGCCATCTCTTCGCCGAGATGCTGGCCGAGATCGGCAACGTCAATCGTCCGCATCCTCGAACAGTCCCTTCCCGCCGTTGGTGCCCCCGTGCGGCCCAGGCATCGAATTCTTCGTCGCGCAGGCCTCGGTCAGCGTGCGGACGTCCCCGTTCTCCTCGATGGCCCGTACTGCCGCGAGGGCCGCGGCAGCCGCCGCCGGCGCCAGGGAACGCCGGGCGCAGGCCAGGAACTTCGTCTCCAGTTCCTCGGTGCTCAATCGTCCCGGGTAACCGCGCGCGCCGTTCGCCTGGCCGGCAAACGTCCGTCCATCATGGAGGCGGATCGTCACCCGGGCCTGCGACAGCGGCGCCGCGGCATCGAACGCCGGGTTGGCCCGCAACGTCACGCGCGGCAGCAGCGCCTGCACGCGCGCGTCGCCAATCGGCGCGACCGCGAAGGTGTCAATCGCCGGATGGCCGAACACCATCGCGGCCGCGGCGCAGAACGGCATGCTGAACTTGGCTTCCAGCGCGGTCGACGGCCGCTCGTGAATCAGCAGGCGCGGCGTCATCGAGTCGACGTCGACATCAATCGCCGCGATGTCTTCCGCCGCCAGACCGTGCCGATGCCGGAGGTCGAGCAGCACGTCGAGCGGTGGATGCGTGGCGGCGCAGGATGGATACAGCTTCACGGTAATGCCGGTGTCGAGGATCTCCCAGCGGCTGCCAAGGTCGGCGATCGCGTCGCTCAATGCCGCGGCGGGGTGCTCGCTGTCCATCGCCGCCAGGTAGCCCTGCGGACCGTCGATCGCCTGTTCGCTGGCGGTGAACCCGGCGCCGGCGAGGCGCGCCGCCATCACCCCATTCCGCGCCGCCATCCCGGCGTGCAACGGCTTGACCATCGTCCCGAGATTCTCCTTGAGGCCGCCCGCCAGCGACGCGGCAATCCCTAAAGCGTGCATCGTCGCCGGCGCCGTGAGGTTGAGCACGCGCGCCGCGGCGGCCGCGGCGCCGACCGTGCCGATCGAGGAGGTGCAATGCCAGCCGCGCTGGTGATAGTGGCGCGGATTCATCATCGATCCGAGCCGGCATTCGATCTCGAAGCCGGCGATGTAGGCATCGAGCAGGGTGCGCCCCGTGGCCGCGGTCAGTTCTCCAGCGGCGAGCGCCGCCGGAACCAGCGCGCAGCTCGGGTGGGCCAGCGAGACGAAGCACATGTCGTCGTAGTCGAGGGCGTGCGCCGCGACGCCGTTGGCCAGGGCGGCATCCTCCGGGCCGCCCCGGTCGGCTGTGCCGAGGATCCGGCACGGGCCCGCCGCGGTCTGGCCAATCGGGCCGGCGGCGGCCGCCATCGACCGGATGAGGGTTGCCGCCGTCTCCGGCACGCCCGCAAGCATCACGCCGACCGTGTCGCAGAAGGCCACCGCCGCCCGCTGGCGCGCGGCGGCGGGCGGTCTGGTGGCCGCGATGAAATCTGCCAGGCGTCTGGTCGGCGTGTCGGTAGCCTGCATCGCCATGAGTCTGCCCCAGGTCGCGTCGAGTCGGGTAGCCCGGACGTTCGGTGCACAATGTCTATCCCGGAAAAGGGGCGGTGCCCCTTTTCACACCGCAGCGGAGAAAAGGGGTCCGCCCCCTTTTCTCGCTGTGCGCCTCCGGCGAGGCGCCCCGGGGACGCGGAGATAGGGCACCGGAACGCGATGATGGCTGACGGCGACGACGCGCCGCTCGGGGGCACCGGGCGGACGAAGACGTTCCTGTTCTACGGCGGCATGGTCGCCGTCGCGGTCGTGCTGTTCGTCTTCATCCGCTCAGTGGGAACCGGCCTGGTGGCGCCGGACGCCGGCGGCGCGACGCCGACCGGGGTCCCGGGGCAGAGCATCAACACGCTGTTTCACGCCCTGCTCGCGCTCGCCGTCGTCGTGGTGACCGCCCGCGTCGTCGGCGCGGTGTTCCGCCTGATCGGCCAGCCCGCGGTGATCGGCGAGGTCATCGGCGGGATCATGCTCGGCCCGTCTTTGCTCGGCCGGGTGGCGCCGGAGCTGTTCACGCAGCTGCTGCCGGCCAACGTGACGGTCTTCCTGAGCATCCATGCCCAACTCGGCGTGATCCTGTATCTGTTCCTGGTTGGACTCGATCTCGATCTGGGCCGCGTCATCCGGAAGAGCGGCCACACGACGCTGGCCATCTCTCACGCCAGCATCATCGTGCCGTTCCTGCTCGGGTCGGGCCTCGCCCTCGTGATCTATCCGATCATGTCGACCAGCGATGTGCCGTTCACGGTGTTCGCGCTGTTCCTGGGCGTCTCGATGTCGGTCACGGCGTTTCCGGTGCTGGCGCGAATCCTGACCGATCAGGCGATCAGCCGGAGCCAGATGGGGGCGCTCGCCCTGACCTGCGCGGCGATCGACGACGTGACGGCGTGGTGCCTGCTGGCGCTGGTCGTCAGCATCGCGCAGACCCGGGCGTGGGACGCGATGCGAACGGTCGCCTTGACCATCGCGTTCGTCGTCATCGTGCTCCAGGTCGCCGCGCCGATCGTCCGGCGGCTGATCCCGCGGATCGATCGCTCAGAGGATTTGACCAGCACCGGCTTGAGCATCGTCCTGATCGCGATGCTCGCGTCGTCGATGACCACCGAGTACATCGGCATCCATGGCTTCTTCGGCGCCTTTCTATTCGGCGCGATCATCCCGCACGACAGCCGCATCGCCGTGGAGTTGAACCGGCGGCTGAACGACTTCGTCGCCGTGCTCTTCTTGCCGGCCTTCTTCGCCTACACCGGCCTGCGAACCCAGATCGGGCTGCTCAGCGGCCTCGACAACTGGCTGTGGTGCGGGGCGATCATTCTCGTCGCCTGCCTCGGCAAGTTTGGCGGCACGCTGGTGGCGTCGCGCCTGTCCGGCCTCAAATGGCGGGACTCGGCGGCGCTCGGGATCCTGATGAACACCCGCGGGCTGGTCGAGTTGATCGTCCTGAACATGGGTTTGGATCTGGGCCTCACCTCGCCGAAGCTGTTCACGATGCTGGTGATCATGGCGCTGGTCACGACGTTCATGACGACGCCCGTCCTGCAGCTGATCCTCCGCCGCCATCCGTGGGTGGAACCGGTCAAGTCGCCGGAACCCCTCGTACGTGGGATCCGGCTTCAGCCGGATTGACGCATGGTCCGACTAAAGTCGGACCCCACGTACTCTCCTGGAGTCGGACGCCACGTACAAGGCGAGTCAGCGTCGCCGATCGCCGCAATTATCGGTACGCCGCGGCCTGGATGCCGTAGAGCTCGGAGTACTGGCCGCCCTTCGCCATCAGATCGTCGTGCGTGCCGACTTCGACGACGTGCGCGCCGTCGAGGACGACGATGAGATCGGCCATCCGGACGGTGGAGAAGCGGTGCGAGACGAGGATGGTGATGCCGCCGTCGTCGGCCGAGGCGATCGAGGCCAGGCCCGGGATCGTCGACGCGGCCGGATCCGCGCCGACCTGGATGCCGCCCGCGGTCCGCCGCGCTGCCGCGGCGTAGCGCTCGAACAGCGCGTGCTCGGTTTCCGCGTCGAGCGCGGCGGTCGGCTCGTCGAGGATGAGCAGCAGCGGACGATCGCGCATGAAACCGCGGGCGAGCGCGAGCTTCTGCCACTGGCCGAACGACACCTCGACGCCGTGCGGCCAGGTCGGTCCCAGCTGCGTGTCCAGCCCCGCCGTCAGGCGCACCACGACATCGTCGGCGCCGGCGCGGCCGATCGCCGTCACGACGGCCGGCTCGTCGTCCAGGCGCGGCACGTCGCCGACGCCGACGGTATGACGGGCGCGGAACTCGAAGCGGAAGAAATCCTGGAAGGCCCCGGCGAGGCGGCCGCGCCACTGATCGGCGCGCACCCGCGAGAGCTCGACGTCGTCGATCAGGATCCGGCCACTGGTCGGTTCGTAGAGCTTGGCGAGCAGCTTCACCAGCGTGCTCTTGCCGGCTCCGTTCTCTCCGACCAGTGCCACCACCGCGCCAGCCGGCAGTTCGAGGTTGACGTCGTCGAGCACCCGCCGGTCGGTGCCGGGATAGGTGAAGGAGACGTGCTCGAACTTTATGCCCCGGGCGATCCGGCCCGGCACCGGCAGATCCGCGGTGGCGGTCAGCGATGCCGCGTAGTCCTCGAGCCAGGCCAGCCGTCTCGCCCCGTCCATCCAGAAGCCGCGGAGGAATCCGATTTCGCCGACCGTGGCGCTGATGTAGGCGGAGAGGCGTGAACCGGCGGCCAGCACCAGCAGGACCTGGCCCGGACCGGCGGCGAGGCCTGACGACACGAACACGATCGCGCCGACGAAGGCGGCCCCGAAGATCGTCCATGCCGCGGTGTGCCAGGCCGCCGATTCCCACCGGACCGCAGCCACCGGACCGTACCACTGTTCCCAGGCCGCGCGCCGCTGCGTGATCAGGCGCTCGCCGATCCCGGTGACGCGGACCTCCTTGCCGGGTGTGGCGGTGGTGGCGGTGCTGAACAGATGACGGGACAGACGCCCGGCGGCCGCGACCCGCTCCTGAACGACGCGCTCGACCGCCGGCCGCCACGTCGAGGTCAGTGCAGTCGGCACCGCGAACACGGCGAGCAGCGCGAGCGCCGGGTGAATCGACATCAGCAGCGCCACCGTCACGCCGAGCCGCAGCAGCCACCCGATGGTGGAAAAGAGCGACATGTACATGTGATCGAGCACGAACACCTGGTTGCGCAGCATCCCGAGCCGGTCGAGATAGTCGGGACGCTCGTGGTGGGCGATGGTGCCGATCGACGCCAGCAACGTGGCGACGTGCGCCTCCAGCGCGATGGTCACCTTGTCGCGGAAGCGGCGCTGGACGCGGGTGCTGACCGTGCGCAGGAGCCAGGTGGCGGCGGCCGACACCCCGAGCGCGATGGCGGCGGCAAGCACGAGTCGGCGGTTGCCTTGCAGCACCCCCTCGCCGAGCAGCTTGAACCACCAGGCGAGCAGCGCATCCGGCAGGGCCGCGAGCTGGGAGAGAACGAAGGCGGCGAGTATCAGGCCGGGCTCGTGGCGATAACCGAGCGTGCACAGCCGCCACATCGACGACAGCCCGGGCGGCAGCGGGGAGATGGGCTGGGCGGGCTGGCTGGCCGGCGCGGATGCCGCCGGGTCAGGCGAGGACGTCATAGACCACTCCCTCTTCCTCACCGCCGGTTTGAAAGCGCTGCGCCTGGAGATCGAACATCGTCCGGTAGCGGCCGCCGCGCGCCATCAGCTCGTCGTGCGTCCCGAGCTCAATCACCCGCCCCTGTTCGAGGACGCAGATCCGATCGGCCTGGC
This sequence comes from Acidobacteriota bacterium, assembly GCA_039931615.1. Taxonomy (GTDB): domain Bacteria; phylum Acidobacteriota; class Vicinamibacteria; order Vicinamibacterales; family CAVVIG01; genus JAHFUI01. The sequence continues at coordinate 6,035 of JBDTRR010000113.1, forward strand.
GGACGGTGGAGAAGCGGTGCGAGATCAGGATCGTCGTGCAGTGCCGGGTGGCGGCGAGGATGCGATCGAAGATCTCGGCTTCGCCGCGCACGTCGAGCTGGGCGGTCGGCTCGTCGAGCAGCACGACGCCGGCGCCGAGCTGCACCGCGCACAGGGCGCGCGCCAGCGCGATGCGCTGCCATTGGCCCCCGGAGAGGTCGGTGCCGCCGTCGTAGCCGCGAGCGAGGACGGTATCGAGGCCGGCGAGCGACGCGGCGCCGGCCGAGTCGAGCGCGGCCCGAATGGCGGCGTCCGGCGCTCCGGCGGGAGCCACGTTTTCGCGCAGCGGCAGCTCGAAGCGGATGAAGTCCTGGAACACGGCCGCGACGCGTGACCGCCACGCGCGCAAATCGAAATCGCGCAGGTCGACGCCGTCGATCTCGATCGCGCCGGCCTGCGGGTCGTAGAGCCGGCACAGCAGCTTGGCCAGCGTCGTCTTGCCGGCGCCGTTCTGTCCGACGATGGCGAGCGAGGATCCGGCGGGGATGGTGAGGTCGAGGCCGGCCAGCACGGGGGGACCGCCCGGGTAGGCGAAGGTGAGGTCGCGAAAGCGGATGGCGCGCGCCGGGACGCCGCCGGCCGGACGGAGGCCCGGCGCGAGCGCTCCCGCGGGTGCCATCGCCGGCTCGAGACGCAGCACGGCGGCGACCGGCGCCGCCGATCCGTCGAGCGCCCAGTTCAGGCCGCCGAAGGCGATCATCGCCGTTCCCAGCGCGCTCTGGGCGAACATCACGACCTCGCCGAGACTGAGACGTCCACTGCTGGCCGCGTCGGCGAGCGACCAGAACACGACGACGTTCGCGCCGACGATCGCCAGGATGCTCCACGCCAGCGGCTGTTCGCGCAGCCGGGTGGCCGCGTACTGCAGCTCGTGCAGCCGCGTGCGGCGGCCGACGAAGCGATCGATGGTCCAGCCGACCAGGCCGAACAGCCGCAGCTCCTTGCTGGCTGGCGGATCGACGGCGAGGCGATAGGCGTAGTCGGCGTCCCGCTGCGCGGCGCGCACCTCGTCGGTGTTGCGGTCGTGCCAGATCGCGCTGTCGCTCAGCAGCCAGTGTGTCGAGAGCCAGGCGCCGCCGAGCAGGATCGCCGCCCACCACTTGTAGGCCGCGAGGACGACGACCGACGACAGACCGCCGATCAGCTCGACCAGGCCGCCGGCGATGAAGTCCATCGAGATTGAGAGCGGCGGTCCGGTCATGCCGAGATCGAAATCGCGCGCGACCGTCAGGTCGTTGGTCAGCGCCGGATCCTCCAGATGACCCATCCCGGGCGGGCGCACGCACGCCTCGGTCAGCCGGTCGTAGAGCCAGGCCGCCGTCCGATCGCCGAGGTTGGCGCCGACCGCCTGATGGATCGGTGTCAAGACCTGCAGCAGCACGAAGATCGTCCCGGCGAAGGCGAGCGGCGCGGTCAGTGCGGCGCCCGTCTGGACGGCCGCGACCAGGACACCCATGGCGATGGCAAAGACCGCCGGCAGCACGCCGCGCAGGACGATGATGATCCACCAGAGGATGGCGAGCGGCCCGTCGGCCCTGGGCAGCGACGAGAAGAACTTCCACTCGTTGCGGGCGCGCAGGCGCCCCCACATCCCAACCGCCGGCGCTGCTGGGGAATCAGCCACGAAAGCCTCTGCTCACCGGGGATCGGGTGTCCGCTGTAAAATTATTCATCCAACATGATCCTCTCGCGCGAGATCGTCGCGACTCCGATTGGCGACATGGTCGCGCTCGATTCCGGTGACGGGCTGTGCGCGCTCGAGTTCCTCGACCCCGCGCAGCGGCTGACGCGCCTGGGGGCGCGGCTCCGGCGCTATTTTCCTCCGCACGACATCGCCGACCGCGGCACGCCGACCACGGCGCGCACGCGGGCGTGGCTGGAGGCGTATTTCGCCGGCGCCAGCGCAGATATCAGCGATCTGCCGATCGACATGCGGGGCGCCACCTTCGAGAAACAGGTGTGGGTGGCGCTGCGCACGATTCCGATCGGAGAGACGACCAGCTATGGCGCGATAGCCAGGGCGCTGGGGTCGGCGGGTGCCGCGCGGGCCGTCGGCGCCGCCAACGGCGCCAATCCGATCGCCATCATCGTGCCGTGTCACCGGGTGATCGGGGCATCCGGATCGCTGATCGGTTACGGCGGCGGGCTCGATCGAAAGACCTGGCTGCTGGATCATGAGCGTCGCTGGCGCCGGCAGCCGCAGCCGTCGCTGTTCCATTCGTTATGGACCCGCGGTCCCGCCTGCGAGGAAATCGATTCCGACTGATTTTTCTGTGCGTAGTGTCCGCCTTCAGGCGGACCTCCCGCGGTCCGGCTGAAGCCGGACACTACGTCCGGACGAATGCGCGTGCCTCGTCAGTCGGCGACCGACTGCGCGACGAGATCCTCGAAGTCGCGCTGGATCTCGCCGTTCGCCGTCTGCACCATCAGCACGCCGACCAGTTCCTCTTTCGGATCGACGAAGAAGTGCGTCCCCTGCGCGCCGGTCCACCCGAACGTGCCGTCCGAGAGCATCGTGCCGCGGGCGGCGTGATTGGTGACGACGCGGACGCTCAGACCGTAGCCTTCGCCGGCCGGGCGGCCCGGCAGCGTGTCGGGGACGTGCGCGGCCCGCATCATCTCGACGGTCTTGCGGCTGAGCAGCCGCTTGCCGTTCATCTCGCCGCCGCCGGCCAGCATGATCCCGAGCGGGATGTAGTCTTCCGCCGTGCTGTAGAGACCGCCCGATCCGCGGAAGTAGACGTTCTTCGAGATCGTGTCGTTCGGCGTCGGCGTCCTGGTGAGCCCGTTCGGCCCGCGGCCGTAGACCGCCGCCACCCGCGGCATCTGCGCGTCAGTCGGCCAGAACGTGATGTCCTTCATCCCGAGCGGGTCGAAGATGCGGGCGCGGACGTAGCGGTCGAGCGGCATCCCGGAGACGATCTCGATCACCCGCCCGAGCGTCTCGAAGCCGGCGCCCGGGCTGTAGGTCCAGCGCGATCCGGGCTGGAATTCGAGCGCCGTGCCGCCGAGGCGCGGGATGTACTGCGCCAGCGTCTCGCCGTCCTTGCGCGCGACCTTGTCGATGTCGCTGTTGCCCATCGGACCGCTGCCGAGGCCGGAGACGTGCGTCAGCAGATCCTTGATCGTGACCTCGCGCTGGGCCGGCACGGTGTAGAACGCCGGCGCTGGCGGTACGCCCGCCGCGGCGCCGCGGCCGCCGCCGGCTGCCTGCCCGACCGCGACCTTCATGCCGCGGAACTCCGGAATGTATCGCGAGACCGGATCGTTCAGCCGCAGCTTGCCTTCCTCGACCAGCATCAGGACGCCGACCCCGACGACCGGCTTGGTCATCGAGGCGATGCGGAACATGGCCGCCGGCGTCATCGGCTGTTTGGTCTCGAGGTCCATGACGCCTTGCGCGTTGACGTAGGCGAGGCGTCCCTTGCGCGCGACCGCGACCACCGCACCGGCGAGATCGCCGGCGGCGATGCGGCGCTGGATCATCTGGGCGATGCGCTGCAGGCGTTCGGACGAGAGCCCGACGTCTTCCGGCTTTCCGGTGGAGGATGCCGTCCCGACCGGCAGGGCACAAACGGTCAGCAGGACAAGTGACAGGACAACAGTCTTCATCAGGCCTCCGGCATCATCAGGGAGGCGTCGCGGAAGGCGGCGCCGCAGGGATTATAGGCCGGTGCGGCCGGCGATGACGCTCAATGCGTCAGCCCGTAGATCATGTAGTTGACGCCGAGCTTGTAGGCCTCGTTCGAGGCGTCGAACGGAAACAGGCCCTGCCCCGACCACTCCCAGTACTCGGGCACGTCGTTGTCGAAGTTGGCGACGACCATCAACCGCTTCGCCGGATCGTTGTCCTCGAAGATGCCGTAGTAGCTCGGCCGGATCCGACTCATCGGATGCAGGATCGCGTCGATGTCCTTGATCTTGAAGAAGGCGTCGAAGATGAGGTGCGCCTGGTCCAGCTTGACGAAGTGCCCGTCGGGCAGCACCCGCCGCATCTGGGCGGCGAAGTTCTCCCACTGATCGGCGCCGTCGAAGTCCTCGAACACCGCGAAGCCGCCCTTCAGCAGGTAGGCGCGGAACGATTCGGCTTCCGGATCGGTGAGGTTCCAGAAGCCCGGCTCCCACATGAAGGCGACCGGATACTTGAACAGCTCCGGATCGTCGAGCGTCAGGATCAGGCTGCCGTCGGTGTGCACGTCGAGCGCAGTGATCTCCTTGATGATCTGCGCCAGGTGCTGCTCGGCGCGCGGAAAGTCGTGATCCCAGGCCGAGCGGAAGCCGCCGCGCCGGCCGAGGTCCGCTCCCCAGCGCAGCCGCACGAAGGTGAACCGGCCGTCGTAGCGCAGATCGATCCGGTGGCGAGCGGACGGCGCATCGAACTGCGCGGCCAGCGCCGTCGTCGCAATCACGATCAGGCCGGCCGCCAGCCGCAGCCATCGAGGCATGGCGTCATTATGCCCGGATCCCCGTGATCTGTACATCGACGTGATCAGTACGTCGTGTCCGGCTTGAGCCGGACCGTGGGCGGTCCGCCTGAAGGCGGACACCACGTACGATTGAAATCGCTAACGCCGGTCGATACCCGGCCGGGGCGCATAGGCCCGGGTCAACCCGGTGCGGCCGTTGACCATCCGGAAGCTGCCGTCCTCGCTGGCGGTCAGCTTGAGCCAATAGGCACTCGTGCCGTCGTCCAGATTGGCGATCACGTCTTCCGGCGCGTTCCTGGCGCCCGGGTTCTCCGACACGTGGAGCTGCCAGAGGTCCATCCCGGGTTGGGCGTGGAGCGTGGCGAACGTCGCCGGCGAACCACCGCGCGTCACGCCGTTGTTCATGATCGCAACGTGCGGCCGCAGTGCGGCGTAGAGGGCCGGCACATTCGAGTCGTAGGCGCCGTGGTGCGCGATCAGGAACGCGGAGACCGTGCCGAGCAGATCCTTCGGACAGGCCAGTCCGGTGAGCGTGTTGCCGCTCAGGTCGCCGAGATCCAGGAAGCGGAACGCGCCGAATTGGAACATCACGCCGATCGATCGGTAGTTCTCGGTGCCGTCCTCGACGAAGTCCTCGATCACGCTGCAGGCCGGGTTCGTTCCGCCGCCGCCGCGCAGCGGCTCCGTCAGCAGCAGGCCGCCGGCGCTGACGACGTCAGCGTCGAGACGCTTGAGGGGCAGCCGGTCGCCGGGCTTCGCTTCGATGTGCCGGCCCAGGGCGCGCACCGGCTGGTAGGCGAGATACCCTCCCGCCGTCATCCGGTCGATGCCCAGCGGCGCGCCGTAATCGATGAAGGTGCCGACCGGCAGGCTAGCGGCGACTCCAGGGACGCCGCCGACGTGATCGGGATGGTAATGGGTGACCAGCAGGTAGTCGAGATGATCGAGCCCGGCCTCGCGGGCGACCGCCACGATCCGCTCGGCATCACGGCCGTTGCGGGCGTAGCCGGCATCGATCAGCAGCGATTCCCGGTCCGGCGTAATCAACAGCGTCGCCTGGCCGCCCTCGACGTCGATGAAATAGATTTCGAGGGTCCGCGCCGGCGGCGCGGCGGCCGCCGCCGCGACCGAGATCAGGAGCACGAGCGCAGGGACCAGCCGGTTCACGCCATCATCCTAATGCAGCCGGCAGTGCGCTGCGTCCCGATCGCTTCCAGCCACGCCTTCAGGTTGGCGTCAAAGTGAAAGGCGCGCGCGCCGGCCCTGGCTGAACCGGCCCGGTCCGCGCCAACCGGGCTAACATGTCTTCCGGCTCTGGATTCAGGAGGTGTCAATGGGAATGTTCGATGGATTGCTCGGTGGGATCGTCGGCGCGGGTATGGTCTCGGTCGTCAACAACATCATCGATCAGCATGGCGGGCTGCAGGGCGTCGTCAGCCAGTTCGAGAAGAACGGCCTGGGCGCCACGGTCAAGTCGTGGGTCGGACCGGGAGCCAATCAGCCGATCTCGCCGGATGAGGTGCATAAGACACTCGGTCCTGACCTGCTGCAGCAGTTGTCGCAGAAGTCCGGCCTGTCGGTCCAGGACCTGACGCAGAAGCTGGCGCAGTTGCTGCCTCGAGCGGTGGACGGGCTGACGCCTGACGGGACGATTCCGAAAGCGTAGCCGGCGAGATCCACTACCATCGAAGCAACATCCTGCGCGCTGGCATTCGTCCGGCTTGGTGGGGGATTCAGTCCCGTAGCGGCTGAAACCGTTCTCCGGGTTCTTGGGAGGGGTCTTCCCCATGAAGCATCTGTTCATCGCGATGGCGATCGTCGGCGCCGGCTGTTCGGGTTCGCCTGCTCAACCGTCTGCCACGCAACCAACTTCGACCGAAGCGCAGCGCGCGGCGTCGGCGATCGAGCCCAGGGCCGATGCTCCAGCCCAGCCGGTGCCGGGAGGCCCGACCGCGACCGCTCCGACCGCGAGGGCCACCGTCGCCGGTCCGATCGGCTGCGTCACCGCCGGTACGGATCTGATGCGATGGGTGCTGGAGATGGCCGATGCCGGTCCGAGCAACGTGCATTTCGTGGCGCTGGCGCACTCGGACGGACAACCCGGGTGTGAGGCGACCAACGCCAATCCCCGCAGCCGGGTCGAGATCGGCGGCGTCCTGGACTACCCGGCGCACTCGAGCGGCCAGACGGTCTTCTCGTTCGATCCCAGGAACTATTCATGCGGCCGGGTGCAGATCGACGTCTCCCTGCTCGACGACGCTGGAGAGCGGCTGCTGGTGGGGATGATGGTGAATTACGGCAGCGCCTGCGAGCCGTTACCCCAACCGCCCCCGCCGCCCCCGCCGCTCCCGCCTCCACCGCCTGCGCTCAGTTGCGCGCCGGCCACGCAGACGGTGGCGATCGGCCAGATCGTGAACGTCGCGGCGAGCGGTGACACCGGCCCCTACGCGTGGGCGGCCCCGGGCGGATCGACGCCGACCGGCACCGGCGCCGCCTTCTCGACGATGTATGCCCTCGCCGGCACGAATACGATCACCGTGACCAGCGGCGCGCAGACCGCGACGTGCTCGGTGATGGTCCCGCCGCCCGTCCCGGCGCTCGGCTGCGCGCCGCCGACGCAGACGGTCGGTATCGGGCTCCCGGCAGTCGTCGCGGCGACCGGCGGCACTGGCACCTACGCGTGGGCGGCCCCGGGCGGATCGACGCCGACCGGCACCGGCGCCGCCTT
>JBDTRR010000114.1:0-12671 GCA_039931615.1 Acidobacteriota bacterium
TTAGGGGACATTTCTAATGTGGTGGGAAGGGGACATTATCATCGAGGCACAACAGTGGCTCCGCCCGGAAGTCGCCAGGCGGGATTTCGACGCCCGAGCCCCGGAAAAGATGATAGTGTGACCGCATTTCCGCTCGCAAAGGAGAGCTTCATGAATCGTTCCGTTCGGTTCCTGGTCCTGGGTGTCGGGTTGGCGATGGCAGGGCAGACGGCCACCCAGGCCCACTTCAAACTGCTGGAACCGGCGTCGTGGCTGGTCGAGAGCGATCGCGGCGACCCGCAGAAAGCGGGGCCGTGCGGCGGCTCCAATACCGATTGGGGCAAGCCGAGCTACGCCGTGACCAAGGCTGTCGGCGGTCAGAAGCTGCACCTGAAAATTCAGGAAACCATCTACCATCCGGGTCATTACCGCGTCGCGCTGGCGGTCAACTCGCCGACCGAACTGCCGGTCGATCCGCAAACGACGACCCGGGACACGGAGAAGGGGCCGCAGTCGGTGTCGGCGGTGATTCAAAGCCCGGCGTCAATCCCGGTGCTCGCCGACGGACTGTTCGTGCACGCCGAGCGGCCGACCGGCACGGTGGCGCCGTTCGAGACCGATGTGCAGCTCCCGAACATCTCCTGCAAGAAGTGCACGCTGCAGGTCGTGCAGTTCATGGCCGAGCACGGCTTCAACAACCCGGGCGGCTACTCCTACCACCACTGCGCGGAGCTGCAGATTACCCGGGATCCGGCCAAGCCGGTCGACGCAGGATGGCCGGCGGAGCGGTGAAGCGCAGATAGGACGTGCGAAGGAGCGCGATGAAACAACGCGGTTTGGCGGCGGTGCTGGGCGCGGCGATGATTGCGGGCACCGCGTCCTTCGCGCCCGCCCAGAAAAAAGCTGTCACGTCGGTCGATTGGCCGCTCCACAACCTGGATCTGGCCGGCAGCCGGTTCTCGGCGATCGACCAGATCAACACCTCGAACGTCAAGTCGCTGGTGCCGCGCTGGCTCTTTCAACACGGCGTCATCGACGGCGTCAGCAACCAGACCACGCCGATCATCGTCGACGGCGTGATGTACGTGACCGACTCGCGCGGGAGCGTCTACGCGGTCGACGCCGCCGACGGACATCATCGGTGGACCTACGACGTCAGCACTCTGATCGGCGGTGGGGCGCGGGAAGGCTACGTGTTCCGCAACCGCGGTGTCAGCTACGCCGACGGCGTCATCTACACGGCAGCGGGATCGTTCCTGTTCGCGCTCGATGCCAGGACCGGGAAGCCGATTCCGACGTTCGGCCAGAACGGCCAGGCCAGCGTGATCCTGGACGTGCTGAAGGCGCGCTACCCGGACGTGAAGACGGCGATCAGCCTCGGCTACTGGTTCACGACCGCGCCGCAGGTCTACAACGGCGTCCTCTACATCGGCAGCACGCGGAGCGAGAGCCATATTCCCGGCGGCCATGTGCTGGCGGTCGATGCCAGGACCGGCAAGGTGATCTGGCAGTTCAACACCGTGCCGCAGGACGAACGGGATCGCGGCTGGGAGATCGCCGGCCCGACCTGGGTCGGCGGCGAGCGCAATGGCGGCGGCATCTGGGAGACGCCGTCGATCGATCCCGAGTTGGGCCTGCTCTACGTGGCGGTCGGCAATCCGTTCGGCGACAGCACCAAACGGGCCGGCATCAACCTGTTCACCGACTCCATCCTCGCGCTCTCGCTGAGCACCGGCGATCTCAAGTGGTACTTCCAGCAGACCCATCACGATGTCTGGGACTACGACTCGGGCGGGCCGCCCATCCTCTTCGACATGCAGGTTCGGGGACAGCGGGTCCGGGCGGTCGCGGAGGCGAGCAAGAACGGCTATCTCTACATCCTGAACCGCGAGACCGGGCAGCCGGTCCATCCGATCAAGGAAACGGCGGTGCCAACCGACACTGCGCGCGCCGACGAGCAGCCGTGGCCGACCCAGCCGATTCCACACAAGGCCAACGGCGAGCCGATGACTCCGGTGTCGCCAGTCTTTCCCGTCGATATTCCGCCCGAGCTGCTGGCGACCAGGAAGGCGGTTCCGCATTTCACGCCGCCCGGCCCGAACCAGATCAGCGCGCCCGGCACCGGCGGCGGCGCGAACTACAGCCCGATTTCCTACAGCCCGCAAACCCGGCTCCTCTATGTCGCGGCCATCGACCAGCCGGCCAACGTCGGAGCGCGTCCAGCCAAGGGCTATTTCTCGGCGTATGACCCGACGACGGGCGAACTGGTGTGGCAGCGCATCTTCGAAGGCTTCGGCCAGGCTGGATCGGTCGTCACTGCCGGCGGCGTCGTGTTCGTGGGGAGCGGCAGCAACGTCGCCGGCTATTTCTACGCCTACGACGCCCGGACCGGCGAGCCGCTGTGGAAATTCAACACCGGTTCCGGAATCTTTTCGTCGCCCGCCGTCTACATGGTCAACGGCGAGGAGTTCGTCACGGTGGCGTCCGGCGGCGGTGACCGCGGCCGGCGGGGAGGAGACCTGATCCTCAGCTTCGCGCTCCCGAAGCGTTAGCGCGCTTTCGGTACGCAATATAAAAATGCGTTAGCTGGCCTTCCGCCAGACGATGAACCGGAACTCGATCAGCCCGCCCAGCAGCGCCGCCTGCAGTGCGTTGCCGCCCACCAGGCTTCGCCACCGATAGCCGGTCAGCGGAAGATGCCTGCCAATGCCGACGGCCGCGGCGACGAGCAGATCACGCGGCCGGCGGACATCGAGACTGGCAGTCAGGTCGATGTTCTTGACTTGCCGATAGCCGGCGCGCTGCGCGCAGGCGTCCGCGTCGGCCGCCGTGACCAGGGACCGCGCGAGCCAGCCGCTCCGCACCTCGTCGATCATCCGGGCACTCCGCCGGGATAGGGGGCCCCGCGCCGGTTCACTGAGGTAGTCGTCGCAGACGATGAGCAGTCCGCCCGGCACGACGCGGCCGGCGGTGGCGGTGAAGTAGCGGTCCGGATCGGGACTGTGCACGAACGCCTCGATTGAGAACACGAGCTGGGCGGGGGCGATGGTTGCCGGCAGTTCGAGGAAATCGCCCTTCAGGCACTCGACGCGGCCGCTCAACCCGGCCTGCTGGATCTGCCGTGCCGCGTAGTCGGCCTGGACGCCGCTCAGGGTGACGCCGGTGCCCCGGATGCCCGAGTGCGAGGCCAGGAAGATCAGGCTGTTGCCGATGCCGCAGCCGAGGTCGAGCACGTGCAGCGGCGCCGGGAAGGAGCGGGCCAGGCCCTGCAGTTCGCCAAGGACGAGGCGATCGACGTAGCGGAAGGCGTCGGCCTGGCTCGTGACGCCTTCGCCCCACACCGCACGGTGAATGGCGTCGGAATCACGCGGCCGGGCGAACCACCGCGCCGTGTTCAGGTCGTAGTAGTCTCGAACCTCGTCAGCCGCCGTGGGCGTCGCGTGCATCGCCAAGGATGACAGCTTGCCACAACGCCGGCGCGCGGCAAAAGTCTGGCACCGGCCGAGGCCGGGGGAAGGTTTCCGGCGATAATCGCCGACGGACCAACGAGGCTCCGCCCCAGACCGCCGAAACTCTCTTCCACGTCTCAGGAGGACGAAGATGTTTGCACCCCCCTCGCCTGCACTGATGCCGCGGCGCGATTTCCTGAAGGCCAGCGCGGCCGGCTTCGGCGCCGCCGCGCCGGCGCAGCTCGCCGGGCTGCGTTCGGCGACCGACGCGGACACCCGGGGTCTGATCGGTGATGGCCGGCGCCGGCGCATCCTGCTGCGGGGCGGTGTCGTGCTCAGCCTCGATGCGAAGGTCGGCGACTTCGAGAAGGCCGATGTCCTGATCGAGGGAACGAAGATCGCCGCGATCGCGCCGACCTTGCCGGCCGGCGGCGCGGAAGTGATCGATTGCACCGGCGCCATCGTCATGCCCGGCTTCATCACCACCCATCATCATCAATACGAGACGCTGCAGCGCAGCATCATTCCGGACGGCCTGCTGGCTGGCGCCTGGCCGCAGGAGAGCTACGGGTCCGTCGTGCAGAACATCTGGACCGCCGGCCGGCTGACCGATCCCGCCAACCCGGCCAGCGTGGTCTGGGACCTGGGCCGTGTGCCGTACGATCCGGAAGATCTGTATATCTCCGAGCTGGTCGCCTGCCTGAGCGAGATCAGCGAGGGCATCACGATGGGCACGGACACCTCGCAGGCGTCGCACACGCCGGAGCACACCGATGCGATGATTCAGGGGCTGATCGATTCCGGCCGCCGGATGGTCTACGACTACAGCCCGGGCACCAACCGCAGCGCCCAGGGCATTCCCTACGAGTACCCTGGCGCGATCGGCAACACGACGCTGGGGATCGGCCGGATCGCCAAGAAGTACTTCAGCTCGCGCGATCAACTCGTCACGCTTGGTTGCGGCGCCGGACCGGGGGAAGCGTTTCCGGGCGCCGGCTACACCGGCTGGCAGCTCGGCCGCGCCTTCGGCGCCCTGATCAACAACCACAACGTCGGCGGTCCGAACGTCGTCGTCAACGCGGCCGCCGACGCGCGCAATCTCGCCGACTGGTCCGACGTCACGTTCATCCACTGCACGCGCTGGCAGGACGAGCCGCGGGCGCAGATCAGCTACAACGCCGCCGGCTACCCGAACAGCAGCAAGTCGCGGGCCTGGGAAATCTGGCGCGACCGGGGCGCGCACGTGTCGATCGCGGTGCTGATCGAGATGCAGATGCGGCATGGCATGCCGCCGTTCCAGGAGTCGCTCGATCACGGCATCCTGCCGAGTCTGAGCCCGGACGTCGACACCAACATGACGACCGATCCGTTCTCGCTGATGCGGGGCGCCTTCTGCCTGCAGCGGGCGCTGGCCAACGAGCTCGCCTTCCCGATCAGCAACCCCGGCAATCTCGCGCTGCCGCAGGTGCTGACGTCACGGCAGGTCATCGAGATGGCGACGATCGCCGGCGCGGCCGCCAATCGCGTCCTGGACAAGGTCGGGACGCTCACGCCTGGAAAGGAGGCCGACATCATCGTCCTCGACGCGCGCAACATCAACATCTGGCCGATGAACAACGTGCCCGGCACGGTGGTGACGATGATGAATCCGCGACATGTCCGTGATGTGCTGATTGCCGGCAAGGTGGTGTACTGGAAGGGCAAGCTGGTGGGCTGGAATGTCGAGCGCCTGCTGCAGCGGATCGAGCGGGCGCGCGACCGGGTGCTGGCGAGAATCGCCGGTCCGGCCAGTGTCGGCGCCCTGCCCAAGGGCAATAACAGCTTCGGCAATCCGTACCGGCCGAACTTCCTGGATTCCTGTTGTTACAAAGGGCAGAACGCCACGGCGCCCGGTTATGTGCTGAGGCCGTAGGCCCGGCTGAAGAGCCCGAGAATAATCGATCGGGCTCAGAGCGAGTGCGAGACGACCCACAGGCTGCCGGCCACCGCGATCAGATCCTCGAGGAGCGCGACGTAGATGTCCGGCGTCCCGAGCGCTCGCACCAGTCCGGTGCGCGCACGGTAGCCGGCAAAGGTGCCGGCCACGCCGCCGGCCGCACCGGCTGCCGCGCCGGGAACGATGGCCTGGCCGAGACTGGCGGACACGCACGCGCCGGCGAACCCGCCCGACACGATACGCGCGATCAGTCCGGGCGGCGAGGTGCGGTTCGGTGTGTTCGGCAGCTTGTCGGCCACCAGCTCCGCGGCGGCGAGCAGGGTCAGGACGCAGACGGCTGGCAGCGAGCCGACCAGTGAGAGCGGACGCTCGAGTCGCAGCCAGCCCAGATAGGCGCCCCAGGAGGTAGCGGCGAGCGGCGTCAACGAGCGCAACCCGGCGAAGAATCCGATGAGAAAAGGCAGGAGCAGCGTCATCGTTCTGCCGCCTCCCTGGCGGCGGCCGCGGCGACCTCAGAGTGGCCGCGCCTTGCGGTCTTGCCGGCGTGTCGATACACCCCAGGATCAGATCGGCGAACTGCAGGCTGTTCCGGTCCCGTGAGCAGCGTCAGCGTTCCGCGCCGTCGTGTGACTGTCCCTCCGGGCTGGCGGGATCAGGCGTCGCCCCGGCCGTGTGCGAAGCGTTGCCGAGTCTACACCATTCGTCCGTGGGGTCCGGCTTCAGCCGGACCAGACAACAGCCAGCGGTCAGTTCGCCTCGCTGGTGAACGAGCGGCTCAGGGCCGCCCGATCGATCGGCGCGCCGCGCTGATAGACGCGGTCGATCTTGCGCGTGTTCAGGATGTCGTCCAGCGGGTTGGCGTCGAGCACGATGAAGTCGGCGGTCTTGCCGGCCGCGACGGTTCCGAGCTGATCGAGCTTGAGGATTTCCGCCGACGTCCGCGTTCCGGCGACGAGCGCTTCCGCCGGCGTCAGCCCGCAGAAGACCATGTCGGCCAGCTCGGTATGAGCGCTCGAGCCGATGTCGCCGTTGCCGTCGGTGCCCAGGCCGATGATCATGCCGGCATCGTGAACCCGTTTGAGATTCCGGCACTGGACGGCAAACAGATCGCTCTGTGCGCCAGCGCCGCGTCCAGCGCCGGCGGCAGCGGCCTGGCGCCTGGTCAGCTCGTCGCGCATCCGCTTGACCTGACTGGGCGGCAGCGTCGCGGCCAGCCAGTCGATCTCGGCCGTCGATTCCTCGACTGACAGCGTCCGGGCGGGAAGATTCGGGCCGACCCATGTCTTCGGGTGCTGCTTGACGATCCGCAGATACTCGTCGTCGACGTCACGATCGCGGACGCCGTGGCCGAAGCCGTCGACGCCCGATTTCAGCAGCTGCTTGCCGTCCTCGAGATTGAAGATGTGGGCGACGACGCGCATGCCGTTCTTGTGGGCGTCGTTGATGATCGCCTCGTAGACGCTGACCCGCAGCTTGGGTACGGTCTTCTGCCGGTCGTCGACCCAGATCTTGATCATCTCGACGTTCCGGCTCTTCAGCGTCTGGACCAGCGCCCGGCCTTCGGCTTCGGTCTGCGCTCCGTACGGGACCCCGACCCGGTAGTCCGCGGTCGGACCGGCCGTCGGCGTCGCTGCGATGCCTCGTCCCACGGTCAGGAACCGCGCCGCGTTCGGCATGGTTTCGTTGCGCAGCTGGTAGGGCAGATCGGGATTCACATCCCACCGGTCGAGGCCCATGCTGAGAGTGGCCGCGACGCCGTAGTAGGCGTAGCGCTGCAGGTGATCGATGACCAGCTCACGCGTGAAGCTTGTCTTGGTGGCCTGGTTGGTCTTGTGGTTGGTCCACCCGAGGTGGTTGTGGATGTCGATCAGCGCCGGTATCACCGTCTTCCCGGTCAGATCGACGCGCGCCGCGCCGGCCGGCGCCTGAACGTCGCCCTTCTTCCCGACCCTGGTGAACCGGCCGTTCTCGACCAGGAATGCGGCGCCTTCGATCGGGGCGCCGCCCGCGCCGGTGATCAGCCGGGCGCCCTCGAACAGGATGGCGGCGTTCGTCCGGCCCGCCTGGCCCGCCGACAGCAGGGCGGCGCCCGCTGCGACAATCGCCATCACCGTCACCATCTTTGTTGCGTGCACGTCATCCTCCACGGGTCGCGGCCACGGTCCGGCTGAAGCCGGACCCCACGTACGAAACTGTCAGGGTGTTTGGATGGGCGAGGGATGGACTGAAACGGCTCGCGTAAGACATTGAGCTGCGGGAAGCCGATGACCGGCCTCCCGCATGGACAATTGTCGATTGCCGTTTACTTCGCGGCCGAGGAGGTCGAATCGCCACCCCCACCAGGTGCGGATCCGCCGAGGAACAGTCGCTTGCCATCGGCCAGCACGAAGTTGCGGCCGACGGCTTTGTTGTTCCCGTCCTTCGACTGGTAGGCCTCGATCACCAGCTCCGTGCCGGCGGGCACGGTGTTCTTCGTCACACCCATCCGGATCAGCTGGTTCGGGCTGCCACCCTCGACCAGCCAGGAGATGACCTTGCCGTCGGGGCCCTTGACGTCGATGTGGAACCACGAGTGGGGGTTGACCATCTCCCACTTGGTCAGCGTGCCTTGCAGCTTGATCGGCTTGTTCACGTCGAATTCCGCCGCGAATGCGTGGTGGGCCAGCACCGGCCCCGCGGCCAGCACGAGTCCGCCCGCAGCCATCACCACGGCTAGCTTCGTTCGCATCGCTCCTCCTTACTTCGCGCCCTTTTTCGCGGCCTCGTCGGCGGCCTTCTTCTCGTCGGCTCGCGCGCCGGCGAGAATGTTCGCGATGCCGTAGTTGCTCTCGTGGCAGGCGAACTCGAAGATCGGGCCCTCCGTCTTCTGCATCGGCATTTCGGCGGTCCATGGTCTGGCCCAGGTCGCGTCGTCTTCGACCGTGAACTGGTAGGTGATCACGTCGTCGGTGACGCGGGTGAACCGTTCGATGACCTTCATCTTCTCGCTGGCGCCGCGGAAGGCGTTCTTACCATTGAAGTTCGTCGTCTCGACGATCAGCGTGTTGCCATCCCATCGGCCGCTCGAGGTGCCGACCCACTGGCGCACCTTGCCGTCCGGCTGCGGCCGCCCGTCAATCGGGATCACCCGGACGTCGTGGATCATCTCGGTCAGGATCATCACGTAGCCGGGGCCCTGGACGATCTGGTAGTTGCTGTTGTAGCCGGCGTTCATCATCGGCGGCCCGGCGCCTGCCATGATGATGCAGCGCGATCCGATCGGCATGTTCTCGACCGCGTCGTACTGCCCGCCCTGGGCCCGTCTGGCGGCGGCGCGGTCGGCGGCGCGCTTCTGTCCCTCGGGCGTCACCGGCGGCAGCTTGCCGTTCTCCGGATTGGTGATCAGCGACGTCCGCAGGCTCTTGGCGAACGTCGACTGGCTGCGATCGAGGCCGAACTGCGTGAAGTCGTAGTGGACGTCGGCGTTGGTACCCGGTTCGGTCTGCGCCGTCTCGCGATCGGCGGCCTGCTTGATCGCGACTTCGAGTTCGTCCGGCGTGTAGAACTCCTTCGTCACGTTGTTGGGACGTTCCAGCGGCGTGTAGGTGGAGTTGGTCCAGAAGCCCTGGAGGTCCGGCTGGCCGTCCGGAGTTCTTGGCGGCGTGTAAGTCTTGCCGGCGGCGGCCTTGGCGGGGGCAGCCTTGGCTGGGACTGCCCTGGCCGGCGCGGCCTGTGGCGTCGCCGCGGTCGCGCCGCCTTGTCCGGCGACCGGCACCGCCAGCCACGCCACGGCGATCGGGATGGCCAGGACACCGAGTGGGATGAGACATCGCTGTTTCATCTGCAATCTCCTTCGCTCACTTGCTGGGCTGCTTGCGTAGATGCCCGTACATCAGATCTTCGACGAACTCCACACACCTGAACTCCAGGATTTGCGCGTTGGCTTCGACGTGGCGGTAAAGCGGCATGCTGATCTTCCAGGGCCGCGTGAAGACCTTGGCGTCCTCGATCGTCGCTTCGTAGGTCAGCGTCTCGGCACTGCGCGCCGTGATCCGCTCGACCACGTGCAGCGCGTCGCTGTGGAAATTGCCGGCCCGGTCGAACCAGCTGAGATCGTTGAAGCCGGTCGTGTCGATGACCAGTGTTTCCCCTTCCCAATGTCCATTCGACCAGCCCATCCAGCTGTCGGCCGGGGCCTCGGTGTGATTATCCATGTAGACGGTGCGTACGGCACCGGCAAATTCGTGAACGATCATGATGTGCTTCGGGCTCTGAACGATCTGGATCGGCTGCGACATGTACATGCCGCGCGGCACACCGGGCAGGTAGCACTTGATCTCCGGATCGAGCTTCAGCCGGTTGGCGGCGTTCTCCTTCTTCTTGGCCAGCGCGTCGGGGCGGTAGGGCAGTTCGCCGCCTTCGACGACGCCGAGCCCGGCCGGGACGGCGCCGGCGGCGCCGAGTTCGCGCACCGGACTGGGGGCGGCCGAGTGCGCCTCGATATCCCAGTTCGCCGTGTTCATCGCCTGCCAGATGCCGTTGAGATTGGGCTTGCCGTCCTTCGTCCGCGGCGCCCGGTAGCCGGGCGTCTGCGCGGTGACGGTGGTGACCACCAGCGCCAGCCCAGCCACCATGGCGGCGGCGATCGTCATCGTGCCAAACCGTGTGCGCATGTTATCTGCCACCCTTCTTCGCGGCGGCCTCGGCGGCATTCTTCTCCTCCAGGCGGGCGCCGACCAGTGTGTTGTACAAGCCGTAGTTTCCCTCGTGGCAGGCATGCTCGAACAGCGGACCTGTCGTCTTCAGCATCGGCATCTCTGCGGTCCAGGCCCTCGTCCACGTCGACGGGTCTTCGACCGTGAACCTGTACAGGATCGCGTCGTCGGCGACGCGGGTGAATCGTTCGGTCACCCGGATGTTCTCGCTGGAACCGCGCAGCGGGTTCTTGCCGTTGAAGTTGGTGGTTTCGACCACCAGCGTGTCGCCCTCCCACCGGCCGCGCGAGATGCCCATCCATTGCCGGATGTTGCTGTGCGGCTGCGGCCGACCGTCGAGCGGAATCACGCGGACGTCGTGAATCATCTCGGTGAGGATCATCACGTGTCCGACGCCCTGCACGATGTGGTAGTTGCTGTTGTAGGCCGCGTCGAGCATCGGCGGCCCCGCCCCCGCCATGATCAGGCACCGATCGTCGAGCTGATTGCTCTCGGCCGAGTCCCAGCGGCCGACCCGCCTGGCGGCCGCGGCGCTCTCGGCGGCCCGCTTCTTTCCCTCTTCCGTCAGCAGCGGCAGCTTGCCGTTCTCCGGATTCACGATCAGCGAGGTGCGCAGGTTGCGGGCGAACGAGGACTGGCTGCGATCCAGTCCGAACTGGCTGAAATCGTAGTGGACGTCGGCCGTCGTGCCGGGCGCGGTCTGGGCACCCTCCCGCTGGGCGGCCTGCTTGATCACCGCGGCGAGCTCGTCGGGCGTGTAGAGCTCCTTGGTGACGGTGTCGGGCCGC
Source organism: Acidobacteriota bacterium (assembly GCA_039931615.1). Lineage (GTDB taxonomy): Bacteria > Acidobacteriota > Vicinamibacteria > Vicinamibacterales > CAVVIG01 > JAHFUI01. The sequence continues at coordinate 10,847 of JBDTRR010000114.1, forward strand.
TCGAGCGGGGTGTAGGTTGAGTTGGTCCAGAACCCCTGCAGATCGGGCTGGCCATCGGGTGTCCGCGCCGGCGTATAGGGCTTCGCCGGCCGGTTCTGGGCGACGGCGCCGGACGCCTGTGTCGAGACCGTTTGCGTGGTGAACCGGGCCCCCGCCGCCAGGATCAGTAACAAGCCCGCGGCACCCTGAAATCGCTGCTGCATCTGAAGCCTCCCCGGACGTCAGCAGCATGATACGGCTTTGTCCTTCAATAGCAAGGGCATCTTTGTCACTGCCCCGGCCGGCTCGCGGCAGGGCCATCTGCAATTCACAATTCACAATTTAGAATTCACAAGTCACCAGTCACCAGTAGTCTTGCGCAAGGACGCACCTTGTCAATTCTGAATTGTGAATTGTGAATTTTTAATTGTGGATTGTTAATTGACCCTCCCCTTTGCACCGCCGTGTATCTGAACCGCCGCCACGCCGGAGCCGTGCTGGCGGGCGCACTCGTTCACTACGTCAACCGGCGCGATGTCGTCGTGCTCGGGCTGCCGAGGGGCGGCGTACCGGTGGCGTTCGAGGTCGCCCGGGCCCTTGGTGCCGGGCTCGACATCTTCGTCGTGCGCAAGCTGGGCGTGCCCGGCCAGCCCGAATTGGCGATGGGCGCGATCGCCTCGGGCGGCATCCGCGTGCTCAACGCCGACGTCGTCTCGTGGCTGCGGATTCCCGACCAGGTCATCGACCAGGTCGCCGTCGAGGAGCACGCCGAGCTCGAGCGTCGCGAGCGGCTCTACCGTGGTGGACGCCCCCCGGTCGACGTCCGCGATCGCGTCGTCGTTCTGGTCGACGACGGTCTGGCGACCGGGTCGACGATGCGCGCCGCGGTGCAGGCCGTGCGGCAGCAGGGGCCGTCACGGATTGTCGTGGCAGTGCCGGTGGCGCCGCGGTCGACCTGCACCGACCTCGAGCGCGTTGCGGATGAAGTGGTGTGCGTGGAGACGCCGGATCCGTTCTCGGCGGTTGGACAGTGGTATCGCGAGTTCTCGCAGATCGGCGACGACGAAGTGCGGGAGCTGTTGCGGAATGGTGCCGAACGTGGTGTCCGGCTTCAGCCGGACCGAGACGGGCAGGCCTGAAGGCCTGCACTACGGCGACGTTCCATGACGGTCCGGCTCGCCGGACCCGACGCACAAAAAGCTCGTCTACGGCCGCGGACCGAAATGCGGCTGCGGCCGTCCCACTTCCAACGCCCCGAGGTCCGGCGCCTGTCCGGTGAAGCCGTCGTTGACGTTGGGCAGCGCGATTCCGCGATCGACCGCCGCCGCCGCCGGTTTCAGCCGGAAATCGACCTCCTCCGCCTGGTAGACCTTCTGCACCGTGGCGAGGTCCTGGGCATCGAGCCGCGGGACGTTGACGAACACGTCGTAGTCGACCAGCACGCTGTGGCGATCCTGGCCGGTGGCCCCGGCGTAGTCGGCCAGGGTCTTGAACTGCTGGTTGTCGAGCGCGGCGCGATGATCGGCGTCGGTATAGTCGGCGCGCACGCCGCCGCGCGGCGCGTTCCACTGGAACGAGAATTCGGCGCCGGGATTGGGCCGGAAGCCGTTGTAGTCCGACGAGGTGTAGCTGGTGAAGGTGTTGATGCCGAACAGGACCGGCGCGCTGTTTTCGCCGAGTATCAGGTTGTTCCGCCAGTGCACGTTGGCCGTCCCCTGCGCGGCGGTCTCGGACAGAATCGTATTGTGGTAGAAGAGCACCCCGGCCGACCCGCCGGTGAGCCGGCTCGACCCGCCCGGCAGGTGATAGGCGATGTTGCCAATCCAGTAGACCGGCCCGCCGACCG
>JBDTRR010000115.1:0-12632 GCA_039931615.1 Acidobacteriota bacterium
CCGACCACGCCCCGCCGCCGCGGCGCCACCCCGCGCGGCGCCGCCGCGGCCTGCCGCGTCTGCCGGCGAATTCGCCGCGGTTCCCGCGGGCGAGCCCGTCGCTTCAGTCGGTGCCGTCACCGGCGCGACGGGAGTCAACGCGGCGACGACCGGCGCGCGTTCCTCATCGGTCGACCATCGGAGAATCTGAATCTTGACCGGGCGGCCGGATTCGCTCACGTTCGCCGACGCCGCCGTGAGGTTGACCTCTGCGCCGACCGTTGACTTCTGCGCGGGCGTCGGCGCGGCGCCCAGGGCAACGGACGTCACCACGAAGGACAACACGTGGACAAGGCGAAAGACCCTGGACCCTCGATCCACCCTGTCGATCGTGTCCTGTGCCGTCGATTGCACGTCCTCGGCATCGTTCATTGATTCGGATTCGTCCCCTTCACTCTTCCCAACCACTCGACCAGACGTTCCAGCTCCTCGTCGGTCAGCTTCGCCCCCCGCTGCCTCATGTCGAGCGCGGTGACCCGCCATTTGTCGGGGCTGTACCTCGTGTCGTTCACGCGATCCAGACCGTGGCACGTCATGCACGTTCGTTCCAGCAGGCTCTGCGCCTCACGGTCGCTGAAGAATGTCGTAATCTCAGGCGGCACGTAGGCGCGCGGAAACGGTCGCGAATCCGGACCGAACCTGGCGACGACCCAATCGAGGAGGAGATTCCGGTCGTTGCCCGCAAGACGAATGGTCAGGTCCTTGTGTTTGGTGTCGATGAGCGCGCTCCAACCCGCTCGATCAAGCGCGTTGTACGCATAGTCGTCGATGCCGTGGCACGACGTGCAGTTCTTGAAGATGACCTGCCTCACCGGGCCTTTGGGCGGATCCACTTTTGGTCGCGTCGCTTGTCCGCCTGGTTGCGCGGCCACCGCCGCCACCGAGGCGGCCGCCGCCACGGCAACAACCACCCACCCCGACACGGTTCGGTTAGCCATTCGCCATTCCGGATGCCCGGCTTCCCCTACGTGATGGGCAGCGGCTCGATGGCCGGCAGCGGGCCGGTGCTGGTCCCGATCTTGTCCTGCTCGATCCCGAAGCGGTGCAGGATGGCCAGCAGGAGATTCGATGTCCGCTGCGTGTTGTCGGGGAACACGATATGCCGGTTGCCCTTGAACGTCCCGTCGATGCCGCCGACCAGGATCACCGGCACCTTCTCATGCGCGTGCCGATGCGAGTTGCCCATGTTGCTGCCCTTGTAGATCAGCACGTGATCCAGCAGCGTGCCGTCTCCATCTGCCGTCTTCTGCAGCAGGTCGCAGAAGTAGGCCAGGTTCTGCACGTGGTACCGGTTCATCTTGGCGTAATTGGCCACGTTCTCCGGCTTGTCGCCGTGGTGCGACGACCCATGCCACCCGCCGTTGAAGCCGGATTCCGGAAAGCTGGTGCCGCTGAGGTCGCGCCCCAGCATGAACGTCGCGGAGCGCGTGATGTCTCCCTGGAACGCCAGCGCCATCAGGTCGTACATCAGGCGGAAATGGACGTGTTTGCTTTCCGGCAGGCCGAACGGGATATCGACGTTCGGTTCCTTCACGGAATTCCCCATCGCGATCTTGATGCGCCGCTCGAGCTCACGAATATTCTCGAGATAGGTATCGAGCCGCGCTCGATCGCCGGCTCCCAGATCGTTCTTGAGGATATGAAGCTCGCGCGTGACCGCGTCGAGAATGCTGGCGTTCTGCTGTCGTCCGGCCAGCCGCTCCTCCGCGCTCGTGCCGTCGCCGAAGAGCCGCTCGAAGGCCACGCGTGGATTCACCTCCGTCGGCAGGGGCTGCGTCGGCGACGACCATGAGATGGAGTTCGTGTAGGCGCAGCTGTAGCCCCAGTTGCAGTTGCCGAAGTTCCCGGTGTCCTCGACCCCGAGCTGGATGGACGACAGGATCGTATCCTGGCCGTACTTCTTCGCGATTGTCTGGTCGATCGTGACACCCAGGGCGGGGCTGACGGCGTTTCGCCGCGGCCTCGCGCCGGACAACAGCACCGCGCCGCGCGCATGATCGCCGCCCGGCTCGTCGTCAGTCGCCATGGCCTCGGGCATGTCGAGCCCGGTGATGAGGACCGTCCGATCGCGGAACGGCTCCAGCGGCTTCGTAATGAATGAAAAGTCGAAGTCCTTTCCTTCCTTGAGCGGACTCCAGTACCCCGGCGCCGCGCCATGCGGATGCCAGATCCCGACAAAGCGCCTGACGGGGGAGGCCGCCGACAGACGCTGCGGTGTGAACGCGGGCACCATCGATTCCAGCAACGGCAGGGCGAGCGTCACGCCGGCGCCGCGCAGGAACGTCCGGCGTGGGATGTGTTTCCTGGTGATGAACATGTGTCGGCTCCCGATGGCCTCGTTGGGTTGCCTCGTTGGGTCAGCTTTCATTCGCTTTCACCCGCATCTGGAACGGCGCGCTCTTGACGATACCCATCACGATCGACGAGAAACGGTTGTGCTCCCTGGCCGCATCCCGCACGATCGATCGGAGCACCGGCATATCGGAATCCTCGACGCCTCGGCCCAGGGCATACGTCATCATCTTCTCGGTCACCATGCGAACGAACTGCGGCGAATACCGCAGCAGCGCCTGCCTCAATCCGGACGGCCCGGTAACCGGCTGACCATCAAACAGGGCGACCGACGCATCGATCGGCGTGCCGCCGTCGCCGCCCTGTCTGGTACGCCATCTTCCGTCTGCGTCGAAGTTGTCGAGCGCGAACCCGATCGGGTCCATCAGCTTGTGGCAGCCGGCACAGGGCTGATTCTTCCGGTGGACGGTCATCTGCTCCCGCAGCGTCAGGCTCTTGACCGACCCGCCCGCCGCGTCTTCCAGCGCTGGAACGTTCGGCGGCGGCTCAGGCGGCGGCGTGCCGAGGATATTTTCCAGGACCCACACACCGCGCTTGACCGGTGACGTTCTGAAATTCTGCGTCCAGGTGACCGCCAGGAAGCTTCCTTTGCCGAGCAGTCCGCGACGGTAGTCCAGGTCGGGCCCGAGCGTCACGCGGCGGAAATGAGCGCCGTAAATATTGGGAACGCCGTAGTGCCTGGCGAGCCGCTCGTTGAGGAACGTGTAATCTGCAGTCAACAGATCGACGACGTCGCGATCCTCGCGGATGATGCTGTCAAAGAACAGCTCCGTCTCACGCCGGAAACCCTGTCGCAGCTCGTCGTCCCAATCGGGATAGAACACGCCGTCCGGCGAGGTCGCTTTCAAGTTCCGCAAGTACAGCAACTGTGCCCCGAAGTTCGAGACCAGGGCATCCGATCGCGGATCGGCGAGCATGCGCCGGACCTGCTGCTGGAGCACCAGCGGGTTGCTCAGCCGTCCCTGGCTCGCCACGGTGATCAGCGCATCGTCGGGAATGCTGCTCCACAGGAAGAACGACAAACGGGACGCCAGTTCCAGGTCGCTGATGCGATAGGCGCGACCCATTGGGAGATTGGCCGGTTCCCTTTCGGTCCGCACGAGGAACTGCGGGCTCGCGAGCAGCCGCCGCAGCGCCAACTCGATGCCGTCCTCGAACGTGCCGGCGCGGCGGCCCTCCTCGTAGAAGGTCATCAGCGCCTCGCGGTCCCGCGCCGTGGCCGGACGCCGGTAGGCGCGCCGCGCCAGCGTCGCCAGGATGGACTCCGCGCACGTCTCTTCCTGCACCGCCTTCGCTTGAACGGTCTTCGTCCCCGGACCGCTCGACGGGCGGCAGGTGAAGACCTTGCGGATGCTGCGGGAGTCGGTCGGACGCTGCGGCGTGAAGGGCCCTTGAATGCGGAGGAAGCCGATCGCCGGGTAATACTGCAACTGGGGAATGCTGTTGTTCTCGAGGGACTTCCGGTCGTACTGCTTGACCGTATCAAGGCTGGGCCGGTAGTTCGTCGCGACGAACGTCGCGCCGACCATCCGCGATCCGGCTTTCACGGGGATTGTCACGTCCAGCGACCCATCCCCCTCTCCCGACATGCCCTGGCTCGTCCCGACACCCTGGTACTTGAAGAGATGCGCCCGCTCGCCGTCGATCGCCAGCTCGAGTTGCTCGCCTGGAATAAAGCTCCCAATCCCGAAGTTCTGGATCGAGAACTTGTATTCACCATCGGCCGGGAAGTTATGGCGCACCAGCATCCCGCCGCGGGTCCCGAACGGCAACCCTTCCAGATGCTGATTCTGCGACGTATCCCCAGGGGCCAGATACGTGGATTCGGTCGGCGAACGCCAGTAGCCCACGGCCGTACGGGCGACCCTCGCCGCGGCCGTCGTGTACGCTTCGAGCAGGGTCGGCGAAATCGTCAACGAACCCGCGATGTTGTCAAAACCTCGCGCTGAATCGTCGGACGGCAGCAGCGTGGTGACGTCGATCTCGAGATCCAGCAGGTCGCGGATGACATTCGCGTATTCCGTCCGGTTCAGACGATGGAGGACGACGGAACCCGGATTGACGTGTGCGGCCGCTTTGCGATCGATTGCCGCCTCCAGATAATCGCGGAGCCCCTCGTACTCGGCCAGCGGCGGCCGCTTGATATCCGGCGGGGGCATCACGCCGGCGCGAAGCTTCCGCACGACCTTTTCCCACACCTCCGGGTGATCGCCGGCTGCGGCCGGATCCAACTGCGCCAGCGACAGGTTCGCCGTTTTCAGTCGATCGTTATGGCAGGTGACGCAATACTGGTCGAGAAGCGCGCGCTGCCTGGCGGCCGATGCCGCGGCGGCTGCCGGAGCGCGACGGATCGCGGACGGGGCGCCGATTCCCGGAGATGGCGTGGCGGGCGCCGTGGCCGGCCGTGACGGCGCCGACTGTCCGTTGATCGTGGCGATGGCGGCGACGGCAGACGTGCCTATCACGCACGCGATCCACAGCCTGGTCGAGCGCCCGATGCTCATGTGCTCCCCTGCAGCAGGCCCGGCGGTACCGGAGCGGCAACCCGGACCCATCCGGCGGGTGTGCGAACGACAGGAGACTGTCACACCCCGGCGCGCGGTTCAACCAGATAATGACTATTCGCCTGACGAATGGCCGGCCATGGTCGGGCTGCCAGGTGGAAGCGTCATCGCCGGGTCGTCCCGGAACGCAGGCGAATCCTACAGTTTTTTTGCCGCGACCTCGACCATGCGGCGCCGCATGTCGGATCGGATCCCGGTTCACGTCCCGGTCGACAGCCGGTCGGCCTCGGCTGACAGCTGTGCTGGAGGTATTCATTGGGAACTTTTCATCATGAGTGCGGAGGATTCCGCACCCCCTTCACCCTTCAGCAACAGCAGCGTCTCCGACCGCACCAGGCCACCGGGCAGCCTGGTCTGACCGTGCAGCGGCGTTGGTCCATCGCGGCAATTCCAGCGCTGCTCCCGGGCGGCCCGACGGATCGTTCGCGTGGCGACACCCACTCGTGGCATTCCATTTGCGGCTGCAACAGCCGACGCAATCCCAGGAGGACCGATATGCCCACCGACAGGGAGCTTCAGGAACAGATCGTCGCGGCGCTGGACCAGGAACCAGACCTCGATGTGGCGCACATCGGTGTCATCGTCCATAAGGGGATCGCCACGCTGGCGGGTGAAGTGGCGACGGTGCCTCTGAAGTCGGCGGCGGAAGAGACGACGCGGCACGTCGCCGGCGTCCGCGCCGTCGCGAATGACCTCGACGTCGTCCCGGGCGATTCGGCGGGCCACGGGGACTCGGCACTGGCCGAAGCCGTCGTGAATTCCATCGTCTGGCGCTGCCCGGTGCCGCAGGAAGCGATTCAGGCGACCGTCGACGACGGCGAGGTGGTCTTGAGTGGGGCGGTCACGTGGCCGTTCCAGAAGATCGCCGCCGAACGGGCGGTGCAGCAGTTGTCCGGCGTCAAGGGGATCGCCAACCACATCGTCGTCAAGCCCCGGGCGGACGTCGAGGACGTGAAAGCGCGGATCGCGCAGGCGTTCCAGGTCAACGCGGACATCGATGCCCAGCATGTGCGGGTGGAAATCCGGGGGGGCGCTGTCGTGCTGACGGGGACCGTCCGTTCGGCCGGTGAGCGCGAACAGGCCGGGCGTGCCGCGTGGTCGGCGGCGGGCGTCACGCACCTGGACAATCGGCTGGTGGTGGCGCCCTGAGGGATTTCGTGACCAACGGCCCCGGAACACCGGCGTCTCGCTGGTGCGATGCGCCCGCCGGTGCATCAAGCGTCGGAAAATGGCTGGCATGGCTGATGCAAATCTGAGTTCGCGGGGAGAAACCACATGCCGCGTCGAGCAATGCAGCGTCTCTACCAGACGGTGACAGGAGCCGCGCAGCGGCGAGACGAGATCGAGATGGACAGCATCAACCGGCTGCTATCACCGCTGGTGCCGGCGCCCGCGCCCGCCACCAGACGCGCGTCAACCAAGCGGGTCGCCGGCGGCGGTTTTCGATCGGTGCTGTGTCCGGTCGACTTTTCGGCCCACTCACGGCGCGCGCTTCAGTACGCGGCCCTCATCGCCCGGCGGTCGCAGGGCCGCCTCGCGGTTCTCTACGTCAACGATCCGCTGCTCGTCGCCGCCGCCGGCATCGCGCTCAATGATCGCGCGCTGGCCGCCCGCAATCTCGCCGAACTGCGCCGGTTCGTCCGATCGACCATCTCACCGGCTGACGGAGAGCGGGCCCGATTCGACGAGTTCGTCGCGACCGGCCAGCCGGTCGCCGAGATCACGAAAGCCGCGGCGCGTCGTCGATGCGATCTGATCGTGATGGGCGCGCACGGCTTGACCGCCGCGGACAAGCTCCTGTTCATCGGCTCGACGACCCAGGGCGTCCTGCAGCGAACGTCCGTGCCCGTCCTGGCCATTCCGGGTGGCGACCCAACCTCAGTGGGGGCCCCGGCGCCAGGGCCGTCATGGCCGGGCTCGCCGGTCATCGCCGCGGTGGAGCTCGATCGCCGCACCAAGCGGGACGCCAGAGCGGCGGTGGCCGTCGCGCATTTGTTCGCAGCCACCGTGCTGCTGGTGCACGTGGTCCCCGAGCTCAGGTCGCCGCCATGGCTGCGCAAGAGGCTGGGAACCACCGAACGGGCCCGCATCACTCACGCCCAGGCAGGTCTGGAAGCCGTCGCGGCGGGACTCCGGCGGCAGGGCGACATCGAAACCCGCATCGTGCTCGGTGACGCGACTCGCGACATCGCCCGGCTGGCGGCGACCGAGCGCGCCAGCCTCGTGATCCTTACGCTGCGGACGCCGCGCGACTGGTTCGGACCCCGGCGCGGATCGATCTCCTTCGACGTCCTGTCGCAGGTCACCACCCCGGTGCTCGCCCTGCCCGGTTGACGAGCGATCTGATCCGGCGAGTGGCGCCTATGCCCTGGTTCGTGGTCGAGCCGAAAACCAGCAGAGCCAGGGCGTGCCTTCCGCGTACGCCGCTGGCGATCGTTTCAGCGTACGGCTGCGTGCGCCTCGAGCACGCGGTCGGCGATGTCGTGCACTTCGAACGGCTTGGTGACGATCCGGTACGCAACGACCAGGATCCGCAGTGGTGAGGACTTGCTCGCAGCGGACTGAGGATTTTTCCCTGGCATTCCGGCTCCCGATGGCTATTGCGAGACTGCCATGCTCGAAGAGCCTCCCTATCAAGAAGTGAGCCAGGCAAGCTCGGCGGACCTACGATCCGGATCCGGCCGAGAATGTCGCGAGCTTCTTCGACGTGGGGCGGCGGCACGATCAAATAGCTCCCCTGTCACATGAGAGGACGGCCGTCGCATGAGCACGCGAAGACATCTTCGAGGCGCGGTCCGCTGGCTGGGATTCGCTGGCGGCGCCGCCGCGGCCGGCTACGCGACCTACGCCGGCGTCACATGGTGCCGCTACGGCCACCCTGAACCTGCCACGGGCGACGATCAGGATCCGCTGCTGGATCGTTTCATGCCGTCCTACGATGTGGTCGAGCGGCATCGCATCCGCATCGGCGCGCCCGCAGACATCACGTTTGACGCCGCCACGACCATGGAACTGTTCCAGTCGCCGCTGATCCGCGCGATCTTCAAGGGACGGGCGCTGATCCTTGGCGCGGCCCGGGCCGAGCGGCCATCCCGCGGACTGCTGGCCGAGGTTCAAGCACTGGGCTGGGTGGTGCTCGCCGAGATTCCCGGACGCGAGATCGTCGTCGGCGCCGTGACCAGGCCCTGGGAGCCGAACGTCATCTTCCGGTCGCTGGCACCGGAGGCATTTCTCGCGTTCGCCGAGTCCGACTACGTGAAGATCGCGTGGACGCTGCGCGCAGACCCGGTCGGTGCGGGCGACTCGGTCTTCCGGACCGAAACGCGGGCCCTGGCCACGGATCCCGCCGCGCGCGGCAAGTTCCGCCGCTACTGGGCGCTCCTGTCGCCGGGGATCATCGCGATTCGGTGGCTGTCGTCGGCCCCGCTCAGAGCAGCGGCTGAGCGCCGGGCGGATCAGGAGGTGGCGGCCTGGCGCGCCCGCCACAAGGCCGGTGTATAACGTTGCGTATGCGTGCGATCGACGGGTCCGGCAGGCTCGCCACACGCGATGGGGATTGATCGGAGGTGGGCGGTGAGCGGGGGAAACCGCGTCCAACGGTGGCTGTTCATGGTCCTGGTCCTTGGCCAGGTCGGTACGGGACTCGAGCTGCTGCTGTTGGCGCATTATGAAGCGCTGTGGCAGGTCGTGCCGCTGGTGTTGATCGCCTGCGCGATCGCGGCTCTCGGGTGGCACACCAGGCGACGCGATGTCCGAAGTCTCCGCGCGATCCAGGTCCTCATGGTGCTGTTTCTCGCTGCCGGCGGGGTGGGCGTGGCGCTGCACTTCAGCGGCGCGGCCGAGTTCCAGCGTGAGATCGATCCGGCGATCGGCGCGTGGGAACTCGTCAAGAAGGTCCTGCGCGCCAAAGCCCCTCCAGTGCTCGCCCCAGGCGTCATGCTGCAGTTGGGACTGATCGGCCTGATCTACACACGATCCGGATCCGACAACAAAACGAGTAATTGACTTGATGAGAAGCCGCCGCACCAGGCGGCCGGCGGCCAACAGGATCACAGCGCCTGGCACAATCTCCTCTGTCGGCACGTCAATGGGACGGGGACTATTCCGCACGCGGGCGCGAAGAAACCCGCAGTCAGTCTGCCGGCCAGGCTACGCGTGACGCGTGCGAGCTCCGGATGGCTGCCCCAAATCGCCGCTGGGCACGCCCTGACTTCAGCCGCGGCACTCGACCGCCGCGAGGTCTGGGGGAAGAGGCCGTGGCACGGCCCGTGCTCTTCACCGGGTGATGCCCGTCGAACCTGGCGGGTTCGCCTGTGGAGGCAGTTATGATTCTGATCAAGCACGTCCTCGTCGCCACCGACTTCAGCGAACCGTCCGGCGCGGCGCTCAACTACGGGCGGGAGCTCGCGCGTACGTTCGCCGCCACCCTGCACGTCCTGCACGTCGCCGATAACGTGACCTTTCAGTACGGTGTCGAGGGCTACTCGACGCTACTGCCGGAGCTGCAAGAGGATGTCGAAGCCGGAGCCCGCACCAGGCTGGATGGGTTGATCACCGAGGAAGACCGCGTCGAGTTGCATGCCGAGCCCGTCGTCATCACCGCCGTCCCCAAGGCTGCGGCCATCGTCCACTACGCCGGCACGCACCAGATGGACCTCATCGTGATGGGAACGCATGGCCGCGGCGCGGTCGGTCACCTCTTGATGGGAAGCGTGGCGGAGCTGGTGGTGCGGACCGCCCCCTGTCCGGTGCTGACGGTGCATCATCCCGAGCGTGAATTCGTCATGCCGGACGCGCTGGTCGCTGTCGCCCGAGCCTGATCGCGGTGCAGACACGCTTCCCGTCGCGGCCTGAACCCGATGAGCTTGACGCGCATCGCCTGGTCCTCCGGGACGGATCGACGGCGATCGTCCGTCCCGCCGGGCCATCGGACCGCGGGGCGATGCGCCGGTTCTTCCACGAGCTCTCGCCGGAATCGCGGCGGCACCGGTTCTTCATCGCTGGCGAGCCGCCGGATGCGGTGATCGATCGGTTCTGTGCCGCGGCCGATCCGGCGGACGGCCTGACGCTGATCGCCTGCCGCCGGTCCGACGACGACGAACGGATCGTTGCCGCGGCCTCGTACTTCCGGATCACCGACCTCGTCGCCGAGGCCGCGTTCGCGGTCGACGATCACCTGCACGGCCGGGGCCTCGCGACGCTGCTCTTGGAGCAGTTGGCGGCGCTGGCGTCGGCGCACGGCTTCCAGCGTTTTCAGGCGACGACGATGGCCGAAAACCGGGCGATGATCGACGTCTTCCGGGAGTCGGGATTCGACGTCCGGTCACGGCTGGATGACACGACGCTGGAGGTGCAGCTGTCGCTGGCGCCTTCGGACCGGAGCGTCGCGGCGGCGGAACAGCGCAGCCGGCTGGCGACCGCGGCGTCGCTGCGGCCGCTGTTCTCGCCCCAGGCTGTCGCGCTCGTCGGCGCGTCACGCGACCCGGCCCGAATTGGCGGACGGATCTTCAGCGCGCTGATCGCCGCGGGATTTCAGGGTCCGATCTATCCGATCAATCCGCGCGCCGCAGACATCGACGGGGTGCCCACCCTGCGGTCCGCGCGCGACCTTCCCCCCGGAGTGGATCTGGCGATTCTGGCCGTGCCGGCCGCCGCGATCCTCGGCGTCGTCGACGACTGCGCCGCGGCCGGCGTGAAATCCCTGGTCGTTGTCACGGCTGGTTTTGCCGAAGTCGGGATCGACGGGCAGGCGTTGCAGGGCCAGCTCGTAGACAAGGTGCGCGGCCACGGGATGCGGATGGTGGGTCCCAACTGCATGGGGCTCCTGAACACCGACCCGGCCGTCCGCCTCAATGCGTCCTTCTCGCCGATGTTTCCGCGCGCCGGCCGTATCGCGCTCTCATCGCAGAGCGGCGCCCTGGGGCTGGCGATTCTCGCGCTCGCCGCCGCCCGGGAGGTGGGACTGTCTCAGTTTGTCAGTGTGGGCAACAAGGCCGACGTCTCGGGCAACGACCTCTTGGAGTACTGGGAGAGCGATCCGCGCACGCACGTCATCCTGTTGTATCTCGAGTCGTTCGGCAACCCGCGGCGCTTCGCCCGTCTCGCCCGCCGCATCAGCCGCACCACGCCAATCGTCGCGGTCAAGTCCGGACGGACGCGCGCCGGCTCGCGCGCGGCGGGCAGCCACACGGCAGCACTCGCTGCCAGCGACACCGCGGTCGAGGCGCTGTTCCACCAGTCCGGCGTCATCCGCGCCGACACCATCGACGAGATGTTCGACATCGCGGTCTGTCTCGACGCCCAGCCACTCCCGAAGGGCGGTCGCGTCGCGATCGTCACCAACACCGGCGGACCGGGCATCATGGCCGTCGATGCGTGCGTGACGGCGGGACTGACCGTCACCGAGTTTTCGGCCGCGACGTGCGCCAGGTTGCGCAGCTGTCTGCCGTCGACGGCGAGCGTCGGCAATCCGGTGGATATGGTGTCCTCGGCGGGCCCTGAGGAATACCGACAGACGATTGAAGTGGCGGCCGCCGCGGACGAAGCCGATGCACTCCTGATCATCTTCACCCCGGTGGACATGTCACGGTCCGACGCCATCCTGGCGGCGATCGGCGAGGGCATCCGCGCTGCCCGCCGCGACGGTCACCGCACGCCGATTCTGGCGTGTGTCATGACCGACGGACGGCCCCCCGTGCCGCTGCGGGTCGATGGCGAAGCCATTCCGACCTATGCCTTTCCGGAGAACGCCGCCCGCGCGCTCGCGAAGATCGCTGCCTACAGCCGGTGGCGCGATCAGCCGCCGGCCTTGTTCTGGGGCTTCGACGACGTCCGGGTCGACGAAGCGCGAAATATCTGTCGGCGGGCGGTCACCCGGCAGGGCGACGGCTGGCTGACGACGGAGGACGCGCATGCCGTGCTGCGCGCCTTCGGATTGCCAGTCGCGGCGGGCGCAGTGGCGCGGACGGCCGAGGAGGCGGCGGCGCTGGCGGCGGTGTTCGGGTTTCCGGTGGTGGCGAAACTGGCGTCACGGCAGGTGGTGCACAAGAGCGAGCTTGGCGCCGTGCGCGTGAATTTGAAAACCGGACCGGAGGTTGAGGAAGCCTTTCGCGCCATCCGCGCGGTCACCCCCGAGCCGGTGTCGGCCGACGCATCCGACGGTGTGCTGATCCAGCCCATGGTCGCCGACGCGGTCGAAACGATCGTCGGGGTGACCGTGGATCCCCTGTTCGGCCCGCTGGTGGGCTTCGGGCTTGGCGGCACGCTGGTGGAAATACTCGGTGACATGCGATTCCGTATCGCGCCCCTGACCGACCAGGACGCCGACGAGCTCCTGCGCGACGGACGAGCGTCTCGGGTGTTGCAGGGGTATCGCGGCCGCCCCGCCGCTGATGTGGCGGCGCTCCGGGACGTCGTGTTGCGCGTCTCCTACCTGGCCGAGGCGGTCCCTGAGATCGCCGAGCTCGATCTCAACCCGGTGATGGCGCTCGCCGCCGGCAAGGGCTGCCGGGTTGTCGACGCCCGGATCAGAGTCGCCCATCCCGGGCGGCCGGTTCAAGCTGTTCTCCCATGATGACGCCGGCGGCGTCGCACGAACGCCGACGGTCAGTGTCCGGGGCGGGCTGACGGTTCAACGTGAACCAGGACGTCGGCAACCCACGGCAATTCGTGCTTCAG
>JBDTRR010000116.1:0-12595 GCA_039931615.1 Acidobacteriota bacterium
AAGTCCACGAAGGCACGGCCGTCATGGACTGGATGGAGCAGGAGCAGGAGCGCGGCATCACCATCACGTCGGCGGCGACCACCTGCTTCTGGCGCGACAACCGGATCAACATCATCGATACCCCCGGCCACGTCGATTTCACGGCGGAAGTCGAGCGTTCGCTCCGTGTCCTCGACGGCGCCGTCGCGGTCTTCGATGCCGTCGCCGGCGTCGAGCCGCAGTCGGAGACGGTCTGGCGGCAGGCCGACAAGTACCGGGTGCCGCGGATCTGCTTCGTCAACAAGATGGACCGGATCGGCGCCGACTTCAAGCGGACCTTCGAGCAGATCATCACCAAGCTCGAAGCGAACCCGGTGGCGATTCAGCTGCCGATCGGCGCCGAAGACACCTTCGTCGGCGTCGTCGACCTGATCACGATGAAGTCGATTACCTACCGGGACGAGACGATGGGCGCCGACTACATCGTCGGCGAGATTCCGGCCGGGATGCTCGACGAGGCGAAGCACTACCGCGAGCAGTTGATCGAGAAAGTCAGCGAGGCCGACGACCGGATCCTCGAGAAGTATCTCAAGGGCGAAGAGCCGACCGAGGCCGAGATCAAGGCGGCGCTCCGCAAGCGGGTCAACAGCTCGGTGCGCGGCCAGGAGGCGGCGTTCGTGCCGGTGATCTGCGGTTCGGCGTTCAAGAACAAAGGGGTCCAGCCGCTGCTCGACTCGGTGGTCGACTTCCTGCCGTCGCCGCTCGACGTGCCGTCGATTACCGGGATCGATCCCAATCGGAAAGCCGATCCGGACGATCCGGCCGCGACGCAGATCGAGCGGGCGGCCACCGACGACGCGCCGTTCGCCGCGCTGGCGTTCAAGATCATGACCGACCCGTTCGTCGGTCAGCTGACGTTCTTCCGCGTCTACTCCGGCGTGCTCACCGCCGGCGGCAGCGTCTACAACACGACCAAGCAGCGTTCCGAGCGGATCGGCCGGCTGCTGAAGATGCACGCCAACAAGCGCGAGGAGATCAAGGAAGTCTACGCCGGCGACATCGCGGCCGCGGTCGGCCTGAAGAGCGTTTCGACCGGCGATACGCTGTGCGACGAGAAGCAGCCGATCGTGCTCGAGTCGATGGACTTTCCGAAGCCGGTCATCTCGCTGGCGATCGAGCCGAAAACGAAGTCCGATCAGGAAAAGCTCGGCCTCGGTCTCGGCAAGCTGATGGCGGAGGATCCGACGTTCCGCGTCCAGACCGATCAGCAGACCGGCCAGGTCATCATCGCCGGGATGGGCGAGCTGCACCTCGAGATCATCGTCGACCGGCTGAAGCGCGAGTTCGGTGTCGAGGCGACCGTCGGCAAGCCGCAGGTCGCCTACAAGGAAACGCTGACCCGTCCGGCCGACGGCGAGATGAAGTACGCCAAGCAGACCGGCGGCCGCGGTCAGTACGGCCACGTCAAGATCCACCTGTTCCCGGGCGAGCCGGGCACCGGCTATATCTTCGAGAACGAGACCACCGGCGGATCGATTCCGAAGGAGTTCATCAAGCCGATCGATCAGGGAATCCAGGAAGCGCTGACCCGCGGCATCCTGGCCGGCTACCCGATCGACGACGTCCGGATCGAGCTCTACGACGGTTCGTATCACGATGTCGACTCGTCGGAGATGGCGTTCAAAATCGCCGGCTCGATGGCCTTCCAGGACGCGGCGAAGAAGGCCAAGCCGGTGCTGCTCGAGCCGATGATGCGGGTCGAGGTCGTCGTGCCGAAGGAACACATGGGCGACGTGATGGGCAATCTGTCGAGCCGGCGCGGGCATATCCAGTCGCAGGAGGATCGCGGCGGCACGCAGATCATCCAGGCGCGGGTGCCGCTGTCGGAGATGTTCGGCTACGCGACCGACCTGCGGTCGCGGACCCAGGGACGCGCCACCTACTCGATGCATTTCGACCGCTACGAGCCGGCGCCGCAGAACGTCAGTGAAGAGGTCGTGGCGAGGATGCAGGGGAAATAATGGCGACAACGTTTTCGGACAAGATTCGGATTCGCCTCAAGGCGTACGACTACCGGGTGCTGGATCAATCGACGAGCGAGATCGTGGAAACCGCCAAGCGGACGGGCGCCCGGCTGGCGGGTCCGATTCCGCTGCCGACCGCCAAGAACAAGTGGACGGTGCTGCGATCGCCACACGTCGACAAGAAGTCGCGTGAGCAGTTCGAGATCCGGACGCACAAGCGGCTGATTGACATCTTCGAGCCGACCCCGCAGACCGTGGACGCGCTGATGAAGCTCGATCTGCCGGCCGGCGTCGACGTCGAGATCAAGGCGTTCGGCAAGGAACATAAATAGCCGCAGAGGACGCCAAGGACGCAGAGGCCTCCCTTCGAGGGTTGACCTCCGCGACCTCCGCGACCTCGGCGGTTGCAGCGCAGCGGTGATCACATGGTTACAGGCATTATCGGAAGAAAAGTCGGCATGACCCAGGTCTTCGACGCCGATGGCACCGTGCATCCGGCGACGGTGATCAAGGCCGGGCCCTGTGTCGTGGTGCAGGCCAAGACGGCGTCGACCGACGGCTACGAGGCGGTACAGCTCGGGCTGGTCGAGGAGACGCCGGCCAAGGTCGGCAAGCCGCTGGCCGGGCACTACAAGAAGGCGAACGTGCCGCCGACGCGGGTCCGGCGCGAGGTCAGACTGGCCGCCGGAGGCGACGGGGTCAAGGCCGGCGATCCGGTGCTGGTGTCGATGTTCGCCGACGGCGAGCGCGTCGACGTGATCGGGACCGGGCGCGGCAAGGGCTTCCAGGGCGTCATGAAGCGGCATCACTTTGCCGGCGGCGCGGCCACCCATGGCTCGATGTTTCATCGCGCCCCCGGATCGATCGGCGCCTCGTCGTTTCCCTCGCGCGTGATCAAGGGGATGCGCGCGCCGGGACGGATGGGCGGCGGGCGGGTCACGATCCACAACCTGAAGGTGCTGCGCGTCGATCTGGACAACCACCTGCTGATCATCCAGGGCGGGATTCCGGGCGCGCCGACCGGCTACGTGCTGGTCCGCAAGGCCGTGACGGCGAAGAAGGTCAAGGTCGCGCAGGTGGAGAAGCCGAAGAAGGGCAAGAAGTAGTCGTTGGTCACAGCGGTTTGGTCGATCGGTTGAACCATTGACCAATTCACCAACTGACCGACTTATCAACACTGAACGGGACGCATATGCAACTCGATGTGGTGGATGAGCAGAACGCCAAAGTCGGCAGCCTCGAGATGTCCGACGAGGTGTTTGGCGGCCGTGTGAACACCGCGCTGATCTGGGAATCGGTGGTTCGCGCCAACGCGGCCGAGCGGCGCGGCACGCATGCGACAAAGAACCGCGCGCTCGTCAGCGGCAGCGGCAAGAAGCCGTGGCGGCAGAAGGGCACCGGCCGGGCGCGTGTCGGATCGAGCCGCACCCCGCTGTGGCGGCATGGCGGCACCGTGTTCGGGCCGCAGGTCCGCAGCTACGAGTACACGCTGCCGAAGAAGGTCGAGCTGGGGGCGCTGCGGGCGGCGCTCGCCCAGAAGCTGAAGGAGGGCGCGCTGATCGTGGTCGAGCGGCTCTCGGCCGAGGCGATCAAGACCAGGGCCGCGGTCGAACTGCTCAAGCGGCTCGGCGTCACCGGCAAGGCGGTGCTGGTCGACGTCACCCTCGACGAGAACCTGGCGCGATCGGTCGGCAATCTTCCCGGCATCGCGATCGTGCAGAGCCGGCAGTTGCGGGCGCGCGACGTCATGGACGCCGTGCAGGTGGTGGCGACGCGGGGCGCGCTGGAGAAGCTGCAGGAAGTGCTCGCCTGAGGATCGACCCGCCGGGCGCGAACTGCCCCGGGCAGTCGACTCCCGGCATTGTGTGTGACGGAGTGTTATGAAGCTGACCGATGTCATCAGACGGCCGCTCGTGACCGAGAAAACGTCGATCCTGCGCGAAGACGGCCGGACCATCGTCTTTCAGGTCGCCTCGGGCGCGAACAAGCTCGAGATCAAGCGCGCGGTCGAACAGTTGCTCGGCTCGAAGGTCGCCGGGATCAGGACCAGCATCGCGCACGGCAAGGTCAAGCGGCAGGGCCGCTTCGCCGGCCGCCGCTCGGACTGGAAGAAGGCGTTCGTCAAGCTGCGTGAAGGCGAGAAGATCCCGGAATTCCTCGAAGGGGCGTAGTCAGGAGTTCCGACACTTCAGGATTCAATATGCCGATTCGAAAATACAATCCGACGTCGCCGGGGCAGCGGTTCCAGACCGTCCAGACCTTTGACGAGCTGACGGCGACCGAGCCGCACAAACCGCTGACCGAGCCGCTGCACAGCACCGGCGGGCGCAACAACCAGGGCCACCTGACGTCGTGGTGGCGCGGCGGCGGACACAAGCGGACCTACCGGATCATCGATTTCAAGCGCGACAAGCGCGACATTCCGGCCAAGGTCTCGACCATCGAGTACGACCCGAACCGATCGGCGCGGATCGCGCTGTTGACCTACGCCGACGGGGAGAAGCGCTACATCCTCCACCCCGCCGGCCTCAAGGTCGGCGAGACGATCGTCGCCGGCCAGAGCGTCGACATCCTGACCGGCAACGCGCTGCCGCTCAAGAACATCCCGCTCGGCACCCAGGTGCACAACGTCGAGCTCCGGCCGGGCAAGGGCGGCCAGATCGCGCGCAGTGCCGGCTCGTCGGTGCAGCTGGTCGCCAAGGAGGGCGAATACGCGTCGGTCAAGATGCCGTCGGGCGAGATCCGGCACATCTTCATCGAATGCTTTGCGACGGTCGGCCAGGTCGGCAACATCGAGCACGAGAACGTCTCGATCGGGAAGGCCGGGCGCAGCCGGTGGCTGGGGCAGCGGCCGCACGTGCGCGGCGTGGCGATGAACCCGGTCGATCACCCGCTCGGCGGCGGTGAAGGCAAGACCTCGGGCGGCCGTCATCCGGTGACGCCGTGGGGCATGCCGACGAAGGGCTACAAGACGCGGAACCGCAAGTCCACCGACACGTTCATCGTGCAGCGGCGGAAGAAATAACATCGGCGATCGCCGATCGCGAGATCGCCGATTGTCCATCAGCCACTGAGACTTTATGGGACGTTCACTCAAGAAGGGCCCGTTCGTCGACACCTCGCTGCTCGAGAAGATCGAGGTGATGAACCGCGGGGCGGATAAGAAGGTCATCAAGACCTGGTCGCGCCGATCGACGGTGATCCCCGAGATGGTCGGTCACACCCTGGCCGTCCACAACGGGAAGAAGTTCATCCCGGTCTACGTCACCGAGAACATGGTCGGCCACAAGCTCGGCGAATTCGCCCCGACGCGGCTGTTCAAGGGGCACACGACGAAAGTGGCCGAGCGCGCGGCGGCGGCGGCGACGACGCCGGGGGCGAAGCCGGCCGGGGCTGGGAGCGCGTCATGATTGAGGCGGTGGCGACGGCACGCTACATCCGCACCTCGGCCCAGAAGGCCGGTCTGGTGCTCGCTCTCATTCGCGGCAAGGACGTCAACCGCGCCCTGGCGACGCTGCAGTTCGCCCGCAAAGCGGTGGCGACCGACATCGCCAAGGTGCTGCGATCGGCGATCGCCAACGCCCAGCACAAGGACGGGTTCAGCGGCGACGTCGACCGCCTCTACGTCTCGGCCTGCTTCGCCAACCAGGGGCCGTCGGCCAAGCGGGTCCGGCCGGCCCCGATGGGGCGCGCCTTCCGGGTACTGAAGCGGACCGCGCATCTGACCGTGCACGTGTCCGAGCGGCCGGAGAAGGTGGCGCCAATCGGCGGCGTGACCGCGCCGCGGCGGCCACGCGCCGGCGCCAGGAAACAGGCGAAGAAACCGCAGCCGGCTGAACGCGCCGCCAAACAGGCAGAGGAGTAACCGTGGGCCAGAAAGTTCATCCGTTCGGATTCCGGCTCGGGTTCAACAAGACCTGGCGGTCGCGCTGGTACTCGGACCGCGACTACGCCAAGCTGTTGCACGAGGATCTGGCGCTGCGCGCCAACCTGAAGAAGCGGTTCGCTCACGCCGGCGTCTCGAAGATCGAGACCGAGCGCGCCGCCAACAAGCTGAAGATCGACATCTACACCTCGCGGCCGGGGATCATCATCGGCCGCAAGGGCACCGAAGTCGACAAGCTGAAGCAGGAAATCCAGAAGCGGACCAGCCGCGAGGTGTTCATCAACATCCAGGAAATCCAGAAGCCGGAGCTCGATGCGCAGCTGATTTCCGAGTCGGTCGCCCTGCAGCTGGAAAAGCGGGTCGCCTTCCGAAGGGCGATGCGCAAGGCGGTGGAATCGGCGCTCCGCTTCGGCGCCCGCGGCATCAAGGTCCGGGTCTCGGGCCGTTTGAACGGCGCCGAGATCGCGCGCTCGGAGTGGTACCTGCACGGCCAGCTGCCGCTGCAGACGCTGCGCGCCGACATCGATTACGGCTTCGCCGAAGCCAACACCACCTACGGCCAGATTGGGGTCAAGGTCTGGCTCTACAAAGGCGAACGGCTGGTGCCGCTGCGCGGCCGGGAAGAGGAATACCGGGAGCGCGCGCCGCGCCGGCCCCAAGGCGGAGATCGGCGCTAAGCGCGCCACTGCAGCAGGCGAAATGCCGGATGCGCTCGCCATTCCGCATTCCGCGTTGACAGGAATGAACCGTTATGTTGATGCCGAAGAAAGTCAAGTTCCGCAAGCAGCAGCGCGGCCGCATGTGCGGCAAGGCGTGGCGCGGGTCGGACGTCTCGTTCGGCGATTTCGGGCTGCAGGCGCTCGAACCGTGCTGGCTGACGGCGCGGCAGATCGAGGCGGCGCGCGTGGCGATGACCCGGTTCATCAAACGCGGCGGCAAGATCTGGGTGCGCGTCTTTCCGGACAAGCCGATCACCAAGAAGCCGCAGGAAACCCGGATGGGCAAGGGCAAGGGCGCGCCCGATCAGTGGGTGGCGGTGGTGCGTCCGGGCCGGGTGCTGTTCGAGATGGAAGGCGTGTCGGAAATCGAGGCGCGTGAGGCGCTGAAGCTGGCGGCGGCCAAGCTGCCGATCCAGACCAAGTTCGCCACCCGCTTTGCGCAGGAGAAGATGCTATGAAGGCCGCGGAGCTGCGCGAGCTGGGCGTCGACGAGCTCGGTGCCAAGGAGCGCGATCTGTCCGACCAGATGTTCCGGCTGCGCATCCAGAAATCGATGGGCCAGCTCGAGGCGCCGAACAAGATGCGCACGGTGCGGCGCGATCTGGCGCGGATCAAGACCGTGCTTCGGCAGAAAAGGACGTAGTTGGCCATGTCTCAGAAATCTGAAAAGACCGGCGTCGTCGTCAGCAACAAGATGCAGAAGAGCATCGTCGTCGCCGTCGAGTGGCAGGTCCGGCACGGGCTCTACGGCAAGACGCAGCGCCGGACCTCGACGTTCATGGTGCACGACGAGGACAACGCGGCGAAGATCGGCGACCTCGTCGAGATCGTCGAGACCCGGCCGATGAGCCGCCGCAAGCGCTGGGCGCTCAAGCGGGTGGTGCGTCAGGCGGTCCAGGTTTAGCGGGGCAGGCTTGTGCTGCGTGCTGGCCGCTCACGGCGCGGTGCCAATCGCACCGGCCCGGGCGCCGGCACCGTGCATCCGCACCAGCACCGATCGCCAGGCATCCGGTAGTGAGCCGGTGGAGATAACGTCATGATTCAGATGCGCTCGATCCTCGACGTCGCCGACAATTCCGGCGCGCGCAAGATCGCCATCATCAACCCGATCGGCGGATCGACCGGCCGCTATGCGCGGCTCGGCGATATCGTCACCGCCTCGGTGAAAGAGGCGACGCCGGAAGGGACCGTCAAGAAGGGGCAGGTCGTCAAGGCGGTGATCGTCCGGACGGCCAAGGAGCAGCGCCGCCGCGACGGCACCTACATCCGCTTCGACCGGAACGCCGCCGTGCTGGTCAACGACAACAATGAGCCGATCGGCACGCGCGTGTTCGGTCCGGTCGCCCGTGAGCTGCGCGAGCGCCGGTTCATGAAGATCATTTCGCTCGCGCCGGAAGTACTCTAACCAAGCGTCGCGCCGCCAGCCCCCGGGCTGGAGCCTGACGCTGGAACCTGGAACTGCAGAGATGAGCCGTCTAGCCACATCGATTCGGAAAAACGACAACGTGCTCGTGGTCACCGGCAAGGACCGTGGCAAGCGCGGCCGCGTGCTCAAGCTCGTGCCGGAGAAGAACCGGCTGATCGTCGAGGGCGTGAACCTGATCAAGCGTCACACGCGGCCCAACCCCGGCAAGAACGTCAAGGGCGGCATCGTCGAGCGCGAAGCCTCACTGCACGCATCCAACGTGCAGCTGGTGTGTCCGGAGTGCGGCGTCCAGACCCGGATCGGCCGCAAGATTCTCGGTGACGGCCGCAAGGTCCGCGTCTGCCGCAAGTGCGAGGGGGTCGTCGACAAATGAGCCGGCTGAAAGAACGATATCAAAACGAAGTGGTGCCGGCTCTGGCCAAGGAGTTCGGCTACAAGAACGTGATGGCCGTCCCCAAGATCGAGAAGGTGGTCGTCAACATGGGGCTCGGCGAAGCGTCGTCGAACGCCAAGCTGATCGACGTCGGGGCCGACGAACTGGCACGGATTACCGGGCAGAAGCCGGTGACGCGCCGGGCCAAGAAGTCGATTGCCGCGTTCAAGGTCCGCAAGGGGATGCCGATCGCGACCATGGTCACGCTGCGCGGGGAGCGGATGTGGGAGTTCCTCGACCGGCTGATGACGATTGCGCTGCCGCGCGTCCGCGACTTCAAGGGCGTGTCGCCCAAGGGGTTCGACGGCCGCGGCAACTACACGCTCGGCCTGCGCGATCAGCTGCTGTTTCCCGAGATCGACTACATGAAGGTGGACAAGGCGCGCGGCATGAACGTCTCGGTGGTCACGACGGCGAAGACCGACCAGGAGGCGCGCAAGCTGCTGCAGTTTATCGGCATGCCGTTCCGGCAGAACTGAAGGGGCGGTCAGAAGACCAGCCCGGCAAGATGCCCCGGCAAATGTAGGGCGCGCCCCGCAGGGCGCGACAAGGACGAGAAATGGCCACGACCGCAAAAATCGCCAAGGAAGCCAAGACGCCGAAATTCAAGGTCCGGCTGCGCAATCGATGCCGCCTGTGCGGCCGGCCGCGCGCTTATATGCGCAAGTTCGCCCTGTGCCGCCTGTGCTTCCGCAAGCTGGCGCTCGAGGGCGACGTCACCGGGGTGACGAAGAGCAGTTGGTAGAGGTGAGTTGGTAAAGGGGCCGGACGCGTGACCAACTTACCAAGTTGCCAGCAGACCAACTCTGAAGGTTGAGTGATATGACAGACCCTATCGCCGATATGCTCACGCGGCTTCGGAACGCCGTCAGCGCCAAGCACACGCGGGTCGACATGCCGGCCTCGCGCCTGAAGGCCGACATCGCGCGGATCCTGCAGGACGAAGGCTACATCCAGGCCTACAAGCTGCTCGACGCCGCCAACGGCGCCAGCACCGGTCCGGTCAAGACGCTGCGCGTCTTCCTGAAATACGGCCCGCACGGCGAAAAGGTGATCACCGGGATCGAGCGGATCAGCCGGCCCGGCCGCCGCGTCTACTTCGGCCGGGACGATGTGCCGGAGGTGCTGGCCGGTCTGGGCACCGCCATTCTGACGACATCGCGCGGGGTGATGACCGGCCGTGAAGCGGTCAAAGCCGGGGTCGGCGGCGAAGTCCTGTGCAATATCTGGTAGGTGAGATCCGGGCGTCAGCCGGCCGGCGCCGGTCCTGGCTGCCCGACGCCGAAAGAACAGCACGCTGAGAGAACAGCACGCCGAGAACGCACGCTGAGAGAAAAGATATGTCTCGAATAGGCAAGAAACCGATTCCGATTCCCAACGGCGTGACGGTGACCATGGTCGACGGCGCCCATGCGGTCGAGGTCCAGGGACCGAAAGGCAAGATGCGCCAGGTCTTCCCGGCCGGCATCAACTTCGATCTGGCGGACGGCGTCCTGCAGGCGCGGCCGGCGACCGACGATCCGTCGCTCGGCAAGTTCCACGGTCTCGCCCGCACGCTGGTCGCCAACGCCGTCACCGGTGTGACCGAAGGCTTCAAGCGCGAGCTCGACATCGTCGGCGTCGGGTATCGCGGCGAGGTGAAGGGCAAGCAGGCGATTTTCGCGCTCGGCTACGCCCACGCCGTCGTCTTCGACATTCCCGCGGGAATCGACCTGACGATCGAGAAGCAGACGCACATCACGGTGACCGGGGTGGATCGGCAGCTGGTCGGCCAGGTCGCGGCCAACATCCGCCGCTTCCGCGAGCCGGATCCCTACAAGCAGAAGGGCGTCCGCTACACCGGCGAAGTGCTGAAGAAGAAAGCGGGAAAAACGGGCGCCAAGTAAGGCCGCCCGCCGCTCCCAGGGCCCGGCGGCGAGCCGGACCTGGAGCGGGCAGCTTGGGCTGGAAGCTACGCTATGAAGATCAAAACCAAAGACGACCGGCGGGTGCGTATCCATCTGCGGCAGCGCAAGCGGATCGCGGGTGACCAGGAACGGCCGCGGCTGAGCGTGTTCCGCAGCGTCACGCACATCTATGCGCAGGTGATTGACGACCTGACCGGCAAGACGCTGGCGTCGGCGTCGAGCGCCGAGCCCGCGCTGAAGGGCGCGTTCGAGAAGGACGTGCGCGGCGGCAATACGCGGGGGGCCGAGGCGATCGGCAAGGTGATCGCGGAGCGGTCGATCGAGAAGGGCATCAAGCGGGTCGTCTTCGATCGCGGCGGATTCCTCTATCACGGCCGGATTCGTGCCGTCGCGGAAGCCGCCCGCAAAGCTGGCCTGGAGTTCTGAGCATCATGAAAACCCGTGAACGCATCGATCCGTCGCAGCTCGACATCAAGGACACCGTCGTGTCGATCAACCGCGTGACCAAGGTGGTCAAGGGCGGCAAGAACCTGAGCTTCAGTGCGCTGGTCGTCGTCGGCGACGGCCACGGCGTGGTCGGTTTCGGCATCGGCAAGGCGAAAGAAGTCCCCTCGGCGATCAAGAAGGGCATCGAGGCGGCCAAGAAGAACCTGATCCGGGTGCCGCTCGATGGCAGTACCATCCCACATCGAATCGTCGGCAACTTCGGCGCCGGCAGCGTGCTGCTGAAGCCGGCGCCGGATGGCACCGGGATCATCGCCGGCGGCGCGGTCCGGGCGGTGGTGGCGGCGGCCGGGGTCGCCAACATCCTGACCAAGTCCCTCGGATCGGCCAATCCGCACAACGTCGTGCGGGCGACGTTTGCCGGGCTCGGATCGTTGCAGGACCCCGCCGTGATGGCGCGGTTGCGTGGCAAGGAACTCAGCGAGCTCGTCAAGAGCGCCTAAGGCAGGACGACAGTGGCCAACCAGCGAACCGATGCGAAAGGCGGCACCGTCAAGGTGAAGCTGCTCAAGAGCCCGATTGGGTTCAACCGGACCCAGGCGGCGGTGGTCCTGGGCCTGGGGCTGCGGCGGATCCGTCATATCGTGGAAGTGAAGGACACGCCCGACGCGCGTGGCATGATTCACAAGGTGCGACATCTGGTGGAAGTGATCGAATAAATTGGTAAATGGACCAACTGTGAGAAGCAAAACATGGCCCTGAATAATCTGCGCCCACCGCGTGGGATGAAGCACCCGAAGAAGCGGATTGGCCGCGGCCAGGGGTCGGGCAACGGCAAGACGGCGGGGCGCGGGCACAAAGGCGCGAAATCGCGCTCCGGCTACAAGTTCAAGCGTGGGTTCGAAGGCGGCCAGATGCCGCTGCACCGCCGCGTCCCGAAGCGGGGGTTTCACAACCCGTTCCGTGTCGAGTACGAGGTGGTCAACCTCGACACGCTGGTGCTGAAGTTCGACGCCGGCACCGTCATCACCCCGGAGCTGCTGCGCGAGCACGGCGTGCTGTCGCGCGGCACCGGCAAGGTCAAGGTGCTGGCACGCGGCGATGTCGACAAGGCGCTGACGGTACGCGCCCACAAGTTCAGCGGCAAGGCGGCCGAGAAGATCGCCGCCGCCGGCGGCACAGCGGAAGCGATCGCCTGAAGTGCAGGGTGGTAGCGCTATGGACAGCCTGAAAAACATCTTCGCCGTTTCGGAACTGCGCAACCGGGTGCTGTTCACGCTCGGACTGCTGGCTGTCTATCGCTTCGGGCATAACGTGGCGACGCCGGGGGTCAACCAGGCGGCGCTGGCCGAGCTCGCCCGGCAGAGCCAGAACACGATGTTCGGCCTCTACGACATGTTCTCCGGCGGGAACCTGGCCAAGGTCACGATTTTCGCGCTGGGCATCATGCCTTACATCAGCGCGTCGATCATCCTCCAGCTCCTGACGGTGGTCTGGCCCTATCTGGAGCGGCTGTCGAAGGAAGGCGAGCTGGGCCGCCGCAAGATTACCCAGTACACCCGGTACGGCACGATCGTGCTCAGCGTCGTCCAGGCGCTCGGCATTGCGATCTACCTCGAGCGCAACACCCAGATCGCCGGCGGACTGCCGCTGGTCAACAACCCGGGGATCGGGTTCAGGCTGATGACCGTGCTGACGCTGACGAGCGGCACCTGTTTCGTGATGTGGCTCGGCGAGCAGATCACCGAGCGCGGCATCGGCAACGGGATGTCGCTGA
>JBDTRR010000117.1:0-12236 GCA_039931615.1 Acidobacteriota bacterium
TGGACGCCGGCGACATCTACGAGGGGGTCTACGAAGGCTGGTATTGCGTCAGCTGTGAGGAGTTCAAGCAGGAGAGGGATCTCGTCAACGGCAACTGCCCGCTGCATCCGACGCGCCAGCCCGAGTGGATCAAGGAGAAGAACTACTTCTTCCGGCTGTCGAAGTATCAGCAGCCGTTGCTCGATCACTTCGCCGCGCAGCCCGGGTTCATGCAGCCGGAGATGCGGCGCAACGAGATCCTGCGGCTGATTGAGGGCGGCCTGATCGACGTGTCGGTCAGCCGGGCCGGGCAGTCCTGGGGCATTCCGCTGCCGTGGGACCCGGCGAGTGTCGTCTACGTCTGGTTCGACGCCTTGATCAATTACGCCTCGGCGGTCGGCCTCGGCAGCGACCCGGCGATGCTCGAGCGCTGGTGGCCGGCGGATCTGCACCTGATCGGCAAGGACATCACCCGGTTCCACGCCGTGATCTGGCCGGCGATGCTGATGTCCGCCGGGCTGCCGGTGCCGCGGCAGATCTTCGGCCACGGCTTCATGACGTTGAACGGCCAGCGGATGAGCAAGACGCTGGGCAACCTTGTCGACCCGATCGACGCGGCGGCCCGGTTCGGCGCCGATCCGCTGCGGCTGTATCTGATCAAGGAGATCGCGTTCGGCGGCGACGGCGACTTCTCGTGGGAGCGCTACGACGAGCGCTACAATGTCGACCTCGCGAACAACCTGGGCAACCTGGTGAGCCGGGTCACGGCCATGGCCGTCCGCTACCGGCAGGGCAGGCTGGCGCCGGCCGGCGCCGCGTCGGAGGGACTGGCGCGTCTGGGCGAGCGGGTCGCGGACGACTACCGCAAGGCGATGGACGGGCTGGCGCTGCACGAGGGCGCCGCCGCCGCGTACCGGTTGATCGACGGCACCAACGAATTCATTGCCGCCACCACACCGTGGGCGCTGGCGAAGGACCCGGCGGCCGCGGATCGGCTGACCCAGGTGCTCTTCGACGCGGCGGAAGCGATCCGTCTCGCGGCGGTGCTGCTGTCGCCGATCATGCCGGCCTCGTGCGCCGAAATCCTGCGCCGCGTCGGCGCTGCCCAGCCCGGCCTCCGCCTCGATCGCGACGGACGCTGGCGCAACGAAGGCGAGCGGCTACTGGTTCAGGAAGGATCACTATGGCCGCGCAAGGAGACAACAACCATGACTGACAACCCCGTCCCCCCGGACGATCCCTCGCCGGGCGCACTGCCGCCGGCCTCACCGGTGGCCCCGTCGGCCGCACCCGGCACCCCGGAGCCCACCGCGGCCGCGAGCAGTTCGAAAATCTCCATCGACGACTTCATGAAGGTGGAACTGCGCGTCGCCAGGGTGATCGCTGCCGAGCGTGTCGCGAAATCGAAGAAGCTGCTGAAGCTGAACGTCGACGTCGGCGGTGGCGAGGAGCGGATCGTCGTCGCCGGAATCGCCGAATCGTACGAGCCGGAGGCGCTGGTCGGCCGCACCATCGTCGTCGTCTTCAACCTGAATCCCGCCAAGCTGATGGGCATCGAGTCGAACGGGATGGTGCTCGCCGCCAGTCCCGAGGGCGGCAAGCCGATGCTGGTGTCGTTCGACGAGCCACCGGCACCAGGTACGCGGGTGAGATGAGGGGCAGGAATGGCGCGTTGGCGCACTTTGAATTCCTCATTCCCAATTCCTAATTCATGATCGATTCGCACTGTCATCTGGCCGGCGAGGCGTTCGCCGGCGACCTCGAGGCCGTCGTCGACCGCGCACGCGAGGCCGGTCTCGAGCGCGCGATGGTGATCCTCGAGGCCGGCGACACGGTCGAAGCGGCGCAGGCGGGCCGGCTCCAGAGGCTGTGGCCGTCCGTCGTCACCGCGGTCGGCGTCCACCCTCACCAGGCGCACCAGTTTGCCGGCGATGCTGCCCGTGCCGCGGCCGTCGTCCGCGACCAGATTGCCGCCACGCCGTCGGCCCGGGCGGTCGGGGAGATCGGCCTCGACTACCACTACGACTTCTCACCGCGCGACGTGCAGCACGAGGTGTTCCGCGCCCAGGTCCGGGTGGCACGCGAGCTGGGTCTGCCGGTGATCATCCATACCCGCGAAGCGGACGTTGACACGATCGACATCCTCGAGCACGAAGGTGGGGGGGAAGTGGCCGGCGTGCTTCACTGTTTCACCGGCGACGCCGCGCTGGCGCGGGCGGCGCTGCGGCTCGGGTTCTACATCTCGGCGGCTGGCATCGTGACGTTCCCCAAGGCCGCCGATCTCCGGGATACGCTGAAGGCGGTTCCGGTCGATCGGCTGCTGGCCGAGACCGACAGCCCGTTTCTTGCCCCCGTGCCGTATCGGGGGAAGCGCAACGAGCCGGCGCACGTGGGCCGGGTCGTCGCGGCGCTGGCGGCGGTGCACGGCGTCGCGGCTGAGGCGATGGCGGCGCAGACCGCGGCGAATTTCCGGGCGCTGTTCGGTTCCTGACAGCGGCGCCGGCGGGCCGGGCGGGCCGACGGCGCCGGCGTCAAGCCTTTCAATCTGAGGGAATTACACAGGCGTCGCGTTGACACCCATGACGACTTATGGTGAGATTGACGCGTCCCATCAGATGGAAAAATCTTCGCTCGCGCTCTCGCAAATCTTCGACCCGATCCGCGCCGACCTGGCGCAGGTCGACGCCGAATTCGGCCGTCACATCGAATCGCAGATCGATCTGATTCCGAAAATCGGGAAGTATATCCAGACCAGTGGCGGCAAGCGGATGCGCCCGGCGGTGCTGTTGATGTCGGCCCGGCTGTCCGGCTACAGCGGCGATCGCGCCATCCTCTACGCCGCCGTCGTCGAGTTCATCCATACCGCCACGCTGGTCCACGACGACATCATCGACGATGCCGACCTGCGGCGGGGGCGGCTGGCGGTGCACTCGCGCTGGGGCAACGACATCACGGTCCTGCTCGGCGACTACCTCTACATCAAGTCGATGGCGCTGGCGCTCACCCACGACACGCTCGACATCGTCCGCCTGCTGTGCGACGTGACGCTGCGGATGATCGAAGGCGAGCTGTATCAGCTGACCAAGAACGGCGATGCGGACATCACCGAGGATGAGCACTTCGACATCATCCGGCGGAAGACCGCCCACCTGTTTGGCGGCTGCGCTGAGATCGGCGGCATGCTGGGCAAGGTGGGCACGGAGCGTGAGACCGCGCTCCGCGAGTACGGGTTCAACCTCGGTATTGCGTTCCAGATCATCGACGACCTGCTCGACGTGACCGGCGACGCCGACGCGGTGGGCAAGCCCGTCGGCAGCGATCTGCGCGAAGGCAAGATGACCCTGCCGCTGATCCACCTCCTGCAGCAGAACGAGGAGGTGGGTGCCAGGATCGTCCGCGACATCATCAGCAGCCGCACGGTGGCGCCGGGGCAGTGGGAGGAGCTCCAGCGGGCGCTCAAGGAGCACCGCTCGATCGAGTACGCGAACCGCCGGGCGTCCGAGTTCGCCGAGCGGGCGAAGAAGCCGCTGCACGCCTTCCCGCCGAGCTCGGAGCGGGAAGCGCTGCTGGCGCTGCCGGACTACATCCTGTCCCGCGACCGTTGATCTAAGGACCCTGGCCGCGACGTCACGAAAACGAATTAGTCGCTTTCGTGCTGTCGTGGTGTCGTGGCCCAAATTGGTCTGCCCTCGACCATGGCCCCCAAGCCCCCCGAACAACGCCTCGCCGAGCTGCGGGACGCGATTCGCCACCACGAAGAGCGCTACTACATCCATCACGATCCGGAAATCGCCGACGAGGAGTTCGACCGGCTGCTGCACGAGCTCGAGCAGATCGAAGCCGACTTTCCCGATCTCGTCACCATCGATTCGCCGACGCAGCGGGTGGGGGGGCGTCTCATCGAGGGCTTCACCACCGTCGAGCACGCCGAGCCGATGCTCAGCCTCGACAATGCCTACACCGAGCCTGAGCTTCAGGCGTTCGACGACCGGGTGCGGAAGATCGGCGGTCTCGGCGAGGCTTCGATCGCCTATGTCGCCGAGATGAAGATTGACGGGCTCAGCATTGCGTTGACCTACCAGGACGGGACGCTGGTGAGGGGGGCCACCCGGGGTGACGGCGTCCGCGGCGAGGACGTGACGGCGAACGTGCGCACGATCCGGGCGATTCCCTTGAAGCTGCGCGGCGGTCCCGCCGGCCGGATCGAGATTCGCGGTGAAGTGTATCTGCCGCGCGCCGCCTTTGCTCGCGTGAACCGGGAGCGCGAGGAACAGGGCGAGCCGGTGTTCGCCAATCCGCGCAACGCGGCCGCCGGCACGATGCGCAACCTCGCCCCCGCGCTGGTCGCCAGCCGCGGGCTGTCCGCGTTCACGTATCAGGCGATCTTCGCGGCGCCGGATGGCGTGAAAGCCGGCGACGGCGAAAAGGCCGTCCACGGCACGGATGACGTGACACCCGATCGTGTCCGCGCCGATGTCAGCGCTGGTTTACAGACCGTGTCGAGCCATGCCGCGCTGCTGGCGACGATGCGCGAATGGGGGCTGCCGGTCGAGCCGCAGTGGCGGCGCTGCGTCGGCATCGACGAAGTGACCGCGTTCTGCCAGGAATGGGCGGTTGCCCGGCAGGCCCTCGATTTCGACACCGACGGCGTCGTCATCAAGGTGGACGACCTGGCGCTGCGCGGACGGCTGGCGGCGACGGCAAAGTTTCCCCGCTGGGCCACTGCGTTCAAGTTCCCGGCGCAGCAGGCAACCACCACGCTGACCGCGATCCAGGTCAACGTCGGCCGGACCGGTGCGGTCACCCCCTACGCGGTGCTCGAGCCGGTCAAGCTTGCCGGCAGCACCATCTCGATGGCGACGCTGCACAACGCGGAAGACGTGGCGCGCAAGGATCTGCGGCCGGGCGATCGGGTGCTGATCGAGAAGGGCGGCGACGTCATCCCCAAGGTGGTCAAGGCGATTCTGCCCCATCCCGACGGGACGCCGCGCGCCGAGGTCTGGCAGATGCCGGCCGTGTGCCCGGAGTGCCAGAGCGCACTGCGGCGCGACGAGGAAGAGGTTGTCTGGCGCTGCGAGAACCCGTCGTGCCCGGCGCGCCTGCGGCGCAGCCTGGAGCACTTCGCCTCGCGGGGGGCGATGAATATCGAAGGGCTCGGCGCCTCGCTTGTCGATCAGCTGATCGAACAGGACCTGGTGCATGATTTCGCTGATCTGTATCGCCTCGACGCGGCCCAGCTCGAACAGCTGGTGGTCACGCCACGGGAGCCGCGGTCGGAACGCGCCGTGCCGCGCAAGCTGGGCAAGGTCGGCCGCAACGTCATCGCGGAGATCGAGCGCAGCAAATCGAACGACCTGCAGCGTCTGATCTACGCGCTCGGGATCCGCCATGTCGGCGAGAAGGCGGCGGCCACCCTGGCGCGGCACTTTCGCACCATGGGGCGCATCGTCGGCGCGCCCGCCGAGGCGCTGCAATCGGTCGCCGAGATCGGCCCGGTCGTCGCCGCGTCGGTCCGCGCCTTCGCGCAGGAACCGCGCAACCTGGAGCTGGTGCGCCGGCTCGAGGCCGCCGGCGTCAGGATGACGACCGACCTTCCAGAACCCAGCACGCAACCCGGCCGGCTGGCCGGAAAGGTCGTCGTGCTGACCGGGACGCTCGAGTCGTTGACGCGCGAGCAGGCGCAAGCGGCGCTGGAGCAGCTTGGCGCGCGGGTGTCCGGCTCGGTCAGCAAGAAGACCACCTACCTGGTGGCCGGGGCAGATGCCGGGAGCAAACTCGAGAAAGCCCGACAGCTCGGCGTCGAAACACTGGATGAGGAAGCGTTTAAGGCTCTTATAATGGAGAAAGAGTAGCCTGTTGAGCCGCCGGTCCCGCGCCTCCCGCTGAAGAATGCGCCGATTCACCCTCGTCACGCTCGCCCTGACGGCCGTCGTGTCGTTTCTCGTCGGTGCCATCTTCGCCGGCGGAGTCACGCGATCGGCGGTGGTGGCCGGCAGCAGGGCGCCGGCGTCCGGGGCCGCGGCCAAACCTGCGAATCCAGGGTCGGTCGCCCGTCTGCCCAATGTCGATTTCGCCGACGCGGTCGAGCGGATCAACCGCGCCGTGGTCAGCATCGACGCCACCTCGAGGGTCGAAGGCCGCCGGCGCCGGCCCCGGACGCCCCTGCCCGAGCCGCCGGACCAGTTCAATGAGCCGTTCGACTTCGGGACGCCGCGCTACGATCGGGACCCGACCCGGCGCGGCGCCGGCAGTGGGTTCATCATCGACGCCGACGGCAGCATCCTCACCAACAACCACGTCATCGAGCACGCCGAACGCATCACCGTCAAGCTGTCGGACGGACGCAGTCTACGCGCCCGCCTGATCGGCGCCGATCCCGATACTGATATCGCGCTGATCAGCGTTGACGGCCAGGCCGGCCTGCCGGTGGCACCGCTCGGCGATTCCTCGACTTTGCGGATGGGCGAGTGGGTGTGCGCGATCGGCAACCCGCTCGGCTACGATCACAGCGTCACGGTCGGCGTCGTCAGCTATCTCGGCCGCAAGCTGTTCGATCAGGCGCTCGACAACTACATCCAGACCGATGCGGCGATCAACTTCGGCAACAGCGGCGGCCCGCTGATCAACGCCCGCGGCGAGGTCATCGGCATCAACGCCGCGATCAGTTCGCGCGCCAGCAGTATCGGGTTCGCCGTCCCGATCAACGGCGCCCGCGCCATCCTGCCGCAGTTGCGGGCGCGCGGCAGCGTGTCGCGCGGCTTCATGGGGGTGACGCCGAAGGATCTCGACGCCGACCTGCAGCGGACGCTGAACCTCGGCGTGTCGCGCGGGGCGCTGGTGCAGGACGTCACCGACGGATCGCCGGCCGACCGCGCCGGACTGCGCGTCTACGACGTCATCGTCGGCCTCGACGAACAGGCGATCTCGACCGACGATCAGCTGATTCGCGAGATCGCCGCCCGCGCCCCCGGCACCGCGGCGCGCGTACGCTTTGTGCGCGGCGGCCGCCCCCAGACGGTCACGCTCAAGCTCGAGACGCGGCCGGCCCGCGCCGCCGACGACGCGGCTGTCCTGCCGCCGGCGCCGCCCGAGCGCCGCAGTGGGCTGGAGCCGCCGCTCGGGCTGAACGTCCGCGATCTCGATCGCCAGACGATCAGCCGCCTGCGGCTCGACCGCGAGACGAAGGGCGTGTTGATTTCCCGGGTCGAACCGATGAGCGCATCGTTCGACGGCGGCCTCGAGCGGGACAGCCTGCTGCTCGAGATCAATCGTGAACGCGTTGAAGGCGTCGCCGATTTCAAACGGATTGCCGGCGCCCTCAAACCCGGCAGCGTCGTCGTCCTGTTCATCTACGCGCCTGCCCTCGAGCAGCACCAGCTGAAAACGGTCCGGGTCGATCGATAGGAAAGTCAAAAGGCAGAAGGCAAAAGGGGACGTGCCTTTTTCCTTGTCAAGTTTCAAGCAACCATGCCCAGATCACGCATCCTCGTTATCGACGATGAAGTTGCGATTCGCGATTCGCTGCGGATGACGCTCGAATACGAAGGCTACGAGTTCGTCGGCGCCGCGACCGGCCAGGAGGGGCTGACGCTCGCCGAACGCGAGACGCCGGATCTGGTCATCCTGGACGTCAAGATGCCGGGCATGGATGGCATCGAGGTGCTCGATCGACTGCGCGGCATGAATGAGGCGCT
Source organism: Acidobacteriota bacterium (assembly GCA_039931615.1). Classification (GTDB taxonomy): domain Bacteria; phylum Acidobacteriota; class Vicinamibacteria; order Vicinamibacterales; family CAVVIG01; genus JAHFUI01. The sequence goes on from JBDTRR010000117.1 coordinate 7,674, forward strand.
GCCGGTCGTCGTCATTTCCGGCCACGGGACGATCAGCACCGCGGTCGAGGCGACCAAGAAGGGCGCGTTCGATTTCATCGAGAAGCCGTTCGCCAGCGAGCGGGTCCTGGTCAGCCTGCGCAACGCGCTCGCCCAGCGCCAGCTGCGCGACGAGAACCGGACGCTCAAGAAGGCCGTCGAAGTTCGCCACCAGATGATCGGCGAGAGCGCGGCGCTGCGGCAGGTGATGGCGGCGGTCGCCCGCGCCGCGCCAACCAACGCCACCGTGCTGATCCAGGGCGAGAGCGGGGTCGGCAAGGAGCTGGTCGCCCGCACCATCCACCGCAACAGCCTGCGCAGCCGCGAGCGCTTCGTCCAGGTCAACTGTGCGGCCATCCCGGAGGAGCTGATCGAGTCCGAACTGTTCGGTCACGAAAAGGGGTCGTTCACCGGCGCCACCGAAAAGCAGATCGGCAAGTTCGAGCAGGCCGACCGCGGCACCATCTTCCTCGACGAGATCGGCGACATGAGCTCGAAGACGCAGGCCAAGGTCCTGCGCGTGCTGCAGGAGGGCGAGGTCGAGCGGCTCGGATCGGCGCGGACCATCAAGGTCGACGTCCGCGTCATCGCCGCCACCAACAAGAACCTCGAGGAGGAAATCGAGAAGGGCACCTTCCGCGAGGATCTGTATTTCCGGCTGGCGGTGATCCCGGTCCAGGTGCCGCCGCTGCGCGAGCGAACCGAGGACATCCCGCCGTTGGTGCGCCACTACATGGAGTACTTCGCACGCGAGAACAACGTCCGGCCCAAGCGGATCACCGCCGCGGCGATCGAGGCGCTGCAGAGGTATCGCTGGAAGGGCAACATCCGCGAGCTGCGGAATACTGTCGAGCGCCTCATGATCATGACCGCCGGCGAGGCGATCGACATCTCCGATCTGCCCGAGACGGTGCGGTCCCCGGCCCCGGTTGGACGCGGCGGATCGGGCCTCGACGCCGAAGCGGCGCGCGGCGGCACGCTGCGCGAGTTCAAGGACAACACCGAGCGCGCCTACCTGGTGACGAAGCTGCGCGAAAACGGCTGGAACATCTCGAAGACCGCGGAAGCGATCGATACGCCGCGTAGCAACCTCTACAAGAAGCTCGAGCAGTTCCAGATCTCCCAGGAGTCGGACGGCTGATCGGTCGACCGCCCGATAGCACCGCCACCTGAGCGGTGTATCCGTCAACCACTCTCCGCGTCCGCCAGCCACTCAGTCTCCTCCGCGTCCTCTGCGCCTCGGGAGTACAATGGGTCTTCGCAGCAAGCCAGACGATCGTCCGCCCACGCGCGATCCGGGCGCGCGGCGCGGCAGGCTTCGCAAGGAGCGTGTCGCGTCGAAGCGACGGAAAGCGAAGGCGGGAGGAAAGTCCGAACTCCGCAGGACAGTGCGCCGGATAACGTCCGGTCAGGGCGACCTGAAGGAAAGTGGCACAGAAAATATACCGCTCGCGTCGTGCCGGTTGACTGCGGAGTGGCGCGGCTTTGAGTCGCCGCGCCACTCCATCCAAGTGCCCGGGTGGCCCGGTTCCTGGTCGGTGAACCGGCATGACGCGAGTAAGGGTGAAAAGGTGCGGTAAGAGCGCACCGCGCCGGCCGTAAGGTCGGTGGCAGGCAAAACCCCGCACGGAGCAAGACCAAATAGGGGAGCGCCCGGGACCAGCCGCGCTGGTGCCGGACGGACGGTCCGTCCGAAGCTTCCGGGTCGGTCGCTTGATCTCGCCAGTGATGGCGAGGCTAGAGGAATGGTCGTTACGCCGAAGCCCGGCGCCGCGAGGCGTCGGGCGACGACGACAGAATTCGGCTTACGGCTGGCTGCGAACTTTTTGGCAATGGCAGCGGGGCGGGAAACAGCAATCGCCCGCCTCGCGTCGCCGCTCGATCGACGGAGAACGCGACATGGCCTCCTACCTCGTCACCGGCGGCGCCGGTTTCATCGGATCGCATCTTTGCCAAGAACTGGTCCGGCGCGGCCACACGGTCCGGGTGGCGGACAGTCTGATTACCGGCAAGCGCGCCAACCTGGCGCATCTTCCGGACGTGGAATTCCTCGAGGGCGACCTGGCCGATGTGCCGTTCGCGGTCCGCGCCGTCGGTGGTATGGACTACGTTCTCCACCAGGCGGCGATTCCATCCGTGCCGCGGTCGGTGACCGATCCGCTCACCTCGAACCGCGCCAACGTCGACGCCTCGCTCAGCGTCCTGGTCGCCGCGCGCGACGCGGGCGTCAAGCGCGTCGTCTACGCCGGATCGTCGGCGGCCTACGGCAATACCCCGACGCTGCCCAAACGCGAGGACATGGCGACCAATCCGCTGTCGCCCTACGCGCTCCAGAAGCTGGTGGCGGAGCAGTATTGTCAGATGTTCACCGAGCTCTACGGATTGGAAACGGTCACGACCCGCTATTTCAACGTGTTCGGGCCGCGCCAGGATCCGAGCTCGCCCTACTCGGGGGTGATTTCGCTGTTCGCGACCGCGCTGCTCGACGGCCGGCGGCCCACCATCTTCGGCGACGGCGGCCAGTCGCGCGACTTCACCTACGTCGCCAACGTCGTCGACGGCGTGCTGCGCGCCGCCGAGGCGCCCGGCGTGGCCGGCCAGATGATGAACGTCGCCACCGGCAGCCGCATCTCGCTCAACGAGCTGCTGCGCGTGATGAACGGAATCCTGGGCACCAGCATCGAGCCGCAGTACGCAAAGCTGCGCGCCGGCGATGTCAAAGACTCACAGGCGGATATTTCGAAGGCGGAACGGCTGCTCGGCTACCGGCCGACCGTCGCGCTCGAAGACGGGCTGAGGCAGACCCTGGACTGGTGCCGTTCCGAGAGCGCGGCCGCTGCCGCTCGATAGCGGCGGCGATCACGAGGGCCGTCAGCGTCCGGCCGCCGGGGGCCGCTGAATCAGTTCGATATTGTTGCCGGCCGGATCGATGGCGATGCCGATGACCACGCCGGAATTCCGGAATGGGCGCGGTTCGCCCTGCATCGTGCCGCCGGCCGCCTTGATCGCCGCGACGGTGGCCGTCATGTCGGTGACGTTCAGGATCACGTGCGCGATCGGATCCTTCGTGGCATCGCTGTCGCGGTGCATGATGACGATCGGCAGGCCCTTGCCGGCTTTGGCGGCATCCACGGTGGCGCCGAAATTCACGAAGATCTCCGGTCCGCCCGGCACGTCGATGCGGTTGACTTCCTGCATGCCGAACGCCGACTGGTAGAACCTGGCCAGGGCGACGGTATCCGCTGCCGCGATCCGCACCGAGTTCAACGTCACGTCGGCGTCGACGGGGGTGCCCGCCAACAGCGCGACGCCCGCGGCCACGACGATTCTGGCAATCCTGTTCATCGCATTCTCTTCAAGAGCATCGGTTGGAAGTGCAGTGTCGGAAGCGATCATACTGCCGACAGCACCGGGTCCAGTCCGAGATTGATCCAGAAGCGGCGGGTTGGAGCCCGATCGGCCGTCAGCGCGATCGGCAGTCCCCGACGATCTGGCGCCAGCCCTCGACGTCGATCAGGATCTGGCTGGCGTTCGGGGACGTCCGCACGCTGCCGCCTCCCGCCGGACCAGGCGTGATCCGGACGCCGCCGCCAATCCCGATGCCGTCGGGACCGTACTGGCCCTTCTTCATCAGGCCGGTGATCTCGATCATCGAGCCCTCGTGCGCCTTGATGGCGGCCAGCAACGTCTTCGGCCCGTTCATCCGCAGATGCATCCCTTCGGGAAGATCGACGCTGCCCGGCTGATCGGCCGTGCGGCGTCCGGCGGTGAAGATATAGCCCCTGGTGCACCCGGGTATCGAGACGCGGATGGAGTCCTTCGGCACGCGCTTGCCTTCCTGCGCGGCCAGCGGCCCGCTCAATACGGCGGCCGCGGCGATGGCGACGAACACGGTCTTCATGGTGAACCCTCATTTTGATTGTGCGCCTTTCGATCGCGCGAATCCAGGTCAGGGCTGCTGTCTCCGGCGCGAGTCGGCGCAGGATTGCCTGACTGGGATTTCTCCGGGCGATCGTCACCCCCCGCAACTGGCGGAGTCGTTTCCAGCGCCCCGACCGACCCGCCGGAGGCCGCGACATCGATCGTCCCAAACATCTCCATATTCTTCAGTCGCTTATGAAGACGATGGTGTGGGCGAGGGACGGATCGAGGCTTGCGATGTTGGCGGTCGACCCTGGTCTGGCACACACCCTTCACCGCGGGCCCGACCTCCCAACGGTTCAGGGTGGCACGGCCAGGGTCTTCTCGTCACCGTTAAACGCGTGGGTTTGACCACGCACCTGCAAGGAGGACGCGCATGTTTCGAACGCTGCTCATCATGGCCGTGGTTTCGCTCGGTTGGGCCCTGCCCCCTGCACACGCGGAGCAAAGCCAGCCGCCGGCGCCGCCGCGACCGGCGATGAAAGCGGCCGGTTCACCGGCCGTGGTCAATATCAACACCGCATCCATCGCCGAACTCGATGCCCTGCCCGGCGTCGGTGCGAAGACCGCGGCGCTGATCATCGAGTACCGGCAGAAGAACGGGCCGTTCAAGAAGATCGAAGA
>JBDTRR010000118.1:0-12060 GCA_039931615.1 Acidobacteriota bacterium
GACCACGTTCGTTATCCATTCATCAGCGGTAGTGACTTGAACCCCGGGCTGCTAGGCCGGAACGGCCGCCAATCTACAATTTACAATTTACAATTCACAACGCGAATCGTGCATTGTCAGTTTGTGAATCGTAAATTGTGAATTGTAAATTGTGTACTGTCCGACTCCGAAGGAGGCTGTCATGATCCGCGGCTCCATCGCCCTCTTGCTGCTGCTTGGCGCGACGCCGGCGTCGGCGCAGCAGCCGGTCACGGAAATCCCGTACAGCGCGAACGCCGACTTCCTGAAGCTGCCGGCCGACCTCTACCTGGGCGAGGTGGGCGGTGTGGCGGTCAACTCGAAGGGGCACGTCTTCGTCTTTTCGCGCGGGAACAACACCGGCCCGGCGTTTGGCGCCACCGGCGCGCAGTTATTGGAATTCGACAAAGACGGCAAATTCATCCGCGAAATCGGCAAGAATCTCTATGCTTGGGCGTACGCCCATACAGTGCGAGTCGATTCCGCCGACAACATCTGGACGGTCGACAAGGGGTCGGACATGGTCGTCAAGTTCACCCCGGAGGGCCGCGTCGCGATGGTGTTCGGCCGCAAGAAGGAAGCGTCGGACGAGGCCGAGCCGTGGACGCGGGTGACGCCGCCGCGGCCGCACGTCGACGGCAATTTCCGTCAGCCGACCGACGTCACGTGGGACCCGCAGGGGAACATCTTCATCAGCGACGGCTACATCAACTCGCGGGTCGCCAAGTACGACAAGAACGGCGACTGGGTGAAGTCGTGGGGTGAGAAGGGCACCCGGCCCGGCGAATTCGACACCCCGCACAGCATCGCGACCGACGGCCGCGGCAACATCTATGTCGCCGACCGTGGTAACCGGCGGATTCAGGTCTTCGACACCGACGGCAAGTACCTGCGCGAGATCAAGGTCACCGACGTGCCGCTTCCGGCGGATGCGCGGCCGGCGATCGGCAATCCCCCCAATGCCGAGACCGCCGGCAATCAGCTGCCGGGCGCGCCGTGGGCGGTGTGCATCACGCCAGGCCCGAATCAGGTGCTGTACATGTCGGACTCGTATCCGGGCCGTATCTACAAGCTGACGCTGGATGGCAAGCTGCTCGGGGTGCTCGGCAAAGCCGGGAAGCAGCCGAAGCAGTTCGGCTGGATCCACGAGATCGCCTGTCCGTCGGAAAACGAGCTGTTCGTCGCCGAAGTACTCAACTGGCGGGTGCAGAAGCTGACGCTGCGGCCGGAGGCGAGGCAGACCGCAAGCCGGTGAGAAGTGAATTAGGAATTGGGAATTAGAAATTGGGAATTGGGAATTCTCAATTCCTAATTCCTAATTTCCCAATTGCCTGATCAACCCCACCAGCCCGGGTCCGTGGGCGATGGGGTCGCCGAGCCAGTCGGGCGGCGTGAGCCACACGAACGCCAGGATCGCGACCACCCAGATGTCGTAGGGGAGTGTGGCGCGCTCGTCGGTCCAGAAAAACGCCCGGTTGAAGACGCCGGCGGCGCCCGCTCTCGACGGCATCGGCAGGCCGTTGAGCGCGAGGTAGGTGTAGTAGATCCGGTTCGCGACCGCCAGAATCGAGAGGACGAGAATCACCCACAGCACGGCGGCCATCCGGTTGGTGAAGGCGCCGATCATGAAGAGCACGATCCGCTCCGGCCGCTCCATGAAGCCGACCTTGCATTTCTCGACCAGCGACTCGGCCCGTGCCCGCGCGTAGCTGGTCATGATCGAGAAGATCAGCGCCAGCGCCGCGACCATCACGTAGTCGCTGCGGCCGAGCTTGGAATACAGGAAGATCAGCCCGGTCAACAGCGCCAGATCCGAAAAGCGGTCGAGCGTCGAGTCCCAGAACGCGCCGAACTGCGACTGCAGCTGCAGCCGGTACGCCACCTTGCCGTCGATGAAGTCGAAGATGTTGGCGACGAGCATGATGACGCCGGCCAGGATGAACCGCCCGTAGCCCAGCGCCCACGCCGCCGCGACGTTGACGATCACCCCAATCAGCGTCAGCGTGTTCGGATGGATGCGCAGCGCGACGCACAGGCGGATGATGGCGCGCAGCGGAAACATGCAGACCGCGCCGATCCAGCCGGTGAAGGTGTGCGGCCCGGACGGCGGCGGCGCCGGTTCGATCGGCTGAGGTCCCGCCGCGGGCTGGGCCGGCGAACGGCCGGCCTTGGTCGGCGGCACGTGACGTAAAATGGACGGTTCAGACACTGGCTGGAAAGGCGTCATAGTACCGTATGGCCATCCACGAACTCAAGGAACAGATTGCCCGGCTGCCCGAGCAGCCCGGAGTCTATCTGTACTTCAACGCGGAGGGCGAGACGATTTACGTCGGCAAGGCGCGGGCGCTGCGCGACCGCGTCCGCAACTACCTCGGGGCCTACGGCGCCGATCCGAAGACCGACGCACTGCTCAACGACATCGCCCGGCTCGAGATCATCGTCACCGATTCGGTGGTCGAGGCGCTGGCCCTGGAAAACAATCTGATCAAGCAGCGGGCGCCCAGGTACAACATCCTCCTGCGCGACGACAAGAACTACCCCTATCTGCAGCTGACCACCAACGAACCGTTCCCGCGCGTGCTGGTGGCGCGGCGGGTCGAGCGCGACGGCAGCTTCTACGCCGGGCCGTTCCTGCCGGCGCATTTCGCCCGGCGCACGATGTCGCTGACCCACCGCCTGTTCGGCATGCGGTCGTGCAACGAAACGATCACCGGCAAGCGTGAGCGGCCATGCCTCGAATACGACATCAAGCGCTGTATCGCCCCGTGTGTCGATACGCTGTGCTCGCCGGACGCCTACACTGGGGCCGTGAAGCTGACGCAGCTGTTCCTGGAAGGGCGGAACGACGAGCTGTCGAAGACACTGCGGGCGCAGATGATCGCTGCCGCTGAAGCCGAGCGCTACGAAGAGGCGGCTCAGCTGCGCGATGCCATCCGCACGGTGCAGACGCTGCAGGGCCGCCAGCAGAAGATGGCGACCACCGAGCTCGGGCACCGCGATGTCTTCGGCATGAAGCGCGGCCCGGCCGGCGTGGTGATCCAGATCTTCCAGGTCCGCAGCGGCCGGGTGGTCGAGCGCATCGAGCTCGGCACCGAAGAGGCGATCGTCGGCTCGCGCGAGGGCGAGATCCTCGAAGCGGCGCTCCAGCAGTTCTACGAGCTGCGGGCCGCGCCGCCCGACATCCATCTGCCGGCGGAGCCCGACGAACGCGAGGCGCTCGAAACGTGGCTGGCGGAGCGGTCGGGCCATCGGGTCCGGATCGTGGTGCCGCAGCGGGGCGAAAAGCGCGGGCTGATCGAGCTGGCCAACCGCAACGCGGCGCTGGGCTATCAGTCGCGCTTCAACCAGACGACGGCGGCCCAGTACGACGCGCTGGAGACGCTGCAGGCGGTGATCGGCCTCCCGGCGCTGCCGCGCCGGATCGAGTGCTTCGACATCTCGACGATCCAGGGAAGCGACACGGTCGCGGCGATGGTCGTCTGCGAGGACGGCCGGATGCGGCGCAGCGACTACCGGAAGTTTCGAATCAGGGGCCTGAAAATGAAGGCCCCAGTCTCCGGCCTCTTTTCCCCAGCCGCCAGCCTCCAGTCCCCAGCCTCCAGCCCCCAGGCCGCAGCCTCCATGCCCGCACTCCCGGACCCTGGTCCGCCCCCCCTCGTCGCCAACAACGATTTCGCCGCCATGCACGAGGTCGTGCTGCGTCGATACAAGAAGCTGCTCGAGCAGGGCGGCCCGTTTCCCGATCTGATCCTGATCGACGGCGGCAAGGGGCAGTTGTCGGCCGCCTACGCCGCGCTCGAGGAGCTCGGTCTTGCCAGTCTGGTCGCCGTCGGCATCGCCAAGAAGGAAGAGCTGCTCTTCACTCGCGACCGTGACGACGCCATCGCGCTGGCGGCCAACGATCCGGCGCTGCTGCTGGTCCAGCGGATTCGTGACGAAGCGCATCGATTCGCGGTGACCTTCCACCGCCGGGCGCGGACGCTGCGCGATCTGCGGTCGGAGCTCGACGAGGTCCAGGGGATCGGGCCGCGACGCCGGCGCCTGCTGTTGAGCACGTTCGGCAGCCTCGCGGGCGTCCGCCGCGCCACCCGCGAGGAGCTGGCGGCCGTCGCCGGGGCCAAGATTGCGGATGTCGTTCTTGCCTTTTTCGCGAGTCGGCCGTAACCTGTTACTCCTTGCTGGACATCAACTTCGCGCAGGTCTTCATCTCATTCATCGTTCTCCTGTTCTCCCTGACCATCCACGAGATGGCGCATGCCTTCACAGCGGACCGGCTCGGCGATCCGACCGCCCGTCTGCTCGGCCGCATTTCGCTCAATCCGCTGGTGCACGCCGATCCGATCGGGACGATTGCGTTTCCGCTGATCGCGCTGGTGACCGGCGCGCCGCTGATTGGATGGGCGAAGCCGGTGCCGGTGGATGTGCGCAACCTGCGCCATCATCGCCGCGATTTCATCCTGGTGGCCGCGGCGGGGCCGGCCAGCAATCTGGTCATCGCGCTGGTGTCGGCGATTCTGCTGTCGGTGATGCCGATTTCGCCGCAGACCCTCGGTGAGACCAACGTGTCAGTGCCGCTCGCCGCCATTCTCAGCCAGGCGATGCGGCTCAACGTCCTGCTCGCGGTGTTCAACATGATTCCGATTCCGCCGCTCGACGGCGGCAACGTCCTGTCCGGGCTGCTGCCGCGGCGGCTCGCTCTTTCGTTCAATCAGCTCCGGCCGTACGGGTTCCTGCTGTTGTACGCGCTGATTCTGAGCGGCGGATTCGAGACGATCGTGATCCCGCCGTACCGGTTCATCCTGTCGTGGCTGCCGACCCGTTGACCGGTTCAGGACCGGCGGCGAGGGCGCGCGTGGTGTCGGGCATGCGGCCGACCGGCCGGCTGCATCTCGGGCATCTGGTCGGCGCGCTGGGCAACTGGGTCCGGCTGCAGGCCGACTACGACTGCTTCTACTTCATCGCCGACTGGCACGCGCTGACCAGCGATTTCGCCGACACCAGTCAGTTGACGTCGTACGCCTACGACAATGCCGCCGACTGGATTGGCGCCGGCCTCGATCCCGAGCGGAGCACCTTTTTCATCCAGTCGCTGGTGCCGGAGCACGCCGAGCTCTACCTGCTGCTGTCGATGGTGGTGCCGGTGCCCTGGCTCGAGCGCGTCCCGACCTACAAGGAGCAGCAGGAGAACCTCACCGGCAAGGACCTGTCGGCGATCGGGTTCCTCGGCTATCCGCTGCTGCAGACGGCGGACGTCGCGATGTACGACGCCCAGTTCGTCCCGGTCGGCGACGATCAGGTGGCCCATCTCGAGCTGGCGCGCGAGGTGGTGCGCCGGTTCAACAACTTTTTCGGCGGCGTGCTGGTCGAGCCGCAGCCGCTGCTGACCACCTTCGCCCGTCTGCCCGGCCTCGACGGCGACAAGAAGATGAGCAAGAGCCTGGGCAACACGATTCACCTGTCGGATACCGCCGAGGACGTCCGCAAGAAGGTGATGAGCATGTACACCGATCCCAAGCGCGTGCGGGCGGATATCCCCGGCACGGTCGAAGGGAATCCGGTCTTCACCTTTCACGATGCGTTCAATCCCGACCGTGAGGAGATCGACGATCTGAAGGATCGCTACCGCGCCGGCAAGGTCGGCGATGTGGAAGTGAAGAAGAAGCTGGCGGCGGCGCTGAACGCCCATCTGGATCCGATCCGCGAACGTCGCGCGGCCGTGCTGGCGAGACCGGGGTACCTCAAGGAGATTCTGTTCGAGGGATCGCGCCGCGCCCGCGCCGCGGCGCAGGAAACGATGGAGCGGGTGAGGGATGCCGTGAGGATTTCCTACCGCCCATGACCCCGAACCACGAGTTCGAAACGGCGGCGGAGTCCTTTCCGGTCCGGCTCGAGAACTTCGACGGCCCGCTCGATCTCCTGCTTCACCTCATCAAGCGGAACGAGGTGAACATCTACGACATTCCGATCGCGTTGATTACCCAGCAGTATCTCGACGCCCTCCACTTGATGGAGCAGCTCGACCTCGACGTGGCCGGCGAGTTCCTGGTGATGGCCGCGACGCTCATCCACATCAAGTCGAGGATGCTGTTGCCGCGGCCGGAGACGGCGGCCGGCGTCGAGGCGGAGGTGGAAGACCCGCGCGACGCGCTGGTGCGGCGGCTGCTCGAGCACCAGAAGTACAAGGCGGCGGCGGGACTGCTGCACGAGCGCGAGCAGGTGCGCGCGGCGCAGTGGCAGCGGCCGGACGAGCGGGTCGCCGAGATCGCGGGCGAAGCGATCGAGCCGGAGCTCGAGGTCGATCTGTTCAGCCTGCTGTCGGCTTTTCAGGCGGTCGTCGATCGTGCCAGGCAGCGGCCGAAGGTGTTCCTGCCGCCGGAACAGATGTCGGTCGAGACCCGTATCGACGAGCTGCTGGTGCGGCTGTCGGAAACCGAAGCGTGCGGCTTCGAAGAGTTGTTCGCCGATGCCACGGATCGGGCCGGCCTGATTGTCACGTTCCTGGCGATACTGGAGATGATCCGCCTGAAGCTGGTGCGCGTGTTCCAGGCGGCGAATTTCGGGGCGATTCGGGTCTACAAGCGCCCGCGGCCGGTCGACGCGCCGCATCCGATTGGCGATCCGGAGGGACCGCGTGGCTGACGACGAACGGCCGGTGGGGGCGGACAGGCCCGACGGCCCCGACGTCCTGGAGCACGGGGCCGAGACCATCGAGCCGGACTCCGACGTGATTGAGCTGGGTCCCGACGGGATCGAACCGGGCCCCGACGCGATCGCGCCAGGGTCCGACGTCGCTGAACGAGGCTCCGACGGGGCTGAGCCAGGCGCCGACGTGATCGAGTCAGGCTCCGACCTGCTCGATCCCCAGGTTGCCCAGGATCGACAGGACGGACTCGAGGCGCAGGAGGCCGACCAGGCCGCGGAGGCGCCGCAGTCGCAGGCGAGCGCGGAGTTGAAAGCGATCGTCGAGGCACTGATCTTCGCGTCGCCCGAGCCGCTGACCCGCAAGGCGATCGACAAGCTGCTGGTCTCGGAGCCGAAGGAAGACATCGAGGCGGCGATCGCCGCGCTGGAGCGCGACTACGACCGGCCGGGCGGCCTGCAGCTCGTCGAGGTCGCCGGCGGCTATCAGATCACCACCCGGCAGAACCTGCACGAATGGGTGCGCCGGCTCTTCCACGAGCGGACGACCCAGAAGCTGACGGTGCAGGCGCTCGAGACGCTGGCGGTGATCGCCTACAAACAGCCGATCACGGCGGTTGAAATCACCGAGATCCGCGGTGTCAATACCTCCGGTGTGGTCAACACGCTGCTCGAGCGGCACCTGGTCAAGATCGTCGGCCGCAAGCGCGTCGTCGGCCGCCCGTTTCTCTACGCGACGACGAAGGAGTTCTTGATCCGCTTCGGCTTGAACGACTTGACCGATCTGCCGAGAGTGGAGGACATGGCGGACGCGCTCGGCTTCGAGTCGCCACTCCTGGTCGAGCACACGCCCGGCGACGAGGCGCTGCCCTTGGAGGAGCCGGAGGAGCCGGAAGAGGACACGCCGCAGGACGACGAACCGGGCGGGTCGGTTCACTAAGTAAAGGTCGTCCGCACTACTTCTGACTCGATTTTTTCACCCGCTCCCTGGCCGGACCGCGGCTGCCGCGGTGCACCGGTTTCGGCGGGCCCGCCTCAGCGCTTGCCGCCGCCCGCAGCCTGGTCACTTCTCCGTCCGTCAGCTCCCGCCATTCCCCGGCCTTCAGCCGCGAGTCGTGAATCGGACCGATCGCGACGCGCTTGAGGTGCGTGACCGGATGTCCGATGGCGTCACACATTTTCCGGACCTGGCGGTTACGGCCCTCGCGGACCGTAATCGCCAGCGCCGCCTGTCCGGCTTTGCTCCGCGTCAGCTTGACGTCGGCCGGCGCCGTCCGCCGCCCCTCGATCACCACACCGCGGGCCAGCCGGGCCAGATCGCGCGCATCAGGCAGGCCGAGCACGCGCGCCTCGTAGATGCGCGAGACGCCGTGGCGGGGATGGGTCAGCCGCGCCGCGAGGTCGCCGTCGTTGGTCAGGATCAGCAGGCCTTCCGACTCGAAATCCAGCCGCCCGACCGGATAGACATACTCCCGCACGTCTTTGATCAGATCGAGCACGGTCGGCCGGCGCTCCGGGTCCGATCGCGTGGTGACGTAGCCACGCGGCTTGTTGAGCAGAAGATAGCGATGGAATTCGGCGACCTTGACCCGGCGGCCGTCGACCCGGATATCGTCGCGCCCGGCGTCGGCTTTGGTGCCGAGCTCGCGGACGGTGGCGCCGTTGACCGTCACACGGCCCTGCAGGATCAGCTGTTCGGCGGCGCGGCGCGAGGCGATGCCCGCCTGCGAGATAATCTTCTGGAGCCGATCCATGATCATATTTACCGACATTCGGTCATCGCGACAGGCAACGTCTATTATGCGCTCTGCGTCGGCTGTGCCCCGGCGGTGCTCCACATCAGCGGTTCAACAGGTCCCCCCAGAAGCCGGCCAGCCGCAATAGCTCGCCCACCGGCGGCGCCGCCTCGCCGCCCGGCCGCGCGATCGCACGTGTCATCAACAGGCGCACCGGCATCTGCCCCCGGACCTGGTCGGCCAGGTATTCAGCTTCGAGCGACGGGATCAAATCGTCCTCGGCGCCGTGCAGGAGAAAGAGCGGGGCCGCCGGCTTCGGCGACTTCGAGGGCGACAGCCCAGGGTCGCTGACGTAGGCGCGCGCGTGGGGCAGCAGGCGGGCACCGAGGTGGACGACGTCGCGGTCCTGGACGTAGCGCAAGAGGGTGGCGGCCGGCTCCGGCAGCCCGGGCGCCGCTGGTCGACGCGCCGCTCCGCCAGATGCGGCAGGCGTCCCGCCGTCGCGCTCGCGCGCCGACGCCTCGAGCCACTGCCGCACCGCCGCGCGAAGCGCATCGACCTGCTGCCGGGGCACGACGCGGTCGGCGACACCGAGCAGCAACACGGCGACCCCGTCGTCGTTCGGGCGGCGCGCCAGGATTTGATCGGCGCTGCCGGAGTCGCTCGCGGCGTTCGAGAGGCGGAGCTGCCGCGATGGCCGTGCTTCCGTTCCAAGACACAGGTAGCGGACCACCCGTGTCAGGTCGTCGTGCCCGCCAACTGACAGCACGTAGGCGACGCGATCCCGTAGAGAGGCACGCCCGGCCGCCACCACCGAGAACCCGCCGCTGAAGCTGAACCCGATCAGGCCGATGCGTCCGTCGCCGGCAGCTGCCTCCGGCCGGTTCGCCCGTCTGGACAGCCACACGGCCGCGGCCTCGATGCGATCCGTCGTCGTCGGCGCGATCTCGAAGCGTGACAGCTCTGGCAGGTCCGGCGTGACGACGGCGACCCCGGACGCGGCCAGCTCCCTGGCCAGTTTGACGAGCCGCGGCTGGTCGATGCCGGCGGGATGAAAGCCTGGCACCAGCAGGACCATCCGGCGCGGCCGGCCGATGGTCGCGTAGAGGCGTCCGGCGATCGTGCCGCCGGCCGGCGGCGGAACCTCGATGTCGATTGGCTGCTCACTGGGGCGCCGGACGCCGGCGTCGGCGAGCGTTCGCATCAGCCCCTGGCGATCTGCGGCACGCACGACGAACGACAGTCCGCGCGCGAACGGCCGGCCGACGACTGTGATCGCGAGCACCGCCGCAGCGATCGCCAGAAGCGCCGTCAGGCGCCGGCCATGCACGCCGCATGGTACACTGAGCTCGAGCGCGCGATTGGGGGGTGGCAGGCCGGATTCGGCCTGCCGACTGCTGCCGTAACCCATCCGCCCGACCCGCACATTACCCCTGCATCAGCCCGCGCCCCAGACCGATGAAGCCCCTGATCATTGCCATCGACGGCCCTTCCGGCGCGGGAAAAGGCACCGTCGCGCGCAGCATCGCATCCCGGCTCGGCTATCAGCACGTCGACAGCGGGGCGATGTATCGCGCCGTCGGCTGGCAGGCGCTGCGCGATGCGGTGCCGCTTGATGACGAAGACGCCCTGAAGCGCATCGCGGCCGAGGCGCGGTTCGAGATCACCAGCCTGCAGGTCACGATCGATGGGATCGATGTCACCCGATCGATTCGCACGCCGGAGATCGATCGTGCGGCGGCCGTCGTCGCGCGCCTGCCCGAGGTCCGCGCCGTGCTGGTCGCGCGTCAGCGACAGATCGGAGCGGGCGGGATCGTCATGGAAGGCCGGGACATCGGGACGGTGGTCTTTCCACGTGCCGACGTCAAGATCTATCTGGATGCGTCGCCCGAGGAACGGGCCAGGCGGCGCGCCAGCGATCCGGCGCATACCGGTGGTCCGGTCGCGGTCGCCGAGGTGAAGCTGGCGCTGACCGAGCGTGACGAGCTCGATCGGACGCGCCTGACCTCGCCGCTCCACGCCGCCGCCGACGCCGTCGTCATCGATACGACGGCGAAATCGGTCGAGGCTGTCGTGCTGGAGGTGTTGCGCGTGATTGAGGAGAAGAGAGGGACGGTGGGCAATTCACAATTGTGAATTGTGAATTGCCCACCGTCCCTACTTCTTCCTCTCCCTGTAGTCCTCCGACGATGCCGGATCCAGTTCCCAGCGGTGCTTGTCGCGGTCGCTCACCTTATCGGTGCTTCTGAGCGGCTCGTTGTCCTGGTATTCGACGCCGAGCGCCTTGCCGATGTCGTCGACGATGTCCTGGTCGGGGGTGGAGTTGTCGCCTCCGGGGGCTTCATCGCCCGTGAAGTAGGCATCCTCGACGTCGACATCGACGTCGCCGGCGGCGATGTCTGCGGACATCCCGGCGTGGTCCCGTAACGTCTCCGCCATGACGGCGCGGCCGGTGCGGACGGACGATCCGTGGCGTTCCATGTCCAGGGACGAGGGTGGGGTAGGGATGGTCACGTCGATGGGCGGTCTCGCGCGCGTGGCGCGCGGGCGTTTGCCCGTCGCGGCGGCGACGGCGGGTTTTGGCGTGCGCGCTGCCGGCTTCGTGATCTTGCGGGAAGGACGGCTGGCGGGCTTGACCTTGACCTGGGCAGCCTTGCGGAGCTGGCCAGCCTTGCTCGGTTTCGCGGGTTTGCGCGATTTCGCGGCCGGCCGGCTCAGCTGGCGTTTGGCGGTCGGGCGCTTCGTGGACCGTGCTGTTGGCGCGTTTTTACGCCGCGAACCGCTCGTTCGAGCCCCGCGCGCACCGTTTCGTTTAGCCATCTTTGCGTCCTTTCGAACCTTGACAGTGTGACGATAAGTGTCGTACTCTCTGTTGCTTATCGGTAGTCAGCGTGTCGCCGTCGTGTCGGTGCGGGTGGAAGAAGCAGATCCCTCGCGCTGCAGGATCGGATGCCGTTGAACTTGCGGGCCGCCGCGTCCCGTTCACCAAAGACCGGCAATCGAACGACACAGGAGGACCGGCAAGGCATGGCGAACGTGGACGACGACAACACTTCAGCTCACTCCAGCGCGGCCAGCGCTGGCACGATCGACCGCACGGGCCGCGAAGCCCCGGGCCGCGGCGAGCGCGGCGGCGGACTGAAACCCCGGGTACGGGACGACGACGACCAGCTCGATCCCACCGAGTACGCCCAGCTGCTGGATGTCTACGATACCAGCTTCCGAAACATCGCGGAAGGTGAGGTCGTCAAGGGCACCGTCCTCAAGGTGACGGCCTCCGAGGTCATCGTCGACGTGGGCTACAAGTCCGAAGGCATGATCGCGGTCAGCGAGTTCCTCGACGAACACGGCGAAGTCACCGTTCAACAGGGCGACATCGTCGATGTGCTGCTCGAGCGCACCGAGGACCGTGAAGGCTACGTCGTGCTGTCCCGCGAAAAAGCCGAGAAGATGAAGATCTGGGACGAGGTCGAGAAGGCCTATGCCGAGCGCAAGGTCGTGATCGGCCGGGTCATCGAACGCATCAAGGGCGGGCTCGCGGTGGACATCGGCGTCCGCGCGTTCCTGCCCGGATCCCAGATCGACGTGCGTCCGGTCCGGAACCTGGACGCGCTGCGCGGCCAGGAGCTGCGCATGCGCGTGATCAAGGTCAACAAGAAGCGCGGCA
>JBDTRR010000119.1:0-11972 GCA_039931615.1 Acidobacteriota bacterium
CGTTTCCGGTGCGGACACTCCGGAAACGACTCCCGACCCCTTTTTCGACACGGCCGCGCACATCATTTGCCGATGCAGAAGCGCGAAAAAATGTGCGTCAGCACCTCGTCGTCGGCGCGCCGGCCGGCAATGGCTTCGAGCGCGGCCCGGGCGTCCTGCAGGTCCGCAAGCACGAATTCCTCCGACAGCGATCCGCCGTCCTGGCCCAAGGCGGCTGCTCGTGCTCGAAGCAGCGCTTCGTGCGCGAGCTGGACCAGCGCGATGTGACGCACGTTCGTGATTTCTGGACGGTCGGTCAACGGCTCGATATCGAGCCGCTGGACGATGGCCTGACGCAGCTCGGGAATACCAATCAGCGTCTTCGCCGACGCCCTGAACACGTCCTGCCGCGTCCAGACGGCCTCGAAATCGGACTTATTAGATACAATAAGTTGTTTGTAATCAACTACTTGTGAGATTATTTCTTGATCGGCAGCGTCCAGCGAACGGGAGCCGTCGAGCACCACAAGTATCAAATCGGACACACGCTGGGCCTGTCGCGCCCGCTCCACGCCTTCGGCCTCTACGGTGTCGGACGTGTCTCGCAGGCCCGCAGTGTCGACCAGCGTCACCCGAAGGCCCTCGAGGTCGACGGTTTCGGTAACCAGATCCCGGGTGGTTCCTGGGCGGTCCGTGACGATGGCGCGCGAGCTGCCGACCAGCGCGTTGAACAGACTCGATTTCCCTACGTTCGGCTTGCCGACGATCGCCACCTGCAGCCCCTCGCGGACAAGACGCCCACGCTGCGCATCGGCCAGGAGCAGTCGCGTCCGCTCGATCAGCGTGTCGATCGCGGCCGCCAGCGCCGGAGGATCGACAAAGTGGTACCCCTCTTCCGGGAAATCGACCGAGGCTTCCAGTCGGGCGATCAGGTCGAACAGCGCGGCATCGATGCCGGCAATCGTTCGCGTCAGGGTGCCCTGCAGCTGGTCGAAGGCCGCGCGCGCCTGGAGGGGGGTCACCGCGTCGATCAGATCGGCGATCGCCTCGGCCTGC
Source organism: Acidobacteriota bacterium (assembly GCA_039931615.1). GTDB lineage: Bacteria > Acidobacteriota > Vicinamibacteria > Vicinamibacterales > CAVVIG01 > JAHFUI01. Next base: position 1,036 of record JBDTRR010000119.1, read on the forward strand.
ATCAAGTCGATCCGGCCGTTGACGAAGGCGCGCAGTGTGAATTCACCTGGCTCGGCGAGGCGGGCGCCGGCGGCCATCGCCGCGACGACAATCGCGCGCAACACCACCGGACTGCCGTGCGCACTCAACTCAACGACGTCATCCCCCGTGTACGAGGCAGGTCCAGGGTAGTAAGTGATAACAACCTGATCGATGGCATCGCCAGGTGGATCAGGTTTGCCGGCAACGGATCGCTCGCCGGCATCCGGTTCGCCCGTCGCCGCCCCTGGGTGCTCGGCCGATCCGGAGGCCGACTGACGCCGGACGGTGGCAAACGTCGCATACCGCGGCACCAGCTCGCGGTCGCGCGCAATCAGACAGCGGGCGACCCGATGGGCGTCCGGTCCGCTCAGCCGGACGACACCGATGCCGCCCCGACCGGGCGGCGTCGCGATCGCCACGATGGTGTCGAAGGTGGAGAACATCAACCACGGACCTTGACCACCGCAATGCCAGGACCACAAATGCCCGGTCCTTTGTGGTCCGGTGTGGCTCTCTACTTCCGTCTGGAGATCAGGACTGTCTTGGAGAACGCGTCGCCGATGCTTTCCGTGGTTGCCCCGGGGATCTCGGCGACCGCCAGGTGAACCAGGCGGCGTTCGTACGGGTTGAGCGGGCCAAGTTGCTGATCGATCCCGGTCTGCTGCGCCTTCTCGCCCAACAGCCTGGCCATCTGCCGCAGCTCGACGTCCTTGCCTTTGCGATATTCCAGGGCGTCCACGAAAATCCGCTGCTCCCCGGGCAGGCCTCGTCCGTAGGCCATGTCGACAACGTGCTGCAGCGCCTTGAGCGGTTCGCCGCGGTGCCGGACCAGCAACTCCGCCTCGTCGCCGCTCAAATTGATGCGCGGACCGTCGGACGTCGGTTCAACATTGACGACGACGGTGACGCCGAGCGCGGCAGTGAACCGGTTGAGGAAGTCGATGATTGGTGCTGTCGCGTCTGCCATGATCGCCTCGTCCCGCTCAGGTCCCGGCGCCCTACGATTCGCGCGCCGCCGCTTCTGTCTTGCTGGCGCCCACCCGCTTCATCTGCCGCTCCGCCGGCGGCCTGGAATTGCGGATATTGGGCGGTCCAATCAGGTAGTTGGTCAGATATTGCTGGCCGATCGCCCACAGGTTGCTCATGAACCAGTAGACCGCGACCCCGGCCGGCGCCCAGAGGAACATGCCGGTGAACACGACCGGCATGAACATCATCATCTTCTGCTGGGCCGGATCGGCGCCCGCCGCCGGGGCCAGCTTCTGCTGCCACACCATCGTGATGCCCATCAGCACCGGCATGATGTAGAGCGGATCGTGCACCGACAGATCGTGAATCCAGCCGAAGAACGGGGCGCCGCGCAGCTCGATCGCGGTCGACAGCAGCGCGTAGAAGGCGATCAGCACCGGCATCGTCAACAGCATCGGCACGCAGCCGCTGGCCGGATTGACGCCGCGCTCCCGGTAGAGCGCCATCATCTCGGTGTTCATCTTCTGCTTGGCCGGGTCGGTGGCCTTCAGCTTCGAGTAGCGCTCCTGGATCGCCTTTACTTCCGGCTGGATTTCCTGCATCTTCCGCATCGAGACGACGCTCTTGTGCCGCAGCGGAAACATGATCGCGTTGATCATGATGGTCAGGATGATGATCGACCAGCCGTAGTTGCCGACGAACCCGTGGACCCATTTAAGGGACCGCAGGAGCGGCACGACCAGGATCGAGAACATGCCGAAATCGATCGCCCTCACCACGTCGCGATCGATCGCCGCCAGCACGTCGAAATCTTTCGGCCCGGCGAAGAACCTGATCGGCGCATCCCGACGGCTCGGCTCGATGGCATAGGCGACCAGATCGCGTTCCGCCTCCTTCGAGCCCGGCGGCGGCGGAATCACGATGGCCTGGAACGTCACCTTGGCCGGTCCGGGCGCCAGCGCCGCGGTCATGAAGTAGTTGTCGTCGACGCCGGCGTACTTGAAGTCTCCCTCGTGGATCGGCTGCGCCGCGAAGTCCTTCGACGCCAGCCGGCGCACCTTGTCCTGAAAGAGCAGCCCCTCGGCCTTTTTCGCGTATCGGCTGTTCTCGACGATGTCGCCGACCGCGGCCCCCCAGTGAATGGCATACGGCAGATCGTCCCCGGCCGCACCGGTCAGCGTCGTCTTGACGCTCAGGATGTAGCCGTCAGCGGGAATCTCGAACTCCTTGACGACGTGCAGGCTGTTTCCGGCGGTGGAGTACTCGAACCGCAGGTGGGTCGGCGTCGTGGCGGGAGGCTGATCGGCCGGGGCGCCGCTGACGGCGTAGAGCCCGCCGCTCAACACCGTGTTGGTGGCGTCGTCCGGCACACGGAGCGTGAACGGGAGCGGCTGCGACTGGAGATCGTTGACCACCAGTTCCTGCGGCTGCATCTGGTGATCGAGATAGTGCTTCAGGCGCCAGCTCTTGAGGCGGGCGCCGCGGTTAGTGAACAGCGCGATCACGTCGCGCGTCTCGACGCGAATCTCGCGCTCGCTGGCGTCGCCGACGAGCGGCGCCTCGGCCAGCGGTGCCAGTTTCGAATCGATCGCCGCCGGCTTGGTGGCGGCCGTAGCCGGGGCGGTGGAGCCGGGCGCCGCCGGGACTCCCGCTGCCGGGGCTCCAGTTGCGGGGGCTCCAGTTGCGGGGACCGGCGGTTTGGGAACCGGCTTCACCATCACCGCCTGCCAGAGGTACAGCGACAGGAAACACAGGAAAATGGCGAGGAGAACGCGTCTTTCCATCAACGAGTCTGCGGCTTTACGGGAACAGGGTCATGGCCGGCGGCGCACAGCGGGTGGCATCGGGCGAGCCGTTTCGATGCCAGCCAGACTCCGCGGGCGACCCCATGCCGGCCGATCGCCTCCGCCGCGTAATCGGCACAGGTCGGCAGGAAACGGCAGGCGCCGGCAAAATACGGCGAAATCAACACCTTATACGCGCGAATCAACCCGAGCGCCAGGCGTACCGGAAGCGACGGGATCCCGCCGCTGCCGAAGTCGACGTTCGAGTGTTGAGCGGTAATCAGCTTCAATGGCGGACAGGCTGGCTTGGAGCAGTTCGCGTCGCGGCACGACCACAACGTCGAAGCCGGACGCAATCTTGTTACGGCGAAAAATCTCCCGGATCAATCGTTTAGCCCGATTCCGTTCGACCGCACCACCTATTTTCTTCGTCGCCGCGATACCCAGCCGGCCGACCCCCTGGGTGTTGGGCAGAACGAAGATGGTGCTGTAGCGGCCGTGAATCCGGGTGCCCTTGTCGTAGACCTGCTTGAACTCGGGACGTCGACGAATCCGTTCATTCTGACGCAGGCGCGCGGACGGCGGATTCGGAGTGGCCACAGGTAACCGTCCAGAGCGCGCCGCGGCCCGACCGCCGCTACTCGCTGCTGACCGTGAGGCGCTTGCGTCCCTTGGCCCGGCGGCGTTTCAGCACCAGACGGCCGTTCTTCGAGCTCATTCTGACAAGAAACCCGTGCGCCTTGCGGCGCCGCCGCGTGTTCGGCTGAAACGTACGCTTTCCCTTACTCATGGCACCCCTCGTAGAACAAACACGAAAATTCGCGTGAGCAACGACGTCGTTTGTTCTACTAGATCGGCGGGCCGGCAGGCCCGCCGTCAGCGCGGATACGCATGGATGAGCCAACGCATCCGCACACGAACTGTCAATGGTAGCGAAGCGGTTCCTGAGGTGTCAATCGGCGCGACTTTGTGTTACAGTCGCCGTCCTTCAAAGTTCCTCTGTCCCCGCTCAGTCGCATGCGTGTTTGGTCTCTTCCCAGAGTTTTCCACACCTGTGGAAAAAGCTGTGGAAAATCGACGAATTTGACGATCCGTCGCTGTTCTGCGCCGATTTTCGAAGCTCTGCCGAGGGAGACCGAAGAACGACGCAACCCGTGACCCCGGCTGGCGGGTGGCTGACGGACCTTGATGCCTGGAATGGTGCCCTCATTGGGCGAAGCGCGACGGAAGGCCGTTTTTGTTGAAGAAATGAACCTCTGGGACGAAATTCTCGCGCGGGTCGAAACCAAGGTCAACCGCCACAGCTTTTACACCTGGTTCAAGCCGACGACTTTTATTTCCGAAGACACCGTCGCGGTCACTGTCCGTGTGCCGAACATCCTGTTCAAGGATTGGCTTACCAAGCACTACGCCGGCGTGATTACCGAGGCGATGGGTGAGCTGAAGAAGCCCGGGCTGCAGGTCAATTTCGTGTCCGACGCCACCGATTCGATACCGCTGGCGCTGACGGTCGATGAAGCCGCGGCGCTCGAGGCCATGGAACCACCGATTGCGGTCGGGCCGGGACCGGCCGGCCTCAATCCCCGTTACACCTTCGACTCGTTCATCGTCGGATCATCGAACCAGTTCGCGCACGCCGCCTGTCGCGCCGTCGGCGAAGCGCCGTCCCGGTCCTACAATCCGCTCTTCATCTACGGCGGAGTGGGTCTCGGCAAGACCCACCTGATGCATGCCATCGGCCAGTACGTCCTGCGCCACGATCGCACCCTGAAGCTGACCTACATCTCGGCCGAGCGCTTCATGAACGAGATGATCAATGCCGTCCGCTACGACCGCATCATCGACTTCCGGGAGCGCTACCGCACCGTCGACATCCTGCTCGTCGACGATGTCCAGTTCATCGCCGGCAAGGAAGGCACGCAGACCGAGTTTTTTCACACCTTCAACGCCCTCTACGATTCGCAGAAACAGATCGTCATCAGCAGCGACTGCCCGCCGCATGAGATTCCGTCGCTCGAGGAACGGCTGCGATCGCGATTCGAATGGGGATTGATCGCCGACATCCAATCGCCCGATCTCGAGACCAAGGTGGCGATTTTGAAGAAGAAGGCCGACGGCGAAGCGGTGCCGCTGCCCGATAACGTCGCCATCTACATCGCCGGCCGGATCAAGTCGAACATCCGCGAACTCGAGGGATCGTTGATTCGCCTGATCGCCTACGCCTCGTTGACCGGTCAGGAGATCACGCTGCCGCTCGCCCAGGAAGTGCTGAAAAACGTCCTCGACTTCGAGGACAAGACCGTCACCATCGAGATCATCCAGAAATTCGTCGCCGACTACTACAACCTGCGGCTGGTCGAGTTGAAGTCGCGCAACAACACGCGATCGATTGCCATGCCCCGCCAGGTGGCGATGTACCTCTGCAAGGCGTTGACGCACGCTTCACTGCCGGAGATTGGCCGCAGTTTCGGCGGGAAGCACCACTCGACCGTCATCCACTCCATCCGCAAGATCGAGGTCATGCGTCAGAACGATGGAGATTTCAACATCCTGATCGGAAATTTTCTCGAAGGATTCCGGTGAGCCTCCGCTGTTTTCCACAGACACGAGCATGGTCGCGGCGGATCCCCTGTTGATGAATGGCCGGGCGCCGGGCGCCAGGCCGGGCGTGGGCGATCGACAGGTTTCAGTCCACAAATTTTGCACAGTTTAAGCCATTGAATGTCAAGCACTAACGGTCACGACACGCTTTTCAACACGCCTTTCTTTCCGTTATAATTTCATATTCTTGAATCTCTCCTCTTCTTAGGGGATCGCGGGCAGCACCCCGCCCATTTCGAGGTCAGCACAGCCATGGAACTTGTCGTCCGGAAGAATGACCTCCTGCGGGAACTGCAGCTGTTCCAGGGCATCGTCGAGCGGAAGAATACGATTCCGATCCTGGCCAATGTGCTGATGGAGGCCAATGGCGACAACGTTCGCTTTCTGGCCACCGACCTCGAGGTCGGCCTGCGAAGTCAGTGCGCCGCCGTTGTCGAGAAGAGCGGATCGCTGACCCTGCCAGCCAAGAAGTTCTACGAGATCATCAAGTCGCTGCCGGAAACGGATATCCGGATTGCCACCGACAAAGGCGGCGTCAAGGTGGCTGCTGATCGGTTCGATTCCCGGATGCAGACACTGCCGCGTGAGGATTTCCCGACGCTGCCCGAGGCTGGCGGTGCCGTCAGTTCAACGCTGCCGCGTTCGGCGCTCAGGGAAATGGTCGCCAAGACCCAGTTCGCCATCACCGGCGAAGACACCCGGTATTTTCTCAACGGCGCGTTGTTCGTCCTGCGCCCGGATGAAATGACCCTGGTCGCCACCGACGGCCATCGCCTGGCGCTGGTCTCCGTGGTCCGCGATCCCGCGACCAGCACGCAGGCTGAAGAGGTCAGGGCGATTCTTCCGAAGAAGACCCTGGGCGAGCTCGGACGGCTGCTGGTCGACGGCGAGGAAGACATCAGCTACGAACGCGGCGAGAACCACCTGTTCTTCAACGTCGGGGGACGGCTGCTGATTTCCCGGATGATCGATGGCCAGTTTCCGGCCTATGAGCGGGTCATTCCAAAGGGCAACGACAAGCACATCGAGTTCGAGCGCGATCGGCTGACCAACGCCGTGAAGCGCGTGGCGCTGCTGTCCAACGAGCGCTCGCGCGCGGTCAAGTTCCAGATCGAGAATGGCAAGGTCGACGTCACCTCGAGTAGTCCGGAACTGGGCGACGCGCACGAGATGCTGCCGGTCGAATATTCCGGCGAGGCGATGCAGATCTGCTTCAACGCCCAGTACGTGCTTGATTTCCTTGCGGCGGTGACGACCGATGTGGTCTCGCTCGGTTTGAAGGATGAAGTCAGCCAGGCCGTCATGAAACCGGTCGGCGCCGAGGGGTACGATTATACGTACGTGATCATGCCGATGCGGGTCTGAGCTGCGGCCGTCGGTCGCTGGAGCCGTAGCCCAGGCCGGTTGGAGAAGAGCCGGGAAGAAGCCAAGGAAGAAGCCCAGGAAGAAGCCCCAGGAAGAAGCCCCAGGAAGAAGCGCAGAGAAAACGTGGAACATCTCGATCCGACAGAAAACACGCCCGACGCCGAACAGCCCTTCGACGGTGAGACCGGCTCGTCCAACCCGGCGCCAGGCCGGAACGGTCACGGCAGTGCGGCCGACGTCGCCGATTATTCGGCGGACAAGATCAAGGTCCTTGAAGGCCTGGAGGCAGTCCGCAAGCGGCCGGCGATGTATATCGGCTCGACCGGTCCAGCCGGACTCCATCACCTCGTCTACGAAGTCGTCGATAACGCGATCGACGAGGCGTTGGCCGGGTTCTGCGATCAGGTGAACGTCACGATTCACATCGACGGCTCGGTGACCGTCGTCGATAACGGGCGCGGCATTCCGGTCGATCTGCACGAAAGCGGCAAGTCGGCTGCTGAAGTGGTGATGACCGTCCTGCACGCCGGCGGGAAGTTCGATAACGACAGCTACAAGGTGTCGGGCGGCCTGCACGGCGTCGGTGTGTCGGTGGTCAACGCGCTGTCCGAGACGCTCGACCTTGAAATCTGGCGCAACGGCCAGGTCTATCAGCAGAACTACGAGCGCGGCCATCCGGCGGCTGCTCTCGAGGCGACGGGGACGACCAGGCGGCGCGGCACCAAAGTGACGTTCAAGCCGGACTCGGAGATTTTCGAAACCACCCTGTTCAGCTTCGACACTCTCGCTCAGCGGTTGCGCGAGTTGGCCTTCCTCAACGGCGGCATCGTCATCACGCTCGATGACGAGCGCGACGCGAAAAGCCACCGGTTCCAGTACGAGGGCGGCATCGTCTCATTCGTTCAACACCTGAATACCAATAAGCTCGGCGTCAACGAAAAACCGATCTACATGCGGGGGGAGAAGGACGGCATCGACGCCGAAATCGCCCTGCAGTGGAACGACAGCTACGCCGAGACGCTCTACTCGTTCGCCAACAACATCAATACGCACGAGGGCGGCACCCATCTCTCGGGGTTCCGGGCGGCGCTGACGCGCACCGTCAACTACTACGCGAGCAAGAACAATCTGTCGAAGGACCTCAAAGAAAGCGTCAGCGGCGACGACATCCGGGAAGGCCTGACGGCGGTGGTGAGCGTCAAGATTCCGCACCCCCAGTTCGAGGGACAGACCAAGACCAAGCTGGGCAACACCGAGGTCAAGGGCATTGTCGAAGCGATCGTCAACGACAAGCTCGGCGCCTTTCTCGAAGAGAACCCCGGCGTCGCCCGCAAGATCATCGGCAAGGCGATCGATGCGGCGCGCGCCCGCGAAGCGGCGCGGAAGGCGCGTGATCTCGTCCGGCGCAAGGGGGCGCTGGACGGCAGCACCCTGCCGGGCAAGCTGGCCGACTGCCAGGAGCGCGATCCGGCGCTGAGCGAGCTCTACATCGTCGAAGGCGAGTCGGCCGGCGGGTCGGCCAAACAGGGACGGGACCGGCGGTTCCAGGCGATCCTGCCGCTCAAGGGCAAGATCCTGAACGTCGAAAAGGCGCGGTTCGACAAGATGCTCGGCAGCGAGGAAATCAAGACGATGATCGCGGCGCTCGGCTGTGGTATCGGCGGCGAGGATTTCGATCTCGCCAAGCTGCGCTACCACCGCATCATCATCATGACCGACGCCGACGTCGACGGGTCGCACATCCGGACGCTGCTGCTGACGTTCTTCTACCGGCAGCTGCCGGCGGTGATCGAGAGCGGGTATATCTACATCGCCCAGCCGCCGCTGTTCCGCGTCAAGCGCGGCAAATCGGAAACCTACATCAAGGACGAGCGCGACCTCGAGGCCTATCTGATCAAGCGCGCCGCCGAAGCTCGCGTCGTCCGGATTCTCTCGAGCGGCGTCGAGATCGCCGGGCCCGACCTCGAGAAGCTGCTCCACAAGATGATCGCCCACCAGAAGATCCTGGACACGGTCGAGCGGCGCGGCCATCCGCGGGAGATCGTCGAGGGCCTGGTCGCGGCCGGCGCCGACCGCGAGTACTTCGCCGACAAGGACCGGCTCGAGGGCCTGGCCGAAACGCTGACGACCGCGACGCGGACCGTCGTGGTGCAGCGCGATGAAGAGCACAACCGGTATCTGCTGCAGGTCGAGGATCGATCGAGCGGATACCCGCGCCATCACACCTTCGGCGTCGACTTCGTGACGGCGGGAGAGTACCGGACGCTGCTGGCGAACCGCCGCGACATCCCGGTCTCGACCGGCGAGATCATCGTCGCCAGTGCCGCCGAGGTGGTTGAAGAACCCTCCGCCGACGAACTTCCGGCCGACGATCTGCTCGGGGCGGCGGCCGATGCCACCGCGATCGGCGGCGCGCCGGTTGCCGAAGCGATTCGGTTGGCGGCCGAGAACAAGGATCGCCAGCGGCGCGGCAAGGACAAGCCGAGCGAGGTCCGGCTCGGTTCGCTCGACGATCTGGTCGACTACTTCATCGCCGCGGGCAAGAAGGGCGTCGCCATCAACCGCTACAAGGGTCTGGGTGAGATGAACCCGGACCAGTTGTGGGCGACGACGATGGATCCCACGGTCCGGACCCTGCTGCAGGTCCGCGCCGAGGATCACACTGAGGCGGATCTGATGTTCACGACGCTGATGGGCGACCAGGTCGAACCGCGGCGGAAGTTCATCGAAGACAACGCGCTGGATGTAAAAAACCTGGACGTGTAACGGCGAGGAGACTGGGGTTCCGAGGCTCGAGGCTGGCACTAATCGCCCAGGAGTGCGTTGCAAAGCGGCTGTAGTGCAGGCCTTCAGGCCTGCCAGACGCGGCGGACCGCAAGGTCCGCACTGCATTTTGCAATGCGCCCATGGGACCAAGTCCCAGAAGACCTCCCAGCCCCCAGTCCCCAGCCCCTGGCGCCAGCATTCAAGACCTGAACATGACCGATTTCGCCCTGCACCAACACCCCGTCAACATCGAAGACGAGATGAAGCGCTCGTACATGGATTACGCCATGAGCGTGATCATTGGACGAGCGCTGCCCGACGCCCGCGACGGACTCAAGCCGGCCCACCGCCGCGTCCTCTACGGCATGAAGACGATGGGGCTGTCGGCGACCCGCGGCTACCGCAAGTGCGCCAAGATCGTCGGCGAGGTGATGGGCAACTTCCATCCGCACGGCGACGCCTCGATCTACGACACGCTGGTCCGCCTCGCGCAGGACTTCAACATGCGCTACCCGACCGTCGACGGTCAGGGGAACTTCGGATCGGTTGATGGCGATCCGCCGGCGGCGATGCGGTACACCGAGGCGCGGCTCAAGGCACTCGCCGACGACATGATGTCGGATCTCGACAACGAGACCGTCGACTTCACGCCCAACTACGACGAGACGACCGAGGAGCCGACCGTTCTGCCGGCGCCGTTTCCCAACCTGCTGGTCAACGGATCGACCGGCATCGCGGTCGGGATGGCGACCAACGTGCCGCCGCACAACCTGCGCGAGGTGATCGACGCCTGCATCTGGCTGATCGAAAACACCCATCTCCGGCAGGCCGGACTGGCCGAGCCGGGCGCCGGTGAACCCTACCTCACCCGCGCCGAAAAACTGCGCAACCTGATTCGTCTCGTCCCCGCCCCGGACTTCCCCACCGGCGGCTTCATCGTCGGGCGGCAGGGTGCGGTCCAGGCCTACATGACCGGCCGCGGCTCGATCCTGATGCGCGCCAGGTCCGAGATCGAGACCAACAAGAAGGGCGACCGTCAGGCGATCGTCGTCACCGAAATTCCCTATCAGGTCAACAAGGCGAAGCTGATCGAGCGGATCGCCGACCTGGTGCGCGAGAAGACGATCGAGGGGATCTCCGACCTGCGCGACGAGTCCGATCGCGACGGCATGCGGATCGTCATCGAGCTCAAGCGCGGCGAGCTGTCCGAGGTGGTGCTGAACAATCTCTACAAGCACACCCAGCTGCAGCTCAGCTTCGGCATCATCATGCTGGCGATCGTCGGCGGCCGGCCGAAGGTGATGACGCTGCTCGAGCTGATCGAGACCTTCACCGACTTCCGCCGCGAGGTCGTTCGCCGGCGCACCGAGTTCGAACTGCGCAAGGCCGAGGCCCGCTATCACATCCTGGAAGGGCTGAAGATTGCGCTCG
>JBDTRR010000120.1:0-11967 GCA_039931615.1 Acidobacteriota bacterium
AGGCGGGATGCCCCGCTCGGAATATGTCAGCGAATCTCTGATTCGGGACACTGGCAGGCCGCTGAAAAACGTTCGCCTGAATTGGGCATTCAGAATTGGGAATTCGAGTGTGTTCGTGTTCTCGTGTTTTCGTGGCCTCCCGACAAGCAGGATTTCTTCTTCGTGACTTCGTGGCCGAGGGTCAGAGGCGGTCGATGACTCGCTCGAGGATGTCGATGAACCGGGCGCGGACGCGGCTTGCGGTTTCAATCACTTCGCGATGATCGAGCGACTGCGGAAGGATGCCGGCGGCCAGGTTGGTGATGCAGGAAATCCCGAGCACCTCCATCCCCATCTGGCTGGCGACGATCGCTTCGGGCACCGTCGACATGCCGACAGCGTCGGCGCCGATCAACCGCAGATACCGGATCTCGGCCGGCGTCTCATAGCTCGGACCGAGCAGCCCGACGTAGATGCCGTGCGCGAGCGGCAGTCCGGTATCGCGCCCCGCCTGATCGGCCAGTTGCCGGAGGCGCGGCGTGTAGATGGCCGTCATGTCCGGAAACCGCGCCCCGAATCGATCGTCGTGCGGCCCGACCAGCGGGTTGCCGCCCATGAGATTGATGTGATCGTCGATCACCATCAGCGTCCCCGCCGCGACGCCGGGGTTCACGCCGCCGGCGGCATTGGTCAGTATCAGCGTTCGGACGCCGAGCAGTCCCAGGACCCGAACCGCAAAAGTGACGGTCCCGAAATCATGCCCTTCGTAGACGTGGGCCCGCCCGGCCAGCGCCGCGATCGTCCGGCCCCGCACGCCGCCGACCACCAGCCGGCCCTCGTGACCGACCACCCCTGAGGCCGGCCAGTGCGGCAGTTCGCCGTAGGGAACGGACACCGCAGCGGCGAGGGTGCCGGCGAAATCGCCCAGGCCCGATCCGAGCACGACCGCAATCCGGGGGATGTCCGGGAGGCGGGCGGCGATCGCGTCCGCCGCTTCTCTCACGCTGTCGTAATCGTCCATTGATGCATCCTGGCACGGCCGTCGGCGCGGCGTGACGCGATCGCTCACACCAGCAAGCCGGCAATGGCCGCGGTCATGAAGTTGGCCAGCGTGCCGGCCAGCATCGCCCGAATCCCCAGCCGCGCCAGGTCGTGGCGGCGCGTCGGCGCCAGCGCGCTGATGCCGCCGATCTGGATGCCGATCGACCCGAGGTTGGCGAAGCCGCACAGCGCGTAGGTCGCGATCGTGAACGACTTCGGATCGATGGCCGCCTTCATCGGACCGAGCTGCGAGTAGGCGATGAATTCGTTGAGCACCATCCGGGTCCCGAGCAGGTTGCCGATCGCCGGCGCGTCGCGCCATGGCACGCCGAGCGCCCAGGCGACCGGCGAGAACACCCATCCGAACAGCTGCTGCAGGCTCAGGTGGACCGCGCCCAGCATCGCATTGACCAGGGCGACCAGGGCGACGAAGGAAATCAGGATCGCCAGCACGTTGAGCGCAAGGTGCAGGCCTTCGATCGTGCCCCGCGCCGCGGCGTCGATGACGTTCACGTCGCTGGTTCCCACCTCCAGCCGCACCCCCCCGCCCGTTGCCGGCGTGCCGGTTTCCGGGACGAACATCTTCGCGATCATGATCGAACCGGGCGCGGTCATGATGACCGCCGTCAGGAGATGCCTGGCTTCGACGCCGAACAGGATGTAGATTGCCATCATGCCGGCGGAGATGTGCGCCATCCCGGAGGTCATCACCGTCATCAGCTCGGACTCGGTCATCGCCGGCAGGTACGGGCGGACCGTCAGGGGCGCCTCGGTCTGGGACATGAAGATGCCGGCGGCGGCGTTGACCGACTCGGCGCCGCTCGACCGCATCACCCGCCGCATCAGCAGGGCGAAGACCCGGACGACGATCTGCATGATGCCGAAGTGGTAGAGGACGGCGGACAGCGCCGCCACGAAGATGATGGTCGGCGCCACCTGAAACGCCACCGGCAACGCCGACGCCGCCGGCCCGAGGACCTCGGCCATCCGCTGCCATTGACTGTTGTCGCCGAGCGGCCCGAAGACGAATGCCGCGCCGACGAAGGCGAAGCCGAGCAGCCGGGTCATCCAGTCGCCGAGCGCCGTAAACGTCTGCTGGCCGATCGCGGTCTTCAACACGACGAGCGCGAAGACGATCTGCAGACCCAGGCCCCACGCCACGGTGCGCGCGTCGATCGCCCGACGGTTGGTCGAGGCGGCATACGCGATCCCGAGAACCGCGATGACGCCGATCAGCGGCTGGGCGATGGTCAGGCCCAACCCTGCCGCCAGGCCGGCGATGAGGACGGCGGCGATCGCGCCGCCGGCGATGGTCAGGTCACGCGAGGCCGACCGCCGCACCGGACCGGTCGGCGGCGAGTCGGCCAGGCCGGCCATCAGCGGACCGCGCCCGCAATCAGCGGCAGCGCGGCCGGCCGCTGGTCGCCAATCTGGATCGCCTCGTGTACCAGCTGCATGGCGTCCTCCAGCCGCGATCGATCGCGGTAGTACAGATCCAGCACCGGGTCGCCGGCCCGCAACTCGTCGCCCGGCTTTCTGAGCACCGTGATGCCGACGGCGGTGTCGATGGGCTGGCCGATGCGGTCGCGGCCGGCGCCGAGCCGCACCGACGCGCGGCCGATCAGCTCGGCATCGAGCCAGGTCAGGAATCCGGCGCGCGGCGACTCGACCAGTGAGCGTTCGGGGGCGGTCGGCAGCCGGCCGTAGTCGTCGACGACGTGCGGGTCGCCGCCCTGCTGCTCGATGATGCGGCGGAATCGCTCGAGGCCCGCGCCCGATGCGATGGCGGCGCGGAGCCGCCGCTCGCCGTCGGCCAGGTCGTCGGCGATCCGGGCCAGCACCAGCATCCGCGCCGCGAGCGCCACGGACAAATCGGTGACGTCGGCCGGACCGTCGCCCTTCAGCACCTCGATGCACTCGATGACTTCGAGCGCATTGCCGACCGCGCGGCCGAGCGGCGCGTCCATCCGGGTGATGATCGCTTCCGTCTTGACGCCCGAGGCGTTGCCGATCGACACCAGCGACTCGGCGAGGTACCGGGAGTCGGCTTCGGTCTTCATGAACGCGCCGCTGCCGGTCTTCACGTCGAGGACCAGCGCGTCGATCCCTTCGGCGATCTTCTTGCTCATGATCGAGGCGCTGATCAGGGGAATGCTCTCGACCGTCCCGGTGACATCGCGCAGCGCGTAGAGCTTCTTGTCCGCCGGCGCGACCTCGGCGGTCTGCCCGATCATGACGCAGCCGACCCGGCCCAGCGCCGCCTTCATTTCGTGCAGCGACAGATTGACGCGGAACCCCGGGATCGACTCGAGCTTGTCGAGCGTCCCGCCGGTGTGCCCGAGACCGCGCCCGGACATCATCGGGATCGACGCGCCGCAGGCCGCCGCCAGCGGCGCCAGCACCAGCGAGGTCTTGTCGCCGACCCCGCCCGTGCTGTGCTTGTCGACTTTGATCCCGGGGATGTCGGAGAGATCCACCCGCGCTCCGGAATGCACCATCGCGTCGGTCAGGCTGGCGGTTTCCTCGGCGTTCATGCCGCGGAGGAGAATCGCCATCAACAGCGCCGATGCCTGGTAGTCGGGCAGCGTGCCGGCGGTGATGCCGGTGACGAAAAACTGGATGTCGGCGCGGCTCAGGACGCGGCCGTCGCGCTTTTTCCGGATCACATCGACGGCGCGCATGGAGCGGGCAGTATAGCGGATAGGCCAACGGCGGCGCGTACCGACGGAACTGTCGGTACAGGCGCAAATCAGCCGTCTGGCCGAGCCGGCCGCGAGTGGATAAAGTTGCGATCAGCAATGGCCCGTCAGACATCCCACCCCCGCCCGGCCCGTCACGCCGGACCGAAAGACTTCACGGCCCGGGTGCTGTCCGTCGTCCGCCGCATTCCGCCTGGCCGGGTCGCCACCTACGGCGACGTGGCGGCGCTGGCCGGACGGCCGCGCGCCTCGCGAGCGGTCGGCAACATCATGCGGTCGTGCGGCCGGCTGGATCTCCCCTGTCATCGCGTCATCGCCGCCGGCGGCCGGCTGGGCGGATATGGCGGCGACGAAATGCTCAAACGGTCACTGCTCACGGCGGAAGGGATTGTGGTATCGCGGTCGCGCGTGCGCGCATTCGACGCCATCCGCTGGCGCACGCCTCGCGACAGCCGGCCCGCGAAGCCGGTCAGCCACCGACGTCGACGCCTCATGAAGCGATAGGAATCGCTACGCTTGAGTCAGGGAGTTGTCTCATCCAGGGCATCAAGTGAGGCGGGATGGGCGCCTGGAAGGCAGATGGCGGTGGAAACACGCGCGTTCGTGATTGGTATTCGCTTTGCACAAAGCCGCTATAATCGATGTCAGCTGAGCTCAGCAGTCCTTACACCGTCATCGGGGCGGTCACGCGTGGTTCACGCCCGGCCATCCCGGGCGTCGGGAGGCGACAAATGAAAAATCTGGTCCTTGTGGGAGCGCTCATGGGAGCCCTCAGCGCCGGCACAGCGTACGCGCAGGAGAAGGGCGCCAAACCGGACACCGGCGGCCAGGGACACACGGCGCCGAACGCGCAACCCAACACTGCGCCGAGTCCGACCGCGCCGGCTGGCGAGCTGGCGCTCGGCTCAGTGAGTCTGACGAAGGGTGTCAAGGCTGATGGCAAGCCTCTGGCGGCAGGCACCTACCAGGTCCGTCTCACGCCACAGCAGGCGACCCCGGATGCGAAGGGGCAGACCGCGCCGCTCGAGCGTTGGGTTGAATTCGTCAAGGGCGGTAAAGTGCTCGGCCGCGAAGTCGTCACCATCGTCCCGCAGGCGGAAATCGCGCTGGTCCAGAAAGACACGCCCCCGAAAGCGAATGGCGTGAAGATCGAAACGCTGAAGGGTGGCGACTACCAGCGGCTCTGGATCAACAAGGGCGGGAATCACTATCTCGTCCACTTCCCGGTCGCGTGAAATTAGGAATGCAAAATTAAGAATTAGGAATTCAGATTCGATTCCTGAATTCCTAATTCCTAATTCTTAATTCCTAATTCTTGATTTCCCCTAGACCGCCATCACGTCAAACTGTTCGTGATGCAGTTGCACGTCCGGCGTGATCGTGACGTCCTTGCCGATCGCCTGCTTCAGATCGCTGAGCACCGCGCTTTCCTCTTCCTGCAGCGCGCGCGCGATATCGGGGTTGACGCGCAACAGCAGCCGGTGGCCGTTCAGGTCCGGAGCCACCTTCTTGATTTCGCTGAGAATCTCGTAGCAGATCGTCGAGCTCGACTTGATGACGCCGGTGCCTGAGCAGTACGGGCACGGCTCGGTCAGCACGCGTTCGAGGCTCTGTTTCACCCGTTTACGCGTGATGATGACCAGGCCGAAGTCCGAAACGGCCAGCGCCTTCGATGGCGACCGATCCTTTTTCAACTCCAGTTCCACCGCCTGGAGGACCTTCTGGCGGTTCTTCTTCTCCTCCATGTCGATGAAGTCGAGCACGATGATCCCGCCCAGGTCGCGCAGCCTGACCTGACGGACGATCTCCTTGACCGCCTCCAGGTTGGTCTTGACGATCGTATCCTCCAGGCGGCCGCTCGTCTTCTTGCCGACGTAACGGCCGGTGTTGACGTCGATGGCGACCAGCGCCTCGGTCTGGTTGATGACGATCGACCCGCCCGACTTGAGCCACACCTTGCTCTTGAGCGCCTTGTCGATCTCGCCCTGGACGCCGTACTCGTCGAAGATCGGGAACGGCTTGGTGTACAGCTTCACCTTCGGCGCCAGGTTCGGCAGGATGCGCTCGATCAGTTCGAGCGCGCGCTGATATTCGTGCGCGTCGTCGATCCGGACCGCCTGGAATTCGTCGGTCAGCAGATCGCGCAGCAGCTTCCCGACCAGACTCTGCTCGCGGTAGACGACGGCCGGCGCGCGCGATGATTCGGTGCGCTCGCGGATCTCGATCCAGATGGCGTGAAACGCTTCCAGGTCGCTGACGATGTCCTCTTTCGGACGTCCCGAGGCGGCGGTGCGGATGATCACGCCGCCGGTGAACCCGCGCGCATCACGGAACTCGCGGACGATGTCGCGGAGGCGGCCGCGCTCCTCGCGCGACTCGATCTTGCGGGAGATGCCGACGTGATCGACGGTCGGCATGAACACCAGGAAGCGCCCGGCCATTGTCACATGCGAGGTGAGGCGGGCGCCCTTGGTGCCAAGCGGCTCCTTGACGACCTGCACCAGGATCTCCTGGCCCTCTTTCAGGAGGTCCTCGATCTTGGCGGCCGGCTTGTCGCGGTCCCGGCCGCGATCGTCGCGGCCGCGCGGCGCGGCGGACGCTCCGTCGCGGCTGCGGGCCTGCTCGGAAGCAGGGTCCTTGCCGGCCTCGCCGGCGCGTTCGTCGTCGTCCTCGTCCGATTCGAGCTGCGCCAGCTGATCGGCCGCCTCGAGCACGTCAGCGACGTAGAGGAAGCCGTCGCGTTCGAGACCGAGGTCGATGAACGAGGACTGCATCCCGGGCAGCACCTTGGAAACGCGGCCCTTGTAGACGTTGCCGACCACGCCGCGCTGCCGCTCGCGTTCGACGAAGATTTCGGCGACCAGGTCGTCCTCGAGAATGGCGACCATCGTTTCGTGGCCGTTCGAGGAGATGATCATCTCCTTGGTCATCAACGGACTCCTCTAAGGCGTCCGGTCCGCGCGCCCGCCTCCAGTTGGTGCTGGAAGCGGGAGGTTGGAAACGGGCCGCCCTAATTGAGTTCGTCAACCTGCACCGCCGCACGTTCAGTTGGTGAATCGTCGCATCCGGACGTTGAGGATCAGCCCGAACCCGGCGAGGGTCGCTATCATCGACGACCCGCCGTAGCTCATGAGCGGGAGCGTCAGCCCCTTGACTGGTGCCAACCCGGCCGACATGGTGACGTTGTAGATCACCTGGAACGTGAAGCTGGCGAGCACGCCAAGCACGAGGTACGACCCCAGCCGGTCTTTGGCCAGGCTGGCGGCCTCGAGCGCGCGCAGGATGACGAACAGATACAGGCCGAGCGCCACCACGACGCCGGCAAACCCCTGTTCCTCGGCCAGCACCGAGAAAATGAAATCGTTATGGGCGACGGGCAGAAACCGGAGCTGCCCCTGCGTCCCCTGCCTGAAACCCTTGCCGGTCGGCCCGCCCGATCCGACCGTGATGCGCGCCTGAAGCTGCTGGTATCCGGCGCCCTTCGGGTCCAACGACGGATCGAGAAACGATGAAATCCTGGTCTTCTGGTACGGGCTCATGCCGAACTTCCACGCGACCGGCGCGGCGAGCGCCAGACAGAGCACGAGCAATCCGAGAATGCGCATCTGCATGCCGGCCAGATACGCCACCGCGAGAAAGATCGGCAACAGCGTGACCGCTGTGCCGAGGTCGGGCTCCTTCGCGATCAGCGCGAGCGGGAGCACTGTCAGCGCGCCGCCGATGGCGAGGTCCCCCCACGACGGGGTGCCCCGGGTCTCGCCGAAGAACTTGGCCAGCACGAGCGCGACGGCAACCTTGGCGAACTCGGAGGGCTGCAGGTTGGCGACTTTGAGGGGAATCCACCGCCGGGCGCCCATCATCGCGGCGCCGAAGAACAGGACGTAGATGAGTAGCGCCAGGGTGACGATGTAGATCAGATGTGACTTGTCGGTGAACGTGCGGTAGTCCAGACTCAGGATCGCCACCATCAGGCCCAGCCCGATGACGATGGCGTAGATCTGGGTGAGGTGCATGTGCGACACCGCCCGGGTCGGGTCGGACGTCGTACTGTAGATCATCGCGACGCCCAGGCCGCACAGCGCCAGGATGGCGAGCAGCAGCGCCCAGTCGATGTGGTAGTAGAGCCGTCGTTCAAACATGGCTAGGGCACGAGATTCGGCTTGAACTGCGGTTTGGGCGGCAGCGGCTGGCCGTCCTTCTTGGCGAAGAACGTCTCCATGATGTGATGCGCCACCAGCGCCGCGTTGGACCCGTGCACACCGTGCTCGAGCAGCACCGCCCCGGCAATCTCGGGCTTGTCGCGCGGGGCGAAGAACACGAACCAGCCGTTGTCGCGCAGATCCTTCTTGCTGTTGACCGCGGCGGCCCGGCCCTGGTTCGAGATCCCCTGCGCCGTGCCGGTCTTGCCCGAAACATCGCGGCCCTTGATCTGGGCGTTGTGACCGGTGCCGCCGCCGTTCACCACCATGAACAGGCCGTCCCGGATCGCCTGCAGCTTCTCGGGATCGATGTCGACGCGCGACTGCGGCGCCGGCGCCGGCACCGGCGTCCAGCCCGTGCCGTCGTCGACGGCCTTCAGGAGGTGCGGCGTCACGCGCGTGCCGCCGTTGGCGAGCGTCGCCATGTAGACCGCCATCGAAACCGGGGTGACGGCCACCGCGCCCTGGCCGATGCCGACCGAGATCGTCTCGCCGGCGTACCACTTCTCGTGCATCCGCTCGCGCTTCCACTGCGTCGAGGGCACCAGACCGGTCACCTCATTGGGGAGATCGATGCCGCTCTTGACGCCGAGTCCGATCGCCGTCGCCCATTTATTGATCTTGTCGACGCCGACCATGTTGGCGACGGTGTAGAAGTAGACGTTGCACGACTGCTCGATGGCGTGACGCAGATCGATCGAGCCGTGGCCGCCCTTCTTCCAGCACTTGAACGGCCGGCCGTAGAACGTGGCGCCGCCGGCGCAGTTGACGTGGAAATCCGGCGTGATGACGCCTTCCTCGAGCGCCGCCAGCGCGACGGCCATCTTGAACGTCGAGCCGGGCGAATACCGCCCTTGAATGGCGCGGTCGTTCAGCGGCCGGAGCTCGTCGCTGGTCAGCGCGTTCCAGGCCGCGCGGTCGATGCCGGCGGCGAACGCGTTGGGGTCGTAGGCCGGCCGGCTGGTGAAACCGAGCACCTCGCCGCTGTTCGGCTCGAGGACGACGGCGGCGCCGTTGAACCCGATGGTGTCGAACCCGTCCTCGATCGCCTTCTGCACGTCGTAGTCGATCGACAGCCGCAGCCGCTTCCCTTCGGTCGCGTCGTCTTCATCGAGCGTCCGGATCTCGCGCCCGACGCTGTTGACGACCACGCGCCGCGCGCCGTCCTCGCCCATCAGCATTGCGTTGTAGATCTTTTCGATGCCGGATTGCCCGACGATGTCGCCGCTCTTCAGCTTGCCGCCTTCGGTGACCTGGCTGTCATTCACTTCGCCGACGTAGCCGAACAGATGCGAGGCCAGCAGCTCCGGGTAGCGGCGCGTCGGCACCTGTTCGACCAGCACATCCGGCAGCTCGAAGCGCCGGGCGGTGACAGCCGCGACCTGGGCCAGCGAGGCGTCCTGCACGACGGTGATCGGCCGGTAGGCCGGTTCGCGGCGGTGCCGGTCGACGATCTCGCGGACCTGCGATTCCTCGATGCCAAGCACCGCCGCCAGGACAGCGACCGTCCGGTGGAGATCCTTGGTGTGCTCGCGGACGATCGAGATGCCGTAGGAATGCCGGTTCTCCACCAGCACCCGGCCGTCGCGGTCGAACACCAGCCCGCGCGGCGCCCGCAGCGCCAGCGTCCGCTGGTGGTTGTTCTCGGCGATCTCCGCGTACTTGGCGTGCTGCACCACCTGGAGCACCCAGAAGCCCACCCCGAGCACCGAGAAAATGACGATGACGCCGTATTGCAGGACCGTCAGCCGCAGCGAGATTTTGCGCCGATCTTCAATCAGGGCCATATGCAGGTCTGGACCGCGGGGCGCCGCGTGGACACCGATCGCCGCACGCTATCTTCGGATTCTAGCTCTTTGGGAGCGCCGGCGCTCGACCACACCGGGCAAAAACTCACCCAGCTGGAACACCACCACGCCGACCACCGCATTGCCGACCGCCTGGCCGCCCACCGCGGCGTACGACGTCCCGAACTGACGCAAATCCAGCATGACATAAAGGCCGATGAAGACGGCCGCATGGAGCGCGGTGGCGGCCAGGAACACGACGAACCGCGAGAACGGCTGAGCGACAATGAACTGGCTGCCAACGATCCCGACCAGGAACCCGACCAGCGTCTTGGCCAGCCCGCCAATGCCGAGCACCCCGCTGGAGAGGGCGTCCTGAGCCAGGCCCGCCGCCGTTCCGGTCAACAGACCCGTCACCGGTCCACAGGTCAGCGCCACGGCGACGACGACGACCAGCACGAGATCGACCGCGACAGTGGCGCGGGCGATATACCGGCCCAGCGTGGTTTGCAGGACGACCGCCGCCACGATCGCCAGGATCACCCCGACCGTCCTCACTCGCGGCTCCCCTCGGCCTGGCGCGCCGCGGGCGTCAGCACGATCAGCACGTCCTCGAGCGCGTGAAAGTCGACGGCCGGCCTGACCACGATGCGCCGGTACGACGGCCCATTCTTGTCGACCGCCTCGACGGTGCCGATCACGAAGCCCTTCGGATAGATCGCGTCGATGCCCGACGTCATCACCGCGTCACCGACGACGATATCCGCCGTTTCGGACACGTATTCCATGCTCAACCGCTCGTCGGCGCCGCCGCCGACCACGACGCCCTGGGCCCGCGAACGCCCGACGATGGCGCCGGCCGCGGCATTGCGGTCGATCAGCAGCTGCACCTTCGCGGCGCGGCCGCTCGCCACGGCGACCCGGCCGACGACGCCGGCGGGAGCGATCACCGCCATGTCCGGACGGACGCCGTCGGCGTCTCCCTTGTCGATCGTCACGGTGCGGAAATCCGGCGCCGCCGCATCGGCGATGATCGCGGCGGCGGTGGTCTTCAGTGCCGGCTGGTCGTGCAGCTCCAGCAGGCGGGCCAGGCCGCGGCTCTGGTCCGCCAACGCGCGCTGCTGCTGCAGGTCAATCAGTGCGACCGCCAGCTGCTGCCGCAGATGTTCGTTTTCAGCGTTGACCCGGCGGAGCCCGATGTACCCGGTCCAGATCTCGCTCACGCTCGAGCTGCCCCTCGAGACCACCCGCTGGATTTCGGCGAACAGCCCGAAGGTGAACGCCTCGAGAATCGGCACCCCGGTCCGGGCGTTGACCTGAGCCGAGATCAGCAGCACGTGACCCAACATCACCGCAATGAACAGGTAACCGGCGCGCTGTCTGAGGTCGAGGATCGCCATCACCGGCCACAGCTGGAGATGACGACACGAGTGGAAATCCGGCGCCCGTCGCCCGGCCGATCCGCCGCGCCCACCGAGGGGGAGAGTGACGCGCTCATTCAGTCGATCGAAATCTTCCGCAGCAGATTGAAGTCGGACAACATCTTCCCGGCACCCAGCACGACCGACGACAGCGGGTCCTCGGCCATCGCCAGCGGCAGACCGGTCTCTTCGCGCAGGCGCTTGTCGAGGTTTTTCAGGAGCGACCCGCCGCCGGTCAGCACGATCCCCCGATCGACGATGTCGGCGGAGAGCTCGGGCGGCGTGCGCTCGAGCGCGACGCGGACCGCGTCGACAATCACGTTGACCGTTTCGGCCAGCGCCTCGCGGATTTCCTCGTCGGTGATGGTGATGGTCTTGGGCACGCCCTCGATCAGATGCCGGCCCTTGATCTCCATCGTCATCCGCTCGTCGAGCGGGAAGGCGGAGCCGATCTCCATCTTGATGGCCTCGGCGGTGCGCTCGCCGATCAGCAGGTTGTAGGTCTTCTTGATGTACTGGATGATCGCCTCGTCCATCTCGTTGCCGGCGACGCGCACCGCCTTGCTGTAGACGATGCCGGCGAGCGAGATGACGGCGATATCGGTGGTGCCGCCGCCGATGTCGACAATCATGTTGCCCGACGGCTCGGTGATCGGCATGCCGGCGCCGATCGCCGCGGCCATGGCTTCCTCCACCAGATGGACCTCGCTCGCCTTGGCCCGGTAGGCGCTGTCCTTCACCGCGCGCTTCTCGACCTGGGTGATCTCGGACGGCACGCCGATCACAATCCGCGGCCGGACCCAGACGTTGCGGTTGTGCGCCTTCTTGATGAAGTAGGTCA
>JBDTRR010000121.1:0-11669 GCA_039931615.1 Acidobacteriota bacterium
TCACCGTCGACGGCGAGTGCTCGACCAACGACTGCGTGATGCTGCTCGCCAACGGGACCGGCGGCGCGACGGTGGACGACTCGACCTACCAGGAGTTCACCGCCGGCCTGCGAACGGTCTGTCGCGAGCTGGCACTCGGGATCGTCCGCGGCGGCGAAGGCGCGACAAAACTCGTGACCGTGACGGTCACCGGCGCCGCGTCTCCGGCCGACGCACGGCGCGCCGCCAAGGCGATCGCCAACTCGCTGCTGGTCAAGACCGCCATCCACGGCGGCGACCCCAATTGGGGCCGGCTGATTGCGGTCGCCGGGCGGGCCGGGGTGGCGTTCGAGCTCTCGCGCGCCGCGGTCGCGATCGGTTCGATCGTCCTGTTTCGTGATGGACGTCCCTACGACGAGTCGGCGCCGCTCGCGGCGGAATATCTGAAGCGGCACGAGGTCGACGTCTCGGTCGATCTTGGCTCGGGCGGCGCGGTCTCGACGGTCTGGACGTGCGACCTCAGCGCCGACTACGTCCGCATCAACGCCGACTATCGAACCTGAGCGCCACCGGTCATGGTAGAGGCTGTGATGCCCCGGAAGGATTTTCTCTCGATCCTCGATCTCGGACCCGCCGGCCTCGAGCGCTGCCTCGAGCTGGGCGGCCGCCTCAAAGCCGATCGCCCGCTCGGCGCGCAGGCGCCAACCGCGCAGGTGCTGGCCGGCCGCTACATCGCGATGCTGTTCGAGAAGTCGTCGCTCCGCACGCGGACCACCTTCGAGGTCGGCGTGCGCGAGCTCGGCGGCGAAGCGATCGGGCTGCAGCCCGACATCGCCCTCGGTCAACGGGAACCGGTCGCGGACATCGCCCGGAGCCTCGAGCGCTGGGTCGATGGCGTCGTCGTCAGGACCTTCTCGCAGCGGCTGCTCGGCGAGTTCGCCGCCAGTGCGCACCGGCTGCACGTCATCAACGCGCTGACCGACGACGAGCATCCCTGCCAGATTCTGGCGGACTGTCTGGCGCTGCGGGAGCGCTGGGGCACGCTGCGCGGCCGGACGATCGCGTTCGTCGGGGATGGCAACAACGTGGCGACGTCGCTGGCCTATGCGGCGGCGATGCTCGGCATGCACCTCCACATCGCCAGCCCCGAAGGCTATCGGCTGCCGCCCCACGTCCTGGACCAGGCCGTGCAGTCGGCCGGTCATGGCGCCCGGCTTCGCTTGTTCGACCGGCCGGCCGAGGCAGTCGCCGGCGTCGACGCCGTCTACACCGACACGTGGACGTCGATGGGCAAGGAAGCGGAGGCGGCGGTCCGCCGCCGCGTGTTCGCGGCCTACCAGGTCAACGACATGCTGATGGCGCTGGCCAAACCGGGCGCGCTGTTCATGCATTGCCTGCCGGCGCACTGCGGTGAAGAAGTGACGACGGAGGTGTTCGAGTCGCCAGTGTCGATCGTGTTCGATCAGGCCGAAAATCGGCTGCACGCCCAGAAGGCGCTGCTGGTGATGCTGCTCGCGCCGCAGGCCGCCTTGTCGGCTGGCAAGGTGCGCTGGGTATAATCCAGCCGACGATGATCGCCGCAGCGCCCTGGCTCGACCACTACGACCCGGGTGTGCCGCCCTCTCTCGCGCCCTATCCCGGCCGCACGCTCGTCGATTATCTGGCCGACGCGGCGCGGCTGCGTCCGGACCGTCCGGCGATCCTGTTCAAGGGGTCGACGCTGAGCTGGCGTGAGCTCGAACGGCTGAGCGATGCGTGCGCGGCCGCGTTCGCGGCGCTCGGCATCAGGCGCGGCGATCGGGTGGCGCTGCTCCTGCCGAACTGCCCGCAGTTCCTCATCGCCCAGTTCGGCGCGTGGAAGGTCGGCGCCATCGTCGCGCCGCTGAACCCGACCTACACCGAGCGCGAGATCGAAGGTCCGCTCCACGATCACCAGGTCGAGACCATCGTCACGCTGACGCGGTACTATGCCCGTGTCAAGGCGGTGCAGCCACGAACGGCGCTCCGCCGCGTCATCGCCACCAACATCAAGCAGCACTTTCCGCCGCTGCTGCGCCTCCTGTTCACGATCGCCCGCGAAAAACGCGATGGCGATCGAATCGTGCTGGCGGCCGGCGACCATGATCTGGGGCGGCTGATCCGGGAGCACGAAGGACGGCCGGCGCCTCGCGCCGCCCTGTCGCCAGACGACCCCGCCGTTCTGCTGATGAGCGGCGGCACGACCGGGACGCCGAAAGGCGCCGTCGGGACCCACGCGGCGTACGTCCTGACCGGCCTCCAGATCCAGGCGTGGACCGCGTCGGTGATGGTCGCCGAGCGGGATGTCATCTGCGCCCCGCTGCCGCTGTTCCACGTCTACGCGAACGTCGGCGTCCAGAGCCTGGCGGTCGTCAACGGGAATCCGCTGGCGCTGGTCCCCAATCCACGCGACCTGGCCGATCTGCTGGCGACGATTCGCCGGGTGAAGCCGGCCTTCTTCAACGGGGTGCCGACCCTGTATAACGCCCTGCTGAATCATCGCGACGTGCAGCGCGGCAAGGCCGACTTCAGGTCGATCAAGATCTGCTTCTCCGGCGCCGCCGCACTGCTGGCCGAGACCAAGCAGCGCTTCGAAGCGCTGACCGGGGGGCGGATCGTCGAGGGCTATTCGCTGACCGAGGCCATGATGGCACTGTGCGTCAACCCGGTCGTTGGTCGAAACAAGCTCGGATCGGTCGGCATGCCGCTGCCGGACGTCCACGTCCGCATCTTCGACGCCGAGACCGGCACGCGCGTCCTGCCCCCGAATGAGCCCGGCGAGATTGCCATCGCGGCGCCGCAGCTGATGGCGGGGTTCTGGCATCGTCCTGACGAAACAGCGGATGCGCTACGGGACCACGGCGATCCGCCCGCGGTGCCGTCCACATCGAGCGGCGGCACCACTCCACCGACGCGGTGGCTGCACACGGGCGACCTCGGCTATCTCGACGAGGACGGGTATCTGTTCATCGTCGATCGGCAGAAGGATCTGATCAAGACGAGCGGCTTCCAGGTCTGGCCGCGCGAGATCGAGGAAGTACTGGCGTCACATCCGGCCGTCGCGGAAGTCGGTGTGGCGGGAGTGCTCGACCCGGCCAAGGGCGAGGCGGTGCACGCCTGGGTCGTCCTGCGGACCGATCAGCAGGCGACGGAGGCGGAGCTGCGCATGTTCTGCCGTCAACATATCGCGCCCTACAAAGTGCCGTCACGCGTTCAGTTCAGAACGGAGCTGCCAAAGACGATGGTCGGGAAGGTACTGCGGCGCGCGCTGCGGGACGAAGGCGCGGCTGGCGGGCCGCCGGCCGAATGACGCGAAGGCGCGGAAGGGAGCATTGATGGAATATCGAGTGCTGGGCGGGTCGGGATTCAAGGTGCCGGTTCTCAGTCTGGGCACGGGAACGTTCGGCGGATCGAACGACTTCTTCAAGGCCTGGGGCGCGTCGGGGGTCTCGGAAGCGACGCGGCTCGTCGACATCTGCCTCGAAGCCGGGCTCAAC
Source organism: Acidobacteriota bacterium (assembly GCA_039931615.1). Lineage (GTDB taxonomy): Bacteria > Acidobacteriota > Vicinamibacteria > Vicinamibacterales > CAVVIG01 > JAHFUI01. The sequence goes on from JBDTRR010000121.1 coordinate 3,495, forward strand.
ATGTTCGATTCCGCGGACGTCTATTCCGCCGGCACCGCGGAAGAAATCCTGGGTCAGGCGATCAGGGGCCGCCGCCAGCAGGTGATCGTCTCGACGAAAGCCGGCTTTCGCAGCGGTCCGGGAGCGAACAGCGTCGGCTCGTCGCGATTCCATCTCGTCCAGGCGGTCGAAGACAGCCTGCGGCGGCTCGGCACCGATTACATCGATCTGTTTCAGATCCACGCCTTCGATGCGCAGACACCGGTCGAGGAGACCCTGCAGACGCTCAACCAGCTGATCGTCGACGGCAAGATCCGGTATATCGGCTGCTCCAACTTTTCCGGCTGGCATCTGATGAAATCACTGGCCGCCTCGGAGCGGGCCGGCTGGGCCCGGTATGTGGCGCACCAGGCCTACTACTCGCTGATCGGCCGCGACTACGAGTGGGAGCTGATGCCTCTCGCGCTCGATCAGGAGGTCGGCTGCGTGGTGTGGAGTCCGCTCGGCTGGGGCCGCCTGACCGGGAAGATCCGTCGTGGTCAGCCGGCGCCGCCGACCAGCCGGCTGCAGAATCCAGCGGTGGTGGACCTGGGTCCCCAGGTGGCCGACGAGTATCTGTTCACGGTGGTCGAGGCGCTCGACGCGGTGGCGCGCGAGACCGGCAAGACGGTCCCGCAGGTGGCGCTCAACTGGCTGCTGCAGAGGCCGACCGTTTCGAGTGTGATCATCGGCGCCCGCAACGAGGAGCAGCTGCGGCAGAATCTCGGCGCGGTGGGCTGGACGCTGACCGCGGATCAGATCCAGGTGTTGAGTCGGGCCAGCGAGACCGCACGCCCGTACCCGTACTGGCACCAGGCCGGCTTCGCGGAGCGGAATCCAGCGCCGGTGGCGAGCTAGAGGGCCGATCCGATCGCGGCGACGGTCACGCCCGCGGCTCCGAGGCGGGCGCGCAGACCGGCGGCGAGCTCCGCCGCGTCGGGCGTATCGCCGTGGACGCAGATGGTGTCGGCCTCGATCGGCACGATCGAGCCGTCGATGGCGGCGGTGACCCGATCGGCGATCATCCGCATCGCCCGTGACGCCACCGCCTCGGCATCGTGAATCACCGAGCCGGCACGGCTGCGTGGCGCCAGCGATCCGTCGGGCTGATAGGCGCGATCGGCGAACACTTCGGCGGCGACTCGCAGGCCGGCCGCGCGCCCGGCGCTGATGATCTCGGATCCGGCCAGCCCGAACAGGATCAGTGACCGATCGAACGCGGTCACCGCTCTGGCGATCGCCGCCGCCAGCGCCGGATCCCGCACCGCCATGTTGTAGAGCGCCCCGTGCGGCTTGACGTGCTGCAGCTTGACGCCCTCGGCGGCGGCGACGCCGGCGACCGCGGCAATCTGATACAGGACGAAGTCCTCGGCTTCCGCCGCCGACACCTGAAGCTCGCGGCGTCCGAAACCGATCAGATCGGGGAAACCCGGATGCGCGCCGATCGCCACGCCGTGTGATTTCGCGAGCGCGATGGTCCGGCGCAGGACGGATGGATCGCCGGCATGGAAGCCGGCCGCGATCGAGGCCGACGTGATCGAGCGCATCAGGCCGGCGTCGGCGCCAAGGGCATAGACGCCGAACGATTCGCCGACGTCGGCGTTGAGGTCGATTCGCAGCACTTCAGCCCTCCGGGTCCTCTGCGCCCTCTGCGCCCTCTGCGCCCTCTGCCTCCTCTGCGTCCCCGTGAGCGAAGCAGCCCACAAAACAAAAGGGCAGCGCGTGATTGCGCTGCCCCCCTGCGTCACCGATCTGGCTCCCCCAGCATTCACGGCACCGTGCCGCAATCAGATCAGCAACGAGAGCCGTGTGGACGCAAGCGGCATGCCCGGCGTTTTTGCCGGGAAAGTCGGGATTTCCGCAGCGGCGCGATCCTGCCGACTCACGAAATTCGTGGCGGCAGTTACGAATCTGTCGCCACGGTCCGATCAACGTCGGACCGCATCGGCCGGCGGGCGCCACGCCGGCAACCGATCGAGCTGCGCGGCCAATGACGGATTCCGTTTGTCGCGCTCGGACAGCAGCGGCTGGCCGACCGGCCAGGCGATCGCCAGCGCCGGGTCGTTCCAGGCGATCCCGATTTCGTTGGCCGGATCGTAGATGTCCGTGCATTTGTATTCGACCTGGGCCTCGGCGCTCGTCACCCAGAAGCCGTGCGCAAAACCGGGCGGGACGAAACACTGCTTGAAATTCGCCGCCGAGATCGTCACGCCAACCCAACGGCCGAACGTCGGCGACCCGCGCCGGACATCGACGGCGACGTCGAAAATCTCGCCCTGGATGACGCGGATCAGCTTGCCCTGCGGACGGTGGACCTGCAGGTGCAGCCCGCGCAGGGTGCCGCCGACCGATTGCGAATGGTTGTCCTGGACGAACGGACCGTCGATGCCGCCGCGGCCATACTTGCCGGCGTGATAGGTCTCCAGGAAGAAGCCGCGGCCGTCGCGATGGAGGTCCGGTTCGACGACGATGACATCGGGCAGTTCCGTCGGCGCGAATCGCACGGTCATGACTCCTGCTCGAGCAGCCGAAACAGGTACTGGCCGTAGCCGCTCGACTCCATCGACCGCGCCAGCTGCTCGAGCGTCTCCGCCGTGATGTAGCCCATCCGGTAGGCGATCTCCTCCAGGCACGCCACCATCAGCCCCTGCCGCTCTTCGAGCGCATGAATGTAGTTGGCGGCCTGCATCAGCGACTCGTGCGTGCCGGTGTCCAGCCAGGCGATGCCGCGGGGGAGCTGCTCGACGTGCAGCTGCGATTGCTCCAGGTAGCGCCGGTTGACGTCGGTGATTTCGAGCTCGCCCCGCGCCGAGGGCCGGAGCGACGCGGCGATGTCGACGACCTGGTTGTCGTAGAAATACAGTCCGGTCACCGCGTACGACGACCTCGGCTTCGCCGGCTTCTCTTCGAGACCGATCGGGCGGCCGGCCGCATCGAGCTCGACCACGCCGTAGCGCTCCGGATCGCGGACGCGATAGCCGAACACGGTCGCGCCGATGTCGCGCGCGGCGGCGGCACGGAGGTAATCGGAGAAATGGGCGCCGTAGAAGATGTTGTCGCCCAGCGCCAGCGCGACGCGATCAGCGCCGATGAACTCGCGGCCGATCAGGAAGGCCTGGGCCAGGCCGTCCGGGCTGGGCTGCGCGGCGTACTCGACCTGCAGACCGATGTCCGACCCGTCGCCCAGCAGCCGCCGGAAACCCTCCTGCTCGTGTGGTGTGGTGATCACCAGAATCTGCCGGATGCCCGCCAGCATCAAGGTCGACAGCGGGTAGTAGATCATCGGCTTGTTGTAGATCGGGACCAGCTGCTTGCTGACCGCGCGCGTCAGGGGATGCAGCCGCGAACCCGACCCACCGGCGAGGATGATGCCCTTTAACATTAATTAGGAATTAGGAATTAGGAATTAGGAATGTATGAGGACCAAGAAATCCGGAGTTCGAGACCTGTGAATTGTTAATTGCTAATAATTGCTAATTGCTAATTGCTAATTGCCAATTGCTAATTGCTAAGCCGCCCCGCTGCCCAGCCCCAGCCGTTCGCGCCCGTAGCGCCCGGCCTGGACCGCATCGCACCAGCCGCGGTGATCGAGATACCAGCGGACGGTGGCGGTCAGGCCGTCCTCGAACCGGTGGCGCGCTGACCAGCCCAGCTCGCGGCCGATCTTTGTCGCGTCGATGGCGTATCGCCGGTCGTGGCCGGGACGATCCGGCACGAACGACTTCAAACGGCGATAACTCGAGCCAAATCCCGATTCCGGATCGGCGGCCGCCGGCCGCAGCCGATCGAGCGCGTCGCAGATGCCATCGATGATCTCGAGGTTGGTCCGTTCGTTGCCGCCGCCGACATTGTAGCGTTCGCCGGGGCGGCCCTGCCGCAGCACCAGCAGCAGGCCGGCGCAATGGTCGTCGACGTGCAGCCAGTCGCGGACGTTGCCGCCGTCACCATAGATCGGCAGCGGTCTGCCCTCGAGCGCCGTCAGGATCATCAGCGGAATCAGCTTCTCGGGGTACTGGAACGGCCCGTAGTTGTTCGAGCAGTTCGTCATCAGCACCGGCAGCCCATAGGTGTGATGGTAGGCCCGCACCAGATGATCGGCGGCCGCCTTGCTCGCCGCGTAGGGTGAATTCGGCGCGTAGGGGGTCTCTTCGCTGAACAGCCCGCTCGGACCGAGCGTGCCGTAGACCTCGTCGGTCGAAACGTGCAGGAAGCGGAACGCCGCCTGGCGGTCGGCGGGCAGCTCCGCCAGCAGGGCCCGGGCCGCCTCCAGCAGCACGAAGGTGCCGATGATGTTGGTGTCGATGAAGGGACGCGGGCCGTCGATCGACCGATCGACGTGCGTCTCGGCCGCCAGGTTCAGCACCGCGTCCGGCCGGGACTCGCGGAAGACCTGATCGATCGCGCTCCGATCGGCGATATCCGCCTGGATGAAGGTCAGCCGCGGCTGCCGCAGGGCGGACTCGAGGTTGAGCAGCGTGCCGGCGTAGGTCAGCTTGTCGACCACGACCAGACGGTCGTCGGTGTGATCGAGGAGGTGCTGCACGAGATTGGAACCGATGAAACCGGCGCCGCCAGTGACGAGGAGGGTGGCCATGATAATGACAGTCAGAAGGCAAAAGGCAAAGTAAAGGCAAAAGCCAGGATGCGATTTTACTTCTGCCTTTTGCCTTTTGCCTTCAAACCGCTGCGCCTTCCGGATACTGCAGCGCCAGCCGCAGCTCCTTGACCAGCGAATCGACCGTCGTCCCCGACCGTTTCCACGCCCCTTCGGTTTCAAACCGCAGGTCGCCGATGCGCCGGCCCCACGGCGCGATCGCCCGGCCGATGGCGCGGAAATCCGAACGATCGGCGTGCTCCTGATCGAGCCGGCGGATGACGTCCGGTGCCACCTTGACGAACGCGCGCAGGGCCGACGCCGACTTGATGCTGTATTTGCGGCCGTTCCACGCCCCGCCGAAGACCAGGGCGATCTGCTTGAAGTAGTTGACGAAGAACTTCCTGATCTCGTCGTGGAAGTCGCCGGACTTGCGGCCCAGCGTGTCCGAGGCGAACAGCTTCTTGAGCTCCTGGGCGAGCGGCGCCTGCGCGATCCGGCCGCGCCCGACGCCGAGCAGCTTGATCTCGTCGTGCAGCGCCGAATCCTCCCGGTCGTTGAGGGCGCGGACGACGTCGTGCGCGGTGGCGAGGTTGTCGTCGCGGTACAACTGGCGGCCGGACAGACTGACCAGATGCGATGCATTCAGCCGCGTGTGCTTGGCGTTGATGGTGACGAACATCTGGACGACGTGATCTTCGGGCAGCCGGTCGAAGATGATCGCCGGCACGTTGAAATCCTCGCCTTGGAAGCGATCGATGTCGGCGTGGAGCGCGAGCAGCCGGTGCTGGCCGTCGATCGCCCGCAGGATGCCCTCGCGCTCCGGCACCTTCAGGATGCCGACCCGGGCATCGGCGTCAGCCGCCTGGAACGCCAGCTTCTCGTCGCACGAGATGATCACGGCGCCGGGAATCGACGGCAGGTCGCGCGCCTGCCGGCACTGCTCGTAGTACTGCACCAGTTCGTCGATCTTGCGGCGGATGATGTGGCGCTGATACGCCTTCTCGCTCGACGCGATCCGCCGCTCGAGCAGGTCCCAATTCACTTTCGAGACCGGCGCGCCGGACCGCTGTTTGCCGCCCCTGACGCCCGCTTGAGCACCGTCTCCGTAACTGAGGACCTCGAACCGGACCAGTTTATCGATATCACTGGCGGTCAACGACGCCTGGTAGAACTGCACGCCGAACTGCTGCATCCGGATGGCGGCGACGTTGATCATAGGTTGAGTCCCGGACTCTTCGGAAGGCCCGCGCGGAGGCACCACAGCCGCGAGTTGTCGGCGCGAATTGTAGCGACCCATGAGGAACCATCTCAACGACTTTTTCGCGTCGATCGGCGCATCTCGTGCACGCTGCCGCCGGCAAATGGCGCCTAAGCCACTGCCAGTAAATGAGTTCTGTCATTTCGTCGAACTTGGTCGACGCCACTCGATCCAGCCTGGGACTCCGCACGCCACGGCACCCTAAGCCGCCGACGCCGGCTCACGCCCCCTGTTCCGCAGCCGCCGCCGGTCCATGAAGCGGCCCTTGCCGACCACGGCGGCGTAGATCAGCACGGTGAACAGCACGCAGGCGATGAACGAGCCGGCCACCGGGAGGCGGTGGCGAATCGGCCACGTCGCGTAGCCGTAGACCAGCTCGACGTGAATCCAATAGACGAAGAGTGACTCGCGACCGAACCGCGCGAGCGGCGCCAACCGGATCCCGCGGGGTTCGAGGACCCGTGCCAGTCCATACAGCGCCGACACCGCCGTCATGAGGATGCCGACCCGGATGGCATAGTAGGTCGGAGAGGTGGTCCAGAACGAGGACTGCCGGTAGATCGACGGCGCCGAAGCCAGGTAGCGGCCCGTGAAGAGAATCAGCAGGCCCGCGAGCGCGATCCAGGCGTGAAGACGACGCTCCACCCGCTCGTCGGACGCCGCCATCAGCAGCACGCCGCAGGCCGCCCCCGCGAACACGAACCCGGCCCAGGGAAACAGGGTGAACAGCGTCAGGTCCGCAAACGGGCGGACATACCACTGCAGGATGGTCGGCAGTCGCTCGACCAGCGGCGACACCCTGACGATCGGTGTCAGCATCGTCGTCGCAACAGCCAGCACCGCGAAGAGGACGACCTGGAGGGCCGGCATCGCCGTGCTCCCCCAGACCAGCGCGGCGACCACCATGGCCGGCCCCATGATGTTCAGGATGTCGACGCGGAACAGGGTGACCAGATGGCCGCCGGGACTGACGATCAGTCCCTGCAGCCGGAACAGGAAGGCGAGGATGAAGATCTCGAGGCCCCGCCGGCACGCGGCACTGACACCGGCGGTGCGTTGGCCTGACCGCCGCGCCGCGTTGGTCGCCGCCATGACGACACCGACGCCGGCCAGCCAGAGAAACAGCGGCGCCGCGAAGCCGCCGAGGATGGTCACGTCGCGGAACGCCACGGTGGCGCGGGCGCCGGGCAGCGTCCACGCATCGAAGGTGTGCGCCTCGATCATCAGCAGGACGGCAATGCCGCGCGCCCAATCGAGGTAGGTCCGGCGATTCGACGAGGTCGGCTGCGGCAACGCCCGGAAATTGTAGCGGTTCCGGCGCGAGCGGGTCGGTTTCGCCGAACGAAGGAAGGGGGCGCTGTCTAGCGCGCGGCGGAGTGTTGGGTCGTGTGAGTCGGGCCGGCGGGGCGCTGGACCACCGGCTGGCCCATCACACCCTTAATCACCAGCCAGCCGAGCGGAAGGATCACGAGCAGGTAGGTGAGCAGATGCCCGAGGAAGCTGTCGGGTCCCCACGCTTCCGTGCTGACGTGGATCGCCTCGCTGTAGGGCAGATACCCTTGCTCGGACATCTCGTGGACGCCCAGGATCAGCAGCTGCACGACGAAGACGAACAGGAAAATGGCGGTCACCTGGAAGAACAGCGCCAGATTGACGCGCCGCCCATAGCGCGACCACAGCCAGGCCACGCCGGCGGCGGCGAGCACCCCGGCGACGGCGCCGAGCACGACATTGACCGTTTCGCGCACCTGCATCAGCAGCAGGGCGGTTTCCATTCCTTCGCGGCTGACCATCAACACGGTGAAGAGAAACACGCCGGTGAACGCGGCGGTGCCCGGGCGGACGGTCGACGCCTGGAGGCGATCCTCGATCTCGCCCTTCATCCCGCGCCCGGCCCGCCACATGTGGACGACCAGCCAGGTGACGGAGACGGCGGCGATGATGGCCAGCGGTCCCTCGAGCCATTCCTGATTGGCGGCGTTGAAGAGCAGGTAGCCGCCCAGCCCGCTGAGGACGATGGCGGCGGCGATGCCCCAGTAGACCGCGGGGGTCAGCGCGGCCCGGCCGGACCGGCGCAGGAACGCCAGGCTGATGGCGACAATGAGGAACGCTTCGAGTCCCTCGCGAAGGGTGATGACGAGCGCTTGGACCATACAAGACGAGCCCTAGAAAATGAGACTCAATATCAAGATTAAGGCGTCCAGTGTACTCCGGCAGGCTCGACCGGTCAATCGCCAATCGCCGCCTTGTCAAGCCTCGTTAGAAATGTCCCCATCCTTCCCTCGATAGAAATGTCCCCTTT
>JBDTRR010000122.1:0-11201 GCA_039931615.1 Acidobacteriota bacterium
TCGCCGACGAGATCGTCAACCGCAAGATCGATCTGATCGTCAACACGCCGCTCGGCCGGGAGTCCTTCTTCGACGACCGCGCCGTTCGCCGCGCCGCGATGATGCACGAGGTCCCGTGCATCACGACGCTGACCGGCGCCGCGGCCGCGGTCAGTGCCATCCGGGCGCTGCGGGAGCAGGGCGTCGACGTGCGCGCGCTGCAGGACTACTACGCAGGAATTGCCGCCGAGAAGGTCTGACGACCAGCAGATTCTGCGCGCGTTCCTCCGCCCACGAGCACACGGAGGACGCGGAAGTCTTTCGCGATCAGCAGTTTCGCGATTTCGGGCTGTCGCGAGTGATGCTGCGGCGTCCGTTGCATCGCTCCGGGCGTGCGCGCGGTCGCCGCGATTCCCGCCATCGGCCTGATCTTCGGGTCGGTCGTCGGCCTGGTCGCTCCGGATCTCCGCTTCGCGGCCGGTGCCGCGCTGATGGCGGCGTGCGCGGCTGTCGGCATCCTCGCTCACCGATCGGCGCGATCGCTGGTCGTCGCCGGCGCGGTCGGCGGCGGCTTTGCCGTCGGCGGCGCCATGCTCTCGGCCGACGCCTGGCACGGCGCGTGGCGGCCGTCGTTGCGGCCCGCCTTCGAGCAGCTGGCGCGCGATGAGCGCGCCGAGGCCGGCCGGCACGGCCGGCGCTTTCCCGAGGATGACGAAGCGTTCGCGGTCGTGAGCGGCCGGCTGCGCGCCGACGCGGCGCCGACGGCGACCGGCGTGTCACTCAGCGTCGAGATCGATTCGATGACCCGCCGGCTGGGGCCTGGTGCGGCGAGTCGTCCGGGCCCTGGTCGTTCACCTTCCGGTGACCCCGCGGCGCCGGATTCGGAGCTGGCGGTCGCCGGCGGCATTGTCGTGACCGTGATCGGCGCCTTCGCCGCCGAACGGATCGATGCCTGGCGAGCCGGGCGCCGGATCCGGATGCCGGTCCAGCTGCGCCGGCCGGCGCGCTATCTCAACCCCGACGTCCCCGATTTCGAGCGCGCGCTGGCGAGGCGCGGGACGACGCTCGTCGGCACCGTCAAGAGCGGGGCGCTGGTCGAGCTCCTCGAGCCGGCCGGGTGGGTCGACGAAGCGGCCGGTCGGGTGCGGGCGTATGCCCGGCGCGCCATCGCGCGGACCGTCCTGCCGTGGTCGGCGCAGTCGGCCGCGATCGTGGCGGCCATCGTCATCGGTGACCGGGCCGGTCTCGACGAGGAGGTGCAGCGCCGGCTGCAGGAGGCCGGCACCTACCATGTGATTGCCATCTCCGGCGGCAACATCGCCATTCTCGCCGGCCTGATGCTGGCCGGCTTCCGCCTGGCCGGGATGCTCGGCCGGGTCGCCATGCTGTCGGCCATCGTCGTGCTCCTGGCGTACGCCAGGCTGGTCGGCGGCGGCGCCTCGGTCGATCGCGCGACGCTGATGGCCGTGACCTGTTTCGCGGCCCGGTTCATCGATCACCGAAGCCCGCCGATCAATGCGCTGGCCTTCGTCGCGTTGTGCCTGGTTGCGACGCAGCCCCTCTCCGTCGCCGATCCCGCGTTCATCCTGACGTTCGGCGCGACGCTGGCGATCCTGTGGCTGGCGCCGATGTTCAGCGGGTCGGTCCGTCCGCGGGTGCTGGTTCTCGCCGGCGCCATGCTCGCCGCCTCCGTCGCGACCGAGGTCGTGCTGCTGCCGGTCGGCGCGCTGGTGTTCTCGCGCGTCACCTTCGCCGGCCTGGTCCTGAACTTCGCCGCGATTCCGTTGATGACCGTGGTCCAGCTGGCCGGAATGGCGCTGGTCCCCATTGCGCTCGTCTCGGAGCCGGTGGCGCGCGCCCTCGGTTACGTCGCCCATCTCGCGGCGGCCGGCCTGATCCGGAGCGCCGATCTGGTGGCGCTGGTTCCGGTGTTGACGTCTCGCGTCGCGCCGCCGCGGGGAGCGGTCGTTGCCGTCTACTACGCTGCGCTCGTGTCCGCCTGGTGGTATTGGAACTGGACGCGCTGGCGTCGGGCGTCGCTCGCGGTGGTGGCTGCGGCGGCGTTCTGGATCGTCGCCCAGCCCTGGACCCTGCTCGCCGCGCGCGGCGACGGCCGCCTGCACGTCACGTTCGTCGACGTCGCGCAGGGCGATGCGGCGTTCGTCCGGTTTCCGCGCGGCGCGACACTGCTGGTCGACAGCGGTGGCCTGTCGCCGCTGTCGACGTTCGACGTCGGCGATCGGGTGGTGGCGCCGCTGCTCCGGGCCAGCGGTGTGCGCCGGCTCGACGTGCTCGCGCTGAGCCATGGCGATCCGGACCACATCGGCGGCGCCGAGTCGATCGTGCGCGAGTTCAGGCCGCGCGACATCTGGGAAGGCATCCCGGTGCCGCGGTTCGAGCCGCTCCAGGCATTGCGGCGGCAGGCGACGGCGGCTGGTGCGAGGTGGTGGAACCTGAAGCGCGGCGACCGCACGCGGATCGACGAGGTCGAGGTGATGGTCCGCCATCCGGACGCGCCGGACTGGGAGCGGCAGCGGGTCCGCAACGATGATTCGATCGTCATCGAGCTGCGCTGGCGCGACGTGTCCGTGCTGCTGACCGGCGACATCGGCCGGGCGGTCGAACGCGATCTGCTGGCCGCGATGCCGCCGGCGCGGCTGCGGGTCGTCAAGGTGCCGCATCACGGGAGCCTGACCTCCAGCGCGCCGGAGTTCGTCAGCGCCCTGTCCGCAACCGTCGCGGTCGCCAGCGCCGGCCGGGCCAACCACTTCGGGCACCCGGTGCCGTCGGTGCTCGACCGCTACCGTCAGAGTGGGGCGGAGGTGTTTCGCACCGACCGCGACGGGGCAGTGACGATCGACACCGATGGAGAGTCGCTCTCGGTAAGGGGATTCACGGGGCGGACATTCTCGACCCGTTGAAGCGCGCCCCGAAACCAGGTCAGTGAGGCTACATCCGGCGGGCATTATCGACCCGTGGAAATGCGCCACGAAGACACGAAGAAGGCCGGGTTGGATGTTGCTCATGCCAACTGAACTTCCCTTACTGACCGGAGCGACCATTTCCGACGTCCCGATATTGCAGGACGGCTTGAAGAGAGTGGTCCTGTGACGTCCTACTCGTGTTTCGTCTCTTGGGCAGACGAGGTCCCCGGGTGAAGCCGAGTGGCTGCGTAAGAACTTGTTCTTCTTCGTTTCGTGGCCGAGGCATGCGACAACCTGCGTGAAGCGACGAAACGTGTGGTGAGTGTTCTGTGGTGTTCGGACCTGACGAGCAATCCGAGTGTCTACTTAAGAATTGTTCTTCTTCGTGGCTTCGTGTCTTCGTGGCGAAGGATGATGCAATCTGTCTGAAGCGTCAACGTCGTGGTGAGTGGTTGGCGCGAGTCGAGCATCCGGGCCTCGCCATTCAGTCCTGCTGTGTGGAACTCCGTTTGGCGCGCTGCCACTCCCGTTCCATCTCCTCCAGCGTCATCTCCTTCATTGCCCGCCCGGACGATGAGATCGATTGGTCCATCGCTTCGAATCGCCGCGTGAACTTGTCGTTGGCCTTGCGCAGCGCCGTCTCCGGTTCGATGCCGAGCTGGCGGGCGAGGTTGGCGATCGAGAACAGGAGGTCGCCCATTTCCTCTTCGGCCCGATCGCCGTCGATCGGCTGACCGGTCCCCACCACTTCCCGCAGTTCGTCGACTTCTTCCTGGATCTTGTCGACCACATCCGCGACGCGGCTCCAGTCGAAGCCGACCGAGGCGGCGCGGATGCCGATCTGGAACGCGCGCAGCAGCGCCGGCAGTGTCGGCGGGATCCCGCCCAGCAGCGTCGGCGGCTGCTTCCCGGCGCCGCGCTCCTGCGCCTTGATTTCCTCCCACCGGGTCCGCACCTGACCAGCCGTATCGAGCGCGGCCTCGCCCTGGTCGCGCCCGAAGACGTGCGGATGCCGTCGGACCAGCTTGTCGGCGATGCTGCGCACCGAGTCGGCGATGCTGAAGTGACCGGCCTCCGACTCGAGCTGCGCCAGGAACACCGCCTGATACAGGAAGTCGCCGAGCTCCTCGCACAGCGCGGCGTGGTCGTGCCGGTCGATCGTCTCGAGCACCTCGTAGGTCTCCTCAAGCACGAACGGTTTCAGCGTATCGATCGACTGCTCGCGATCCCAGGGGCAGCCCGCCGGCGCCCGCAGCTGCGCGACGATGTCGATCAGGCGAATGAACTCGGTGGCGGCGGACGACATGGAAACCTCACGCCACGATAGAATGACTGCCGATGCCTGATCAAGAGTATGAGCCGGCGCTGACATTCACCGCCTTCGTCCTGTCGCTCGCCAGCACCGCCGCCATCCACTTCGGCGATCTTCCCGATCCGCAATCAGGCGACCGGGCCGAGCCCAATCTCGAAGGGGCGGCGCAGATGATCGAGATTCTCGCGCTGCTCGACCTCAAGACGAAGGGGAACCTCACCCCCGAGGAGCGCGAACTGCTCGAGCAGGTCCTCTACGAACTGCGCCTGCGTTTCGTCGAAGCCTCGAGCGGCGGCCGCCGCATCATCGAACCCTGAGACGACGATGCGCGTGACCCTGCTCGGGACCGGCACGTCGAGCGGCGTGCCGGCGATCGGGTGCGACTGCGCGGTGTGCCGGTCCGACGACCCGCGGGACCAGCGGACCCGGCCCTCGATTCTCATCGATCTCGGCGCCGCCACGGATCGGCCGGTTGGCGTCCCGTTCGCCGCCGCGGCGCGCTACATCCTGGTCGACACCGGGCCGGATCTGCGCGCCCAGGCGCTCGCCTGCGAGGTCCGCCGCGTCGACGCGATCCTCTACACCCACAGCCACGCCGACCACGTGCTCGGTCTCGACGAGGTGCGGCGCTACAACGTCATGCAGCGATCGGCGATTCCGTGTTTCGGCGACGCCGGCACGCTCGCCGATCTGCAGCGCGTGTTCAGCTACGTCTTCGACGGCAAGACCCGCGTCGGCGGCGGGATTCCGCGCCTGACGCTGTTCGAGATCGGCGGCGTCTTCTCGCTCGGCGGCGTCGAGTTCGTGCCGGTCCCCGTGCTGCACGGCCCGAACCCGATTCTCGGCTACCGGCTGGGCGCGTTTGCTTACCTGACCGATTGCAACCAAATCCCGGAGTCCTCCTGGCCGCTGCTCGCCGGTGTGCGGACGCTGGTGATCGACGCGCTGCGCGATCGGCCGCACGCCACCCATTTCAGCGTCGCCGAGGCGCTCGACGTGATCGACCGGCTGGGGCCGGAGCGCGCCTACTTCACACACATCTGTCACGATCTGCCGCACGCCGAGACCTGCGCGCGCCTGCCGGCCGGCGTGGAGTTGGCCTATGATGGTTTGATCTTGGAGATTGCGTGACTCGGGACCTCGGTCGGGAGCCCGGCGGACAGCGGTGCCGAAGCGGACGTGGAAGCCGACGAGGGAGGGGCCGGTGCTCTTGCCGTGTCGGCCGGCGCGCTCCCTGCGGTTCGTAATTCATGGACGTCATCCATTTCCCCGATGACCCGAGGCCGCCGCGCTGGACGCGGCCGGTCCTCGCCCTCGGCAATTTCGACGGGCTGCATCGCGGGCATCGGAAGATCCTCGATCGCGTCTGCCGCGTCGCCAGCGAGCGAAGCGCGACGCCCGTCGTCATGACCTTCGATCCCCATCCGCCCCGCGTCGTCCGCGCCGACAAGGCGCCGGCGCTGCTGATGACGACAGCGCAGAAGGTCGACGCTTTTGCCGACGCCGGCCTGCAGGGCGCCGCGATCGTGCGCTTCACCCTCGGGATGTCGCGCTGGGAGCCCGAGACCTTCGTCCAGACCGTGCTGGTCGACTGGCTGCGGGTGGCCGAGGTCTGGGTCGGCGCGAACTTCCTGTTCGGACGCGATCGCACCGGAAATTTCTCCCTGCTGCGCACCCTGGGAGTCCGCTACGGGTTCAGGGCCGAGAAAATCGATCCGGTCCGTTACAAGGACTTCGTTGTCAGCAGTACCCGGATCCGGCGGCTGATCGGTGAAGGGCGCGTCGACGAAGCGGGGGCGCTGCTCGGCCACCAGTACTACATCGAGGGGCACGTCGTGCATGGCGACGAGCGCGGCCGGACGCTCGGCTTCCCGACCGCGAACATCTGCAGCAAGAACGAGTTGCCGCCGCCGCACGGCGTCTATGCGACCAATGTCACCCTCGACGGCGTGGTCCTGCCGTCGGTGACCAACGTCGGGACGCGGCCGACGGTCGACGCAGCGGGGACGACGACCATCGAGACCCACATCTTCGACCTGGACCGCGACCTGTACGGCGCCCGGGTCCGGGTCGGCTTCGTGCAGCGGTTGCGCGACGAGCGGCGGTTCGAGTCGATCGACCTGCTCAAGGCGCAGATCGCCGCCGACTGCACGCGCGCGCGCGTGCTGTTCGGACACCTTTCGCTGTAGGATCACCCGCGGTGTCGACTACCGAGTTCGTCTTCGCCCTGCGGGTCGCGGGCCGTGACCGGCTCGACGGCATGCTGTGCGACGTCGCGGAGGCGGTGTTCCGTCACCTCGGGCTGCCGGCGGACGCGGTGCAGGGCCTGGCGGTCCGGCTGCACACGCTCATCGCCGCCGACGCGTCGCCCGATGCCGACGTCGATCTCCTGTTCACCGCCTGCCCCGGCTCGTGCGAAGTGGTGGTCGCCGCCGGCGACCGGGAAATCTGGCGACAACAGATCAGCACATCCTGACAACCATGCTTCCTTACTTCCTTACTTCCTTACTTCCTTACTTCCTTACTTCCTTACTTCCTGACATCCTTACTTTCTGACATCCTGACATCCTGACATCCTGACATCACATCGTGAATCCCTCACCCCTGAGCCCCCATGCGCCTGTTCAACACGCTGACCCGCGCTGAAGAAGCGTTCGAGCCGGCGCGCGACCGCACCGTGCGGATGTACACCTGCGGCCTGACCGTCTACGCCCGCGGCCACATCGGCAACTTCCGGACCTTCGTCTGCATCGACGTCCTGCGCCGGACACTGCGGCATCTGCTCGGCTTCGAGATGCGGCACGTGATGAACTTCACCGACGTCGACGATCGCACCATCGCCGGCGCGCACAAGGCCGGCGTCGATCTGCGGACCTACACGGATCAGTACATCGCCGCGTATCGCGACGATGCCCGCGCGCTCGGGTTGGAGGAGGTCGAAGAGATGCCGCGGGCGACCGACCCGGCCAACCTGCAGGCGATGGCCGATCTGGTTGGTGCCCTCGACGCCAACGGCCACACCTACCGGAGCGACGGCTCGGTCTACTTCAAGATCTCGACGCTGCCGACCTATGGACGGCTGGCCCGCCTCGATCACGAGGGGATGAAGCCGGGGGCGCGGGTCGACGCGGACAACTACGCCAAGGAGGACGCCCGCGATTTCGTGCTGTGGAAGGGCGCCCGGGACGGCGAGCCGGCCTGGAACATCGTCAATCCGCCGGGCCGCCCCGGCTGGCACCTCGAGTGCTCGGCCATGGCGCTGCGGCTGCTCGGGGAGTCGCCGATGGATATCCACGCCGGCGGCATCGACCTGATCTTCCCGCATCACGAGAACGAGATCGCGCAGAGCGAAGCGGCGACCGGCAAACCGTTCGCGCGCTTCTGGGTCCACGTCGAGTATCTGCTGGTCGACGACCAGAAGATGTCCAAGTCGCTCGGCAACACCTACACCATCCCCGACATCGTCGCGCGCGGCTATCGGCCGTCGGCGGTCCGCTATCTGCTGTTGTCGGCCCACTACCGGAAGCAGCTCAACTTCACCTGGGCGAGCCTGGTGCAGGCCGAGGAGTCGCTGCGGCGGCTGACCGATTTCCTGGCCCGGCTGGACGGCGTGGCTGGACCCGGATCGCATCCGGAGATCGCGGCGCGGGTGGCCGCCGGGCACCAGGCATTTTCGGAGGCGATGCAGGACGACCTCAATACCGCCGCCGCGCTGGGCGCCATCTTCGAGCTGGTCCGGGCGCTCAACTCGGCAATCGATGCCGGCGAGGTGGGCGCCGGTGACGTGCCGGACATCCGCCAGGCGTTCGACGGCTTCGATCGCGTGCTCGGTGTGCTCAGCCTGAGGCGTGCCGAAGACGAGCAGCCGCCGGTCGCGGTCGAGGAGATCGAGCGGCTGATCGAGGAGCGCCATGCCGCCCGCCGCCGCCGCGACTTCGCCGCCGCCGATGGCGTCCGCGACGACCTGGCGGCTCGAGGCGTGCTGCTCGAAGACAGTCCGGCCGGGACGCGCTGGAAGCGAAAGTGACCGTCCCGCAGCTCAAGACCGATCTTCCCGGCCCCAGGGCCAGGGCGATCATCGAGCGCGACCGCAAGGTGGTGTCGCCGTCGTACACGCGCGCCTACCCGTTCGTCATGGCCCGCGGCTCCGGCGCCGTGGTCGAGGATGTCGACGGCAACGTCTTCCTCGACTGCACCGCCGGCATCGCCGTCGCGTCGACCGGACACTCGCATCCCGAGGTGGTGCGCGCCATCACCGAACAGGCGCAGCGCTTCCTCCACATGTCGGGCACGGACTTCTATTACGAGCCGCAGGTCAGGCTCGCCGAGGAACTGGCGGCGATCGCGCCGATCGAAGGCGGCGTGCGATCGTTTTTCGGCAACTCCGGCGCCGAAGCCATCGAGGCGTGCATCAAGCTGTCGCGCTACGTCACCGGGCGCAGCAACATCATTGCGTTTCTCGGCGCGTTTCACGGCCGCACGCTCGGCGCGCTCTCGCTGACGGCGAGCAAGGCGATCCAGCGGCGCGGCTTCGGTCCGATGGCGCCGGGCGTCTTCCACGCCCCCTACCCGGACTGCTACCGCTGTCCGATCGGTCTGAAGCCGGAAAGCTGCGCCGCCGAGTGTCTCGGCTACCTCGAGAACGAAATTCTTCTGCATCTGGTCTCGCCGGACGAGATCGCGGCGATCTTCGTCGAGCCGATCCAGGGCGAAGGCGGCTACGTCGTCGCCCCCGACGTGTTCCTGCAGCGGCTGCGCGAGCTGACCCGCAGCCACGGCATCCTGCTGGTCGTCGACGAAGTGCAGTCGGGGATGGGCCGGACCGGACGGATGTTCGCGATCGAGCACGCCCAGGTGTTTCCCGATGCGATCGCCGTGGCGAAAGGCATTGCCTCCGGTCTGCCGCTCGGTGTGGCCATGGCGCGGGCCGACGCGATGGAGGCGTGGCCGGCCGGCGCCCATGCCAGCACGTTTGGCGGGAATCCGGTCGCCTGCGCGGCGGCAATCGCGACGTTGACGCTGCTCCAGAAGACGCTGATGGCCAACGCCGCGGCGGTCGGTGTGCATCTGATGGCCGGCCTCGAGGCGCTCGCCGGCAAGCACCCGTTGATCGGCGACGTGCGCGGACGCGGCTTGATGATTGGTGTCGAACTGGTGCGCGATCGTCAGACCAAGGAGCGGGCCGGGTCCGAGCGCGATGCGGTGGTGATGGCGGCGTTCCGGCGGGGACTGCTGCTGCTCGGCGCCGGCGCCAACTCCATCCGGTTCTCGCCGCCGCTCGTGTTGACCCGCGATCAGGCGGAGATCGCCGTCCGGATCGTCGACGAGGCGTTGACGGAGGTGGAGCATCAACGGCACTAGGCGGGCAGCGCCCGGGGCGTCCGGTCGCACGCTGAACCGTGGCCTGACCTTTGCTGGTTCGCCCAGCCATGTCTCTCAGCCGAAGCCACTTCGGAAAAACCGGCGAAGATCTGGCCTGTCGCGAATTGGAGCGCCGCGGGTACGCAATCGTTGCCCGCCGCTACCGACGCCGGTGTGGCGAATTGGACATCATCGCTCGCGACGGCGAGACGCTGGTGTTCGTGGAGGTGAAGACGCGGCGCGGTCAGGCGTTCGGTCCGGCAGCCGAGGCGGTCGGTTTCGTCAAGCGCCGCCGCCTGGCGCAGATCGCGATGGACTACATGGTGCGGCACCATCTCACGAAGCGTCCGTGCCGCTTCGATGTCGTCGCCATTCAGTTCGACCGCCAGCGGGCGGTGATCGAGGTGTTCAGGAACGCCTTCGATTTGTCCAGCTAGTCTCGACCGACGGTGTGCGGCCGTGCAGCCCTCGTTCGCCGCTGCTGCCCACGGTCACACCGGGCCCTTCCACAGATGTCTGAGCTGCGCAAAGACCCCGTGACTGGCCGCTGGGTCATCATTTCGACCGAGCGGCGCAAGCGGCCGTCCGACTTCCGGTTCGAGCCCCACCAGGTGATCCGGGACGACTACTGTCCGTTCTGCGACGGCCACGAAGACCTGACGCCGGCCGAGGTCTTCGCCATCCGATCGCACGGCGGAACGCCCAACGGCCCGGGCTGGGACCTGCGCGTCGTGCCGAACAAGTTTCCGGCGCTGCAGGTCGAGGGCGGGCTCGACCGCGAAGGCGAGGGGATGTTCGACCGGATGAACGGGATCGGCGCGCACGAGGTGATCATCGAGTCGCCGCGCCACGATCAGACGCTGGCGTCGATGTCCGAGGGGCAGATCGAGCGGGTGCTCGAAGCCTTCCGCGCCCGGGTGCTCGACCTCAAGCGTGATCGGCGGTTCCGCTACATCCTGATTTTCAAGAACCACGGCGCCCCGGCCGGGGCGACGCTCGAGCATTCCCATTCGCAGTTGATTGCGCTGCCGATCGTGCCGGACTCGGTCCGGGAGGAAGTGGAAGGGGCGCGCCGGCACTACGCCGACAAGGAGCGCTGCGTCTTCTGCGACATCCTGCGGCAGGAGGTGGCGGCCGGCCGGCGCATCATTCTCGAGAATGCCGACGTCGTGGCGCTGGCGCCCTATGCGCCGCGGTTTCCGTTCGAGACCTGGGTGGTGCCGAAGCGGCATGGAGCGCGATTCGAGGACGCCGCCGGACACGAGTACGAGGCGCTGGCGCGCCTGCTGAAGGCGCTGCTGAAGCGGATGAACCGGGCGCTCGAGACGCCGTCGTACAACCTGATCATCCACACCGCGCCGTTCTCGGAGGAGGCGGGCGATTTCTATCACTGGCACCTCGAGTTGATCCCGAAGCTGACCAAGGTGGCCGGTTTCGAGTGGGGAAGCGGGTTCTACATCAACCCGACATCGCCGGAGGAGGCCGCCCGCGTCCTGCGCGACGCCAGGGTGTGAAGGGGCGTCGGGTTGAAGCCAGCGGTGCCGTGTGGTACTTTAGGGACTCCCTGAAGGGGCGAGCGGGAATAACTCAGTGGTAGAGTGCGACCTTGCCAAGGTCGAAGTCGC
>JBDTRR010000123.1:0-11097 GCA_039931615.1 Acidobacteriota bacterium
CGCAAGTGACCTATAGCGGGCCGAGGCCCTGACTGGGCCGGAGGCCCGCTAGAACCCTTGAGAACCGGACACTTGACTCAACAAGTCAAGTTTCCGGGCTCGCAAGTGACCTATAGCGGGCCGAGGCCCTGACTGGGCCGGAGGCCCGCTAGAACTGTACTCTGGATTGGGGAAGAAGTTGGCGCCGGCGGCTGCACTATACTGGCCGACTGCCGGCGACGGTTGGGAGGGAAGCGGTGAGACAGCTGGAATTGTTACCGCGCGGTCGAGGCGCGCGATCCGGTGCGCTCGCACACCGGCGAGACTCACATCGTCGGGAACGGATCGGCCGGCACCTCCCCGCGCCAAATCGTCTGGCCGTCGTCGCCTGCGTCGTGGCGCTGATCCTCGCCGCCGCCGGTGCCGCACGGGCGCAGGAGCCGGGGCCGATCGCGGTGCCGACCATCGTCACCAGTGGCGAGGCCATCGTCCGTCGCCCGGCGGATGTTGCCTACATCGCGTTGGCGGTCGAGTCGCGCGCCCGCAACCCGCGGGACGCGCAGCGCGCCAACGCCGACGCGATGAGCGCGGTCCAGCGGCAACTGGCGATGGCGGGCATTGCCAGGGATGCAATGCGAACGCTCGGGCTGGGCCTCCACCAGGAATTCGACGACGCCAACGGTCGGAGGGTTGCCCGCGACTTCGTCGCGCGCAACACGCTCGAAGTGCGAATCGACGAAGTGACGCGGGCGGGAGAGATTGCCGACGCGGCCGTTCAGGGCGGGGCGACGGCGCTCGACGGCATCCGCTTCGATTTAAAGGATCACGACGGCGCCGAGCGCGAAGCGCTTCGCCTGGCGGTCGCCGATGCGCGCGGCCGCGCCGAGGCGGTGGCGGCGGGGGCCGGTCGATCGGTCGATCGCATCCTGAGGATCGAAGAGGCCCGGTCCGACGCGGGCGGGCCGCGGCCGATGGCGATGATGCGCCTGGTCGAAGGGTCGGCACCGACCGCGGTCGAGCCCGGGCAGATCGAGATCCGCGGCCACGTCACGTTGACCGTCTCGATGAAGTGAGCACCCGCGACCGGTGACCCCAGCTGACTACGCCCGCGCCCGCCGGCTGCTGATGCGGCGCGATCCGATTCTTGGCGCTGCCATCAAGCGGATTGGACCCTGCGGCATGGCCGAGCGGCAGCGGAGCGATCATCTCACGGCGCTGGTCGGGGCCATCGTCAGCCAGCAGTTGTCGACAAAGGCGGCGGCGACGATTTTCGGCCGCGTCGTCGCGCTGGTGCCGGAGGGCGAGGCACTGACCCCGGCGCGGATCGAGGCCTTGAGCGATGCCGCGCTGCGCGGCGCCGGCCTGAGCGGGCAGAAAGTCGGGTATCTGCGCGACCTGTGCGCGCGCATTCTCGACGGGCGACTGCAGCTGGACGAGCTCGAGGCACTGCCCGATGAGACGGTCGTCGAACGCCTGATCGCGGTCAAGGGTTTCGGGCGCTGGACCGCCGAGATGTTCCTGATGTTCCGCCTGCATCGACCGGACGTTCTGCCGATCGGCGACCTGGGCATTGTCAACGCGGTGCGGAAGCTGTATCGGCTCCGCAAGGCTCCGCCGCCGAAACGTCTGCTGCAGATCGGAGAGGCGTGGCGGCCCTATCGATCGGTGGCGTGCTGGTATTTATGGCAGACGCTGCGGGACCCGCCGACGTAACGACGGGACGGTCTGAAGACCATCCCCTGCAGCGGCTGATGCAGGGCACACACCTGCTGCTGTAGGGCACACCCTTCAGGGTGTGCCATGTGGATGACGCGATGGTCGCGATCTATCGATGAATCGCTCTACGATCGCGCTTTCAGGGCCAGCAGCAGAAAGCCAACGGCGATCGCGATCAGCGTGCCGCGCTCGCTGAACACCGTGTCGCCCCAGCTGAACGGTTCAGCAGGCCGGCTGACCAACGCCGGCCCTCGGCCGGGGCGGGGAATCCAGCGCGGCACCCGGCTGGCGTAGGCCCGGTATTGGTCGCCGCGGCGGGACTGCAGCAGCGACTCCTCCCATCGGACGATCGCGTGGTACTCGAGTCCCAGCAGTACGATTGCCGCAGGAACCAGCCAGAGCAGCCGTGCGCTGAGCGCGAAACCGACCCATAACGCCAGATTGCCGACGTAGAGCGGATTGCGAATCAGCGCGAATGGACCGGTTTCGATCAGCGGGCCGAGGCGGTCGCTTCTCGTCCGCGAGATGACCCCGATGTGCCGGACGGCCCAGAGGCGGAGTGCTTCGCCACCCGCTACCAGTGCTGCGCCCAGCCAGCCCAGCGCCGGCGAGACCGGCCCGGCCGGGATCACCAGCAAGGCCAGCACAAGCGGAACTGGCAGCGAGGTCCGGTGCCTGAACAGCCACCCGCCGGCCGCCTCGAAAAGGGGTCGGGTCTGATTTTCTTCCGATAAGGTCAATGGATTGCGCAGTCTGACGTTCACGGCGCCGATTGTCAAAAAAGACTCCCGACCCCCTTTCCCTGCAAAGGGTCCGTTGATATAATCCGGACTAGTTCGGTCGTATTTGGCTTGTCGTATTTGACCCATGCCGTCGTCTTCCACATTGAACACTGCAGACCGCCTCGGAACCTCGGTGCTGGACCTGATTGGCCGGACTCCCCTCGTCCGCCTGCCGCGCTTCGAGCGCGAGACGCCGGGAGTAGAGCTCTGGGCCAAGGCGGAGTGGCAGAATCCAGGCGGATCGGTCAAGGACCGCGCCGCCGCCCGCATGATTCTCGACGGCGAGGCCTCGGGCGCGCTGACCCCGGATCGGATCATTCTCGACGCGACATCCGGCAACACCGGTATCGCTTACGCGATGGTCGGCGCGGCCAGAGGGTATCGCGTGACGCTGTGCCTGCCCGCCAACGCCAGCCCGGAACGCAAGATGATCCTGCGGGCGCTTGGTGCCGAGCTGCTGATGACCGATCCCCTGGAGGGCACCGATGGCGCCATCCGGGAAGCGCGCCGGATGAAAGAAGCCGAACCAGATCGCTATTTCTACCCGGATCAATACAACAACGAGGGCAACTGGCGCGCCCATTACGATACGACCGGACCGGAAATCATCGAGCAGACCAGCGGCCGCCTGACCCATTTCGTCGCCGGTCTCGGCACCAGCGGGACCTTCATCGGCACCGGCCGGCGGCTGCGCAAGTTCAGCGCGGGCATCAAGCTGATCTCGTTTCAGCCCAGCGGACCGTTCCACGGCCTGGAAGGCCTGAAGCACATGGAGTCGGCGATCGTGCCGGGCATCTACGATCCGTCGCTGGCCGATGAGGACCTGCGGGTCGAGAGCGAATTGGCCTACGAGATGGTCCGGCGCCTGGCCCGCGAAGAGGGGCTGCTCGCCGGGATCTCGTCGGGCGCCGCTCTGGCGGCGGCACTGCAGGTCGCGAAACAGCTCGACCAAGGAATGGTGGTGACGATCTTCCCGGACGGCGCGGAAAAGTACCTTACCGAGAAGTTCTGGCAGCCCGATGTCTGACGCGCCGCTGCTCCTCGCAGAAGGCGTCGCCCAGGCGATTCGGCGGCACGGCGAGGAAGCCTATCCGCATGAGTGCTGCGGTGCGCTGGTCGGACAGCACGGGTCCGCGACGGCGGTCGTCGCGCTCCCCAATACCACCGAGGAAGGGCCGCGACGGCGGTTCCTGGTCCGGCCGTCCGACTATCGGCTGGCCGAGCAGCGGGCCGGCGAGCTCGGCGCGGAGCTGCTCGGGTTCTATCATTCGCATCCGGACCATCCGGCGCGGCCGTCGCAATACGATCTGGACCACGCATGGCCGAACTTCGCCTACGTGATCGTTTCGGTCGCGGCCGGCGCCGCAGCGGACATGACGGTGTGGTGGTTGAAGGACGACCGCACCACATTCGAGAAGGGCGATCTACATGGCGACGAAAATCCTGATTCCGACTCCGCTCCGGCCATACACCGATAAGAAGGACGCGGTCGAGGCCGATGGCGGCACGGTCGGCGAGCTGCTCGCCGACTTGACCACCAGGCACGCCGGCCTCAAGGCGCACCTCTACAACGAGCAGGGCAAACTCCGCAGCTTCGTCAACGTCTATCTGAACGACGACGACATCCGCTATCTGCAGAAAGAGCAGACCCCGGTCAAGCCAGGCGACACCCTCAGCATCATTCCGTCAGTCGCCGGTGGCGTCCCCACCACGACCGACGCCGACGTGCGCGCCGCGGCGCCGCCGGAGGCCCGGGATCTCCCGCAGCTGACCAACGACGAGGTGAAGCGCTACAGCCGGCATCTGATCATGCCGGAGGTCGGCGTCGACGGGCAGCGCCGGCTGAAGGCGGGCAGCGTGCTCTGCATCGGCGCCGGCGGACTGGGATCGCCGGCCGCGATGTATCTCGCCGCTGCCGGCGTCGGGGCGATCGGCATCGTCGACTTCGATGTCGTCGACTTCAGCAACCTGCAGCGGCAGATTATTCACGGCACGCCGGACGTCGGGCGGACCAAGCTGGCGTCGGCGAAGGATCGCCTCAATGCGATCAATCCGCACGTCGACGTGCAGACCTACGAGACGGCGCTGTCGTCGGAGAACGCGCTGAGGCTGTTCGAGCCCTACGACGTCATCCTGGACGGCACCGACAACTTTCCGACGCGCTACCTGACCAACGACGCCTGCGTCCTGCTCGACAAGCCGAACGCCTACGGGAGCATCTTCCGCTTCGAAGGCCAGGCGTCGGTGTTTGCGACCAGGAACGGTCCCTGCTATCGCTGCCTGTACCCGGAGCCGCCGCCTCCAGGCCTGGTCCCGAGCTGCGCGGAAGGCGGCGTCCTGGGCGTGCTGCCCGGCATCATCGGCGTCATCCAGGCCACCGAGGCGATCAAGCTCATCGCCGGCATCGGCGAGCCGCTGATTGGACGCTTCCTCATTTACGACGCGCTCAAGATGCGCTTCCGCGAGCTGAAGGTGCCCAAGGATCCCGATTGCCCCGTGTGCGGGCCGAATCCCACGGTGACCAAGCTCATCGACTATGACCAGTTCTGCGGCATCCACCCTGCCGCTCCGGAGTCGACGACCGTGCAGAACAACGCCACCGAAATCTCGTCCGTCGACCTCAAGCAGCGGATGGACCGCGGCGACGCCCTGACCCTCATCGACGTCAGGGAGCCAAACGAGTATCAGATCAACCGCATCGCCGGTTCGTCCCTGATCCCGCTTGGCGATGTGCCGCAGCGATACCGCGAACTCAATCCCGACGACGAGATCGTGGTCCATTGCAAGATGGGCGGCCGCAGTGCCAAGGCGGCCGACTTTCTCCGCTCGGTCGGGTTCAAACGCGTGCTCAACCTCAAGGGCGGCATTCTCGACTGGATCGACAAGGTCGACCCCAGCCAGCCGAAGTATTAGCAGGCAGTGAGCTGTCGAGCTGGAAAAGCACTGAAAAGCCCTCCCAGCCCCAAGTCTCCAGGCCCCAGACTCGGATTCGGTGGTAATATCGGACTAGACAGGTCGGATTTAGTGGGACTATATGTTGAGGCTCTCGAAGAAGGCCGATTACGCGTTGATGGCCATGAAACATCTGGCCTTGCGCGGCGATCGCGGATCGTCGAGCGCCCGTGAGATCGCGGAGCAGTACGACATCCCGATTGAGTTGATGGCCAAGGTGCTTCAGCGCCTGGTGCAGCGCGGTCTGCTGGCCTCGCACCAGGGCACTCGCGGCGGTTATCAGTTGTCGCGGCTGGCACGGCAGATCACGGTCGCTGATGTGATTCAGGCGATTGAGGGGCCGGTCACCGTGACCGCGTGTTCGACCGACGACAACCATTGCGAGCAGTATTCGAAATGCAACGTGCGCGACCCGCTGTGGCGGGTGCGCGAGCGGATTCTGGCGGCGCTGGGCGAGTGTACGATCGCCGAACTGGCCTCCGATCCTCCGCCGGCACGGGCCGCCGTGCTGCACACAAATCTGCAGGTCCAGGCATGACCTGCACCGGAACACCGGCAATGCACGCCGCAGGGCAGACCGTCACGGTCTGCCGACGGGTCACAGACGTCAGGTCTGCCGAAGGATGACGATGGCAATCAAGCTTCCGATCTACATGGACTATCACGCGACCACCCCCGCCGACCCGCGTGTCGTCGAGGCGATGATGCCGTATTTCACCGAGCATTTCGGCAACGCGGCGAGCCGGAACCATCCCTTCGGCTGGCAGGCGGAAGAGGCGGTCGACAAGGCGCGCAAGCAGGTGGCCGATCTGATCGGCGCCCATCCCAAGGAGATCGTCTTCACCAGTGGGGCGACCGAATCGGACAACCTCGCCATCAAGGGCGTGGCGGAGATGTACCGCGAGAAGGGCAACCACGTCATCACCTGCGTGACCGAGCACAAAGCGGTGATCGATACCTGCAAGCGGCTCGAGAAGGACGGCTATCGGGTCACCTATCTGCCGGTGCAGAAGGACGGTCTGGTCAATCTGGACGACGTCCGCAACGCGATCTCCGACAAGACGATCCTGATTTCGATCATGACCGCCAACAACGAGATCGGCGTCATCCAGCCGATTGCCGAGATTGGCGCGATCGCCAAGGCGAAGGGCGTGCTGTTCCATACCGACGCCGTCCAGGCGGTCGGCAAGGTGCCCTTCAACGTCAACGAGTTGAAGGTCGACATGGCGTCGATTACCGCGCACAAGATGTATGGGCCGAAGGGAGTCGGCGCGCTCTACGTCCGGCGGCGGAATCCGCGCGTGCTGCTGGCGCCGATCATCGACGGCGGCGGGCACGAGCGCGGCATGCGGTCGGGCACCCTCAACGTCACCGGCATCGTCGGTTTCGGCAAGGCTGCCGAGCTGTGCATGCAGGAGATGGCCGGCGAGAGCCAGCGGCTGAGCAAGCTGCGCGATCGGTTGAACGATCGGCTGCACAAGGGCCTGGATGAGATTTATATCAACGGATCGATGGCGCACCGGCTGCCCCATAACCTCAACATCAGCTTCGCCTACGTCGAAGGCGAGTCGCTGCTGATGGGGATCAACGACGTGGCCGTGTCGTCGGGATCGGCCTGCACCTCGGCCAGCCTCGAGCCGTCCTACGTCCTGAAAGCGCTCGGCGCCGGGGACGATCTGGCGCACTCGTCGATTCGCTTCGGCCTCGGCCGGTTCTCCACCGAGGATGAAGTCGACTACGTAGCGGACAAGTTGACTCAGGTCGTGACGCGTCTCCGGGAGATGTCGCCGCTCTACGAGCTCGCCAAGGAAGGCGTCGATCTGTCGCAGATGCAGTGGGAAGTTCACTGAAGTTGACACGTTGGGAGCCGGCCGGTCCGGATCTCCTGAGGAGTAGACAATGGCTTACTCGAGCAAGGTAATCGATCACTACGAGAACCCGCGCAACGTCGGATCGATGCCCAAGGAAGATCCGAATGTCGGCACCGGCCTGGTCGGCGCGCCGGAATGCGGCGACGTCATGAAGCTGCAGGTCAAGGTCAATCCGGACACCGGCGTCATCGACGACGCGAAGTTCAAGACGTTCGGGTGCGGGTCGGCCATCGCCAGCTCGAGCCTGGCGACGGAATGGCTCAAAGGCAAGACGGTCGACGAAGCACTGGCCATCAAGAACACCGACATCGTCACGGAGCTGAGTTTGCCGCCGGTCAAGATTCACTGCTCGGTTCTGGCCGAGGACGCGATCAAGGCGGCGATTGCCGACTACCGGAAGAAGAAGGGCGAGACGGTCTCGGCCAACGCCGATACCCACGCGCAACCGACGGCGTAAGCGGGCTCTCAGCTGTCGGCGTCAGCCCCGGGGCTGACCGCCGGGAGCGGAAGGCTGAGGCATATGATTGAAATCACCGAAACCGCGGCACGGAAGATCCGCACGCTGATGGCCAAGCAGAACGTCAGCGATGGCGGACTGCGCGTCGGCGTGAAGGGTGGCGGCTGTTCCGGGCTGAGTTACACGTTCGCGTGGGAGCGGCTGGCGCGAACCGGCGACGAGGTGTTCGAAGGGCCGGACGGCGCCCGGCTCTACGTCGACAAGAAGAGCCTGCTCTATCTGAACGGCACCGTGCTCGATTACGACACCAGCCTGCTCGGCCAGGGCTTCGTGTTCAACAATCCGAACGCGAAGTCGTCGTGCGGCTGTGGCAGCTCGTTCGGCGCATAGGGAGTCTCCAGGCAGGCCGAAGTCCCGAGCGGCGGATTTCCAGCGTGCGAACCGGGACTTCCAGTTTCTATGTCTTCCCAGCCAACCACATCCACTCTTCAGGCCTGCAAAACTTGTGGGGGAGGCGCACCGATTGACGCGCACTTCTGCCCGCAATGCACCAAGATCCTGGCGCTCGGCCGCCACGGCGACTACTTCGCGTTCTTCGGTCTGCCGCGGAAACTGAATCTCGACGTCGCCGATCTGGAGCGGCGATTCCGATCGCTCAGCCGGCAGTTTCATCCGGATTTTTTCTACAATGCGACGCCGGCCGAGCGCCTCGCCAGTCTCGAACGCAGCTCGTTCCTGAACGACGCCTTCCGCACGCTGCGCCAGCCGGTGTCCCGGATCGAGTACCTGCTGCAGCTGGAGGGGATGGCCGCCCGCGGCCCTGAAGAGGCGGGCAAGCTGGTGCCGCCGGCGCTGCTCGAGGAGGTCTTCGCCCTCAACGAGGAGCTCGACGAGGTGCGGGAGCGCCGGACCGACGGCGCGCCGGTGGATGAGCTGAAGCAGCGCCTCGAACGTGCCGCGCAGCCAATCGAGGCCAAGCGGATCGCCCACGAGCAGCAGTTGACGGCGCTGTCGGCGCAGTGGGACGCGTTGGTTGAAGGCGGGGCGCCGCCCGAAGCGCGCCGCGCCGTGCTGGACTCCCTCCATGCACGGGTGCTGGAGCGGAACTACATCAACAATCTGCTCGCCGGAATAGAACGTGAAGTGAATTCCTCGGGAAATGTAGCCCTATGACGAGAGTCGTCGGCATCGACCTTGGCACGACCAACAGCCTGGTGGCCTTCGTCAAGGACGGCGTGCCGCAGGTGATTCGCGATCGCGACGGCGATGGGTTGGTCCCGTCCGTGGTGTCGGTGGCGGCCGATGGCACGGTCTACGTCGGTCGCGAAGCGCAGCGCCGGTTGATGACCGACGCCGGCCGGACGGTCTATTCGGTCAAGCGCTTCATGGGCAAGGGACTCGCTGATGTCGGCGACGAGGCGCGGCTGTTTCCGTTCACCATCGGCGGCGATCCGACCGGCATCGTCCGGATCGGACTGGGCGCCCGGGAGTTCACCGCGCCGGAGATTTCCGCCTTCATCCTCCGCGAGCTGAAACGCCGGGCCGAGGAGTTTTTCGCCGGCCAGGGCGAATTCGACCCGGAGGTCGATCGCGCGGTCATCACGGTGCCGGCGTATTTCAACGATGCGCAGCGCACCGCGACACGCGACGCCGGCCGCATCGCCGGGCTCGAGGTGCTGCGGATCATCAACGAGCCGACGGCCGCCTCGCTGGCCTACGGCCTCGACAAGCGTCACACCGGCATCATCGCCGTCTACGATCTGGGCGGCGGGACCTTCGACATTTCGATTCTTCGGGTCGAGGACGGCGTGTTTCAGGTCCTCGCCACCAACGGCGATACCCACCTCGGCGGCGACGACATCGACCTGCTGTTGATGGAACAGGTCCTGGCCGACCTGGATTCGGCGAGGCCCTCGTACGTGGCGGCGGGATCGACCGGCGCCCCGGACCGGACCTCGGAAGATGTGCAGCAGGTGCGCCGCGCCGTCATCCAGGCGAAGTGGGATCTGTCCGAGCGCGACGAAACCGAACTGCTCGGCCAGCGCCTGACCCGCGCCGATTTCGAGGCGAAGATCCGCCCGATCGTCGAGCGCACCCTCGAACCGTGCCGCCGGGCGCTCGCCGACGCCGAACTCGAGCCGACCCAGATCGACGAAGTCGTCCTGGTCGGTGGGTCGACGCGGATTCCGCTCGTCCGCCGTCTCGTCGCCGAGCTGTTCGGCCAGACCCCGCACAGCGCGCTGAATCCCGATGAAGTCGTGGCGCTCGGGGCGGCCGTGCAGGCCGACATTTTGATCACGGGCAACCGCGAGATGCTGCTCCTCGACGTCACGCCGCTGTCGCTCGGCATCGAAACGATGGGCGGGGTGGTGTCGAAAATCATCCTGCGCAATTCCACCATTCCCGCGACCGGGAGCGAGATGTTCACCACTGCGGTCGACAACCAGACCGCCGTCGACGTTCACGTGCTCCAGGGCGAGCGCGAGCTGGTCGTCGACAACCGCTCGCTGCACCGCTTCAAGCTGCGCGGCATTCCGCCGATGCCGGCCGGCATGCCGCGGGTCCAGGTGCAGTTCCAGATCGACGCCAACGGCATCCTCAGCGTCACCGCGCGCGAGCTGCGGACCGATCTCGAGCAGACCATCGAGGTCAAGCCGTCGTACGGCCTCACCGACGACGAGGTCGAACGCATGCTGCTCGAATCGTTCGAGCACGCCGAGGCCGATTTCGCCGCCCGCCTGCTCATCGATGCGCGGAACGAGGCGGAAACGGTCGTCCTGGCGACGGAGAAATCGCTGCGCTCGCCGCTGTTCGCCGACCTCGCCAGGACCGACCTCGGTCCCGGCGAACACGACCGCATCCGGCTGGCGCTGGCCGACCTGAAGGCGGCGGTCCACGACGCCGATCGCGAAACGGTTCAGCAGAAGACCCAGGCCTTGAACGAAGCGACCCAGCACCTGGCCGAGCTGATGATGAACCGGAGCGTGAAAGAGGCCCTCACCGGCAAGAGTATCGAGGGGCTCTAGCGCATTTCTCATTTGCACGCAGCGAGCTGAGAGGAAAATGCCGAAAGTCACGTTCATCATCGACGGCGAGACGCAGACGGTCGAATTCGAGCACGGCCAGCTGCCCTACACGCACCACGGCAAGCCGGAATCGTTCCTCGACGTCGCCAAGAACTTCGGGATCGCGCTCGAGCACGCCTGCGGCGGCAGCTGCGCCTGCACCACCTGCCACGTCATCATCAAGGAAGGCGAGCAGCACCTCTCGGAAATGCAGGACGATGAGGCGGATCGGCTGGATACCGCCTGGGGCCTGACCGCGCGCTCCCGCCTCGGCT
>JBDTRR010000124.1:0-10748 GCA_039931615.1 Acidobacteriota bacterium
GAGGCGGATCGGCTGGATACCGCCTGGGGCCTGACCGCGCGCTCCCGCCTCGGCTGCCAGGCGGTCATCTCGGGCGACGTCGTCTGCGAGTTGCCGATGTATACGCGCAACTACGTCCAGGAGGGCGGCGGCATCCAGCTCGGCAAGTCGGACAAGAAGGACAAGGTGCAGGAGGTCACGCCGTGAAGTGGATCGATGCCGAAGACATTGCAATCGCGCTGGTGGAGAAATTGCCGGACGTCGACCCGCTGACCGTCCGCTTCACCGATCTCCGCGAGCACGTCGTCAACCTCGACGGATTCGACGACGATCCGAAGACGGTGAATGAACCCAAGCTGGAAGCGATCCAGATGGCCTGGTTCGAGGAATGGAAAGACGCTCATTGAACACGGGCGGCATCTTCCGGGCGGGGATGCGCGGCTACTTCATTCCCCTTGCCGCCGGCCTGACGCTGACGGCCAGCGCGTTCCTGCCATGGGTGGTCGTCGACGGAGTGGTCAGGAAGGGCATCACCGACGTCACCGGCCTGTGGATTGCCGGACTCGGCGCCGTGGCCGCCGTGCTCGCCATCCTCAGCCTGGTCACCCGGAAGAACTCGCGGCATCCGTTGCTGGTCGTCGGACTGGCGGCATTCGGGATCATGTTCCTGGCGTGGCGCGTGCTGCCGCGGCTGGTGGGCGAGCAGGCCCTCACCCAATCCCAGGCCATCGCCATCGTCGAAGAGACGGCACCGGGTGCTGCACCCACGGCGCTGGTCGGCAGCGGCATCTACGTCGGGCTGGCCGCCGCCGCCAGCCTGGTCGGTTTCGGGTTGACGATCATCGTCAAGCGCGCCGCGGCGCCTTACGTCCTCGCTGATCCCGACGACGACGTGCCGTAGATCATCGCAGATGCGTATTCTCGTGGTCGCGGCCACCGCCATGGAGATCGCGCCGTTGGTGGCGCGGCTGCGCCACCGATCGGCCGGCAGTCTGCGGGTCAAGAGCTACGCCCATGCCGCTCACGACATCGACGTGCTGATCACCGGGGTCGGGATGGTCGCCACCGCTGCCTGGTGCTCACACGTGCTGGCGTCGCCCCGCTATGACCTCGCCCTGAACCTCGGCCTGTGCGGCAGCTTCGACCGCGCGCTCGAGCCAGGCACCGTGGTCCATGTCAGGTCCGACCGGCTCGCCGAGTTGGGAGCCGAGGACGACGACGCCTTTCTCACGGTCCAGCAGCTGCAGCTGCTGGGCGACGACGAGTTTCCGTTCACCGGCGGCCAGCTGGTCAATCCGGCGCCGCCGGACAATGCGGCAATCGGCCGCCTTCCCGATGTCGAGTCGATCACCGTCAATACGGTGCACGGCAACCCGCGGTCGATCGCGGACGTCGCGCGGCGCTTCAAGCCGCAGGTCGAGAGCATGGAAGGCGCCGCGTTCATGTACGCCTGCATGATCCGGGGGCTGGTCCACGCGCAGGTGCGATCGGTGTCGAACTTCGTCGAGAAGCGGAACCGCGCCGCCTGGAAGATCGGCGATGCCATCCGCAGTTTGGAGCACGCGGCGTTGAGCATCCTGGATCACGCATGATTCTGAGCCTCGGTTTTTCTCCTTGCCCGAACGATTGCTTCATGTTCGATGCCATCGTCAACCACCGCATCGACCTGGAAGGGCTCGAGTTTTCGGTGCGGCTGGCGGATATCGAAGCGCTCAACCGATCGGCGTTCGACGGAGAAGCCGCCGTCACCAAGCTGAGCTATCACGCCTACGCCTATTGCACCGAACACTACGTCCTGCTCGACGCCGGAAGTGCCCTCGGCAGGAACTGCGGACCGCTGCTGATTTCCAGGCGCGAGATCTCGAACGCCGACGTGGCGGCCGGCGGCGTCACCATCGCCATTCCCGGGCGGTATACGACCGCCAACTTCCTGCTCGGCCTCGCGTTCCCCGAAGCCCGGAAGAAGACGGTGCTGCTGTTTTCCGACATCGAACGGGCGGTGGTCGAGGGCGAACACGACGCCGGGCTGATCATCCACGAGAACCGGTTCACCTACGAAGGCCGGGGTTTGAAGAAGATCGTCGACCTCGGCGAGTTCTGGGAGGCCGAAACCGGGACGCCGATACCGCTCGGCGGGATTGTCGTCAACCGGGCGCTGCCCGACGACGTGAAGCAGAAAGTGAACCGCGTCCTGCGCCGCAGCGTGGAGTATGCTTTCGCTCATCGCTCGGCCAGCCTGCCGTTCGTCCGCGAGCATGCCCAGGAAATGAGCGAAGACGTCATGTACCGGCACATCGATCTGTACGTCAACGAGTATTCAATCGATCTCGGGGTGGACGGAAAGCGCGCCGTGGCCACGCTGTTCGAAAGAGCCCGGGCGATCGGCCTGATCCCGGAGGCCAGAGAAGGCCTGTTTCTCTGAGGGCATTATGCGACTGACCCGCAAGCAATTCCTGAACGTCGTGACCACTGCCGCCGCCGGAACCGCGGTCGCTTCGACGGTGACCGGCGCCGACGCCGCCGCCGCGCAGGTCGCCGCCGCGGCGAAGTCGAAGAAGCTCGAGGGCGCCGCCCTCAAAGGCGCCACGGCGGCGGTCACCCGCTTCATCGCCACCACCAACCTCGCGGCGATGCCGGCCGACGTCGTGCAGCAGGGCAAACGCTGCCTGATCGACGGCTTCGGCGTGATCCTCGCCGGCTCGACGGTGCAGGGCAGCGCGATCGTCCGCGACTACGTCAAGGCCACCTCCGACAAGAAGGAAGCGACCGCCTTCGGCCAGGACAAGCTGATGGCGCCCGCCGCGCTGGCCGCGCTGGCCAACGGGGCGAGCGGCCATGCGATGGACTACGACGACACCCAGCTGTCGACGACGCCTGATCGCACATTCGGGCTCCTCACCCACCCCACGCTGTCCCCGCTCTCTGCAGCGCTGGCCATCTCCGAGCGCACGGGAGCGTCGGGTGCCGCGTTTCTCGAAGCGTTCCTCATCGGCTTCGAGGTCGAGTGCAAGATCGCCGAGGCGATCGATCCGAAGCACTACAACGGCGGGTTCCACTCGTCTGGCACCATCGGCACGTTTGGCGCCGCCGCCGCGGCCGCGAAGCTGTTGAAGCTGAACGACGTCCAGCTGGGCCACATGCTGTCGATTGCGGCCAGCTGCTCGAGCGGCATCCGCGTCAACTTCGGCACGATGACCAAGCCGCTGCACATGGGGCGCGCGGCTCAGAACGGCGTCTTCGCCGCCGAGCTCGCGGCGAGGGGCTTTACCGGCGGCGACGACGGGCTGGACGGGCAGTGGGGATTCTTCCAGGTATTCGGCGGCGGGGCGGATCTCGATCGGCTGGTGCCGGTGATGGGCAAGCCCTACTCGATCATCAACCCCGGTGTGTCGATCAAACCGTATCCGTGTGGATCGTTGAGTCATCCCAGCCTGGACGCGATGCTCAAGCTGGTGACCGATCACGACGTCAAGCCGGAGCAGGTGCGCGCCGTCCGCCTCAGGGCCGGCTCGAATATTCTCGAACCGCTCCGCTACAAGGTCGCCAAGACCGAGCTCGAAGGGAAATTCTCCATTCCCTTCCTGTTGAGCAGCATCATCATCCGCCGCAAAGCCGGCATCCGGGAATTCACCGACGAGTTCGTCGCCAGCGCGCCGGTGCAGCGGATGATGCCGAACGTTTCCGGCGTCTTCGACGAGAAGATCGAAGCTCAGGGCTTCGACAAGATCCGGAGCATCGTCGAAGTCGATCTCGTCGACGGCAGGACGCTGGTGCAGCCCTCCGACGACAGATATCGCGGCGGCCCGGAGAAACCGTTCACGCGCGAGGAGCTGCACGCCAAGTTCGCCGACTGCGCACAGCTGGTGCTCCCGGCCGACAGGATCCAGCAGGCGCTGATGCAGCTGGAGACGATCGAGACGGCGAAAGACGTACGCCAGCTGGTGAAGACGATGGCGTGACTGGGCGGCACGGGTCGTTATAGCGCTTCCGTCGTACGTAGTGTCCGGCTTCAGCCGGACCGTGACAGGTAGCCCGAAGGCCCTGCGCTCCCCCTTGTACGTGGGATCCGGCTTCAGCCGGATTGACCCGTAGTCCGACTAAAAGTCGGACGCCACGTACAAGCGAAATCCACTAGCTGGTCGAGATGCTGCCGGAGGAGTCGAGCCGCTCGGCCGGCGCGATTGCCGGAGCGACCGGCAGTCCGTGGGCACGTGCGAGCAGGGCGTGCAGCTGGCGCACGCCTTCGGTCAGGCAGGCCGGACCGGGTTGGAGGATGTAGGTCGATTTCACCTCGAAGACCCGCTGTTCGCGCACCGCTGACACCGCGTCCCATCCGCCCCGTCCGCGAATCGTCGCCTTCCTGACCTTTTTTCCGCACCACGACGCGAAGATCACCTCGGGGTCGCGGCGCGCGACCTCCGCCGGATCGACGATTCGATCCCGGCCGAGCCCGGCCATGGCGAGCTCGGGAAACACCGGCGCGCCGCCGGCGATCGTCATCAGCTCTTCGACCCAGCGGATGCCGGAGATCAGCGGGTCGTCCCACTCCTCGAAAAAGGCCCGCCACGTCCGCGGGAATCTCGCCGCGGATTCGCGGATCCGATCGAGGTCCGTCTCGAGCGCACCCGCCAGCTGTTCGGCGGCGTCCTGGCATCCGACCAGGCCGCCAAGAATGCGGATCATCTGCAGAATCCCGGCGACCGTGCGCTGGTTGAACGTGACGACCGTCAGCCCGCGGCGGATCAGCTCGGCGGCGAGGTCGGCCTGCAGGTCGGAGAACGCCAGCACCAGGTCCGGCCGCAGCGCCTCGATCTTGTCGAATTTCGCGTTGATGAACGCCGCGACCTTCGGCTTGAGCCGTGCCTCAGGCGGCCTGACGGTATAGCCCGACACGCCGACGATCCGGTCGCCCTGTCCGAGCAGGAACAACGTTTCGGTGGTCTCCTCGGTAAGGCAGACGATCCGGCTGGGGTAATTGCTCACATCAGCTCCGCCGGCACCAGTGCATTTTTCATCTGTCCGTAGTGTCCGCCTTCAGGCGGACCTCCCACGGTCCGGCGAAAGAGGATGAGAAAAGTCGATTCTGACGAAATGCAGACCTCATTTCAGGATGCCGGGGTGGAGGGCTTCCGCCAGCCGGCGCGTCGCCGCCACCACCCGGGGACCGGGCACGACGAATTCGTCGCCGGAGAGCTCGTAGATGCGATGGTTCCTGACCGCCGGCACGGCGCCGAGCGCGTTCCAGGCCTGCGTCTGGCGGGCGAGGTCGAGATTCTTGCCGAGGTCGCCATACCAGAGCTCGATGACGACGTCGGGCTTGCGCGCCAGCAGCATTTCGGTGCTCACGTCGACCG
This sequence comes from Acidobacteriota bacterium, assembly GCA_039931615.1. Classification (GTDB taxonomy): domain Bacteria; phylum Acidobacteriota; class Vicinamibacteria; order Vicinamibacterales; family CAVVIG01; genus JAHFUI01. Next base: position 5,334 of record JBDTRR010000124.1, read on the forward strand.
CTTGCCGCTTCACGTCGGCGAACACGTTCACGCCGCCCGCCGCTTCCAGCATGTCGTGGAGGAAGCCGTAGCCGCCGCTGGCGTAGATGTTACGGAGCGACGACCGATCCCGCTCGAAGACCAGCAGGGTCCGCGGCCGCGGCGATCCCGCTACCGCCTTCCGGATCGCTGCGATCGCGCTTTCCATCCCGGCGGCGGCGGCGTTGGCTCGCTCGGCCGATCCGATCCGCGCGCCGATCGCTCTCACCGTGGTCGTGATGTCCGGCAGCGCCCGGTGCTCGTACGAGAAGTATTCGATGCCGGCCCGATCCAGCCGCTGCTTGAGCTCGACCTGTGTGTTGTAAACGACGACCAGGTCGGGCCTGAGCGAAAGAATCCGCTCGACGTCCGGATCGAGCAGGCCGCCGACGCGAACCAGCCGGGCGACCTCGGCCGGATACTGGTCGTAGCTCGTCACCCCGACGACGCGCGGGCCGTCGCCGATGGCGAACAGCATTTCGGTGACCGCCGGAATCATCGAGACGATCCGCTGCGCCGGCCCCCGTTGCGCCGGCCCCTGTTGCGTCGGCCCCTGTTGCGTCGGCGCCGCCCGGCCGGCCGGTGCCAGCAGCACTACTCCCACGGCGGACAGCCACGCCGCAGTCAACAGTCGCATCTTCCTGCTCATCGTGAGGACCTCACCAGCAGCCAGAGGAAAAACGGTCCGCCGATCACGGCGGTGATGATCCCGACCGGCAGTTCGATCGGTGCGAACGCCGCCCGAGCCACCAGATCGCACGCGATCAGGAAGACCGCACCGAACAGCGCCGCGGCCGGCAGCACCAGCCGGTGATCCGATCCGACGAACAGGCGGACCAGGTGCGGCACGACCAGGCCGACAAAGGCGATCGGACCGCTGATCGAAACCGCGGCCCCGGTCGCGAGCGAGGCGCTGAGCAGCGCCATCCGCTCGGCACGCGGGACGTTGACGCCGCGGGCGGCGGCCGCGTCAGCGCCGAGGCTGATCAGATCGAGCGCCCGCGGCAGCGTCGCGAACATCGCGAACGCCACTACCAGCATCGGCAGGACGACAACGATCGGTTCGTAGCTGCCGACGTCGAGCATGCCCATCAGCCAGCGCACGGTCCGGAACGTGTCGGTGAAGTTCGCCAGGTACTGGGTGAACATCGTCAGCGCCGACAGGAACCCGGTCATCGTCACGCCCGCCAGCAGCAACACCGTGGTCGACAGGCCCCGGCGGCGTCCGGTCGCCAGCGCGTACACCACCGCCAGCGCGAACAGCGATCCGGCGAAGCTGGCGAGCGGGATGGCCGGCAGGCCGGCGATCCGGAAATCGAGGTGAAAGGTGATCGCCAGCATCGCTCCGAGGGCGGCGCCGCTCGAGACGCCGAGGGTGTCGGGGGTGGCGAGCGGGTTGCGGAGCAGCGCCTGGAACACCACGCCGGCCGCCGCCAGGGCGGCGCCGACCAGGGCTGCCGCCACCACACGCGGCAGCCGGGCGATGAAGAAAATCTGGGCGTCGAGGTTGTCGGCGAACGGCACCGACCGGTCGAACACACGGAGGAGCGAGATCGAGGTCGATCCGACCACCGGCGCCACGATCAGCGCCGCCAGCAGCAGACCGCCGAAGACCGTCAGGCTGATCGCCAAACGGGAGCGAATCGGCCGCATCTCAAGCCCGCCCGATCGGCACCACCGTGAGGTGGCCGGTGGCCGGGTGCCGGGCGATGTCGGCGTCGACGCCGTAGAGCGCCCGGATCGCCGGCGGCGTCAGTACCTGTTCGGTGGGGCCGGACGCCAGGACCCGGCCGTCCTTGAGCAGGACCAGCCGGCGGCACAAGGCCGCCGCCAGGTTCAGGTCGTGGGTCGACAGCAGCATGGTCACGCCCTGGTCGGCATTCAGCTGCTGCAGGAGCTTCTGCACCTCGATCTGGTGGCCGATGTCGAGCGACGCGGTCGGCTCGTCGAGCAGCAGCAGCTGCGGGTCCTGCGCCAGCGCGCTGGCGATGACGACGCGCTGTTTTTCGCCGCCGCTGAGCGTGCTGAATGCCCGGCCCTCGAACGGTGCGGTGCCGGTGGCCTGCAGGGCACGGCGGGCGATGGCCAGGTCCTCAGGGCCTTCGAGCGCGAACGCGCCGAGATGGGGGAACCGTCCCATCAACACGATATCGAGGACGCTGAAGTCGAACGGCGCGATCGTTTCCTGGGGCACGAACGCGATGCGGCGGGCGATCTCACGGTGGGACCATTCGGCGAGCGGACGATCGTCGAGCGTCACCGATCCGGCCGTGGGACGGTGCATCCCGCCGAGCAGCTTGAGGAGCGTCGTCTTCCCGGATCCGTTCGGTCCGAGAATGCCGACCAGTTCGCCGCGATCGACGTTCAGGCAGACGTCGTCCAGGACGACCGCGCTCCGCAGGTGTGCTGCGGCCGCCGCAGGCGGGTCCGAGGCGCGCCCCTTCCTCGCGCGTCCATAGGCGAACGACACCCCGCTGGCCCGCAGCATGGCGGGAGTCAGTTCGCGCCAACTGGCAGACGCCGGGCCGGAACCGGCCGGCGAAGGCAGGGGAAGTACATCAGGGCTCCTGTCGGCGTCTCACGCGCCGAAGAAAGGACGCCCCCGGCGATCAGGTTTCCTGACTTGCGGATCAACGCCGCGCCTCACGTCTTCCCGGGCTGGAACCCAGTGACGACCGTCCGGACCGGGACTCGAACCAGGTCCGGGACGGGAGAAGCACCGCTCCCCGTTTACAGTGGCGGGACCGTGTGGGCTTTTTCACCCACTTCGCGTGGCCGCCGGGGTCTCACGTCGGATTGTCGGTGTGGGCCGGTTCAACCCGACCCACGCGCAAAGTATAGCAAAAGCACGGATAGCAGCCGCGCGGGTTGCCTCTGGGGATCGTTTTTACGTAACATTACTCGTTCGTGTCCATCTGGACATTTCCCGGACCACACTACGAGGAGCGCATGAGCAAGAGTTCGACCGTCACCGTTCGCGAGCGACCAGTCGAGGATGTGACGACGGTCAATGCCGGGGCCCTGACCATCCACGGCGAGACCGTGGTCGTTTCGACCGATCAACGCATCGATCTCGTCGATCTCACGACCCTGGTGATGGAATTCGTCAGGCGCTTCAACATTCGCGAGGGGATGGTCAGCCTCATGTCGATGCACACGACATGTTCGCTCTTCATCAACGAATTCCAGACCGCGCTGCTGTCCGACATCCGCCGCTTCCTCGAGCAGATGGTCGCCCGTGACGCCGAGTACATGCACAACGATCCGCAGCACTCGGACTGCGATCGGATGAATGCCGACTCGCATCTGCGCGCGCTCCTGCTGGGCCACAATCTCACGCTGCAGGTCAGCGGCGGCGAAGTGGTGCTGGGCCAGTGGCAGCGGATCCTGATGGCCGAGCTCGACGGCCCGCGGGCGCGGTCGCTGCGGATCCAGATCTTCGGCGTCTCGTGACACACTGGTGAACGTGGTGGGTCGGTGACTGACGGATCGAACAGCATCCACCAGGTCACCCACTCGTCCATGCATCAGATGTCCACCCGCCTCCAGGCCGCCCACCTTTCCGACATCGCCGACAAGCTCGAAGCCGGCGAGCGCCTGACGCTCGACGATGGCCGCCGGCTGTTCGCGTGCCGGGACCTGTTGCTGGTCGGCTGGCTGGCCAATCGCCGGCGCGAGCAGCTGCATGCCGGTCGCACCTTCTACAACCACAACATCCGGCTCGAAGCGACCAACGTCTGCGTCGCCAGCTGCCTGTTCTGTTCGTTCGCGCGGCTGAAGTCGGGCGACCCGGGCGCCTACACGATGTCGCTCGACGAGGCGTGGGACAAGCTGCGCCGGCGCCGCGACCAGCCGTTGACTGAAGTCCACGTCGTCAACGGCCTGCATCCCGATCTGCCGTTCGACTACTACACCGAGCTGTTGCGCGGCCTCAAGCGCATCCGGCCGGACATCCACTTGAAATGCTTCACCGCGGTCGAGATTGCCTTCTTCGCCGATCTCTACGGCATGACCGATGAGCAGGTGCTGCGCGAGCTGATCGCCGCCGGCCTCGATTCCCTGCCCGGCGGCGGCGCCGAGATCTTCGCCGAGCGCGTCCGGCGCAAGATCGCGCCCGACAAGTGCGGCACCGAGCGCTTCCTCGCCATTCACCGGCTCGCCCACCGGCTCGGTGTGCGGTCGAACGTGACGATGCTGTACGGGCACATCGAGACCGACGAGGAGCGGGTCGATCACATGCTGCGCGCCCGCGCGCTGCAGGACGAGACCGGCGGATTCCAGGCGTTCATCCCGCTCGCCTTCCACCCCGACAACAATCAGATGCGCAAGCTGCCGGCGCCGAGTGCGACCGAGACGCTGCGCGTCCACGCGGTGGCCCGGCTGATGCTCGACAACATCGCGCACATCAAGGCGTTCTGGATTGCCACCGGGGTCGACGTGGCGCAGACCGCGCTGTGGTTCGGCGTCGACGATCTCGATGGCACGGTGCAGGAAGAAAAGATCTACCACATGGCCGGTGCGCAGACTCCGGAAGCGATGACGCCGCGCGAGATCGAACGTCTGATTGCGGCGGCCGGCCGCGATCCGATCGAGCGCAACACCTTCTACCAGGTGGTGGCGCACGCGGCTGGTCCGGTCTGATCGGACATCGATTCCAGCCAGGGCTGAGCTGTCGCGGCGGGGGAATAGGCCGCCGCAGCGCGGTGTTATAATCAATAGCGATATTGAGAAAAGTTTCACAAGGTCGCGTGCGCGATGTCGCGCGTAGAGAGACACGCCGATGCTGCTACCCGTCCTGACCGCCTACGAGAAGGAACACATCTCGGACCGGCAGCCGCTGCCGCAGCGCTATCTCGGACTGAGCGACGAGGAGATGGACCGGCGAATCGCCGCCGCCCGCGCCGCCCTCGGCCGCCGGCTGGTCATCCTCGGCCACCACTACCAGCGCGATGAGGTGATCAAGTTCGCCGACTACACCGGCGACTCGTTCAAGCTCGCCGGCCAGGTCAGCCAGCATCCCGATGCCGATTTCATCGTCTTCTGCGGTGTCCATTTCATGGCGGAAAGCGCCGACGTGCTGAGCGCCGATCATCAGCAGGTGATCCTGCCGGATCTGGCGGCCGGCTGTTCGATGGCCGACATGGCCGATATCGAGCAGCTCGAGATGTGCTGGGCCGATCTCGAGCAGATGGGCATCACCCGGATCGTGCCGGTCACCTACATCAATTCGACCGCGGCAGTGAAGGCGTTCTGCGGCGAGCACGGCGGCGTCGTCTGCACCTCCTCCAACGCGGCGGCGACGCTGCGCTGGGCCTGGGAACGCGGCGACCGGATCCTGTTTCTGCCGGACCAGCACCTCGGCCGCAATACCGCCTACAAGATGGGCGTGCCGCTCGA
>JBDTRR010000125.1:0-10638 GCA_039931615.1 Acidobacteriota bacterium
TCGGCGCCGGCCGCGTCCAGGTCGACTTCTGGGATCCGGAAGGCGGCTACTACCTGAACGGCACCTACTACGGCGGCAAGAACCTGCTGGCGATCGGTGTCGCCGGCCAGGTCCAGGGCAGCGACAACCACGCCGCCAGCGTCGACTTCCTGCTCGAGCGCAAGGTCGCCGGCGGCGGCGCGTTCTCGGTCGAAGCCGAATTTGCCCAGTACGACAAGCTGGGCGGCTACAACTCGCGGTACGCCACCGACACCGGCGGCTACGTCCTGGCCAGCTTCCTCTTCCCGGCGCAGGTCGGGATCGGAAAATTCGAGGTCCTCGGCAAGTTCGGCCAGGCGACGTTCAGCAACGGGCTGGGCGCCATCGATCAGGACTACGACCAGAAGACGTCTGAGCTGAACCTCAACTACGTCATCAAGGAATTCAATGCGCGCGTGATGATTTTCTATCTGGACAAACGTTTCGACGCCGTCCAGCCGAACTCCAAGCAGTTCGGCGTCGGCATCCAGCTGCAGATGTGACCCGGGGCAAGCCCGACGGATCGAAGAAGGTGCGTTTTTACCGAGGAGTTGAAGCATGAAACTGAAGCAGGGACTGGGCGCTGCGGCGCTGCTGGCCGCCGCATGGGCGGCCTCGACGGTATTGTCGGCGCAGGCGACGATCAAGGTCGGCGTGCTCCATTCGCTGTCGGGCACGATGGCGATCAGCGAGACGACGCTGAAAGACACCGTCTTGATGCTGATCGAGGAGCAGAACAAGAAGGGCGGGCTGCTCGGCAAGAAGCTCGAAGCCGTGGTGGTCGACCCGGCGTCCGACTGGCCGCTGTTCGCCGAAAAGGCGCGCGGACTGCTGGAAAAGGACAAGGTCGCCGTCACGTTCGGCTGCTGGACGTCGGTCTCGAGGAAGTCGGTGCTGCCGGTGTTCGAGAAGGACAACGGCCTGCTGTTCTATCCGGTCCAGTACGAGGGCGAGGAGTCGTCGAAGAACGTCATCTACACCGGGGCGGCGCCCAACCAGCAGGCGATTCCGGCGGTCGACTACCTGATGAAAGAGGTGGCGGTCAAGCGTTGGGTGCTCGAAGGCACCGACTACGTCTATCCGCGCACCACCAACAAGATCCTCGAAGCCTATCTGAAGTCGAAGGGGGTCGCCGACGCCGACATCTCGATCAACTACACGCCGTTCGGCCACTCCGACTGGCAGACCCGCGTCGCCGCGATCAAGCGCTTCGGCGCCGCCGGCAAGAAGACCGCGGTGGTCTCGACCATCAACGGCGACGCCAACGTGCCGTTCTACAAGGAGCTCGGCAACCAGAAGGTCTCGGCGGAAGATATTCCGGTCGTCGCCTTCTCGGTCGGTGAAGAAGAGCTGTCCGGTGTCGACACCAAGCCGCTGGTCGGCCATCTCGCGGCGTGGAACTACTTCATGAGCGACAAGGCGCCGGTCAACAAGACGTTCATCGACAAGTGGCACGCCTATATCAAGAACCCCAAGCGCACCACCAACGATCCGATGGAAGCGCATTACATCGGCTTCAACCTCTGGGTCAAAGCGGTCGAGAAGGCCGGCACCACCGACGTCGACAAGGTGCTGGCGGCGATCGTCGGCCTGGAAGTGCCGAACCTGACCGGCGGCATGGCCAAGATGCTGCCCAATCACCACATCACCAAGCCGGTGTTCATCGGCGAAGTGCGCGCCGACGGCCAGTTCAACACGGTGTGGAAGACCGCCGCCCTGGTCCCTGGCGACGCCTGGTCCGACTTCCTGCCCGGCAGCAAGGACATCGACGCCAACTGGGTGACGCTGAAGTGCGGGAACTACAACACCAAGACGAAGACGTGCTCGGGACAGAACTACAAATGACGCCGGTTCGGCTCCTCGATCGGCCGCGCCCGGATGGGCGTGCTCTTGGTCGAGGAGCCGGAACGACTGCCGGGGGGCGCGGCGGACGGTGGCAGCTGGTGCTGCTGCTGTTCGCCGCGCTCCTGCCGGCGCGGCCGGGCCTCGCCCAATCGCCCGATCAACAATTCCTGGCCGCGCTCGGCGAGCTGCGCGAGGCCAGTTTTCCGGACAAGGCGGCGATCGTCGACCGCCTCAGCCGGGACAATCATCCGAGCGTCCGCCCGGTGCTGACGGCGTTTCTCGAAGATCGGCTCTACACACGACTCTCCGACCAGAAAATCTTCCTCGCCAAATCCGGTGACGACACCCTGACGTCCCTCGAGCTGATCGATCCCGTGACGTTGCAGGACGCCGGCGCGGGCGCCCCGAACGATCTGACCAAGATCAGCACCAACAACGGCCTGCGGCGGGTGCTCCGGACGGCGATCGCCCGCTTCGCGCTGTCGAGCCCCGACTCGTCGGTGCGGCTCGACGCCGTGAAGGAAATGATGCGCGCCATCGACGAGCCGAGCCTGGCGCTGCTGCGCGAGCGAATCGGCGTCGAAACCGACCCCGCCGTCAAGGCGGAAATCGAGACCGGCCTGGCGCTCGCCGCGCTGGACGGCGGCGATCCGCAATCGCGGCTCGAGGCGATCGCCGCCCTGGCGCACCGGCGGCGGGCGGAAGTGCGCAACCGGCTGGCCGTGCTGTTCGAGCCGTCGCCGGACGGCAGTTTCGCCGAGAGCGACCCCGCGGTCAGGAGCGCCGCCGCCGCAGCGGTGCGCACCATCGACCAGGCCCGCGCGTTCTACTCGGGCGTCGAGACGCTGTTCTTCGGCCTCAGCCTCGGATCGGTGCTGGTGCTGGTCGCGATCGGGCTGGCGATCACCTTCGGGGTGATGGGCGTCATCAACATGGCGCACGGTGAGCTGATGATGCTGGGTGCCTACACCACCTACGTGGTGCAGCTGGCGATGCCGAAGCACATCGAAGCCTCGATTCTGGTGGCCATCCCGGCCGCCTTCCTCGTCGCCGGCGTCGCCGGCGTGATCCTCGAGCGCACGATCATCCGCTTCCTCTATGGCCGGCCGCTCGAGACGCTCCTGGCCACATTCGGCGTCAGCCTGATGCTGCAGCAGCTGGTCCGATCGGTCTTCTCGGCGAACAACCGCTCGGTCGAAACGCCAGCCTGGATGAGCGGCACGCTGCAGGTCAACGAGGTGCTGTCGATCACCTTCAACCGCCTCTACATCGTCGTCTTCACGGTGATGGTGTTCGTGATCCTCCAGCTGGTCCTCAAGCGGACCCGGCTGGGTCTGGATATCCGGGCGGTGTCGCAGAACCGGGCGATGGCGCGCGCGATGGGCATCCGCAGCGAATGGGTGGATGCGATGACCTTCGGTCTCGGGTCGGGCATCGCCGGCGTCGCGGGCGTCGCCCTCAGTCAGTTGACCAACGTCGGTCCGAACCTCGGCCAAGCCTATATCATCGACTCCTTCATGGTGGTGGTGTTCGGCGGCGTCGGCAATCTGTGGGGGACGCTGATTGGCGGCATGTCGATGGGCGTCGTCAACAAGCTGCTCGAGCCTTACGCCGGCGCCGTGCTGGCGAAGATCCTCGTCCTGGTCGCGTTGATTCTGTTCATCCAGCGGCGGCCGCGCGGTCTGTTTCCACAGACCGGGCGGGCCGCGGAAAGCGCGTCATGAGCTCGAGCCAGCCGCGGGGGCTGCTGTGGAGCGACGATCGCGGCGGCACCGTTTTTCTCGGGCTGCTCGCCGCCGTCGCCATCCTGGTGCCGCTGCTGAACCAGGCGGTCCCGGCGTCGTCGCCGCTGCATCTCTCCACCTACGTGCTGACGCTGCTCGGCAAGTACCTGTGCTACATGATGCTGGCGATCGCCGTCGATCTGATCTGGGGCTATGCCGGCATCCTCAGCCTCGGGCACGCGGCGTTCTTCGCCCTCGGCGGCTACGGCATGGGCATGTATCTGATGCGTCAGATCGGGACGCGCGGCGTCTACGGCGACCCGGTGCTGCCCGATTTCATGGTCTTCCTCAACTGGACCAAGCTGCCGTGGTTCTGGCTGGGATTCAACCACTTCTGGTTCGCCCTCCTGATGATGGCGCTGGTTCCGGCGAGCCTCGCGTTCGTCTTCGGCTGGCTCGCCTTCCGCTCGCGGGTCACCGGCGTCTATCTCTCGATCATGACGCAGGCGCTCAGCTACGCCCTGATGCTCGCCTTCTTCCGCAACGACATGGGCTTTGGCGGCAACAACGGCTTCACCGACTTCAAGGAGCTGCTCGGCTTCGACCTGCAGAGCGATCGCACCCGCGTCGTGCTGCTGGTGGCAACGGCGATCGCGCTCGGCGCCAGTTACCGGGCCTGCCGGCTGATTGTCTCCTCCCGCGCCGGCCGGGTCCTGCGCGCGATTCGCGATGCCGAGAGCCGGACGCGGTTTCTCGGCTACCGGGTCGAGTCGTACAAGCTCTGGGTGTTCGTCATTTCCGCCGTCATTGCCGGCGTCGCCGGCGCGCTCTATGTGCCGCAGGTCGGCATCATCAATCCGAGCGAGTTCGCGCCGATCAACTCGATCGAGGTGGTGATCTGGGTGGCGATGGGTGGCCGCGGCACGCTCTATGGTGCGGCGGCCGGGGCGATCCTGGTGAACTACGCGAAGACCTATCTGACCGGCGCCCTGCCGGAAGCCTGGCTGTATGTCCTGGGGGCGATGTTCGTGCTGGTGACGGTCTTCCTGCCGCGCGGCCTGATGGGGCTGATGACGGCCGAGGCGAGAGCCAAATGAATGCACGCGTGCTGGCCACGCCCGAGCCGACCTCCCCCAGCGGACCGCCGATGATCCTCGGCGCGCTCGGCTCGCGGCCCCACGCGCAGGCCGCGAGTCTGCAGGACGGCAAGATTCTCTATCTCGAGGATCTCACGGTCAGCTTCGACGGCTTCAAGGCGCTCAACGCGCTGACCTTCTACATGGATCCCGGAGAACTGCGCTGCATCATCGGTCCGAACGGCGCCGGCAAGACCACCATGATGGACGTCATCACCGGCAAGACGCGGCCGGATCGGGGTTCCGCCTGGTTCGGGCGATCGGTCGACCTGCTGACGCTCACCGAACCGCAAATCGCCCAGGCCGGCATCGGCCGCAAGTTTCAGAAGCCCACCGTCTTCGAATCACTGACGGTGTTCGAGAATCTCGAGCTCTCGCTCGCCGGCGACAAGTCGTTCTGGAAGACCCTGCTCGCCCGCCTGACGATGGGCCAGCGCGATCGGATCGACGCCGTTCTGGCGGTGATCGGCCTCGTTCAACAGCGCGTCGCGCTCGCCGGCACGCTGTCGCACGGGCAGAAGCAGTGGCTCGAGATCGGGATGCTGCTGATGCAGGAGCCGGAACTGCTGCTGGTCGACGAGCCGGTCGCCGGGATGACGCCGCAGGAGACCGAGCGGACGGCGGAGCTGCTGCTCTCCCTGGCCGGCGATCATTCGGTGATCGTCGTCGAGCACGACATGGACTTCGTCCGCTCGATCGCGAAGCAGGTCACCGTGCTGCACGAGGGCAGCGTGCTCGCGGAGGGCGACATGGACTACGTGCAGAACCATCCCCGCGTGATTGAGGTCTATCTCGGAGCCTGACAGATGAGCGCGCTGACCCTGAAGGCCATCAACCAGTCGTACGGCGGCAGCCACATCCTCTGGGACGTCGACCTGGTCGTCCCGGAAGGGTCGCGCACCTGCCTGATGGGCCGCAACGGCATGGGGAAGACCACGCTGCTCAAGTGCATCATGGGGCTGTTGTCCGCTTCGTCCGGCGAGATTCTGTTCGGCGGCAGCGATCTGCGCCGGGTCTCGGCGGAGAGCCGGGCGCGGCTCGGCATCGGCTACGTCCCCCAGGGACGGGAAATCTTCCCGCAGCTGACCGTCGAAGAGAACCTCCGGGTCGGTCTCGGCGTGCGCAAGAACGGGGCACGGACGATTCCGGAAAAAATCTTCGAGCTGTTTCCGGTCCTGAAGCAGATGCTGCGCCGGCGCGGCGGTGATCTATCGGGTGGACAGCAGCAACAGCTGGCGATCGGCCGCGCCCTGGTGCTCGAGCCGACGCTGTTGATACTGGACGAGCCGACCGAAGGCATCCAGCCCAACATCGTCCACGAGATCGGCGACATCATCCTCTCGCTCAACCGGGACGCCGGCCTGACGGTGCTGCTGGTCGAGCAGAAGCTCCCGTTCGCGAGACGCGTCGCCAGCCAGTTCTGCATCCTGGAAAAGGGACGCGGCGTCGCCGGCGGCCCGATCGAAGGCCTGACCGACGACATCGTCCACGCGCATCTGAGCGTCTGAGTTCGCGAGCTTTCAGGTGTAGGGCACGCCCTTCAGGGTGTGCCGGGACGGTCTGAAGACCGTCCCCGACGTGTCCGTTCCTGCGCTACTGCCCCACCACACATTCACCGTAATACTGCTCCGGCTTCGAGGTGAACCCGGGCAGCGTGATGTCGGCATACTCGTGGCGGGTGTGCACGGCTTTCAGCTTGCCGTCGCGACTCTCCTTGTCGAACACCGTCGTCGTGTAGAGAGGGCCATCGCGGAACGCCTGGATGAAGTGGAGGGCCCCTGGAGAGAGGCGGACGATGATGTCGTAGACGCCGAAGCCGCCGGCCATGCGGGCGCTGCCTTCGTCGGTGTTGATCTCGATGAAGTGCACCGACAGCTTTCCCGTTTTCAGTTCGCCAACAGCTTCGCCGTTCTTCCAGTTGCCGGTCGCATACACCACGAAGGTGCACTGGGCGGTGGTCGCCGCCGCCAGTTTGTCGCGGCTCGCCGTCTGGGCGCTGAACGCAACGGTGCCGGCAACCACGAACGCCAGCGCCGCCAACCCACGTGAACTGCTATTGGTTCTCGCCATGGCACTTCTTGTACTTCCGTCCACTGCCGCACGGGCAGGGCTCGTTTCTGCCGATTTTCCGAGGCGGCCGTACCGCTCCGATAGCCGCTTCTTGTAGGTAGTGTACGGCTTCAGCCGGACCGTGGCTGCCCGGCTGGATGTGGACGCTCCCTGCGGACCGCGATTGCGCCAGGGGAACCGGCTGCGGCGGCGGCTCGAGGCTGGCCGCAGCGTCACGTGCGCCGTCACGGGCGGGCGTGTTTCGTGATCGGCTGGCTTGAAGATAGTGGGGACTGTAGGGCAGGCCGTACGCCGTGCTGCGCGTCACCGCGGCCTTGTCGCGGGAAAACTCCTCGCGAGACTTCCGGATCGCCTCGAGTTCCTCTTCGCCGCAATCGCTCAGCGTGATCTCTTCACGCGGCACGAACAGCACCTGACCGATCGGGAGGCTGTGCGACCCCGAAATCCCCTCCCCCGGCGTCAACACGTAGCGGAATTCGGAGTCGTGCGCGTACCAATCGGTTTCGACGCGGATGACCATCATCGGCGCGATCGGCCGCTCGAGCATGTTGAACACCGGCGTGTAGAGGGTATCCCAGCCGGGAGGTGTCCTGAAGTTCCAGGCGCCCCGCAGCGTCACTGCTCCCGCCGGCGTGCCGAGATCGTCGGTCGCGATGAACATCCGCGCCATCAGGACGGCGTTCTCACGCGATTGCGGCACGCCCGGAATCAGGAACGCTACTTCTTCACTGGACGTACCCACGCCCCCGACCGGCAGCACGAAGGTGACCGAGAAAATCCCCTCCCATTTCCCGCCGGTCGGGTTGGCGTAATAGACAAACCCGTAGCGTCCCTCGCCCAGATACCCGATGTGAAACGCCTCCTGCGGCGTCAGCGGCGGATAGACCAGGAACCCTGCCGCACTACCGGCTTCGAGCACCGGACAGTGGCGCGCATGCTGCGGCAGCAGTGGCCGCTGACTTTCGCGGCGCGGCCTGAGACCCACTCCAGGCCGCCGCGAGTTGGCGAACAGCTGAACGTCCATCCGTGGCTAAGTCGTCGACATCAGAACGAACCGGGCTTGATCCGGAATGTACCATCCTCCTGCCGCTCACGGTAGATGCCGTGGCAGTTCTGACACAGGGTATTGAGTTTACCGGCAGAGGTCTTGACGGCATCCCAGTTGCCGGCTGCCACGTCGCGTTCGATCGAAGCGGCGTGTTCGCCGGCGTCGCGCGCCCATTCGGCCGCGGGCGCCTGCCCCAGATCGTCCCACGCAGCTTCAGTACGGGTGAACGCGGGCTTGAGTGCCGCCACGTTCTGAATCACGACCTCCGCCTTCGATTCCTGCGCCGCGGTCCGCAGCGCGGCAAACGCCGGTCCGATCGTCTTCATCGCCGCGCTCAACGAGACTTCTTCCTTCCCCGGCGGTGGCAGCGGCTTCCTGGCCAGTTCGGCAAACGCCGCGTCGACCACCGAGGACGCGACCAGCACCGGCTGGCCCTGGTACTTCGCGCCGATTTCCGGCGCGAAGTCGATCTGGTAGGCAGGGTCCAGTCTGGCGATGGCCGCCGCGTCGTACTTCACGATCTGGCCGCGCATCAACAGGTAGGTTTTTTGATCGAGCGGCCGGCTCAAGTACGGCGCAATCACCAGAATCGGATTGCCGATCGGCTTGACCCCATTGGCGCCGACCGCCCGTCGCTGATCGATCACGAACGCCGTCTTCGAGAGAATCTGGTCGACGCCGGCCGACACCGTGACCAGCTTTCCATAGTAGGCATCCGGATTCTGCACGATGGCATTGGTCGCGACCGGTATCCCTTCGCTCGCATTGTCGGCGCGTCGCCGCTGGGCACTCGGCGCCGCGATCGTCGACATCAGAATCGCACCGGCCACCAGGCCGACGCCGCACGTTGTCACCAATGATGTTCTACGCATCGTGGTCAGCTCCGAAAGGGTTGGGACGATTCTGGTAGCGGCTCACGGGCACTTGTCCTGCTGAAGCAGGCGCAGCGCCTCTTCCCGCCGCTTCATCTCGGCGCGCAGCTTCTCCTGGACCTCCGAGGGATTCTGCGCATCGGTGAGGTCGTCGACGACGATGTTGCCCTGGACCCCGGCGCTCTGATCGGGCCGTTGACCGTTGGTGTTGATGCCGGCCTGGCTGGTGTCGAGACCGCGCGCTGTCATCAGATCGCGCAGCAGCTTGGCGGTATGGAGGTTCATCACGACCCGGCAGTTGAAGTAGACGCCGGTGGCGATGGTCAGCGGCGACCAGCCGAACTGGTTCTTGGCATCCAGCTTGGCGCCGGCGTCAACCAACAGCATCACCGTGTCGTTCGACCCTCTCCAGGCCGGACCGTGCATCGCCGTCTCGCCCCGCTTGTCGACGTGACTGACCGGCGCGCCCAGTTCCAGCAGCAGCTTCACGGCGTCCGCCGACTCTTCGGGCTGCCCGGGATTTTCGCCTTGCGAATAGACGCCGACCCCGGCCGCGACCATCAAGGGGGTGTCGCCCTCGACATTGGCGAGAAACGGATCGGCGCCGAGCTGCAGCAGCGCCTGCATCGCCGGGACGTCGACGTTCTTGGCGGCCAGCAGGAACGGCGTCGCGCCGTAGCGGTTGAAGTTGTTCCGCCCTTCCATGTCGCCGCTCGGCTCCTTGGTTTCGCGGGCGTTGATGTCAGCGCCGTATTCGACGACCAGCTTCTTCACCAGGTCGAGGCTGCTGAGATTGCCCTTGGGAGTCTGGTTCGGATTTCTCCACCCGTGCTGCGGCCGCCGCGCCCACATGATCTGGTGCAGTGCGGTCCAGCCCTGTCCGGCAGCATCGGGGTTGGCGCCGTACTCCAGCAGCACGCCGGCCGCCTCGTAGTTGAGGCTATGGACGGCGGTGATCAGCACACCGGTCCCATCGGGCAGCGTGTCGTTGACGCTGGCGCCACACTCGAGCAGGGTCTTGATCGCGTCGATGTGTCCCTGGCGCACGGCGAACAGCAGCGGCGTCCAGCCGAAGATCGATCGGTCGCCGACCTTGGCGCCCGCATCGATCAGCAGCCGGGCCGCCGCGGCGTTGCCTTCATGCGCCGCCCACATCAGCGCCGTCTGCTGCTTCCAGCTCTCCTTGGCATTGACGTCGGCGCCGTGCGCCAGCAGCACCTTGAGGGCATCGACCACCCCGGTTCGGGCGGCGGTCATCAGCGCGGTCTCGCCTTCCGGCAGCGCATCGTTGGCATCCGCGCCGGCCTTCAGCAGCATCTCGATCATCGCCGCGTTGCCATTGACGGCGGCGGCATGGATCGGCGTGACACCGTAACGGTTCGCGGCCTTGACGTTGGCACCGGCCCGGACCAGGATCTCCGTCATCGCGGCATCGTTGCGATCCGTCGCCCAGTGCAGCGCCGTCGTCCCATCCGGCTCGGCGGCGTTGACCAGGGCCGGCTGTTCTTTGAGAACGGCGCGGACGGCCATCGCATTTCCGATCTTGACCGCTTCTACCAGCGACGTCCGGCTGCCGGCGGCGCTCGCTTGACCCGCGTGAAGGGCGACAAGCGCGACCAGCATCGAACCGGTAATGTGTTTCACCTTCACCTGCATCGGCTTCCTCCTGCGACTTCGACTCGAAATCAATTCCACTTGTGGATTGGACGGTTCGTTTGTACGTGGCGTCCGGCTTCAGCCGGACCATGGTGTCCGCCTGACCAGCCTCCGCTAAAACTACGGCGGTCCGCCGAAGCCTTGGCGAAGGCGGAAGGCGGATGCGACACACACAGACTAAAAATGCGCTAGGCGCCGCTGGTGACGACGGTGCGCGGCTGGTCGGGGAGGGCATCGAGGTCGAGGACCCCGGTGCTGTCGCCGAAGCT
>JBDTRR010000126.1:0-10585 GCA_039931615.1 Acidobacteriota bacterium
CGGCCTGCCGGCGTTCGCCGAAACCTGTCCGCAGTACCTGTTCCTGTCGTACGACAACTACGAGGAGCCCGGCTTCGAGGGGGCGAAGTACGTGATGAGCCCGCCGCTGCGCGATCGCGCCCAGCAGCATCAGCTGTGGCGCGGCCTCGCCACCAACGACCTGCAGGTGATCTCGACCGACCATTGCCCGTTCTGCATGAAGGAGCAGAAGGAACTGGGGCTGAACGATTTTTCCAGGATTCCCAACGGCGCGCCCGGCATCGAGACGCGCCTGTCGCTGGTCTACGACGGCGGTGTCGCGGCCGGGCGGATCAGCCTCAACCGGTTCGTCGAGCTGACGTCGACGGCGCCGGCGAAAATCTTCGGGCTGTTTCCCCGCAAGGGGACCATCGCGCCGGGATCGGACGCGGACATCGTCGTCTTCGACCCCACGCGCACCTTCACGCTGTCGGCGAAGACGCTGCACATGAACGTCGACTACAACCCCTACGAAGGCCGGCAGGTGACCGGGGCGACCGACACGGTGCTGTCCCGCGGACGTCTGGTGATCAAGGATGGGAAGTTCGTCGGCCGCGCCGGTGCGGGCAGCTTCCTGAAACGCGCCGGTCGGAGCTGATGCCAGTCAACCCATGACCGCGGCCTTTCTCGACTTGATCGACCTCGCGTCCGACCGCCTCGGCGCGGCAGTCGTGGCCGCCAACGACGAATTCTTCGCGTCCAAGGATAATCTCATCACGCCGGGGCCGCCGCAGTGGCGCCAGGGGGAGTACACCGACCGGGGCAAATGGATGGACGGCTGGGAGACCCGCCGCCGCCGCGAGCCGGGCGACGACTGGTGCATCGTCCGGCTCGGCGCTGCCGGCATCGTCCGCGGCGTCGACGTCGAGACGACGCACTTCAAGGGTAACTACCCCGAAGCGTGCGCGATCGACATCGCGAACCTGCCGGCCGCCGGTCAGCGGAGTGGGGACGAACTGACCGCGGCGCCGTGGACCGAGATCCTCGCACGCACCAGGCTGACGGGCGATGCCCACAACCGGTTCGCGACCGACGCCGCGACTGCCGCCACCCATGTCCGGCTGCGAATCTTCCCCGACGGGGGTGTGGCTCGGCTGCGGGTCTACGGTGAGGTCGTGCCGGACTGGGACCGGCTGGGGCGGCGCGGTGAGGTCGACCTGGCCGCCGCCGAGCACGGCGGCACCGTCGTCGCGTGCAGCGACATGTTCTTCGGCTCACGGCACAACCTGATCATGCCTGGCGACGCCCGCAACATGGGCGACGGCTGGGAAACGAAGCGGCGGCGCGGTCCGGGCCACGACTGGACGGTTGTTCGTCTCGGCGCGACCGGGACGATCAAGCGCGTCGAGGTCGACACGCGCCATTACAAAGGCAATGCGCCGGGCGCCTGCAGCCTCGAGGCCTGCAGGATGGCGGGCGCGGCGTCCGATCCCGTCACCGGTGCCGGGATCGAGTGGCGCGAGCTGCTGCCGCGGCGGCCGCTGCAGCCGCACCTCCGCCACACCTTCGACGACGAGGTGCAGGCGATCGGCGCGGTGACGCACGTGCGGTTCAACATTTTTCCCGACGGCGGCGTCGGCCGGCTGCGGCTGTTCGGACAGCCGGGATAATCACCTGCCTGGCAGTCGTTCGTTCCCGTCCACGCCGATGCGGCTCGACGATCTCAACGCACTCGATCCCGCCGCCGCTGCACTCGAGCTTCGCCGCTGCTGCGGATCGGAGCGCTGGGCGCGCGAGATGGCGATGAAACGACCATGGCCGGATGTCGACGCGCTGGCCGTGGATGCCGACGTGATCTGGCGCCGGCTGGCTGAAGTCGACCACCTCCAGGCGTTTGACGCCCATCCGCGAATCGGCAGCGGGGCTGAAGCGGGCGGGAGTGCAGCCAGCGGTGAACGCCGGACCGGGGAGAGGTCGTGGTCGGCGCAGGAGCAGTCGCGAGTCGCCGCCGCGAGCGACGAGGTGCGCGACCGGCTCGCCGCGGCGAACGACGAATACCTGGCCCGCTTCGGCTTCATCTTCATCGTCTGCGCGACCGGCAAGAGCGCCGAAGAGATGCTGGCGATGGTCGACGAGCGATTGACGCACTCCCGTATGGAAGAGCTGCAGATTGCGGCCGACGAGCAGGGCAAGATCATGCAGCTTCGCTTGAGGAAGTTGGTCTCCTCGGAGGACGCGGGAAAATCGATTCTGAAGTAGTGCAGACCTTCAGGTCTGCCAGACGCCGCAGGCCTGAAGGCCTGCACTCCATCGATTTTTCACGCCTCGAGGACGACACTGGATGTTTCTGCAGCCGGGGTCAGGTTGACGATGATTACCACCCACGTGCTCGACACGGCGACCGGGCAGCCTGCCGCTGGCGTCACGGTCCTCCTCGAGATGCGGCTGGCGAGCGAGTGGAGCCCAGTCGCGCGCGGCGTCACCGATCGGCAGGGCCGGCTGGCCGGATTGACCGAAGGCCGGCCGATGGCGCCGGGGACCTACCGGTTGACGTTCGATACCGGCACCTACCACCGCAGCCGGGGGAGCCAGGCGCCGTTTTTTCCGGAGGTCACGGTCACGTTCAACGTCGGCGATGTGGACGAGCACTACCACGTGCCATTGCTGTTGAATCCGTTCGGGTACAGTACGTATCGGGGATCATGACGGGCGCGCGTGGAGGCAGGGGACCGCAGGAGGCAGACCTCGTCGGCCGTCCCGCCGCGTCCTGCGTGCCCGCCGCGTCCCCCGTGCCCGAAGCGCCCGCGACCGGAGACTGCCACATGGCCGAGCTGAGCTGGAACCGCTACGGCAAATCGCGAATCCGCCTGGTGACGGTGCGCCGTCCGCCGCCACCGGCGCCGCACGAGATCGTCGACCTGTCGCTCGACATCCAGCTCGAGGGCGCTTTCGATGCCGTCTACCTCGACGGGGACAACAGTGGCTGTCTTCCCACCGACACGATGAAGAACACGGTCTACGCGTTGGCCCGGCGCCAGCCGATCGGTCAGCTCGAGCCGTTCGGCATCCGACTGGCCGAGCACTTCGCCGCGAAACCGCTGGTCACGCGGGTCCGCGTGGCGGCCACTGAATATCTCTGGCAACCGCTGCCGGTGGCCGGCCGTCCGCAAGCGCAGGCGTTCGTGCAGCCGGGCGGCGAACAGTGGACGGCGGTCATCACGCGCGACGCCGCCGGCTGCGACGTCAGCGCGGGATTGACCAACCTGGTCGTCATGAAGACCGGCAGCTCGGCATTCGCCGGCTTTCCGCGCGACGAGCTGACGACGCTAACGGAGACGCAGGATCGCCTGCTGGCGACTTCGATCACCGCGACCTGGAGGTATCGGCGGGGGATCGCCGACTTCGCGGTCCGCGGCCCGGTCCGTGCGGCGCTGCTCGAGACGTTCGCCGCTCACGCGAGCGAGTCGGTGCAGCACACCCTGTATGCGATGGGGGCGGCCGCCCTGGACCGCTGCCGCGATCTGATCGACATCACGCTCACACTCCCGAATCGTCATCATCTGCTCGTCGATCTGCGGCCGTTCGGCCTGGATAACCCGAACGAAGTGTTTGTCGCCACCGACCAGCCGTTCGGCGTGATCGAGGCGACAGTCCGGCGATAGCAGGAAATTCGGAATTGGGACTTGGGACTTGAGAATTCCTAATTCCTAATTCCTAATTCCTAATTCCTAATTCCTAATTCCTAATTCCTAATTCTCAGCCGGCGAGGTGTTTCCCATGGCCCGCGATCTTTCCACGACGTTCACCGGCATCCGGTTCGACAACCCGTTCCTGTTGTCGTCGGCACCGCCGACCGAGTCCGAGTCGAACATCCTGCGGGCGTTCGACGCCGGCTGGGCAGGTGTGGTCACCAAGACGATCGGGCTCCATCCGGTGGTCAACGTCGCCGGGCCGAAGACCAAGTTCCTGCGCGCCGACGCGGACTCGCCGCGGCTGTCGATGAAGAAGCGTCCAGGGGCGGCGCTCCACTCGTCGTGGAACTGGGAGCTGATTTCAGACAAGACGCTGGACTGGTGGGTCCCGCGGCTCGGCCGCATCAAGCAGGCGTTTCCCGAACGGGTGCTGGTGGCGTCGATCATGGCCGGGTCGGGCAACGACACCGAGCTGCGGCACTGGCAGACACTGGCACGGGCCTGCCAGGATCAGGGCTGCGATGCGCTCGAGCTCAACCTGTCATGCCCGCACATGGATCGGCAGGACATGGGGTCGAATCTCGGCAAGGACCAGGAGCTGGTGTCGATCGTCACCAAAGTGGTCAAGGAAGTCGCCCGCGTCCCGGTCTGGGCCAAACTGACGCCCTCGACCACCGACATCGTCGTCGAGGCGCGCGGCGCCTTCCTGGGGGGCGCCGACGCCATCTCGTCGTCGAACACCTTCACGTCGCTGCCGCTGATCGATCCCGAGACGCTGGAGTTCGAGGTCCAGGTCGACGGCTTCGTTTCGACCGGCGGCCTGGGCGGGCCGGCGATCCTGCCGCTGTCGCTGGCCAAGATGGCGCAGCTCGCGCAGGCGTTTCCGGACCGGAGCTTCTCCGGGATCGGCGGCATCTCGACGTTCGAGCACGCGCTGAACTACTTCGTGCTCGGCTGCGGCACGGTGCAGATCTGCACGGCGGCGATGCTCGATCACGCGATCGGCGACAACGTAATCCGGGCGCTGACCGACGGGCTGTCGCAATTTCTCGAGAAGAAGGGCGACGGCGCCCGGCTGGCCGACTTCATCGGCATCCGCCGCGACCGCGTCGTCGCCCAGTCGCAGATCCGGCGGCCGGACGAAAAGCAATATCACGGCGGACACGAGACGGCGGAGGGCTACGCGACGCCCGACGCGTGACGGGGTGGCGGGTCATCTCCCAGCGACTCCCGGCACACCTTGGAGGGTGTGCCCGACGCCGAACTACGGCGACTTCCAGGGCGGGATGCGATCGCGATTTTTCGGCCAGCCGACGCTGGTCATCAACCCGCGCAAGGTTGATCTCGGTCTGCAGCTCCAGTTTTAGTCCCGTCCGTGGTGTCCGGCTTCAGCCGGACCCCCGCGTAGGGACTGGGGCGCTACGTCGACGTGCTGCGCTTTTCTCCGAACAGCGTCGCCAGCTTGAGCACGGTCGGCACGCCGGCCGCGACGCCGGTGACGATGCCGAGCGTCGTGTTGAACAGCTCGTGCTGGGTCGTAAAGAAGAAGGCCATCGTCGCGACCACCATCGCCATGAACGGGATGCGCACATCGTCCCAGGCGGACGCCGATCGCCCCTCGAGGGCGGCGGCGTCGCTGCGCACACCGTCGGACAGCACGAAGCGGCGGAACGTTTCACTCACCAGCCGGATGTTGCGCCGGCGCGTCACCAGGCCGCGCGCCATCAGCCGCCGGACGACGCGGATGCTCTTGGCATTGCACAGGCCTTCTTCGGCGATCTGCAGCAGGACCAGCTGTTCATCGGGTGAGCAGGCGGCCCAGATCCGCTGATAGTACCGGTCGAGCCGTTCGTCGGCCTCGACCAGCAGCTGTGACGCGTCGAGCGGCGTCGGCGCGCTGGGCACCAGCATGCGCCAGGTGTGCATCACGTAGGCGTCGTTCGCTTCATCGTCGAGGAAACCCATGCTCGAGCGCCACAACATCGTGCCGAGGCGGTTGCCACCGTTCGGGGCCGCCCAGTCCGGCGGGGCAATCCGGCCAGCCTCCGCGGCGCCGGCCGGCACGGCGACAAACTTCGCGAGCAGGCGAATCCACCGCGTTTCGGACTCGGCATCGGCCCCGGCCGTCCCGTCACGCCGTTCCAGCACTGACAGCGGCCGCGCCGACACCATCAGCACGGTCCGGTTGAGCGTGTCGGCGGCGAATTCGACCAGCCGCAGCGTGCTGATCTTGAGCCGGCGATCAGTGGCCGCGCGATCAACCTGCAACACCAGCACGTTCTTCCACTCCTCGGCGGCGTCAAGGGACGTGTGCGCGTTGCGCTCCCACTCTTCCAGCTCGGCGTCGGTCGTGCCGGCCGCACCGAGATCGACGACCGCATAATTCTCGAGCTGGAAGAACGGGGCGACGAGCGGTGCCCGCGTGACCATCAGCAGGTTGGCGCCCGATGACACCGGGCCGGTCGTGCGCGGCGACCACAGTGGGTCGATCAGATCGATCAGGAAGATCCGCTCCATGACGAAGCGCACCGCCCACACCGTGACGCCCCCGATCAGCAGCCCGACCAGCAGGATCGAGAGGCCTTCGGTGAACCACGGCCATTGCGGCGTCGATTCCAACAGGACCGGCAGCCTGGATTCGTAGCGGACGTCGCCGGCCGCGGGCCGCAGGTTCATCAGCAGCCAGCCGTCGCCATCAGCGGCGCCATTGCCATCGGCGTCGCGCTCGCACCATTGCCAGCGCTGATCGTAGGCCCGATCGTGAGTCAGCTCACGCAGTCCGACTGACGACTCCGAATAGAAAGGCAGCAGTTCTTCGAGTCCTTCCGGTACGTCGTCGTCGGTTGGCGCGTTCGGGTGGCATGTGCCGGCCACCGTCGCCGGCGCCGGTCTGGTCTCGAAGAAGAAGCTGTGGTAGACGCCGAGCCGATCGAAGTCGTCGCGCGCTGGCTGCAGTCTGGTCACGCCGACCTGGACCTGCCGGTCGAGCACGACCTTGGATCGCACAGCGCGATCGCTGACGGCCAGGGCGAGCTTGAGCTGTCCGTACTTGACCAGGTTTGCCGCCTGAATGGTGTGGGCGACCCGGTAGAACGACGCCGCCGGCAGTACCACCGTGCTCAAGGCGATCGCTGTCCCGGCAAGGCCGTAGCAGAGCCTGGTTACCGGTAGCCGGGTGCTGGACGTCACCAAGTCGGCTTTCCGTCTTGAGGCGACGACGGCGACGGCCGTCGCACCGGACACGATCGATGCCACCGCGAGATCGCGGACGGCCACCACCCAGACGGCCAGGATCGCCGCGCCGACCAGTGCGGCAAAGGTGCGGCGGTGTCCCGCGGCCGGGGCGAGGAGGCCGTAGGCGATCGTCCACGCCAGGAACGGCAGCAGCCAGGCGGTCCACAACAGCCCGGCGTTGGACAACAGGGCGAAGCCGGCCACCCAGCCGCCGATCAAGATGACCAGGACCATGGCGATCTTGAGGTAGGTGGCTGACCGATCCTCACTCGGCCAGATCCATGGCGCCCGGTAGGTGGGACGGGTGAAGCAGACCGCGACGAGCACCGCCAGGTAGACACCGGCGTAGATGATGACGAACAGTGTCGTCAGGATCAGCCAGTCGATGTTCAGGGTACGGGCCAGCTGCTTGTCGAAAAAGGTGATCAGCGACCAGTCGGGGACGTCCTCGAGCGCCATCGGACTGGCGTAGGCGCGATAGTCGTCGCCGCCATACTGGAGGTTCAGCCAGCCGCGCTGTCGTGCGTCGATCAACGCCCGCAGCCGCCGGTTGCCGTCCGTCTCGGCGAAGACATTCTCCGCGGCATCGTGTTCAGCCTGGGAATGGAACAGGAGATCCCCTTGCCGGTTGACGATGGCGAAGGTGAAGCCCGGGATGCTGACCGTGTCGATCAGGGATCGGAACTGCTGAGTGGCGACGGCCGCCACCGGCAACGCCGGGGTCCTCCCCGGCTTCGAGACCACGATTTCATGCTTACCCGTCGTCAACGATCGGATCGATTCGACGAACCGCCGCTCGTTCGGGCGGGGTATCTGCCAGTGGTTGAAATACTCCCGTCTGGCCACCGAGACTCGGGGCGGCACGAAGACGCCAAGCGACCCCTTCAGCTTCTGCATCCCGGAGCGGTCAATCAGCGAGAACGTCTCGAAGAGCGGATAGCGTGACAGGTCGACGTCGACTGCCTTGGCGAGGCCGGCCAGGTTCGGAATCTCGGCGCCCATGTGCTGCAGCCGTGCCCCGGCCCGTTCCAGCAGATCGAGTTGGGCGGCGACGGCGTCCAGCTCGGTCCGGACGTTGGTGACGATCGTCCCGGCGTAGGCTTCGAGCTGCCCATCGAGATTGGCCTTCAGCTTCCCGTAGCCGTAGAAATCGAGCCCGGCAATCGTCACGAGCGCCCCGCCGAAGATCGTGCAGAACCCTAACAGCACCACGTCGTGGAACGGGACGCGCTGCAGCCTGCCAATCAGCGTCAGTTTGACGAACGGGTAACTGAAGACGGCGAGCAGCAGCAGTCCGGTGAGCAGCGCCATGGCACTGAACGAGACCGACAGACTCGCCGTGCGCAGGTTCGACTTGGAGACCAGCCCCGCGACTAGCCAGCCCTGTTCGCTCTTGGCCCCAGCCACCTCGCTGTCGGTGGCCACCGCCGCGCAGCAGGGGACGAGGAAGATCGTATAGGCCTTGTTGGCGATGACGACATCGAACGCGTTGGCCGAGCGGGCCACCACTTCGGCCGGAAGCCGCGCCTCCGGGGTCTTGCCGGACAGGTCTTCGCGGGTTTGCAGGAGATTGGCCAGGCTGGTGAGTTGGAGCGTGCGGTCGCCGCTCTGGAGCAGGACGCGTCCGCTGGTGGACACCAGCAGCACGCTTTCGAAGAGATCCTTTCTGGCAAAGGGTGCCAGCAGCCGCTCGAACGCTCCGTCCAGCGGGATGTGGACACGATAGTCGTTCTCGCCGGGCGGCGGCGACGTCCACATCCACCCGACCCCCGTCGAGTCGCGCAACGCCGGCACCAGCATCGCATTGCCGTACAGGGTCGGCAGGTCGCTGACCAGCGACAGGATCGGCGTCGAGCCCCGCGCCAATGCGAGGTCGTCTTTGATGCTGCGCGGTGTCTTGCCAGGATCCCGGGGGTCGGCCAGGGGCCGGAGCGAGCGCAGCACGACCGTGACGCTCTTGAACTCCTCTTCCAGTTGGTGGGCAATCATCGCCAGCTTGCGGAAGTTGCGAGTGGTGAGGTAGTCGGCTTCGCGCTGCACGTAGACCCAGTAGTAGGCCATCATCGCCGTGGCGGCGATGAACGCGAGCCCGAGCGGTACCTTCAGCGCCTGAAGATAACGGGGTGCGGTGGCCGCGCGGGGACGGGCCGTTCCGGTCGCGGGATCCTCAGGGACAGGCATGGCATTTCAAGGGCAGGGATGGTTGATCTCTTCTTGACCAGCCGTCCCTGCCAAAATCGACAATCGGCCGCCCCGCCAGGCGCGGCATCGGCGACGTCGGATTGTCGGCTCGTGAAGGATAACGCCGCCAGGCGCAATTCCTAACCGCCTTCTGAACGCAGCACCCTGGACACCCGCCAGCGGTGGACGGCAACGGTCATGGCCAGCACGCCGATGCCGAGCAGATCGATGCGGCCGCCGGGATACAGCAGCAGCAACCCGGCCAGGGCCGCGCCGGCGCGCTCACCGGCGTTGGCCCGCTGTGTGATCCAGCCGCCGGCGGCCAGCGCCAGCGCGACGACGCCGATCGCGGCGGTCAGCGACGTGACCGCCACCACCGGGGCGCTCGCTTGCAGCAGCACACCCAATCCGTCGCGGCTCAGGGTGAACACGAACGGCACCAGGAAGGCCGGCAGCGTGAACTTCCAGGTCAGCATCATCGTCCGGAACGGATTCCCGCCGGTCAGGGCGGCGGCGGCAAACGGCGACAGTGCGGTCGGCGGACTGACCTCCGACAGCACGGCGTAGTAGAAGATGAACATGTGCGCGGCGACCGGGGCGACGCCGACCCTGGTCAGCGCCGGAGCCACCATCACCGCGGCGATGATATACGAGGCGGTCACCGGCACCGCCAGCCCGAGCAGCCAGACGGCGATCGCCGCGTAGATCACCGTCAGCAACAGCTGGCCGCCGGCGAGCGTCACGATGATGCCGGCGATCTTGAGGCCCAGCCCGGTCAGCGTGACGACGCCGACGATGATGCCGGCGGTGGCCGTGGTCGCGGCCACCGCCAGAACGCCGGTCGCGCCCGTCTCGAGCGCCTGGAGGAGCCGTCGCGGCGTCAGTGCGGTTTCACGGCGCAGGTAGCTCAACGCGATCGCCAGCCCGGTCGCCCAGAAGACCGCGCGGAACGCCGTGAAGCCGCTCGCCATCAGGACGGCAATCGCGAACAGCGACGTGAAGTGATAGCCGTACTTCCAGGTCAGCGCCCAGGCGGAGACCCGCGGACCGGCGACCGCGCGCGTCCCCAGGCGGCGCGAGTCGGCTTCGATCATGATGAAGATTGACAGGTAGTAGAGCAGGGTCGGGATTGTCGCCATGACCAGGACCTGCAGATAGGAGATGTGCAGGAACTCGGCGATGAGAAAGGCCGCCGCGCCCAGCGTCGGTGGCGACAGAATCGCGCCGATGCCGGCCGCCGACAGGATGGCGCCGCCGACTTCGGCCGGGTAGCCTGCCTGGCGCAGCAGCGGCCACGCCACTGAGCCCAGCATCACCGTCGTCGCGACGCCGCTGCCGGACACCGTGCCGAGCAGAAAACCGGCCAGCGTGACGGTCCGGCCCGGGCTGGCGCCGCTGGCGCCCCGCCCCATGACAGCAGTCGCCCAGTCCAGGAAGAATGTCCCGGCGCCGGAATACTGCAGGACCGCGCCGTAGATCGTGAACAGGATGATGTAGGTGGCGGCGACGTCGAGCGGCAC
>JBDTRR010000127.1:0-9257 GCA_039931615.1 Acidobacteriota bacterium
CCGCGCGCGCGGGGATGCACCTTCTCCGAATAGCCGTTGCCGTCGCCGAACGGGGTCTCCCCCGCGCGCGCGGGGATGCACCCCGCGCCCAGAGCGGCATCCCGACGAGCAGCCCGTCTCCCCCGCGCGCGCGGGGATGCACCCTGCGTTCACAAGGAGTTCAGTTTCTGGCTGGAGTCTCCCCCGCGCGCGGGGATGCACCCGCGGGCGGCGGGCTCGCGAAGATGGCGGCGGCGTCTCCACTGCGCCTTGTTGAAGAGCGGGGGAAAGACTCGTCGAGTCGACTTCCGAGTCGTCGACGACAATCGGAAACGCGAATTTCGCGCCGAACGCCAGACGCCCGGCACGTGCCTCGGCCAGGCGCCACTCCTTGTAGTAGTAGCCCTCGGAAGCCCGGGTATGCTGCGACAGCAGGGGCACGAACAGGAAGCACCGTTCGCTCCTCGTCCGAATCACCCGGTCCCAGTCATCACCGGCGGCGAAGCCCGTCTTGTCGAACCAGACGTCGATACCCGCTGCCCGCAGGCGATCGTTCACCCGCCGCGCCGACGCCAGGTCTTCCATGGCATAGCTCAGGAAGACGCCGCCGTCCGCTGCCGGCGGCTGTGGTCCCACGCTGGCGGCCACCGGCTCCTTCGGCCTGGGAGCGACCCGCCGCTCCTGCCAGCGACGATGCAGCTCGTCGACGAACGCCGTCGCATCGGAGGTCTGGAAGACCGCGGCCGTGGTGAGCGGATGCTCCAGGAACGATCGCAGGCGAGGATCGCGGGTCGCCTCCCGGTCGGCAAAGAAATGGCGGAATCCCCTGTTCATCCACAGCCGATCCGCCCTGGCGAGACGAAGCAGGAACCGCGTCAACCAGTCGGAGAAGCCGCTGCCGACGAGGAGGATGTGCTGCTGGCGAAGCGTGTTCAGGAGCTGATCGGGCTGGTTGTCGCGCTGGAACCGATGCACGAACTCCAACACGTCGGCATCGGTCAGCGCGTAGTCCGTGCTTGGATTGGCGCGGCCGAGGAGCTGCACGACCGCGTCGACCGGGTCGCCGCCACCGTCCCCGGGTTGGCCATCGGCGCTACCGGGAGACGCCGAGATTATTCGGGGCAGGAAGCACGCACGCTACCGTCGGAGGCATCCGACGGCGCGAAGGCGGACGGCCTGCGCAGCACCCACCCTGTCGTTGTATAAGAGCGATCATGCGCGCACTGCTGTCCGCTGTCGGAACCCGGGGCGATGTCCAGCCCGCGGTCGCCCTGGCGCTCGAGCTGCGCACGCTCGGGCACGCGGTGCGGCTGTGCATCTCACCGAACTTCGTCGACTGGGCGAAGAGCCTTGGCCTCGAGGCGCGGCCGATGGGGGTCGAGATGCGCCTGCCTCCGCCAGCCGCCGGCGCGGCGCCGGCGCTCACTCCCGAAGAACTGCGCCGGCTGTGGAAGTCGATGCCCGACCTCATCACCGATCAGTTCGAGACCATCGGCGCCGCCGCCGAAGGCTGTGACGTCATCGTCGGCGCCAACGCGCACCAGTACGCCGCGCCGTCGATCGCCGCGCGCGCCGGCATCGGCTGCGTGACGGCTGTCTACACTCCGGTCGCGCTGCCGTCGCCGGACCTGGCGCCGCCGCCGGCCCCGGGGACAACCGCCGGGCAGACGACGGGCGCCAGCATCGGGGAACTCTGGCGCAACACCGCCACGGCCTGGAACGATCGCGCCCTCGGGCGCATCAACGACAATCGGCTGCGGCTCGGCATGGACGCAATCGACGACGTGCTCGACTATGTCCTCACCAGCCGCACCTGGCTCGCCGCCGATGCCGCGCTCGCGCCGATCCCCAACACCCCGGGGCGGACGATCTTCCAGACCGGCGCGTGGGTGTTCGTCGATCGCACGCCGCTGCCGGCGGATCTCCAAGCGTTCCTCGACCGCGGTGAGCAGCCCATCTTCGCCGGCTTCGGCAGCATGCCCGCCGCAGCCGGCGCCGGCCGTCTGCTGCTCGGCGCCGCCCGCGCCGTCGGCCGCAGGCTCCTCCTCTCGAAAGGGTGGGCCGGCCTGGAGCTGATAGACGAGGCGCCGGACTGCATGGCCGTCGGCGATGTCAGCCACGATCTGCTCTTCCCGCGGGTGGCGGCGGTCCTCCATCACGGCGGCGCCGGCACCACGGCCGCGGCGGCCCGCGCCGGCATCCCCCAGGTCATCACACCGACAGCCGGCGACCAGTTCTACTGGGCCCGCCGCATCGTCGATCTCGAGCTTGGGGCGACGACCTCGTACCCCACGATGACGGCGGAATCGCTGGCTGGCGCACTGCGGGAGGCGTTGGCGCCGGCCGTGGCGGTCCGGGCGCGCGCGTTCGCCGGGGAAGTCCGCTCGGACGGCGCGGCGGTTGCCGCACGGAGGCTGGAGATGGAATTCGGCGGCGCAGGCAAATGAACGGCGGACGCCTTGAAAGGCGTCCCCTGCACCTTTCCCTTCAGCGCGCGCCGATCGTCACCGGGCCGTCCCGGGCCACGATCGTCAGCTGGTTGGTGAAGGTGATCGCGCCGGGATAGTTGCCGGTGCGGATCGAGATGGTGTCGCCGCCGCTCGACAGGTCGTTGGCGGGGACGATGCTCTTGAACGGCTCTGCCGCCGTGCCCGACTCGGGCCCGGACGCCGCCCGGTCGACGAACAGCTCGCGGTGCGCGTTCAGCGACGTCAGCCAGTCGTAGAGCTGCGTCCCCCGCTCGATCGTCGGCGTCCCGGCCATCGCCTCGGTATAGCCGTTCCACGAGTTGTAGATGATCCCGCCGCGGGCGAAGTCGTTGACGATCGCCGTCATCCCGTCGAACCACTCGGCGCTCAGGCCGTACGGCCGGTGCGCGTCGCCGCCGAAGACGATGTCGCCGTTGTAGCCGGGCGAAACGTCGACGAGCACCGGGATGTTGGCCGAGATCCAGCCGCGCAGGAAGCCGCGCTTCCAGGCCAGGATGTCGTCGTCTCCCGACTCGTCGACGAAGATCTCCGGCGCGAAACACTGGATGCCGAGCAGGGATCTCGTGTTGAGCAGCGCCGGCGCCGTCCAGCGCGGCGACGGCTTGAAGCTGGCCTGCGCCAGATTGCCGTTCGCCGGCGTCGCGTCAATGAGGAACCCGACCTGCACGCCGCCGGTCGCCGCCGCCACCGCCTCCGCCACCCGATCGAAGCCGGCCGCGAACGCCTCGTGCTCGTCGCCGTCCAGGTTGTTCGAGGCGGCATGGATCAGGCCGACCGCGTAGCGCGGCGCCCCGCTCTTGTCGTAGACCCTGGCCCAGCTCCGCGCCCACTCCGGCCGGGCGGGATCCTGCAGGTAGCGGCGGACCAGGGTGACGATCTGGCTGACCAGCCCGGGCGACACCCGGCCGTCCGACCAGGTCGGAAACTCCTCCCGCATCGTCCACGAGGCGCGCGATTCGATCAGCGGCGCGATCAGCAGGTTCTTCCGCGCCGCGGCGGCGAACAGCTCGTCCTGCGTCTCGGCGGAGTCCTGCATCGGCGCCGCCCCGCTCACCCAGCCGTCGCCGCACGGCAGGAAGTCCTCGCCCCAGTAGGACATCGTGATGACGTTGATCCCGGCCCCGGCCATCATCGTCATCACCGTGTCGCGATGGTCCTCGCTCCAGTCCAGGTGGAGGTCGGCGGGGACGGGGCGGAGCGTGTAGGTGCCGACATTCGAGTCGCGCGGAAAGAAGCGGCCGTCGGGCTCGATCGGCTGGAACCGCTGATCGCCGGCGGCGGGCCGGCACGAATAGCGCCTGGCGCCGTCGCGCGCCGGGCCGGCGAAAAAGAAGGTGGTCTTGATGCGCTGGCCCTCGAACCCGGGGTTGGCCAGCCGGCCCCAGATGTTCGCCGCATCCGCCGCCGGCGCCGTCAGCAGCGCCGCGCCGATCAGCAGCGCCGCCGTCAGCGCGCGCCGTGCCGGCGCCGGATTGCACCCTCTTTCGCTCGCCATCGGTTCCCCTCTTTGGCCTATTATCGCCGCACGATGCGCTTCGTCCTGATCACCGCCCTCGCCGGCCTGATGCTCGCCGCGCCGGCTTGCGGCGGCGCGGACACCGCGCCCAGCCAGGCGCGGACGCTGGCCGCCTTCCAGCCCCACCTGACCATGCGGCTGACGCCGGCTCTGGCGCGGACGCAGTTCGGCGCGCCCGACGAAGAGACGGGCAGCGGGCTGCGCATCTACATCTACCGGCTCGACGACGGCCGCCGGCTGTGGCTCGGGTTTCCCGGCGACGCGCCGATCGTCTACGCGCGGATCGAGGCGGTCGACGGCGCGGTCAGCGATCTCACGCTGCAGCCGTGATGCTCGTCGTCGCGGTCCGGCTGAAGCCGGACACTACGTACGATGGGCAGGCCTGAAGGCCTGCGCTACGACTTCCGCGCGTCGGTCAGGACGGCGTAGCCGATGAAGACTCCGGTTGCCAGCGCCACCGCCGCGCCGATCCGCAGCATCGTGGCTCCGAGCGCGACTTCCTGTTCGAGGATTGCCCGGCCCCGGTCCGCGCTGATCACCTGCGGCACCAGTCCCTGCAGGCACATCAGCACGCCGAGCAGGCGGAGCATCCGGGGGAACCGCGATCGCCGGGCGAACAGGATCAGCGCCAGCCCCATCGCCACGCGAACGGCACCGGCGACGGGCGGTGCGACGGGCGTCGCCCAGACCTGGCGGCGCGCGGTCGTCAGGCGGTCCGGCGAGACGATGCCGGCGACGCCGATGGTGACGGAGAAGATTGCGACGAGCAGCGCGGCCGCCTTCATGATTCGTCCTCCCTCGGTGCCGGCCCACCTGCGCTATACCGGCGGGACGGGAT
Organism: Acidobacteriota bacterium; assembly: GCA_039931615.1. Classification (GTDB taxonomy): domain Bacteria; phylum Acidobacteriota; class Vicinamibacteria; order Vicinamibacterales; family CAVVIG01; genus JAHFUI01. Next base: position 4,823 of record JBDTRR010000127.1, read on the forward strand.
GGGGCGTCCGCGGGATGACGTCGATCCGGGCGCCCAGCCACCCCTTGCCGCCTCTCAGCCGGACGAGGGCGCGCAGCGCCCGGGAGGCAGCCAGGAACGTCAGCGCCATCAACACCAGGGCGACGAAGTCGGGTATTTCCACGTCATTCTCCTGTCGTTGCGCAGGTCCGGCTGAGGCGCCCCGCGGACGATTATCGATACACGGCACGGTCCGGCTGAAGACGGACCCCACGTACGATCGATAAGCCGGACCCGCGTACGATCATCCATGCACGCCAGGGTCCGGGCTGCAGAGAGCGTGCTCACAAATGGAACGCGTGTCCCCCGCGCATCTCATGCTGCGGGGTGTCACTGGGAGATGGATCAGTGTAAAGAAATCGATTCTGAAGTCGATTTCTCCTGACATCCGCTGCAGCCCGACCGCACCTGCGATCACAGAAGCGGGACCCCACTTACCATCAACGTGGAAGCCGGGCCCTGCGTACGAGCTATCGGCGCGTGGCGGCGACCGATCCGCAGTACTGGCTGCTGCCGCTCATCGCCGTCAGCGCCGCGTCGGCGGTGAGGTGAAAGTAGAAGTCGCTGTCGCCCCACGGGTTGTAGAAGCCCTCGACGCCGAAATTGACCTGTCTCGGATCGTTGGCCTGGTTGACCGACGCCACGGAGGGCGGCGCCGGGAACGTCTGCGTCCGGCCGGCCCCGGTGATCGTGCCGGACAGGGCGCTGCCGATCTGCGTCACCGCGGCGACGAACTGCGCCGGGAACCCGGCCGGGCGGCTGTCGCAGGTGATGTCCCAGGTCCCGCTCACCGTGCCAATCCGGACCGCGGCCGCGGCGGTCGTCGACAGCCCTTTGGAGTCGGTCGCGGTCAGTTTCATCTCGTAACTGCCGGCACGGTCGTAGACGTGCGACGCCGCCTGCGTGCTGGAGGTGATCGCCGCCTCGTCTGACGAGGTCCACCGATACGTCAGTTGGTCGCCGTCCGGATCGGTCACGTCCTGCCCGGTGAAGGTGAAGATGGTCACCGACTCGAGGCCGGTGCCGGACGGCGCCGCGATCAGCGCGCCGATCCGCGGGGCGCCGTTCTGGCTGGGCGCGGCCGGCGTCGTCGGCGCCGTCGGCGACGGATCGTTGTTGCTGCAGCCGCAGCAGAGACAGCCGACGATCGCGAACGCGAAGACGAGGGGCGGCGGCAGACCGATGCGCATCGCAAACCTTTCGCTCGCGCCGTCGCGACCCGTTCGATTGTCCGATGATCCGGTACAACCCAGCGTAGTGCATCCGGCCCTCCGCCGGCTCAGCGGCCGAGCGTCACCGGGCCGCCGGTCGCCACCAGGTCGAGCCGCTTCGTCACCGTGATCGCTTCGGCGCTCGTGCCGGCGCGCTGGAACTTCACCGTCCCGCCGTGCGACGCGGCGTTGACCGCCTCGCCGATCGAGTTGAACGGCTCGGCCGGCGTGCCGCGCTCGGTGCCGCGCCAGGCGAAGTCGACGAAGGTGTCCGACGCGGTGATCCACTCGAACATCAGCTCGCGTCCGCCGTTGACGATGGCGATGGGATTGAAACGGGTCGGGAGGATGGTGCCGTCCGTCCAGGTGAGCGGCGGTGTCATCCCGTTCCACAGCGCCTGCCCGCCGAGCTGCCGGGCGGGCGACCCTTCGTGATAGGTCAGGCTGTTGTTGAGATTGAGATCGACGTGCCACACCGCCATCCCGGACACCGCGTTGCCGGTGGCGCCGCCGACGTTGCCGTCGTGATCGAAGCCGGCCGACACCCGGTTGCTCCGGAACTCGACGATGAAGAATTCGCGCGTGCCCCTGGCCGGATCGTAGAGGAGCATCGTCGTGTTGCCGGAGTTGATCTGTGCGGCGGCAATCGTCGCCACGCCGCCGCTGCCGAGCGTGACGATGCGCGGCGCCAGCCAGCCGAACCGCATCTTGTGCCACGGATCGAGGTGATAGCTCCGCCGGTCGTCGTCCACCGGGAAGATGCTGCAGGTCATCAGCGTCAGGCCGCCGCTGAAGCAGTTCGGCCCGTAGACGTCGGTCGTCCCCAGGCTGTGGCTCAGCTCGTGGGCGATGGTCATGAAGCTGGCGTGGTGGTCGAGCGACGCGATCTGGCCGCGCAGCGTCACGTTCTGGCCGGGCACCGCCCACGTCAGCCCGGCGCCGCCGATCGGCCGGTTGGCGCCGGCGCGGCTGGTGCCGTTCGGCGAGTTGTTCCCGATCACGATCACCGACAGCTCGTCCTGGGTGATCAGCCCGTCCTGGTTGGCGTCCCACTGGGCGAAGTCGTAGCCGGTCTTGCGGGCGATCACGCCGAGCAGGAAGCTGAAGCCGGCGGCCGCGTCCAGGCCGCTCTCTTTACTGCCATCTCCGTCGTCGTCGGACTGCTGCGCGTAGAGCGCCGCCGTCTCGGTCTGGTCGAACGTCACCGGCCCGAGGACGGCGGCACGCTGCCAGGCGAACGCGGCGGCGGAGTTCTCCAGGAAGTAGCCGCTGACGCTCGGCAGCGCGAAGGTGTTGAAGATCAGCCGGTCCATCGCCGCCGCGATGCCCGGCGCCAGGACGGTGCGGGTGCTGTTGGCGGTCGAGAGCTCGTAGATGACGACGAGCAGCGGAAACGTGCCGCGCGCCGGCTGGCCGTTGATCGTCAGCTGGCCGAAGCCGAAGTCCTGCGGAGTGGCGGCGGGCAGCGGCCGGGCGGCGCCGAGGAGCAGCGCGGCGGCGGCCGCCGCGGCGATCGGGCGGACGAGAGAGCTGCCGCGGCGAGGGCGGAGCGTCGGGATCATTGATGTCCCCTACTGCAGCGAGACCAGCACCAGCACCAGGCCGGTGCCGCGATCGAGCGCGCTCATCGCCTTGCCCAGGATGGCCCCCGGGGCGCGGGCCGGATCGCCGGCCTTCATCGCGTGGCCGCGCACATCAGAAGTGGTGAGCAGGTCGCCGGGCCGGATCGGGCCGGCCGAGGCGTCGGCCTGGACGTAGACGCGGCCGCTCAGGGCCACGTCCTGGGCCGCGCCCTGGGCGACGTCCTGGGCGGCGCCCGGCCCGCCATCGAACGCGCCTTCCTGCTGCAGCGAGATGCCGGGGTTGATGCCGTTGGCGCCGCTGACGATGCCGGCGACGCGGGTGTCGTAGGCCGAGGTGCTGACGGTGAGCCGGCCCGGGTGCTGGTCGTCGATCACCACGACCGATCCCCTGGCCAGATCCGGGTCGTCGATCAGGAACGGCTCCGCCAGGTCGGCGCCGCCGCGGATGGTCAGCGTCCTGGTCGAGAGGTTCCGGCTGACGGAGGCATCGCCGTTGGGCTGCACGGAGAAAGCGATCTCCGCCGATCCCTGGCGGGCGACGTAGAACTGATCGCCGTTGAAGCTGCGCGAGCTGCCGACGTTCCACTGGCCGTTGGCGTTGACGAACTCGATCCGCGCCCAGGCGTTGGTGCCGCCGCCGGTCTCGATCCGGCTGCTGACCGACGCCGGGTCGAAGACATGCAGCTTGGTGATCGGCTGGATGCCGAGGCCGAGGCCGCCGCCGGGAGTGAGCTGCAGCTCGATCGGCGCGGTGCCCTGGCGATCGATGTAGAACTCGTCGCCGTTGAAGCCGCGCGACGTCCCGACGTCCCACAGGCCGTTGGCGTTCTTGAAGCGCAGCTTGGCCCAGGCGTTGGTGCCGCCGCCGGTCTCGATCACGCTGGTCACCGAGTCGCCCGGATCGAAGACGTGCAGCCGGCCGCCCGGGGCGGTGGTGCCGACGCCGACCGCGCCGGCGTCGCTGATCATGAAGTCGACGGTGGCGGCAGCGGTCCTCGTCCCCAGGTTGCTGGCGGTCCGGAACACGAAGAAGCCGCCGTTTGTGTGGCCGAGCCCGAACCGCTGCCCGGCGGTGTTGGCGGCCCAGCCGAGGGCATTGCCGTTCTCCAGCCCCAGCGCGCCGCCCCAGTTGTTGATCGTCCAGGCGGGCCCGCTGGCGACGTCGAGGCGGTGCTGCGGGGCGGTGGTGCCGACGCCGACCTTGGCGGCGCTGGTCACGGCATCGCCGGTGGCGTTGAGGGTCCAGATCGGGGCTTGCGCGTGGGCCGTGGCGGCGGCGAGGAGCAGCGCCGCGGCGGCCGGAACAGTGCGTGATGTCATGGGTTGAACGTCCGATGTTTGGGGTTGAGCCGGTCGTCCGGTGCTCCAGCCGGCATCTATACGAACGTGGCCGGGGGCGGAACGGAACAGACGGACAAAGAAGGTGCGGACCGGGGAGGCCACGAAAACACGAAAACACGAAGAAGACGACGCTCGGGGTACAGACATCGGGCGGGTCCGGTGGAACCCGCCCGATGTCAGGTCCGCCTGAAGGCGGACCCCACGTACAAGATCCGCCTGAAGCGCTAGTCGATCTTGATGCGGCGCCGGAACTGCTGGTTCTCGTTGCAGATGAACTCGATC
>JBDTRR010000128.1:0-8896 GCA_039931615.1 Acidobacteriota bacterium
CATCAATGACTCATCGCCCCATCAATGACTCATCGCCCCATCAATGACTCATCGCATAGAGCAGGGCGTTGATGCCGAACGCGTAGCCGAGGCCGGCGAACCGCTCGAAATAGGCGCGGCTCTCGCCCTCCCGCTCGAACGCGTCGCTGTAGTCGGTGTTGTGCGTCATCAGCACGAGCACATGGCCCTGTTGATCGAGAATGATTCGCGCGTGCGGCACCTGGCTGTCGACGCGTTCCGAGGTCTGGCCGGTGCTTTCCCAGACGCCGATCGCCGGAATCTGGGCGACGCCCTTGACGTCGTAGAGCATGTGGAAGATCGGGTGCCCCAGCGGGATGTCGATCATCGGGAACTCGCTGGTCGGCAGCGCCTTCCGGATCTGGGTCTCCCAGATGAACCAGGCGCGTTCGCCCCAGAAGTCGTCGACCCAGAGAAATCCGCCCTTGACGAGATAGTCGTGCAGATGCGCCGCGTCCTCGGCATCCAGGTAGAGCGCGCCGACCTCCTGCATCACGATGACCGGACAGCGATACAACGCCTCGTCCGCCAGGCTGACGATGGCATGGTTGTAGCGGCCGCGCGCATCACGGCTCACCGGCGCCTTGGTCAGTTCGGAGAACCGGTAGGGCAGGTTCTCGTCGGCTTGCGGATAGTCGGTGGTCCACCCTCCGCCGTCGCCCTGCGGGTTCGGCTGATACATCGCCCGGCAGTACTGGAATGCGCCGTCGTAAGGCGGATTGGGCGGCGGACGGAATCCGAACCGGCCGGCGCCCCTGAACTGGGCAGCGGCCGTGGCGGCGAGGCCGATCGCGATGAAAATCAGCGCCGTGATGGCCACCCGTCGGCGGACCGGACCGAGGGTGCCGAGGCCGTCGAACCTGCGCACCGCCGCAGTTTACTCTTTTCTTATCCCTGGCCCGTGGCTTTTCCAGCGGTCGCCGCCGCCGTTCGCTGATTGAGCCACACCAGCCCGCGGAACCACGCGAAGGCCATCGTCCACATCAGGACGCAGGCGATCAGCGCGCCGGGCAGGGCGCCGGGATAGGCCCTGTTCCACCCCTCCTGCAGCGTGATGGCGGTGGCCAGGACCGCCGCGGCAAGTGGCACGACGCTGGAGTGGTGCCGGAGCACGACCACATAACCTGTCAGCAGCAGCCCGCCGACGATCAGGCCTGCCGCGATCCAGGTCGCGAGGCCCAATGGAGATCCGGCATTCCCGAGGAAGCCGCTGACGACCACGAGCAGGACGCCGGTGAGGGCGCGGCGGCGGGTCCAGCCGGCCGACAGCCGGTTGGCCGTCGCGATCATCAGCATCAGGATCGTGGTGCGAAGGATCAACGCGGTAACCGGTGTCAGCGCCGCCGAGAGCAGCGGCACGAAGGTGCTGGCGCCGGCATACGCGGGCCAGATCGGACCGCCTCCCGGAATGGCGCTGAGTACGGCCGCGCCGGCGGCGGTTGCCCCGACCGCGAGGCCGACGCCGAGTGCGATCCGGCGATCCAGCCGATCGGGCGCCGACCACATCGGCACCGCGCCCGCGATCAGGCCGAGCGCCACCGCCTCGGCCACCAGAGCCACGGCGCTCGAGCCGAGCAGGACCGCCACCTGCAGCCGCCACGGCTGGGAGGTCAACAGCGAGGCCAGCAGCGCCGGGTAACTGTTGATCAGCGAGACCGCCGAGAGACCGAGGAACGCGGCGGCCACCGCCAGAAAGAGCGGCACCGAGAATTGCCGCCGGCTCCAGGAGACGATGGCGGCGATCATCCCCGCGATGACCATCACGACCGCGATCAGCACGCCGGCACGCTGCGCGATCGTGGCGACGGTCTGGGCGTTGCGCTCGACGCGTTCCCAGTCCTCGGGGATGAACACGAACCGCCTCAGGCCGGTGATCTCGTCGCCGCGGATGCTGCCCGCCAGCCGCAGCTCGCCGCGCGCGAGGGGGTGCGACGCATCGGCAACCGTCACCAGCCAATCGGTCCGCTGCGGCAACCTCGACGCGACGACCGATACTTCCCGGAGCGAGGCGGCGTCGATGGCGAACCGGTCGGAAATGGCCTGGCGCACCGACTGACGCGCCGCCGCCTCGTCCAGCGACGGCCCGCCGCGCGACTCGGGCAGCTCGTGAGTCATGCCCTGAACCGATCCGTCCGCGTCGATCTCCACGGTCCACGACTCCGCGCGTTCCGCGACGTCGCCCTCGAAGGTGCGGACCAGGACGCGCCAGCCGGGCAGCGTCAGGTAGGTGCCGAGCAGCGCGGTGTAGGTCGATCGTCCCGCGGTCTCCCAGACGAATCGGTGCGCCGGCCCGCCGGGAACGCCGACCACCGGCAGGAAGCGCCACTGCGCGCCCAGGTTCCTCGGCGCCAGCGCCAGCCGCGCCGCCGTCAGCGCATCGGCCCGCGTCGCACGCAGCGCGTAGCGTTGCACCGGCAGCCGGGTCACCCCGACCATCCATACCAGCGCGCCGATCACGCCGGCCGCGACCACCCATTGCACGCTCCGCATGGTCATCGCCGGGGCGGCGGCGAGGGCGCGCGCCGGCGCTGTCGCGGCCACCGGTTCCGGACGCCAGTCCGCATTCAACTCGACGGTCGCCGGCCCGCTGCGGCGCGCCGCGGCCCGCCGCGCCAGCAGCACCCAGATCGGAACGAAGGTCATGGCGACCACCGCGATCTGCTGCGTCCGGATTCCCGGCGTCGTCGTCGCGAACAGTGGCATCGCGAACCAGAACGCGTCGATGGCGAAATGGACGATGACGCTGGGCAGGAGACCGTAATTCAGGTAGAGGAGTCCGAATCCGATGGAGGGCAGGATCAGCTCGACCGGCCGGGCGTACGCCGGCTGGGTGGGATACGGCGCGTGGCCGCCGCCGAAGATGAGGGCCTGCATGACGAACGCGGCGGCGATCCAGGCGCGCCGGTGACCGAGGCGGTCGCCAATCAGCGCAGCGCCGGCAATCGGGACGGCGCGGAACAGCGCCTCCTCCCAGAACCCGGCCTGGAACGACCTGGCGATTGCCGAGATCCAGGGTGCGTAGGATGCCAGCACGTCGGGATTGAAGAGCGTATCCGATGGCGTCCACCAGCCGAGCGATCGGGTGGCGAACGCATACAACGCCACTTCGTAGGCGATGAAGATCGGCACCAGGAAATAGGCGGCCGCGGTGCGGCCGAGCACGCCCGATGAACGCCCGGAGCTCGGCCCCCAGGCCTTCCAGAGCTGCGGATGGTCGGGAAAGGCGCGGCGCGAGAGGCTCTCGGCGGCCATGAACGACAGGCTGAACAGGACGACGTAAGCGACCAGTTCGGCGACCCCGACCGCAGCCATCTCGAGCACGAACGAGCTGGTCGACAGGGCGGTGTCGTACTCCATCCACGCCAGCGGTGATTCGTTGAGGCGCGCCGCCGTCTGCGCGAGCGCCACCGCGATGCCCCAGATGACGGGCTGGCGCCAGAGGATCCAGCGCTGCCGCGCCAGGACGAACAGGCCGAATGCGATCCCGCCGCCGACGTAGAAAATGATGACGGCCAGCGACGCGGCGACGCCGATCGCCGTGTTGACCGAGCGCATCTGGTCGTAGCGCCGGGTGAACGCGTCCGGAATCCTGATGAAGTAGGTGACCTCGCTCAGGCGGTCGCCGCTGGCGACCAGCCGCAGGCGGAAGCGGCCCTCGCCCAGCTGCCGATCGGCGCGCTCGTAGACGAAGGTGTGATCGATCCGGCCGGCCGGCCGCCGTTCCTGCGATTGTTCGACCGCCTGAAACGCCGCGACGTCGACGTTCCACTCGCGTGCCGCCGCCGCTTCGGCCAGGGTCCGGGCGTCGGCCGCCGTCAGCGCCGCCCCGGGCGCGTCCTCGCGCAGCCGCTCGACGAAACCAGCCGGGGTGCCGCCCGGCGCGAACCTGAGCGTGACCTCGTTCTTCTCCAGCTCCTTGAAATGCCGGATCCGCCACAGATAGGGCGTGTACAACGGATCGGTGGCGAGCGCGGCGAATGCCGCCTTGCCGCCGCCCTCGAGCTCGACAAACGTCTGCACTGCCTGATCGACCCCGAACGACGCGGCAGCGCGGAAGTCGGTCGGACCCAGGCTGCGCTCGGATGCCAGCACGCGCGCCCGGTCGAGCGCGGCCTGACGGTCGAGCGTGATGTCAACGGCGAGCAGCGGGAACCCGCTGCTGAAGTAGCGCCACGAGAAGCCGGTCGCGGCCAGCGACAACGCTGCCAGCAACAGCCAGAACGGCGGCTTCTTGGTCATCTCGCGGATTTTAGCGCACGGAAGCACGGAGGCACAGAAGGCAACGGCTGTTCAGACCGCCGTCGGTTCTATACTGTGGCCGGCTCGAACAGGAGACCGCACATGAAAACGTGGTTGTGGGTCGTTTGCGCGACGGCGTTGTCCGCCTGTGCGCAGGTGCCGCCGGAACTGCAGGTCGTCAACGACGCCGCGGCGGCGCTCGGCGGCAGGGACCGCATTCAGTCGCTCAAGACGCTGATGATCGAGGGCGAAGGATCGGCGCCCAACGCCGGGCAGAATCGGATGCCCGACGACGAGCTGCCGATCTGGAAGGTGACCGAGTACGAACGCCGTCTCGATCTGACCAACGGCCGGACCCGGATGCGGCAGCTGCGAACGGCACAGTTCCTCTTCGCCGGCGCGATGACGCAGCGGCAGGACCAGGCGCTCGACGGGGACTTCGCCTACAACATCGGGCCGGATGGCACCGCGACGCGGGCCGGCGAGGCGGCCGCCCGCGATCGGCGGATCGAATGGCTGCATCATCCGATCACCATCGTCCGCGCGGCGCTCCATCCGGCAGCGAAGCTGACCAATCTGCGCCAGCTCGGGACCGAACGGATCGTCGACGTGACGACAGCAAGGGGCGACATCCTCACGCTGGCCATCGAGGGCGCCACCGGGCTGCCGTCGCGGGTCACCTCGATGGCCGACAACGCCAACCTGGGCGACGTCGCCATCGAGACGAAGTTTTCCGGATACGAGGAGGTGAACGGGGTGAAGCTGCCCAAGCGGCTGACGACGACCATGGACAAGTACGGCCAGTTCGATCTGCAGGTGTCGAAACAGACCCTCGACGCCGACCTCGGCGATCTGGCGGCGCCCGATACCGTGAAAGCCGCCGGCGCCCCGCCGCCGGCGGCGGTCAGCGTCACCGCCGAACCGGTGGCCAGGGGGATCTGGTGGCTGGCCGGCTCGGGCAATCATCGCAGCGTCGTGTTCGAGTTCGATGACCATCTGACGCTGTTCGAGGTGCCGGTGAACGAGGCGCGATCGAAGGCGGTGATCGACACCGCGAGGACGCTCAGTCCCAAACCGCTCACTCACGCCATCGTTTCCCATCACCATTTCGATCATTCAGGCGGGCTGCGGGTGGCCGTCGCGGAGGGTCTCACGGTCATCACGTTCCGCGCCAATCAGCAGTTCTTCACCGATCTCGTCGCGCGCAGCCACACCATCGTCCCCGACGCGCTGGCGAAGAACCCCCAGCCGCTCAAGCTCGAGCTGGTCGACGATTCGCTGACGCTGAAGGACAAGTCGATGGAGGTGCGGCTCTACCACCTGCTCGACAATCCGCGCGAAGGCACGAACCTGTTCGCCTACGTGCCGCGCGACCGGATCCTGGTCCAGGCCGATCTCTACGACTCCGCCTGGGAGCAGCATCCGTGGGGCGGGAACGTCCTGAAGAACGTCGAGGATCGGAAGCTGCGGGTCGACCGGGACGTACCGATCCACGGAGCGATCGAGCCGTTCGCGCAGATGGTCCAGACGATCAAGGCGAAGCCGGCCGCACCGGCGGCCAACTGAAGGGTGTCAGCCCCCGGAGCGGGCGCGAAAGGCGAGGTAGGCGAAGATGAGCACGATCACGACGAGCACCGCGCGGGCGACGCCCATCAGGCTGGTATGAGCGACGTGTCGCGTGCCCTTGGGCTTGACCCCGGTGATCGCGGCGATGGCCGCAATCAGCACGGCGAGACCCAGCCAGACAAACCAGTTCATGACCAACGACAGCATACACGCTGCAGGAGTGCCGCGTACGGTTTCACCGGCGGTTTCCTGAACCCGCCCGGCTTCACGCGAGGGATGCACCATGCAGGATGACAGACAGCGTTCGCCCGCCATGGCCGTGCTGGATACCATCGCCAGGTTCTGGTCCGGCCGCGCTGTCTACGTGGCGGCGAAGCTGGGGCTCGCGGATCTGGTTCAGGACGGACCGAAGACCGTGAGCGACCTGGCGACCCTCACGGGCACGCACCCGGCGTCGCTCTTCCGCCTGCTGCGTGCGCTCTGCAGCGACGGCTGGTTCGAGGAAGATGCGGCCGGGCGATTCGGGCCGACCGGTCAGACCGCCGCCCTGCGGACTGGCGAGCCGGGCTCGCTCCGGCACTTCGCCATCGCCGAACTGGGGGAAGAGCACTACCAGGCGTGGGGCGATCTCCTCTCGAGTGTGAAGACCGGCGGCCTCGCGTTCGACCAGGTGTTCGGCGGTCCGCTGTGGGAGTTCTGCGCCGACCATGCCGAGACTGCCAGGGTGTTCGATCAAGCGATGTCGGAAGTGACGGCAGCGCTGGAGCCGGTCATCCTGAGTGCCTGCGATTTTTCCGGCGCCACCCGTGTCGTCGATGTCGGCGGCGGCAGGGGAACGCTGATAGCGGCAATCCTCGATGCCCATCCCGTCGCCCGCGGCGTCGTGTTCGATCTGCCGCACGTGATCGAACAGGGCCGCGAGGTCCTGCGGCTGCGGCATCTGGCTGATCGCTGTGAGCTGGTGGCAGGCGACTTCTTTGAGGGTGTGCCCGAAGGAGGCGACGCCTACATCCTGAAATGGATACTCCATGATTGGGACGACGAACGCAGCGTCGCCATCCTCCGGAACTGCCATCGGGCCATGGCTGCGGGCGGGAGACTCCATGTTATCGAAGCGGTCATTCCGCCAGGGAACGCCCCGTTCTTCCACAAGCTGATGGACCTCAACATGCTGGTGATGACCGGCGGGCGCGAGCGGACCGAAGAAGAATACCGGGCGCTGCTCGCGCGGACCGGCTTCCGGGTCGTCCGATGCACGATCACGCCTACAGAGGTCGCCGTTCTCGAAGCCGTGCGCCAGTGAGCAGACGTGCACAGAGTTGACGTCAGTCCCGGTCGATTGTCTTCACCTCATCCTGTCTCAGCGGCCGGGCGCGGCACCGCCAGCCGGCGGGGCCCCGGCGGCGGCGCCACGAGCCGGAGCGGGCGGCAGCGTCCCGCCCTCGGCGAGAATCTTCATGTTCTCGAGCGCCGTCGTGAACTGGGTGGTCCGCCGCGCCCTGTCCGCCGCGCGGGCGGCGTCGTCGGCCAGCATCGAGTTGTCGAAAAACAGGGTGTAGACGAGCTTCGAGGTGGTGGGCGTCACCGGCCGGGCCTCGAGCGTCCCGTGATAGAGGTTGTAGGGCCGGCCATCCCTGACCGGCTGGGTGTAGGTGTAGGACAGTTCGGTCTTCGCGACCAGGACCTCGCTGGCGACGGACCGGACCGCGCCGAACTCGCCGTCCTTGCCCGCCGTGATGGTGCAGGCAATCCGCAGCCATTCGCCGATGTCGCAGAACTTGCCGACCCGCTTCCAGACTTCGGCGGCGGGGCGGTTGACGGCGATCTCCAGCGGAATCGAGGTGTAGGTCGGCGCGGCGACCGCGCTGCCGACCGTGGCGCCTGGCGCCGCCTGAGGCGCCGGGGCGGGGGCCTGTGCGCTGGCGGCCCCCGTCAGGCAGGCGACTGCGAGTGCGCAGGCGGCAGCTGTTCGACCGGATTGATTTCGCATGCATCCTCCAATGGGTGCCCGTGTGATGTTGTACAGGCAGCACATCTTGGCACAGCCAGGCCGGCGCGCCAACCGGTGAATCGCGTCCCCGGACCCGCGATGGTCCACCCGCCGGGCCCCGATCAATAATCGGGTCGATGCGACTCCAGATGATCGCGTTCGGCATCGTGGCGCTTGCACACTGTCTGTCGCCCCTCGCCGGTCGAACCCGAGCCGGCAGCTTGGGTGGGGCCATCCACCTGACCGCCGCGGCCGCCCAGCCGCCGGTCCGCGCGGATGCGATCGCACCGGTCTTCGGGTACTCGGTTCAGCGCAGCTATCCGCACGATGCCACCGCTTTTACCCAGGGGCTGGAGTACCTGGGCGGCGACCTCTACGAGAGCACCGGACTCAACGGCCGTTCGTCGATTCGGAAGGTGAAGCTGGAGACGGGGAAGGTGCTGCGCCAGCGCGCGATTTCACCCGACCATTTCGGGGAGGGGTTCACCATCTGGAAGTCGGCCCTGATCGAGCTGACCTGGCAATCGCAGATCGCCTTCGTCTACGACCGCGACACGTTCGCGCCGCGCCGGATGTTTTCCTACACCGGGGAGGGGTGGGGGCTGACGCACGACGCGACCAGCCTGATCATGAGCGATGGCACGGCGGACCTGCGCTTTCTCGATCCGGAGACGTTCAGGGAACGGCGTCGCGTCACGGTCACCGATGGCGGGCGGCCGGTCGCGCGTCTGAACGAGCTGGAATACGTCAACGGACAGGTGTTCGCCAACATCTGGACGACCGACGACATCGTCCGCATCGACCCCGTCTCGGGCCGGGTGCTGGGGCGGATTGATCTACGCGGGCTGCTGGCCGATTCGCCGACGCCGTCCGACGTCCTCAACGGCATCGCCTACGATCAATCGGGCGATCGCCTGTTCGTCACGGGGAAGCTCTGGCCACGGCTGTTCGAGATCAAGATCCGTTCGCGATGACGGGAGAGACGTGGGGATGTGGACGTGGGAATGCGAGGATGTGAGGATGTGAGGATGTAGGGATGTAGGGATGTAGGGATGTAGGGATGTAGGGATGTAGGAATGTAGG
>JBDTRR010000129.1:0-8796 GCA_039931615.1 Acidobacteriota bacterium
CGTCCATGAAGCATGGATCGCACATCATGTTGCAGCGGTTGGTCAGGTCGATCGTCAGCACGGCGCCGCGGCCGTGTTTGATGGAGGAGGAGCCGTGATTGTGCAGCTTGTCGGTGACGGCGTCGAAATCGCGGCCGGGAAACAGGGATTCCAGCCGCTTGAGGAACGCCGGGTTGGTGGCGAGGGTATCGGTGAAGGTCCCGTGCAGCGGGCAGGTCTTTTCGATCACCACCTTGCCGTCGCGCTCGAAGATGTCCGCCTTGATCTCGCCGACGTGCTGGTCGATCAGCGTCTCGATGGCCTGCTCGCCCGAGAGGATCCGGGTCCGTGTTTCCCGCACGCAGATCGGACAGAGCGAATCGGTGGTCCGGGGCCAGCCGAGCTGCGGGCTGTCACGCTGGTGGCTCTTCAGCAACGGCGCCGCCGCCCATTTCGGCTGGAACGACTGGCCTTCGAAGCAACGGTTGATTGCCTGGAAGGCGGGCCACCCCAGTTTCGCTGCTGCTGTGAACGCCAGTTCGACCGGCTTCCACACATCCATCCGCTCCTCCTGACGAACCTGCATGACCACGATCGGCCGGCGCATGCCGGCCGGCCGTTTTTGAAGTCTGTTTCGAATTCGTTTTCGAATTCTTTTCGAGCAAAAATGCTCGAAATTGTCCGCGAATCATAACACACCGCCTCGATCAACCGGCTCATGCGCGGCCACCAGCGCCTCGAGCGCCCGATGGTCCGTCTTGCCGCGGGCGTTGAGCGGCATGGCGTCGACGAAGACCACGATCCGGGGGATCTTGTGCGGCGCGAGGCGGCTGGCGCAGTAGCGGCGAACGTCGGCAGGCGAGAGCCCCTGCCCGCCGGCCAGGACCGCGGCGATCTGTTCGCCGCGCCTGGCGTCGGCGGCGACCATGACCCGCGCGTCGGTGATGCCGTCGATCGACTGGAGCACGCGTTCCACGTCGCCGGGATGGACCTTGCGTCCGGCGACGTTGATGAACGCCGAGATGCGGCCCGAGAGCGCCAGGCGGCCATCGGGCAGGAACGAGCCGTAATCGCCGGTCAGGAATCCGTCGTCGGCAAAGGCGTCGCTCGAACCGGTGTCGCCGACATACCCGCGCGCGACGGCCGCGCTTCGGACATGGATCCTGCCGCATCCGCCGGGAATGCCCTCGCCGGTCACCAGCGTGACCGCGACGCCCGGCAGCGGCCAGCCGACCGTCGGCTGGCGGTCGACGTCATGGCTGCGATCGAAACTGATGCCGCCGCTCTCGCTGGTGCCGTAGAACGAGTGGATCTTGACGCCGAACGCCTGGTCGAAGCCGGCGACGGTTTCCGACTCGAGCGGGGCGCCCGCCGAGATCAGCAGCTGCAGGCAGGCCGGCCAGCCGTCGGCCGGTGGATTGGTCACGAAGTACTGATACATGAACGGCACGCCGTGGAAGACGCGGGCGCCAAACCGGCGCGCGTCGCCCGGCAGGTGCTGCGGCACGAACGATTCGCGCAGCACCATCGCCGTTCCGTTCAGCAGCATCGGGATGATCAGGTTGCCGAACCCGTAGGCGTGCGACAACGGGATCACCGCCACCTGGATATCATCCGGCCGGATGCCCATCGCCTCGACGATGTGATCGGTGTCGGCGATGACCTGCCCGGCGGTGACGCAGACCGCCTTGGGCAGGGCGGTCGATCCGGACGTGACCTTGAAGACGGCGGCGTCCGGGATGCGAGCCGACGGCGGCGGCGAGTCCTCGCGCCGCACCAGCGCCAACTGATCGTCCAGCGCCTGCGCCTCGGGGTAGTGCGCCGCCACGGCGTCGGCCGGGACGGCAATCACCGCGGCGTGGAACCGGGCGGCCAGCGCGTCGATTTCCGGCCGCGGCGTCCCGGCATCAACCGGCATGACAGCCGCGCCGTGCGCCCACGCCGCCAGCATCAGCGTGATGCTGCTGGCGCGGTTGCCGGACGCGATCAGGACGACGTCGCCGGCGGCGATGCCCAGGGAAACCAGGCGAGCGCGGTGCGCGCGATGCGCCTGCCACAGCGTTGAAGCGCGCAGCGTGTGTTGGCTGAAGGCGAGATGGAGGAGCGGCCGATCCGGATCCTCGCGCGCCAGGCGCGCGAACCGTTCTACGATCGCGTTCACGGGATGAAAAGTATACTGTAGCGCCGAATGCGATGGCTTGACCGCCTGCCCCACCAGCCGCCGATGCGCCTGCTCGAGGACGTCGTCGACGTGATCGCCGGCGAGAGCGCCGTCGGCCGCCGCACCGCCGCCGCCAGCGATTTCTATTTCCAGGGACACTTCCCCGACCTGCCGGTGGTGCCGGCCATCATCCTGATTGAGATGCTGGCGCAGACGGGCGGCATCGCCGCCGCCAGCGCCGACACCTCATCGGTGAGGCCCGGCCTGCGCGTCGCGGCGACCGGCCCGTTCAAGTTTCCCGCCGCCGCGGGACCCGGCGCGCGGCTCGAAGCGCGCGCCAGGGTCGCCGGCAGGCTCGGCCGGATGTTCAAGATCGAAGGCGAGGTCAGCGCCGACGGCCGGGTGGTGGCGGTCGGCAGCCTGACGCTGGCTGGGTAGGGAGAAGCTCGCAATTAGGAATTAGGAATTAGGAATTAGGAATGGGGGTCACTGAGCGCGAAGTGCGGAAGAATGCCGAATGCTGAATGCCAGTTACGAATTCCTAATTTCTAATTCCCAATTCCTAATTGTTCGGCGCCTCCGACCTCCCACCGTGATAGATTTGCCGCCCGACCCGTTCATCCGCCGAGGTGGCCATGAAGCTGTATTTGTCGACTGCGTCGGCCGTTGCGGTCCTGCTGACCGTACTCGCGGTTCCCAACCACGCCGCCCAGGGTCCTGCTGCTGGCGGTCCTGCGGTTGGCGGGGCCGATGTGCCGCGGGTGTTCGATACCGCAACGAAGCAGCGAATCCGCGTCGTCACGGTGGCGAGCGGGTTGGTTCATCCCTGGAGC
This sequence comes from Acidobacteriota bacterium, assembly GCA_039931615.1. Lineage (GTDB taxonomy): Bacteria > Acidobacteriota > Vicinamibacteria > Vicinamibacterales > CAVVIG01 > JAHFUI01. The sequence continues at coordinate 2,974 of JBDTRR010000129.1, forward strand.
CTGGCCTTCCTCCCTGACGGCCGCACCATGCTCGCCGCCGAGCGGAACGGACGGCTTCGCATCATCCGCGACGGCGTGCTGGATCCGACTCCGGTCTGGACTGCGCCGGCCGAGCCTGTCGCCCCGGTCGCGCCGGCCGAACCGGTCAGGCCGGCCGCCGCGGCGCCGGCTGGAACCGCTGCCGCCGCGCCGCCTGCGGCCGCAGCGACAGCGTCTCCCGACCGGCTCCATGCCGTCGCCGTTCATCCCCGCTTCGCACAGAACCACTGGGTCTACCTTTCCCACCCGAAATCGGGTCCCCGTGGCAATACGCTGGCGGTGTCGCGCGGGCGTCTCGAAGGCTCGACGCTCACCGAGGTGCGCGAGATCTTCGTCGCCGAGGCGTGGGAAAGCTCGGGCAACATGGCCGGCCGGATGTTGTTCGGCCCCGATGCCACGCTCTACGTCACGGTCGGCGACCGCGATCGCCTGTGCTGCGTCGGCACGGAGGACAACAGCCTGCGGATGAAGGCGCAGGATCTTGGCAATCACGTCGGGAAGACACTGCGGCTGACCGACGAAGGCGGTGTGCCCAAGGACAACCCGTTCGTCGGTCGCGCCGGCGTTCGGCCGGAAATATTCACCTACGGCCATCGCAACGGCTACGGCCTGGCGTTTCATCCGGAAACGGGCGCGCTGTGGCAGGCCGAGATCGGTCCGCTGGGCGGCGACGAAGTCAATATCCTTCTGCCCGGCCACAACTACGGGTGGCCGGTGGTGTCGATGGGCCGCAACTACACCGGCACGCTGGTCTCGGCGGAACCCTGGTTCCAGCGCGGCATGGACAATCCGAGGATGTTCTGGGTGCCGTCGATCAGCCCGTCCAGCATCGCGTTCTACACCGGCACCCGTTTCCCGACCTGGAATGGCAGTCTGTTCGTCGGCGCGCTCAACGGCAAGAGCCTGCTGCGGGTCTCGTTCAACCAGCCGTCGCAGGCCGAGCGGCGCGAGCCGCTGCTGACATCACTTGATATCCGCGTCCGCGATGTGGTGCAGGGGCCCGATGGCTGCCTCTACGTCGCCACCGAAAAGGGATCGGGAGGGAATACGCCGGACGGGACGATCCTGCGCATCGAGCCGGCTGAGTAATCAGCGCACACCGACGGTCCGGCTGAAGCCGGACACCACGTACGGCAAGAGATGCCGTTCATGCGTGCCGTATCTGCGCGCGAAGAGAAAATACGCAGGAACTCGAGACCCTCGTCGGTGAGGACGCCGCCCCGCCAGGGATCGCGGAGCAGCGCCTTGACGTTCCGGTCTCGGGCGGCACCAGCGGACTGGCGGTCCACGTGTCCGGGCCGCGCGTCCGCCCGTCGTTCCACTACTTCGGCAGGTCGCGGCAGGCGTCGACGTCCGATCCCCAGTACTCGATGCAGGCGGCCCGATCCATCGGGCCCTTCCCGATCACCTTCGCGAACAGGAAGTCGACGATCATGTCGACCTCGCGCGGCTGCAGCGTCGCCGGCGGATCGGGCAGCTGCAGGCCCTGCCGCTTCAGGTCGGCCTCTTTCATCTGGTAGCAGCGGCCGTCGCTGTAGGCGAGGCGATCGAACGCCGGCATGCTCTTGCCGGGACGTCCACACTTGATGGCAGTGATCAGATTGTCGCGATTGAGCCGCGTCGTGCGCAGGTTGGCGCCGTCCGGCATCTGGCTGTCCATCTTGCGGCCATCGGCAGCCCAGCCGTGACACGCCTGGCAGTCGCCCTTCTGCCGGTAGAGCCGCATCCCCTCGGCCACGTCTTCCGGGTTGGGCGCCTGGGCCGCCGCGCCGGACGGAACGCGCACGATGCCGACGATGGCAAGAGACAAGGCGGCGGCTGAGAGCGTACGGAGCCAGATCACAGTGTTCGACCTCAGTGCGAGTATACGAAAAGAGGCGGGGTTGTGAACGGCCAATCCAAATTCGTGGAATCACCAGGCCGCCGTTTCACCATTTCGCCGATCCACCGATTAACCAATTGACGACGCTGGCAGCAGGCCTTATACACGTCACCACATCTCGAACGTTCGTTCGTCGCGGCGGCACGGCGTGTCCAGCGAGGCGCATCGTTTCTTCGTTCTGGTGAGACTGACTGGCGAAGCGGGCAGTTGGATTCGAATCACGAAGGGAGCTTCCTCATGAGACGACTGTCGGTGGCGTGCGTTCTTCTCGTCATGCTGGTCCCCACGGTAGCCCGCGCCCAGGCGACGCTGGCCGGCGTCGTCCGCGATTCATCCGAAGCGGTCCTGCCCGGCGTGACGGTCGAAGCCTCGAGTCCGGCGCTGATCCAGAAAGTACGATCGGCGGTGACCGACGGCAGCGGCCAGTACCGCATCACCGAGCTGCCGCCCGGCACCTACACGCTGACGGCGACCCTGGCCGGCTTCAGCACGGTCAAGCGCGACGGCGTCGAGGTGAGCGGCTCCGGCGTCATCCCGATTAACATCGCTCTCCGTGTCGGCGCCGTCTCCGAGACGATCACGGTGACCGGCGAGACACCGGTCGTCGACACGCAGAGCGCCCGCCGCCAGGCCGTGCTCAGCAACGAGATCATCAAGGCGCTGCCGGCCACACGCTCCTACGGGGCGCTGCTGACCGCGATCCCGGGGCTGCAGGTGGACAACACCGTCAACAACGGCGCGATGACCACCCCGTTCATGACGATGTTCAGCGCCAACGGCGGCCGCGCCAACGAGGGGCGGATGATGGTCGACGGCCTCAACGTCGCGGCGTCGTTCAACGGCGGCGGTGTGTCGACGTTCATTTACGATGTCGCCAACACGGAAGAGATGCAGGTCAGCGTGTCGGGCACGCTGGGCGAGGCGGAGAACGGCGGGCCGCAGGTCAACCTGGTGCCCAAATCGGGCGGCAACATCTTCAACGGATCGTTCTTCTACAGCGGGGCCGGTTCGTGGTCCTCGGGCGACAACCTCAACGACACGCTGCGCGGCTACGGGTTGACGCTGCCGGCCAGCGTGATCAGTTCCTGGGATGCCAACGGCTCCGGCGGCGGCCCGATCAAACGCGACAAGTTGTGGTTCTACGGCAACCTCCGCAAATACTCGACGCTGCGCCCGGTGCCCGGCGCCTTCGCCAACCTCAATGCCGGCGACTCGTCGAAGTGGCTGTTCGCGAAGGATCCGAACATCGAGGTGCGGAATGCGGACGCCCGGGCGATCGAATCGGTGCGGCTGACCAGCCAGCTGACGGCGCGCAACCGCCTCTCGTTCTCCCACGAGCACCAGCACCGCTGCTCGGGCTCGACGCTGACGCTGAGCGGTGAGGGCTGCCGGACCCGCGGCGACAACTGGGTGGCGATCGGCAACACCACCACCGCGCCCGAGACATTCCCCGGCTATCACGATTTCCCGTACAACGTCACCCAGGCGACCTGGACGTCGCCGGTGACCAGCCGCCTGCTGCTCGAAGCCGGCTATTCGCGCTTCCAGTATCTGTGGGCCGGTTTCGGGATCGCCCCGCCGGACAGCTACAACAGCCTGATCCCGGTGACCGAGCAGTCGACGATGTATGGACAGGGGAACTACAGCTACCGCGGACTGTACGATCCGCTGGGTGTGGCCTACGCCGACAACGACGCCAACCCGAACAACTGGCGGGCCAGCGCCTCCTACGTCACCGGTGCCCACAACATGAAGGTCGGCTATCAGGGGTCGTATCAGAAGTCGCTGCAGGGGCGGGTCGCCAACCAGACGCAGCTGCAGTACCGGTTCAACAACGGTGTGCCGAACGCGTTCAGGTACTACATCTCGCCGCGCTGGGAGCAGAACGATCGCACCGGCACCGCCTCGCTGTTCGTCCAGGATCAGTGGACGAAAGACCGCCTGACGCTGCAGGGCGGGCTGCGCTACGACCGCGCCTGGAGCTTTGCTCCCGCCGAACGGAACGGGACCACCCTGACGTCCCGGTTCAATGCCAGCCCGATCTCCTTCCCCGAGACGGTCAGCGTCGCCGGTTACAACGACATCACGCCGCGCATGGGTGCGGCCTACGACGTGTTCGGCAACGGCAAGACCGCCGTCAAGATGAATCTGGGCAAGTACCTGCAGGCGGCCACCAACGACGAGAACTACTGGGCCAACAACCCGGCCGGCCGCATCGTCACCAGCGTGGTCGCCCGCGCCTGGTCGGACGGCAACGGTAACTACGTGATCGATTGCGATCTGGCCAACACCGGCGCGCAGGACAACCTGGCCGCGGGCGGGGACAGCTGCGGGTCGCTCGGCGGCAACGACCTGAACTTCGGCAGCGCCAATCCCAACTCGACGACCGTCAATCCGGCGATTCTGGAGGGTTGGGGCGTCCGTCCGTCGGACTGGCAGTTCGGCGTCTCGGTTCAGCAGGAGCTGCTGCCTCGGGTTGCGGTGAACGTCGGCTACAACCGGCGCTGGTTCCAGGGTTTCTTCGTCACCGACAACACGGTCACGACGGCCGCCGACTACACCCGCTTCGGTCTGACCGTGCCGCAGAATCCGCAGCTGCCCGGCGCCGGTGGCACCGCCAACTATTACAACATCACCCCGCAGGCATCGGCCCGGCCGGCCCGGAACTATCAGACGTTCGAAACCGATTTCGCGCCGGCGCGGGTCCAGTACTGGCATGGCTTCGACGCCAACCTCACCGCGCGGCTGCGCGGCCTCAACCTGTCCGGCGGCACGACCACCGGCCGCGGTGTTCGCGACACCTGCGCGCTGTTCGCGGCGCTGCCGGAGATCGTCGGCAACCAGCGCATCGAATCGTGCTCAGTCACCGAGCCGTGGATGACGACGGTGAGAGGTCTGGTCTCGTATACGGTGCCGAAGGTCGACGTGCTGGTCAGCGCCAACCTGCGCTCGGTGCCGAACGCCACGCTCGGCGCCGGATCGTCGTCGGCCTCGAATGGCACCTCGCGGAACGCCAACGCCCCGGTGCCCAATACGGTCATCGCGCAGACGCTGGGACGCCTGCCTGCCAACGGCCTGGCGAACGGCACGACGACGCTCAACCTGCTCAACCCGTCACAACTCTACGGCGCCCGGATCACCCAGGTGGACATGCGCTTCGCCAAGATCGTCCGGTTCAACCGGCTGCGGGCCGATGTCGGGCTCGACCTCCTCAACCTGCTCAACTCGAATCACGTCACCGGTTACATCGAGACCTTCGACTGGAACACCGCCGGCGCGACCTGGCTGCGCCCCAACGCGATCGTGGCGCCGCGTTTCGTCCGCTTCAACGTGAGGCTGGATTTCTAGCCACGCGCGACAACAGGTTGCCTCTCGCGCGTTGACGCTGATAGCAGCGCCATTGGCCACGAAGACACGAAGTCACGAAGAAGATCTCGGCGATGAAGACAGGAAGAAGGCCGCGCAGATCGAAGTCACGAAAACATTAAGGGCTTTCTTGTCTAGCCTCGTTGTCACGCGCATGACATGCGCCCAGCGGGACGCGAAACTCATCAATCTTCTTCGTGTCTTCGTGTCTTCGTGGCCGAAAACGTTGGCCCAATGTGGTCCATGAGCCGTCTTCCGCCATCACGGTGTGCCGCATCTGGCCGTTGTTCACCCACAGCACCTGGTGCCGACCGGCCCTGATGAGATTGGCTGCCAGCGCCGGCATTTCCTTCAGTGTATTCTCTATCTCATCCCTTGCGCATCCCATCCCCCAGACTCAGCTTGAGCCGTGGCCATCAAGAAATCTGACCTCTACGCCTCGATCTGGGCCTCGTGCGACGAGCTGCGCGGCGGCATGGACGCCAGCCAGTACAAGGACTACGTCCTGTTCATGCTGTTCATCAAGTACATCAGCG
>JBDTRR010000130.1:0-8764 GCA_039931615.1 Acidobacteriota bacterium
GCGCTCTGCGAGGATCTCGATCTGCGCCTGGTCAACAAGCGGGTGTTCGAGAGCCTGGCCAAGGCCGGCGCCTTCGATTCGATCGCCGGGGAATACGGCCTGACCGGTCTGCCGTCCGCGGCGGTGCGGCCCCGCCTCATCGCGGGCCTCGACGCGGCCTGCGAGCACGGGACGCGGCATCAGCGCGATCGGGACGAAGGCCAGGCCCAGTTGTTCGGCGCCTTCGGCGCTGCCGACGACGCCGCGGCGAACGGCGGCGGCGGCGGCAACACCGCGTCCCTGCCGCCAGCCGCGGCCTGGACCGACGCCGAGCAGCTGGCCTACGAGAAGGAGACGCTCGGCCTGTACTGGAGCGGGCATCCCGTCGATCGGTACGCGACGGAGCTGAAGAGCCTCGGGGCCCGGTCGACCGCCGATCTGGCGACGGCGCCGGTCAGCGGATCGCGCGGCGACGCGTGGGGGCCGGGCGGCGCGAAACCGATCGAGCCCGACACCAGCATCGGCGGCATCATCGCCGCCTGCCGGCAGCTGAAGACACGCAAGGGCGATCGGATGGCGGTGTTCACGCTGGAAGACTCCCAGGGCGGCGTCGAAGTGATCGCCTTTCCCGAGACCCATCAGCGCAGCGCGGCGCTGATCGAGACCGGCGTGATGGTGCTGGTGAAGGGCAAGCTGGAGCGCGACGACGAATCGGTGCGCATCCTGGCGTCGGAGATCGTCGGCCTCGACACGGTGCGCGAGCGGGCGGCGCGGGAGGTGGCGATCCGTCTGAAGATGCCGGCCGCGCGCGGTGTGTTCCAGGCGCTGGGCGAGGTGTTTTCCAGGCATCGGGGCGACCGCCGCGTGTCGTTCGAGATCGAGCTGGCCGCGACGCCGACACCGCTGCGCGTCAGAGCGGACCTGTCGGCGCAGGTCCGGGTCCGCCCGTCGTCGACGCTGATCGCAGAGGTCGAGCAGATTGTCGGGCAGGGCGCGGTATCACTGCGATGAGTGAATTCGCGCCGAGGACGCAGGGGAGGCAGTTGAGACACCGTGCCCCCTGAAGCCCTGGAATTCGAAGAGCCGGTTGCCGCGGTGCTGCGGGAGATTGAGGGACTCAATCTGCAGCCGCGCACCGACGCGCTCGATCGGGAGATCGAGACGCTGCGGCGCAAGGTCCAGACCCTGCGCACGAATCTGTATGCCTCCCTGACGCCGTGGCAGCGGGTGCTGGTGGCGCGCCATCCGGCCCGGCCGTGCCTGGAGGACTTCGTCACGCTGCTGTTCAGCGGGTTTGTCGAGATCCACGGCGACCGCCGCTTCGCCGACGATCACGCGGTGATGACCGGCCTGGCGGAGTACAAGGGCCAGCCGGTCCTGCTGGTCGGTCACGTCAAGGGAGGCGGGACCAAGGAAAAGATCTACCGGAACTTCGGCTACGCCCGGCCCGAGGGCTACCGCAAGGCGCTGCGCGCGATGCGGCTGGCCGAGAAATTCCGCCGGCCGATCCTGGTGTTCATCGACACGCCGGCCGCCTACCCGGGCATCGAATCGGAGGAGCGCGGCGTCGCCGAGGCGATCGCCGTCAACCTGCGCGAGATGATGCTGCTCGACACCCCGATCGTGATCATCGTCAGCGGTGAGGGCGGCAGCGGCGGAGCGCTGGGCATCGCGGTCGGCGATCGGGTGCTGATGCAGGAGCACGCCATCTACAGCGTCATCCCGCCGGAAGGGTGCGCGGCCATCCTGTGGCGCGACGCGTCAAAAAAGGTGGAAGCGGCCGCCGCGCTGAAGCTGACCGCTCCGGACCTGCTGAAGGCGGGAATCATCGACGAGATCGTGCCGGAACCAGTGGGCGGTGCGCATACCGATCCGGCGGCGGCGGCGCGGCTGCTCGACGACAGACTGAGCCGGGTGCTGGCGCAGATCAGCGGCGTCGACTCCGAAACACGGCTGCGCCTGCGCTACGACAAGTTCAGGCAGATGGGCCGGCTGGGTGTGGACTTCGTGGAGGCGGGGTAGTGACTACTCGTATGGGTATCACTGTCGAGGACGCCGAGGACGTTACTCAGGCCGATAGTTGTTTACTTTTCGTTGGATACCGTCGCGGAGATGAACGACGTTGAAGTTGATCAAAAGACCCACTGTCAATCCGGTCAATTTCAGATACGACAGGATCTGAGCGCTGTGGACCGGATGGAGTTTCTCCACGGCCTTCAGTTCGACAAGTACGCAGTTTTCAACGACGTAGTCGACGCGAAAGCCGGCGTCGATTCGAATTCCCTGATACGCCACTTGAACCTTGAACTGGTGTTTGAATTGCAAACCGTTTTTCCCGAGTTCGTAGCGAAGGCAAGCGTCGTCGGCTTTCTCGAGCAAACCCGGTCCGACGGCAGAATGAACCGTCATGGCGGCCTTGATCACACGATGCGTCACCTCGTCGATCATCATCAGCGTGAGCTCCTCGGCGTCCTCGGCGTCCTCGCCCTCGGCAGGGGCCCCGCAGTCCAGCAAGAGAGGAGCCCAGCATGATCCCCCCGCGCTGGGACCTCCAGCCCTGTGACGAGTTAGCGACATCCTCCCTCGCCGCAGCGTTGGCCATCGATCCCGCGGTGGCGCGTCTCCTCTGCCAGCGCGGTCTGGGCGACCCCGAGCTGGCCAGCCGGTTCCTCAACCCCGTGATCGAGCATCTGCACGATCCGATGCGGCTCGCCGACATGCGCATTGCCGTCGATCGGCTGTTCGCGGCCATCGCGCGGCACGAGCGGATTGCCATCCACGGCGACTACGACGTCGACGGCATCACGTCGACGGTCATCCTGCGCCGGGCGCTGGAGCTGCTCGGCGCCGATGTCGTCCATTTCATCCCGGAGCGGCTGCGCGACGGCTACGGTCTGCAGCCGGCGGCGATCGAACGGCTCCACGCCGAAGGGGTGGCGCTGATCGTATCGGTCGACTGCGGGATTCGCGGCGCCGAGGCGGCGCGGCGGGCGCGCGAGCTGGGGGTCGACCTGATCATCACCGATCATCACGAGCCGGACGCTGATCTGCCCGACGCCCTGGCCGTGATCAATCCCAAGCGCCGCGATTGCACCTATCCCGACAAGTACCTGGCCGGCGTCGGCGTCGCCCTGAAGCTGGTCCAGGCGTTGTGCCACGCCGCCGGGCACGACAACTGGCTGCCCGGGTTCATCAAGGTCGCCGCGATCGGCACGCTCGCCGATGTCGTGCCGCTGGTCGGCGAGAACCGCGTCATCGCCAAGCTCGGACTGGATCTGCTGACGCGCGGCCCGCACAAGATCGGGTTGCGGGCGCTGCTCGACATCTCGGGCCTGGGCGGCAAGACGATTGACAGCTATCACATCTCGTTCCTGCTGGCGCCGCGGGTGAACGCCGCCGGCCGGATGAGCACGCCGGACATCGCCACCCGCCTGCTGCTGGCGACCGACGAAGCGCTCGGCGACGAGATCCGGGCGCTGGCGGTGCAGCTCGACGGCGAGAACCTGCGGCGGCGGGAGGAAGAGGCGGCGACGCTGGCCGCTGCCAGGAAGATCGTGACGACCGATCCCGACGTCGGCGCCCACTCGGTCCTGGTCGTCGCCGGCGAGGGCTGGCACCGCGGCGTCGTCGGCATCGTCGCCTCGAAGCTGGTCGATGCGTTCCACCGGCCCGCGATCGTGCTGTCGATTGAAGATGGCATCGCCCACGGCTCGTGCCGCAGCATTTCGCGCTTCGACATGCTCGGCGCGCTCGAGCGCTGCGCCGGTCTGATGATCAGGTTCGGCGGCCACCGCCAGGCGGCCGGCCTGACCATCGAAGCGGGGCGGATCAAGGAGCTGCGCGCCGCGGTGAACGCCGTCGCCGACGAGACGCTCGGGCCCGACGATCTGATGCCGCGCCTGCGGGTCGACGGCGATCTGACGTTCCGCGGCATCACCGGCGCGGTCGCTGCCGGCGTCGCCAGCCTGGCGCCGTTCGGCGCCGGCAACCCGCGGCCGGTGTTCGCGGCCCGCCGGGTCGCCATCGTCGATGGCCCGCGCCGGCTCAAGGACCGCCACTTGAAGATGACGCTCAAGCAGGACGGCCGCATCTTCCGCGCCATCGCCTGGCGTGCCGCCGAGCAGCACGACTTCCTGACCGAGAACAAGGCCGCACTCGACGTCGCCTTCTCCCTGGAGAAGAACCAATACAATGGGGAAACCTTCGTCGAGCTGACCCTTGCCGATATCAAGGGGGCGGAGACCTGAGGCGGCGAGGCGGACCCGAGGGATGTGGGGAAGTGGGGATCTGGGGAAGTGAGGAAGTGAGGAAGTGAGAATGTCTGGATGTAAGGAAGTGGGGAAGTCAGGGTGTGAGAGAGTAATGTCACGATGTCAGGATGTGGGTCCCGAGATCCTCACATTCTCACATCCCAACATCCTGACATCCTCAGATCCCGACATCCTCACCTCCGCACATCCCGACATCCCAACATCCTCACTTCCTTACATCCTTACATCCTCACTTCCTTACATCCTTACATCCGCACTTCCTTACATCCTTACATCCGCACTTCCTTACATCCCCACACCCTCCCATTCCGCTGTGTCTCTATGACCAAGTGGCAGCGGTGGGCGCGTCTGCTGGTCGCCATCTTCGCGGTCGGGTTCGCGCTGATGGTCGGGCTGGCCTTCAAGCGCCGCGCCCCGGTGGCCGTCCCGGAGGGGTCGGGCCGCACCGATCCGAACGCGGTCGTCGAGAGCACCAGCGGGCGGGTCAGGAAGTTCAGCGGCGCCCACGAGGACGTCACCATCGAGTACGAGAAGCAGAGCACCTACAAGGATGGCACCTCCAACTTCCAGGGAGTGCGGGTGATCAGCGAGGAGCGCGGCGGCAAGCGCACATTCGTCATCACCGCGACGGAAGCGATCGTCGGGGCGCACGAATCGACGATCACGATGAACGGCAATGTCACCTTGACTGCCAGCGACGGCCTGGTCCTCCACAGCGAGCACGCCACCTACACCGAAGCCGACGCCACGGTACGGGTGCCGGGCCCGGCGGAGTTTTCCCGGACCCGGCTCACCGGGTCGGGTGTCGGGATGACCTACGACAAGAACCAGGATGTGCTGGTGATCATCGATCAGGCCCATGTGCAGATCGCGGCGGAGCCGGGCGGATCTGGCGCGACGGACCTGCGCGCACCGACCGCGACGGTGGCGCGCCGCGACAAGTACCTGCGGTTCGAACGCGGCATCAAGGCGTTGCACGGCAGCCAGGTCATCGAGGCCGACAGCAGCGTCGCCCACCTCCGCGACGATGGCGAGCAGATCGACAGCATCGAGCTGCGCGGCAACGCCAAGATTACCGAGTCCAGGACCGGCGCCGGCGGGCTGCAGGCGCTGACCGGACGCGACATGGATCTGAAATACGGCGCCGACGGTGAAACGCTCGAGCACGCCCTGATCGTCGGCGACTCGGTGCTGCAGATCGCCGGACCGGCGGGTGCGGCCGGGCCCCAGATCATTGCCAATTCCCTCGACTTGACGCTGGCGCCCGACGGCGCGACGCCGATCGCGTTGCAGGGACGGGATGCCGTGCAGCTGACATTTCCCGCCGATCCCGGCACCCCGACCCGCGTGATCAAGGCGGCCAGCCTCGACGCGCGCGGTGAAGCGGCGGCTGGGCTGACCCACGCCCGGTTCACCGGCGAGGTCGACTACCGGGAGCGGGGCACCGCGGTGCCGCGGGCCGCGAAGGCCGAGACGATGGACCTGGCGCTGAAGCCGGGGATGAGCTCGATCGAGGAAGCGGCGTTCGAAAGGAATGTCCGGTTCTCCCAGGAGGGAGGGCTGTTCGCCACCGCCATCGCCGCGCGGTACGTTCTCGACAAGGGGACGCTCGCGCTGCACGGCCGCGCGCCGGGTGCGCCGCGGCCGCACATCACGAATGAGCAGATCGATGTCGACGCCGACCAGATCGACGTCGTCCTGGCCGGACCGATCCTGAAGGCGGCCGGCGACGTCAAGAGCGTCCTGCAGCCGGCCCGGAAGGACTCGCGATCGAAGGACGTCAAGATGCCCTCGATGTTGAAGGGCGACAAACCGGTCAACGTCACGGCCGGCAGCCTCGACTACGACGGGACGCTCTCCACCGCGACCTACCGCCTGGACAAGCCCAAGCTCTGGCAGGGCGAGACGACGATTCAAGGCGACGAACTGACGATCGACAACAAGAACGGCGATCTGCAGGTCGCCGGATCGGCGGCGACCAGAACGATGCTGGAGCAGGGCGACAAGGCCAAGCAGCCGCGGCAGCGGGCGCGATCGATCGGCACCGCCAAGCACTTCAAGTACGAGGAGTCGCTGCACCGGGCGACCTACACCGGCGACGCGCACTTGAGCGGTCCGCAGGGCGACATGACCGCCGATCGCATCGAACTCTATCTCAAGCCGTCGGGTGATGAAATCGACCGGGCGGAGGCGTATGACGCGCTGACACTGCGCGAGCAGAACCGCACCACGACCGGCGAGCGGCTGACCTACACGACTTCAAACGAGACCTACGTCATCACCGGCGTCCCGGTGGCGATCCTCGACGAATGCGGCCGTCCGACGGAAGGCCGGACGCTGACCTTCGTCCAGGCCACCGACACGGTCAATATCGACGGCGGCGATGAAGTCCGGACCCGGACCAAGGGCGGCGGCGGCGCCTGCCGCTAGCGATTCGCAGATCACCCGAATGTCGACGCTCCGCACCGAGGATTTGACCAAGTCGTATGGGGGCCGGACGGTCGTGCGGGGGGTCAGTCTCGACGTCGCGTCGGGCGAGGTGGTCGGCCTGCTCGGACCGAACGGCGCTGGCAAGACCACCACGTTCTACATGACGGTCGGCCTGGCGGCGCCCGACGCCGGCCGGGTGATCCTCGACGGACACGACGTCACCGGCGATCCGATGTACGTGCGGGCGCGCAAGGGCATCGGCTACCTTCCCCAGGAGCCGTCGATCTTCCGCGGCCTGACGGTCGAGCAGAACATGGTGGCCATCCTCGAGACCATGGGGCTCGATGCGGCGACCCGCCGGAGCCGCCTGCGCGAACTGCTGGCGGAACTGAACCTGACGCCGCTGGCGCGTGCTCCGGCCTACACGCTGTCGGGCGGCGAACGGCGGCGGGCCGAAATCACCCGGGCGCTGGTGATGGCGCCGAAATTCATCCTGCTCGATGAGCCGTTTGCCGGCATCGATCCCATCGCGGTGACCGACATCCAGAAGATCATCTTCCACCTCAAGGATCGCGGCATTGGCGTCCTGATCACCGATCACAACGTCCGCGAGACGCTGCGGATCACCGATCGCGCCTACATCGTGCATGACGGCGCCATCTTCAAAAGCGGCACCCCCGACAGCCTGGCTGCCGACGAAGAAGTGCGTCGGATTTATCTGGGGACCGAGTTCCGCTTGGATTAAAATAGGGCCTGGGTATTGCATCAGCTGAGGGGCGGCGCCATACGGCCTCGCGATCAATTCGTGCAACGTTCATCGGGCCAACGACTTAGCTGACGCGTACCATTCATGGGCATCCAGCAGAAACTTCACACCAAACTCGTCCAGAAGCTCATTCTCACTCCATCGCTGCAGCAGGCCATCAAACTGCTGCCGATGTCGACGCTCGAGCTGTCGGATCTGCTGAACCAGGAGATGGTCGAGAATCCGATGCTCGAAGAGGTGCCGACCGAGGAACTGCAGCCCGCCGACATGACGGCGGCGGCCGAGAAGATCGAAGCCGACAAAGTCAACAAGACCGATACCTGGGACGACCAGGACTACGAGTACTTCTTCGGCGACTACCTCGACGACGGCTATCGGCCGCGCGCGCCGCAGGAAATCAAGGAGTTGCCGCCGATCGAGAACACGCTCTCGACCGCAACCTCGCTGTCCGATCACTTGATGTGGCAGCTGTCGATGCAGACCGACGATGCGATCATGCGCGAGATCGGATCGGCCATCGTCGGCAACCTCGACGACGACGGCTATCTGGTGGCGTCGTTCGACGAACTGGCGGCGATGGGGCCGTGGCCGGTGGCTGAAGTCGAGCGCGCGCTGGGCCTGATCCAGAGCTTCGATCCGACCGGCGTCGCCGCCCGGGATCTGCAGGAGTGCCTGCTGCTGCAGCTGCGCCGGCTCGGCCTGGAGGGGACACCCACCGAGAAGATCATCGCCGACCACCTCCGCCTGCTCCAGAATCACCAGGTGCCGGAGATCGCGCGCAAGCTCGGGCTGAGCATCGACGATCTCAAGGAGCACATCGAGGTGATCCGGAACCTCGATCCCAAGCCCGGCAGCCGCTACAACCCGACCCAGTCGCAGTATGTCATTCCCGACGTCTACGTCATCAAGGTCGAGGATCAGTACGTCGCCGTGCTGAACGAGGATGGCCTGCCGCAGATGCGAATCAGCCCGGTCTACCGGCGGCTGCTCGACAAAGGGGCGAACGAGAACAACGACGAGACCCGGGCCTACGTCAAGGACAAGTTCCGTTCGGCGCTGTGGCTGATCAAGTCGGTCGAGCAGCGCCAGAAGACCATCCACAAGGTCGCCAACAGCATCATCACCTTCCAGCGCGAGTTTCTCGATCACGGCATCGAGCACCTGCGCCCGCTCGTGCTGCGCGATGTCGCCAACGACATCGGCATGCACGAGTCGACCGTCAGCCGGGTCGTCACCAACAAGTACATGCACACCCCGCAGGGTGTGTTCGAGATGAAGTACTTCTTCCACAGCGGCATCAGCAGCTCGTACGGCGAGA
>JBDTRR010000131.1:0-8544 GCA_039931615.1 Acidobacteriota bacterium
TCCCGGCCGCCGCCGCCACCTCGCTGATCGGCAGCAGCTGCGCCGCATTCGCAATTTCGATCGCTGATTTCATGGGTTTCCTCACCTGGCTGGCGGACCCGCTAGGCGGGCACCAGACGGCCGTCATGGAGTCGGAGCACGCGATCGCAGGCGGCCGCGAGCCGGGGATTGTGCGTGGCAATGATCGAGGTCAGATGATAGCTCTGGTGCATGTCGCGGAGCAGGGCGTGCAGCGACTCGGCGGCCTGCTCGTCGAGATCGCCGGTCGGTTCGTCGGCCAGCAGAATGGCGGGGCGCATGACCAGCGCGCGCGCCACCGCGACCCGCTGCTGTTCGCCGCCCGACAGCATGCCGGGACGATGCGTCAGCCGCTCGCCCAGACCGACGCGGCGGAGCAGTTCCTCGGCGCGTCCGCGCGCCTCGGCGACCGGCAGACGGGCAATCCGCATCGGCATCTCGGCGTTCTCGAGCGCGCTGAACTCGGGCAGCAGATGATGAAACTGGAAGACGAACCCGACCTGCCGGTTCCGGAACGACACCACGTCGTGGTCCGGCAGTGCGGTCAGATCGGCATCGCCGATCACGACAGATCCAGTATCGACCCGGTCCAGTCCGCCCAGCACGTGCAGCAGCGTGCTCTTGCCGACGCCGGACGCGCCCATGACAGCCACCATCTCGCCGACCTCGACGGTGAGGTCCAGATCGCGCAGTACCGTCAACACGGTGCCGCCGACCGGATAGCTCTTGCGGATGGCGCGCGCCTCAAGAAAAGCCATGATCAGTCAGATGCAGCCACCAGGACGCCGACAGTGCGAAGAAAGAGGTCCATCGTTGGCCTGGTCTCCAGGTGGTCGTGGGCTCTATTCGTTTCTCAACGCCTGCGCCGGATCCAGCCGCGCCGCCTGGCGGGAGGGGAAGATCGTGGCGAGAAAGCAGACGATGACCGCAGCGGTGATGACCAGGACGAAATCCTGGGGCAGGACGGTGAACGGCAGGTGCGAGATCTGGTAGACATCGATCGGCACCCGAATCAACTGGTAGCGGTCGAACACCGTCGCCAGCGCATAGCCCCCTGCCCCGCCAATCGTCGTCCCGACAATGCCGATGATCAGCCCCTGCATCATGAAAATGAGCGTCACGCTCTTCGCGCTCGCGCCCATCGTCTTGAGAATCGCGATGTCCCGGTTCTTTTCCATCACCAGCAGGATCAGCGAGGTGACGATGTTCAGCGCGGCGACCATCACGATCAGGCCAATCGCCAGCGAGACGGCGATCTTCTCGAGCCACAGCGCGGAAAACAGCTGCTGGTTCATCTCCTTCCAGTCCTGTTTGATGTAGTCCTCGCCGAGCGCCGCCGGAATGGAAGCGGCGACCTCGGAGGCCGCCCAGATGTCGTCGACCCGGACTTGAATGTGATCGACCCGCTCCTTGCCGAGCAGGCGCTCGGCGACGTCGAGCGAGACGTAGCCATAGGTCGAATCGAATTCGAGCAGCCCGAGGCTGAACGTGCCGACGACATGGAGGCGCCGCGATTTCGGAAACATGCCCATCGGCGTCAGCGTGCCCTGCGGCGTCATCAACATCACGTCGTCGCCGACCGTGACGTTCAGCCGGGCGGCCAGATCCTTGCCCAGCAGGATGCCGTCCGCGGTGCCGTCGGCCGGCGCGTTCAACGCTTCGAGGCTGCCGCTTCGCAACGCCTGCTTGAGGTCGGTCACCTGCGGTTCGAGCGCCGGGTCGATGCCCTTGATCTGGACCGGCACCGTCTCCTGGGCCACCGTCAGCAGGCCTTGACCGAGAATCGCCGGCGCCGCGCCGATGACGTGCGGGAGGCGGCGGATCTTGTCGGCCTCGGCGTGATAGTCGGTGATGCCGCTGGACTTCCAGACGTAGACGTGCGGACTGGAGCCGAGAATGCGATCGCGCAGCTCCTGCTGCAGCCCGGTCATGATCGCGAGGGCGACGATCACCGCCATGACGCCGACGATGACGCCGATGGTGGAGAAAATCGAGATCACCGAGATGAAGGCCTGGCGGCGTTTGGCCAGCAGATAGCGCAGGGCGATGTGGAGCTCGAACGGCACCGTCATTCCCGTTTCCTCATCAGCGGAAAGAGAATCACGTCGCGGATCGACTGGCTGTTGGTCAGCAGCATCACCAGCCGGTCGATCCCGACGCCTTCGCCGGCGGTCGGCGGCAGCCCGTACTCGAGGGCGCGGATGTAGTCCTCGTCCATGGCGTGGGCTTCGAGGTCGCCGCGCGCCCGATCGGTCAGCTGCTCCTCGAACCGGCGCCGCTGTTCAATCGGATCGTTCAGCTCGCTGAAGGCATTGGCGACCTCGAAGCCGGCGATGTACAGCTCGAAGCGCTCGACCGTCTCCGGATCGTCCGGCTTCTGCTTCGACAGCGGCGAGACTTCGGTCGGAAAGTCGTAGACGAAGGTCGGCTGAATCAGCTGCTGCTCGCACAGCGCCTCGAAGATCCCGGTCGTGATCCGCCCGGCGCCGCTGCCCGGTTGCACCTCGAGACCGAGTTGACCCGCCAGATCGGCGGCGGTATCGCGGTCGCGGAGATCCGCCTCGGGAATGTCGCGGCCGAGCCGCCGGCCGGCCGCGAGGCGGGCCGCTTCACGCAGCGACAGCCGGACGAACGGCGCCCGCAGCGAGATCTGGTGATCGCCAAAGCTGATCTGATCGGTGCCGATCACCTGGGCGGTGAGGGCACCGAACATCTCTTCGGTCATCGTCATCAGGCTGCGGTAGTCGGCGTAGGCCTGGTAGAACTCCATCATCGTGAACTCGGGGTTGTGCTGCGTCGAGATTCCCTCGTTCCGGAAGTTGCGGTTGATCTCGAACACCCGCTCGAGCCCGCCGACGGTCAGCCGCTTGAGGTAGAGCTCGGGAGCGATCCGCAGATACAGGTCCATGTCGAGCGTGTTGTGATGCGTCGTGAACGGCCGCGCCAGGGCGCCGCCGGCGATCGGCTGCATCATCGGCGTCTCGACCTCGAGATAGCCGCGCGCCGTCATGAACTCGCGGATGGCGGAGATGACCCGGCTCCGGACCTCGAAGACCCGGCGCGCGTCCGGGTTGACGATGAGATCGAGGTAGCGCTGCCGGTAGCGGATCTCGATATCGGTCAGGCCGTGCCATTTCTCCGGCAGCGGCAGCAGGCACTTGGCCAGGAAGTGCAGCCGCGTCGCATGGATGGTGAACTCGTTCGTCCGGGTACGGAACAGGTACCCCTCCACACCGACCCAATCGCCAAAATCCAGCAGATTGAAGATCTGGAAGTCGAGCGCCGGCAACGCGTCCTGGCGGAGGTAGGCCTGCACCCTGCCCAGTCCGTCGGACAGGACCAGGAAGTTCGCCTTGCCAAACGATCGGATGGCGAGAATCCGCCCGCTGGTGACGGTCTCGATGCGTTCGGCGTCGAGCTCTTCGCGCGTTCGTGACGCGTAGCGCTCGACCAGCTCGGAGACCGTGTGGCGCCGTTCGAAGGCGTGCGGATAGACCTCGACGCCGAGCCGGGCGAGGCCATCGAGGTTGGCGCGACGCTGCTGGATCTGTTCGTCTTGGGAGGACATTCGTTAGTGTTCACCGACGAGGACGCAGAGGTCGCCGAGGACGCAGACCATCTGCTGGTGGCGGCCCCGGTGCGCTCGGCGGTTAGTTGGCTTCCGCACTGAGCTTCTTCCTGATCGCATCCAGCATCCCGTTGATGAACTTGACCGCTTCCTCGGTGCTGAAGGTGCGCGCCAGTTCGAGCGCCTCGTTGATGACGACCGGGTGAGGCGGATCCGGCCCGCCCAGCAGTTCGCCGATCGCCAGCCGCAAGATCAGCCGGTCGATCACCGCCATCCGCTCGGGCCGCCAACGCTCGGCCGTGTCGGCAATCAGCCGATCGATGACCTCGAGCCGCGACACCGTCTCGCGCGCCAGGGCGCCGGAAAATTCCTGGAGATCGTCCGACGGCGGCGTCGCCTCCACCCACTGCTCACTGAAAAAGGTGTCAATCGCCCGTCCGATGTCGACCTTGCCGACTTCCCATTGATACAGGACCTGCAGGGCGATTTCGCGCGCGCGGTGCCGCTGGTCCTTCTTCACGCGCCGCTCGCCGGTCCGGCAGCGGCGGAGAGCTGGGCGATCACCGAGACCATCTCGATCGCGGCGACCGCCGCTTCCCAACCCTTGTTCGCGCTGCCTTCGCCCGCCCGCTCGATCGCTTCTTCAACCGAGTTGGTGGTCAGGACGCCGAACGCCATCGGCACCCCGCTGGCCGCGGCGGCGCTGGTGATGCCATGGGAGACCGCCGACGCGATGTACTCGAAGTGCGGGGTTTCCCCACGGACGACGCAGCCCAGGCAGAGGACGGCGTCGAACCGGCCGGTCTGGGCGCTGCGCTGCGCGGCGATCGGAATTTCGAAAGCGCCCGGCACGCGGACGACCGTGATCTCGGCGGCGCCGGCGGCGGTCAAGGCCGCGATCGCGCCTGCCTGCAACCGATCGGTCACGAAATCGTTGTATCGCGACACCACCAGCGCGAACCGGAAGCCCGCCGCCGAGGCCGTTCCCTCAATCGTGCGCATCACCGTCCCCTGAACTCGGCTTTGCGCTTCTCGAGGAAGGCCCGCGTCCCCTCGCGCATGTCGTCGGTCGACGCCACCAGCCCGAACAGCGTCGCCTCGTAGGCGCACGCGTCGGCGAACGGCATGTCCAGGCCACGATTGACGGCGCTCATGATGTAATGCATCGCGATCGGCGCACTTGCCGACAGTTGCCGGGCCAGCCGGCGGGCTTCGTCGATCAGTCCGGCCGCTGGCACCACCCGGTTGATCAGGCCGATCCGCTGCGCTTCATCGGCGCTCACGAGTTCGCCGGTGAGCATCAGCTCCATCGCCTTGCCCTTGCCGACGAGCCGCGACAGCCGCTGCGTCCCGGCGTAGCCCGGCAGCAGGCCAAGCGAGATCTCCGGCTGCCCGATCCTGGCCGTGTCCGCGGCCAGCCTGAGCGTGCAGGCCATCGCCAGCTCGCAGCCACCGCCGAGGGCGTAGCCGTTGATCGCGGCGATCACCGGCTTGCCGAGGTTCTCGACCAGATCGAAGACGCGCTGGCCGATCAACGCGCGGTCGCGGCTGCCGGCCGGCGTCAGCGCCGCCAGCTCGTTGATGTCGGCGCCGGCAACGAAGGCCTTGTCGCCGCTGCCGGTCACGATGACGACCCGGATGCGCTCGTCGCGCTGGAGATCGGCCATCACCAGGCCGAGCGCATCGATCGTCGCGGCATTGAGCGCGTTGCGCACCTGAGGCCGGTCGACGGTGACGATGGCGATCCGGTCGTCGCGGTCGACGAGGAGACTGTCGTAGGGCATCACGGGACCTCGGAGCAGGCTGGGCGAGCCGGGGTCACGATCGATCGCCGCGGCATCGATCGCCGCGGCATCGACCGCCGGCGAATCGCCGCTGCGCCGGCCGTCCACCTTCGCGCGGCCTTTCACGTCCGCTCACAACGGGAACGGATACATCAGCCAGCCCAGCACGAGAGCGGTGATGATGAAGCCGCCGAACAGCATGCCGCCAAACCTGACCTGCTCGCGCGGATCGTCCTTGCTGAGCAGCGCAAAGACCAGCGACACGAAGAACGCGAACAGCGCCAGCAGCAGCAGGTGGCTCTGCATCACTTCCGGCCCATCGCGATGTCGTAGGCGTCGATGACGACCAGGAAGTTGAGGAGCCCGGCGACGATCAGGAACGTGTTGCCGTACTCGTAGGTCACCGCCCGGACGTCGCCGGCGCCGTAACCCAGTGCGCCGGCGACGAAGTAGAGAGCGCCGATACCCAGATCCGCGATGCACATCAGCCCGGCGAGCGGCTCCGACAGATCGAACACGCCCGCGATCGCGCGCAGCGGGACCAGCTGTCCGCGCAGCCCCAGCCCGATGACAAACATCAGCATCAGCGCCACCATCAGGATCAGTCCCTTGGCGCGGCGGCCGAGCCAGAGATGACCGAAGCCGGGGATCGCCCAGGACGCCAGGCACAGCAGGACGAGCGAGCTCGATTGGGTCTGTTCGACGGTGGTGGCGGGCACGACTGGGTAGTTTACCTTACCGCCCGTGGCGAGAGCAGACGAGCCAGGCGATCGCGCCGCCAAGCGGGACGCCACTGGCCGCTCTCGTCCAGTTGCCGGGCGTGTGTCCGGTCGTCCATTCGACCAGCAGCGTGGCTGCGATCGGGAGGGCGGAGATCAGCAGGACGGTCCGCCGCGTCGAGTCGCCGCCGGCAGTCAGGTCAGGGAGCGACCCGCTCAAGAGAGGAGGGTATGAGGTGGCCGGCCTGATCGCGACAATCCCTGAACCCAGCACTGCGACCAGCACCGAAACCAGCGCCGCGCCCAGGTAGATCCCCAGACAGCGCGCGCACACCGGCAGCGGCACACCGGCCAGGTGAAATGATCGCTCGGGCCGCTGGTGACAGATCAGGCTGCCGGCCGCGTACACCGCCAGCGCGAACGCATAGCCGGTGCTGCCCGATGCGTACGGCCGAGCTGCGGCGGCGGGCGCCAGCAGCAGCGCGACCGGCCAGGCCGCTGCCGCACCGACGAATGCACGTCGCAGCCAGGACATCCGCTCGATGCTACACTTTCACGGTCAACGTGTCCCCACTCCAAGACAACCTGGCCTCCCGACGCGACGTGATCGGTGTCGCGCTCATTTCCGCAACGTTGCTGATGACCGAGCTGGCGCTGACGCGCATCTTCTCGGTCGTCATGTATTACCACTTCGCCTTCCTGGCGATCTCGATTGCGCTGTTCGGCCTCAGCGCGAGCGGCGTCTTCGCCTACGTCGCACGGCGGTGGCTGGATCGATATCCGGCGCGCGTCCTGCTCGCCGGCCAGGCGGCGATCTACGCCGTCTGCACCGTCGTCGCCTTGTTCGTCCTGGTGCGTCTTCGGGTCGGTCTCAACTACACGCCGCGCAATCTCCAGCTGATGCTGATCATCTACGCGCTGGCGGCGCTGCCCTTCTTCAGCGGCGGCCTGGTCATCACGCTGGCGATCTCGCGTTTCTCGGCACGGATCAACACCATCTACGCGGCTGACCTCACCGGGGCGGCCGCCGGCTGCCTGGTGTTGATCCCGCTGCTCGACCGTCTCGGCGCGCCGGGCGTCGTCCTGACCGCGGCCGCGATGGCCCTGATCGCCGCCGTCCTCTTCGCCCCGGCTGCCAGGCGCGCCCGGTTCGCCGGAGGCGGCGCGTTGGCCATGGCGGCGCTGCTGGCCGGACAGTTTTCTGGCGTCGCCGGCTTCGACGTCACCGATACGAAGGGTCACACAAACGATCGGATTCTTTTCAGCAAGTGGAACTCGTTTTCGCGGATTGGGGTCTACGAGCGGACGCACGGCGACTGGTCGCTCAGCTACAAGTACAACGGCCCGCTGCCCGACACGCGCTACATGGACATCGACTCCGCGGCCTCGACGCCGATCCTGCACCTCGAGCCCGACCTGGCTGGCGTCCAGTATTTGCGCTACGAGTTGACCGCGCTGGCCTATCACCTCAAGGAGCGGAAGGTGGAGCCGGGCGACACGACACCGGGGACCAGTCCCGACGCTCCGGGCTCGCCGTCCCGGCCGCCAGCCTCCACTCCCAAACCGCCGGGGTTCAGCGCCCTGGTCATCGGTCCGGGCGGCGGCCGCGACCTCGTCTCGGCGTTGGTCTTCGGTGCCGAACGAATCGACGGCGTGGAAATCAACCCGATCATCGCCGACGACGTGATGCGGGATCGCTTTCGTGAGTACTCGGGCGGGATCTACACGAATCCCCGCGTGCGCATCACCATCGACGACGGGCGCAGCTTCGTACGGCGGACGCCGGACAAGTACGACGTCATCCAGGCGTCGCTGGTCGATACGTGGGCCGCCACCGCCGCCGGCGCCTACACGCTGACCGAGAACACGCTGTATACCGTCGAAGCGTTCAACGACTACCTCGATCACCTGACCGACGATGGCGTGCTCACGATCACCCGGTGGGTGCTCGACGGCCTGCGGCTGATCTCGCTGGCGCAGGCGGCATGCGAGTCGCGCGGCTGGGACGCCGCATCCCGGCTGGCCATCGTCCAGCACGATCGGGTGGCGACGTTTCTGCTGAAGAAGACGCCGTTCACCAGCGCTGAAGTGGCGCTGCTGCAGAGCGAATCCGAGCGGCTGGGCTTTCAAGTGCTCTACGCACCGGGGGTCAATGGATCCGCCCCGATCATCGCGCCCGACGACATCGTCGACGGGGCAAACACCGGAGAGTATGCGCGGCTGATTCGCACGCCCGACCGGGAACGGTTCTTCGCCGAGTTCACCAACGACATCCGTCCGACGGCCGACGACCGGCCGTTCTATTTCCACTCGACCAAGCTGGAAAACCAGTTCCAGGTCGCGTTCGGCCGGTCGATGCTGTTTGGCAACGGACTGAGCGCCCTGATGACGTTGATGGGCATTTCGGGGGCGCTGGTCGTGCTGTTCGTCGTCGCGCCGCTCGCGATCGCGAGCG
>JBDTRR010000132.1:0-8197 GCA_039931615.1 Acidobacteriota bacterium
GGAAACGACGGGTTGACGATCTTCGCCGCCATGAAGTTGGCGAAGACCTCCTTCATCCAGACGTCGTTGAACCACTGCATCGTCACCAGATCGCCGAACCACATGTGGCTGGTCTCGTGAGCGATCACGCTGGCGCGCGCGAGCAGCTGATTCTGGGTCGCCGATTGGTCGAGCAGCAGCCCGGCGGCGTTGTAGAAGATCGCGCCGGCGTGCTCCATGCCGCCGAACTGGAAGGACGGCACCAGCAGGAAATCGAACTTGCCGAACGGATAGGGGATGCCGGTGTAGCGTTCCAGCCAGTCCAGCGCCGCGGCGTGCAGATCGAAAATCGCCTCGCGGTTGCGCGCCACCTTGGCGGCGTCGGTCTCGCGGTGGAACATGCGGAACCGCCGGCCGCCGCGATCTGCGGTCTCGATCTGAAAGCGCCCGGCGGCGAACGCGAAGAGATAGCTCGGCAGCGGCTGCGTTTCGGCAAAGGTCAGGGTCTGCCGATCGCCGGCGGTCTGCCGGCCCGATTCCCCGCCGTTCGACAGCGCCTCCCAGCCCGCCGGGATCTCGAGGGTGAGGCGGTATCTCGCCTTCAGATCGGGCTGATCGAAGCACGGGAACGCCAGCCGCGCCCGCGCCGGGACGAACAGGGTATACATGAACTCGGGATTGCGATTGAGCGAGCCGTCCCCGGCCTCGAAGTCGATCGCGATCTCGTTCACTCCCTCACGGAGGTCGCGCGGTTCGATCACCAGGTGATCAGGAGCGGCCGTGAACTCGACATCACGACCGTTGACCTGGCCGCGCCACGGGCCTGGCGGCACGAAATCCAATACCAGCGGCCGCGCCGCGTCGGTCAGCATGAAGCGAAGACGGGCGCGGCCTCGAATGCGGGCGGCGGCCTCGGCTGGAATGGAGAAATGCAGCTCGTACAGGAGATTGCTGATACGGCGCGCGCGCGCCTCGGCCAGCGCCAGCGGCACGCCGGGAGCCGCCGGCGGCGCCGTCCGCGCTGGCGGCGGCTGCATCGCGGCGAGGCAGGTCAGCATGATCGCGCCGAGGATCAGCACCCTGATCATGCGGCATGATAGCAGCCAGCGCGAAATGACTCCCGACCCCTTTTTACGAAAAGTGAAAGCTGAGAGTCCCCATGGAGTGGTCAGCACCGAGCCGTCGCCCCCTGCCCCTGATCCTGATTCGCGGCTTCGGCGGCCTCGGCATCGAGGACGAGAAGCGGATCGCCTACCAGGGCTTCAACGAGGGCACCGTCTATCCGAACAAGCGCGGCGACAACTACATCTACGAAGGGATGATCCTGAAGTTCATGAAGTCGGCGTGGCAGTACCAGGACGCCACCAACGTCATCGGCTACTTTCCGGCGCCGGTCGTCGACGCGACGACGCGTCCGGCCGATCTCAGCGATCTGCCGGAGGACTTCTTCTTCCAGCCGCCGGACTCGGAAGAATCGGTCCGGCCGCGCTACAAGGTGGTCATCGACCCGGCGATGGCGCTGGCCGTCCGCGACAAGGCGAGGACGCGCGACCCGAGCCGGACCCTCTGGGTGTTTCGCTACTACGATCTGAACGACCGGTCGTTCCGCCTTTATGGCGACGCGCTGGTCAGGCTGATCGATTTCATCCGGGAACTGGCGGCGATCGGATCTGGAGAGGCGCGCCGGCAGCCGAAGGTCAACATCATCGCCCATTCAATGGGCGGCCTGATCGTCCGCGAGGCCATCCAGGGCAGCTATCCGCAGGCCGGGCGCCGCGCCGACGATCACATCAACAAGGTGGTGACGTTGGGCACGCCCCACCAGGGCATTTCGTTCCAGATCCTCAGCCACTGGATCGGCATCGACGCGAAAGACGAACTGGACCATTTCGCGCCCGATTTCCAAGCGGAGCGGAAGGAGAGCAATCCGCTCTCGTTCCGGCATCTGCACGAGCACTTCGATCTCCAGCGGTTCCTGACCGTCGTCGGCACCAACTACCGCACCTATGGCGTCAAGGCCTCTTCCTGGGCCAATCGGCTGTTTTCGCTGGCCGACGAGTTCGGCCCGAACTACAACCGGAGCGACGGCCTGGTCAAACAGCAGTCGGCGCAGATCCCCGGCGCGCCGCGGACCTTCGTGCACAAGTGTCACGGCGGCGTCGATTCGCTGATCACGTCACGCGAGGCGTTCGAGATCGCGACGCGGTTCTTCTTCGGCGACCTGCGCGTCCGGATTCGGATGATCGCCGGCCGCGTGACGCGCGGCAAGGACTTTTTCGGCAAGAGCGAGTTCTTCTTCGGACTGTCGATCAAACCGCGCCGGGTCGACTTCGATCTGTTTCACCAGAGCGTGGAAGCGGAGAACTGTTACGGTCCCTTCAGCGCCACCGACGGCGAGGGCGACGTCGATTTCTCCGAACCGGTCGAGAAACTGGCGTTTGGCTGGGCCGACCGCGAGCGACTCATCTGGGAGGGATATCTCGATACCAGCCAGGTGATGCCCGACAAGAGCACCGGACTGAAGGATCTGGTGTTCCGTCTCGACTTCTACGTCGGCGAGCGCGACCTGTTCGGCGTTGGCTTCTCCGACAACGTGGTGTTTCGCAAGCAGTACTATCTGCGCGCGGTCGCCTCTAATCCGAAAGAGATGTATCTGCTGACCGACGAGCGGTTCATGGACCGGGGGGCATCGCCGGCCGAACCGCTGCCGAGAACGGAGCAGGGCTGGACCTTCGAGGTGGCGGGAACCGGCTTCACCGGCAGGTTCCAGGTCGAAATGGATGATCTGCCCGCGGATGGGACCGCGGCCGGCGCGGCGTGACGGATGGTCCGCCCCCGCAATATATTTGCCGGCGGCTCGTGCTCGCAAATAGACTAACCGGAACGGACCGCCGGGAGCGAGTCGGCAAAGGAGATGGCCGTGAGAATGCGTCTGTATACGGTGGCAGCCGTGGCAGCGGGGTTGATCGCGATGTCGCCGCCGCCGACGCTGAGCGCGCAGCGCGGCGACCCTGGCGCCGCGGGCGGCCCGGGCGGACGGGGCGGCGCGGCCGGTGGCCAGCGCGGGCGCGGCGCGCCGGAACCGCCGGCCGGACCCACGCCACGCCTGCCGAACGGCAAACCCGATCTCAGCGGGCACTGGGCCAATCCCTACGTACCGAACATGTCCGCCCGGGGGTCGGCGCTCGACCCGGCGACGCGGCAACCCCTGAAGTTCGAACGACAGGGCGAGGCTCTGCCGGACGCGGGCCCCGGGGCCGGGGCGAGAACCTTCGACCTGCCCTACACGGAATGGGGATTGAAGGCGTGGAAGACCTACGACCCGGCGAAGGATGGCGACGCTACGGCCAATTGCCTGCCGTTCGGCACGTCGCGCAACTTCAACGCGCCGCACGGCCTGCAAATCGTTCACAACAACGACGCGCTGGCCTTGCTGTTCGAGCAGGGCACCTGGTTCCACTGGGTTCCCTTGACGCCCGGATTCAAGTGGCCGGCCGACCTGCCGGCGTCGTGGAACGGCGTCTCGACCGGGCGGTGGGACGGCGACGTCCTGACGATCGAAACCACCGGCTTCAACGGCTACACCAGGCTGGACACCGCCGGGCACCCGCACAGCAGCCAGATGACCTTGATCAATACCTTCAAGCGCACCGACTCCAACACCATCGAGCACACGGTCACCGTCCATGATCCGAAGACGTTTACCAGGGACTGGATGAATGTGCGGACGTGGAAGATCAAGGTCTATCCCGACGTCATCATGGAATATGTGTGCGAGGAGAACAATCTGGAGAATATCGTCAGCGGCGTGATCAAGTTGTGGAAGATTCCCGACAGCCCCGACCAGTAGGAGATGAGCGTCATGTCATTGAAGGCTTCGATCCTCGCCGTCGCCGGCGCCGTGCTGGTCGTCGCGGCCCCGCTCGGCGCGCATCATGCGGTCAGCGCGGAATTCGATTCGAGCAAGCCGATCACGATCAAGGGCACGATCAAACGGATCGAGTGGACCAATCCGCACATCTACACGAACGTCGAGGTCAAGGAGCCCGACGGCATGCTGGTCGTCTATCGGGTGGAAGGCGCCGCACCGAACACGCTGTTCCGGCAGGGCTGGCGGAAGGAGGACCTCAAAATCGGTGAGGCAGTGACGGTCAGCGGCATCCGGGCCAAGGCGGCTGGCTCGCTGAACGTCGGCCAGGCCACCATTACCACCGCCGACGGCCGGAAAATCTATGGCCAGGGTGCCGGCGGCGGCGCCAGAGGTCCGGCGCCACAGTAACGAACACGGCCGCGGAAGACACCAGGCTGGATGGCGGCGCTGCGGCGCGCCGGCATCCGCCAGACCGCAGGCCCGCGGGCCGCGTCACTTCTTTCCGTAGTTCTGCTTCGCCGCCGCGTCCATCAGTGCCGCCGTTTCCGTCCCGGAACATCCCACTTCCATGATCTGGTCGAACGGCGCGAGCCGCAGCGTCTGCCTGGGCACGGTCCACGGCCCGGTCAGCACCTTCGGATCCTCGACGATGGCATCGACCTCGATCGTATTCGCGTCGACGCGCCGGTAGCGCTCGACGATGCGAAGCGCGTCGGAGTGAAAGGAGACGTTGCCTTCCGCGAACATCCAGTTGGTGTCGGTAAAGTTCCGGCTGTCGACAACCAGCGTCTCGCCCTCCCAGTGCCCGACGGAGTCGCCCCGGTACGACGGCGCGACATCCTCACGATGCGTGCGGCCGTCGGTCGGAATGATTTTGAAGCCGTGATACGTCTCGGTCAGCATGGTCACGAACTTCGGGGTCTGGATGATCTGGCCGACGAAGCCGATGCCATACAGGCTGATATTGAGCGTGCCAAACGCGACCGGCAGGCAGCGCAGCGACGGATCGTCCTTGTCGCCGAGCGTCCTGGCCTTTGCCGCCGCCCACGGCTGATAGAGGCTGGTGAACGATGGGGGACGAGGCGCCGCGGCTGGAGTGGGAGCGCGCGGCGCCGGCGGTGGTGCCCCGGCAGTTGGAGCCGTCTCGAGCGGGCGGATTTGCAGATCGCGTCCGGGCCACCACACGCCGGACAGATCCGGATGACCGTCCGCCGTCCGCGGGGCGGGCCCGGCCGCCGGTAGCGGCAGTGCAGCAATCTGGGCAGCAGTCTGGGCGGCCACCCGGCCGGGCGCGACCGGGCCCGCTGACACCATCACGATCACGGCCGCACTTGTCACGATCGACGCGAGCTTCATGGATCCCTCCGATGTCGTGCGGATCGCTCAGCGTCCGCCAAAGGTCGGGCCGACGGCGAACGCCCGTCCATCCGCGAGGACGATCTCCCGCGCCGCGCCGGCATTCTGCGAGGCGTCCCTGGCGTGATAGCCCTTGATGGTGACCGTGTCGCCGCTCTTGATGAAGCCCGGCTTGACGCCGCTCCGGAGCAGCGACGTCGGGGTGCTCGCCTCGAAGCCCCACCGCTCCACCTTGCCGGTGGCACTCTTGACGTCGATGAAGAACCACGAGTGCGGGTTTTCGAGCCTGACCTCGGCGACGACGCCCTGCACGGTCACCGGCTGGCTCGCATCGAACACCGCGGCGAACGAATGATGCGCCCGGACCGGCAGTACCGCGACGAGCAGGACGCCACCGGCCATCAGGACACCCAAACCGTTGCGTTTCATACTCACCTCAGTCTCGCGGATTATAGCGCCGGCGTCCGCCCTCCAGCTGTACGTAGTGTCCGGCGTCAGCCGGACCGTGACAGGCAGACCTGAAGGTCTGCACTACACCGATCGACCATCGCGGTCCGGCTGAAGCCGGACCCCACGTACGGCCAGGGAATCGATTCGTTCACACGCGCTTCAGCCGGACCTTGACAGGCCCCAAGGCGGGACACTAAGCACGAGCGTCGACAGGCCCCGGTTCCACATCGTATTGCCTGAATGTGAGATTGAAGCGGCCGCTGATCCCGAGATCGGGCGGTGCGGTGCCGGGTAGAATGCGGGAAACGCCGTGATACCTCAGCCGCGCCGGGCCGCCGAACACGAAGCCGTCGCCGGACTCCAGCCGCAGCGGCTCGACCGGATCGCGACGCCGGGTCCCGCCGAACAGGAACCGCGCCGTATCGCCGATTGAGACGGACACCACCGGTACGCCGGCCGCGATCGAGCGCGGGCTTTCGTCCTTGTCCTGGTGCAGTCCCATCCGGCCATCGGCATCGTAGTAATTGAGGATGCAGAGATCGGCGTCGATCGGCATGCCGACGCGCCCGGCCAGTTCCCGCGCCAGCGCGGCGAACGCCTCCGGCAGCGGCGGCACCGGCTGGCCGTCGAAATCGCTGCGCGCCGCCTCGTAGCTGTAGGTCCGGCCGTTCCAGTGGCGGCCGAGGCACAGCATCCGGACGTGCATCCTCCCGCCGCCGCGGACGATCGGCACATAGGCGGGCACATCGCTGTCGATCAGCGCGCGGCACTGGTCGACGATGGCGCGCTGGCGTTCGATCGACAGATATCCCACGAGGTGGAACGCGCCCGGACCGAGCGGATGAACCATATCAGTACGCTACCATTGCCAGCCGTGCCACTGCGGCCGTTCATCTGGAGGGCAGGCCCGACCGTTGGCACGGTGCGGCCCGGCGCGCGACCGGGCTGGTGCGCTCTGCTGGCCCTGGTCGCGGTCATGGTGGCGGTACCGGCAGCCGCGCATCCCGTCCCGTTCAGCTACCTGGACGTCAGGCTCGAACCGGGTGCGGTCACGGTGACCCTGATCGCCCACATCTTCGACGTCGCCCACGATCTCAACCTCAACCCGCCGGAAGAGCTCTTGAAAAGCGACCTCGTCGCGCCGCGCGCCGCCGCGATCGCGGCGATGCTGGGATCGCGATTCGCGCTGGCCGCCGACGGCCGCCCGCTGGCGCCGCGCTGGGCGCCGACGCCGGACATCCTGACCGACCGGCAATCGCTGCGGTTTGCGATCCGCTACGATCTGCCGGCGCCGCCGGGCCGTCTGCTGATCACCGCGCTGATGTTCCCCTACGATCCGAATCATCAGACGTTCATCAATGTCTACGAAGGCACGGCGCTGACACAGGCCATCGTCGATCGCGGCCGTCCCGGCTTCGAGTATTTCTCCGGCAGCCGGCAGGGCATCGCGGCGGTGATTCGCCGCTTCATGCCGGCCGGCGTCCACCACATCCTGATCGGCCCGGACCATCTGCTGTTCCTGATCGGGCTGCTGCTGCTCGGCGGATCGATCCGCCAGCTGCTGATCGTCGTCACCGCGTTCACGCTGGCACACAGCGTCACGCTGTCGCTCGCCGCCCTCAACCTGGTCAGCCCGCCGGCCCGCATCGTCGAGCCGGCGATTGCGCTGAGCATCGTCTACGTCGGCGCCGACAACCTGCTGGCGAGGGGCGGCCGCGACGTGCGGGCCTGGATTGCGTTTGCGTTCGGCTTCATCCACGGCTTCGGCTTCGCCATCGTCCTGCGCCAGATGGAGCTGCCGGCGCGGGCGCTCGGCTGGTCGCTGTTTTCCTTCAACCTCGGCGTCGAGATCGGCCAGCTCGTGGTCGTGGTCGCGGTCGCGGCGGCGCTGGCGGCGGTGCGGTCGCGCAGCGAGGCGGCCAGCCGGCAGGTGGCGGTGGCCGGGTCGATCGTGGTCATCGCCGCCGGTGCGTTCTGGTTCGTCCAGCGGGTGTTCTTTCCCGGGGCTTAGGACCCTGACGAGAATAAGGTTGCCATTGTGGGCGTCGAGGCGCCCGCCCGGCAAGGCGTGACGAGCGAGCATACCGGGCGTATGTAAGCGAGGAGCAACGCCGCCCGGCGGAATGCATCGGCGGCCGCCGGATTCATGCTACGGTAATACCGATTTTCGAGGAGGACTCATGAGACGGACCATCGTGCTGAGCGTGCTCATCGGCGTCGCCACCCTGTCGATGGCGGCGGCGGCATTCCAGGCTCCGGCAGGCCAGGGTCGCGAGGGCCAGGCGGGCCCCGACGGCCGGGGCCGCGGCGACGGCCGTGGCGATGGCCGAGGCGACGGGCGGGGCCGCGGGCCGGCCGCCCCGCCGACGCTCGACATCATGAAGCTGAAAGACCGGCTGTGGATGATCACCGGCAACGGCGGCAACACCGCGGTCTTCCAGACCGCCGACGGCCTGGTGCTGGTGGACACCAAGAACCCTGGCGGCGGCCAGTTGATCCTCGACAAGATCAGGACGGTCACCGACAAGCCGATCATGGCGA
>JBDTRR010000133.1:0-8187 GCA_039931615.1 Acidobacteriota bacterium
ATGTGGCTCGGCGAGCAGATCACCGAGCGCGGCATCGGCAACGGGATGTCGCTGATCATCTACGCCGGGATCATCGTCGGTCTGCCGCGCGCGGTGATTCAGACGGTCGAGCAGATGAATACCGGCCAGCTTGGCCTGATTCAGGTCCTGATCCTGCTCCTGCTGATGGCCGGGGTCATCGCCGCGATCATCTTCGTCGAACGCGGCCACCGGCGTGTCACCGTGCAGTACGCCAAGCGGGTGGTCGGCCGCCGGATGTACGGCGGATCGAGCACCCACATTCCTTTGAAGGTGAATACCGGCGGCGTCATCCCGATCATCTTCGCATCGTCGATTCTGGCGTTTCCGGCGACGCTGGCCGGCATGTTTCCGACCGGGGGCTGGGGTGAGGCGATCACGACGCAACTCGGCTTCGGGATGCCGCTCTACAACCTGCTCTACGTCACGCTGATCATCTTCTTCGCATACTTCTACACCGCGATCGTCTTCAACCCGGACGACGTGGCGGAGAACATGCGGAAGTACGGCGGCTTCGTGCCGGGGATCCGGCCGGGCAAGCGCACCGCCGAGCACATCGATACCATCCTGACCCGGATTACGCTGGCTGGCGCGCTCTACCTGGCGGTGATCGCCATCCTGCCGCAATTCCTGCTGAACGGCTTCAAGGTGGCGCCGATCCCGGTCATCGGTGAGTGGCTCGATTCGGTGCTGCCGCGCTTCGTCACCGAAGGCATGAACGTCCAGTTCTACTTCGGCGGCACGACGATCCTGATTGTCGTCGGCGTGGCGATGGACACGGTCCAGCAGATTGAGTCGCAGCTGATCATGAGGCACTACGACGGGTTCATGAAGAAGACGAGGATCCGGGGTCGCCGGGCGTAGCCGATGGCGTTGAACCTCATCATGCTTGGACCGCCTGGGGCCGGAAAAGGCACGCAGGCTGAGCGATTTGCCAGGGGGCGCGGGATCCCCAAGGTGTCGACCGGCGACATCCTGCGCGAGGCCGTCCACGCGCGCACCGAGATCGGCAGCCGGGTGATGGTGATCATGGATCGCGGCGAGCTGGTCAGCGACGACGTGATGATCCCGGTCGTGCGGGAGCGGCTGGAGCGGCCGGACGCGCGCGGCGGCTTCGTCCTCGACGGGTTTCCCCGTACCGTGGCCCAGGCCGAGGCGCTCGATTCGTTCATGGCCGGCCGCGGTCCGCTGATCGTCGTCGACATCGTCGTCGACGAGGCCGAAATCGTCCGGCGGCTGGGGTCGCGGATGATCTGCGGCGACTGCGGCGCCAATGGCGGCAATGCCGGGGAGACGACGTCCGCGGTGGCGGACAATGTGGCGCGGGCGGGCGGGTCAGCCGGCGCGGCGGCGGAAGCGGTGGCCGAGGTCAGCGCCCTGGGCGAGTCGGAGCGGTGCCGGCGCTGCGGTGGACTTCTGGTGCAGCGCGCCGACGACAACAACGCCGTGGTGCTGGAGCGCTTGAAGGTGTATCACCGGCAGACCGAGCCACTGGTGCAGTATTACCGGCATCGGCCGACGTTTCGATCGGTGAACGGTGCGCAATTACCCGATCAGGTGGCGGAGGCGCTGGCCCGGGCGATCGACGGCGCCCATCGGAGCGCCACCGGATCGGATGGAAGCGCCCGGCCGTGATCGTCTGCCGATCGAAGACAGAGCTCGAGCGGATGCGCGAGGCGGGACGCCTGGTCGGGGAGGTATTGACGGAGCTGGCGGCGCACGTCGCGCCCGGAGTCAGCACGGGGGATCTGGACGCGCTGGCGGAAGCGCGCATCCTCAAGGCTGGGGCGACACCGGCGTTCAAGGGGTATCACGGGTATCCGGCGGCGATTTGCGCATCGATCAACGATGAAGTCATCCACGGCATTCCTTCGGGGCGCCGGCTGCTGCGCGAGGGAGACATCGTCTCGATTGACGTCGGCGCGGCGCTGGACGGTTATTTTGGCGACAGCGCGATTACCCTGCCGGTCGGCCAGGTCTCCGAGGAGGCCGCGACGCTGCTGCGGGTGACCGAGGAATCGCTGTACAAGGCCATCGAGCGCGTCCGGCCGGGCGGCCGGGTGTCCGATCTCGGCCACGCCGTGCAGCGGCACGTCGAGGCGTACGGGTTTGCGGTGGTCCGGGAATTCGTCGGGCACGGCATCGGGCAACGGATGCACGAAGAGCCGCAGGTGCCCAATTACGGCGAGCCGGGGCGCGGGCCGCGGCTGACTGAAGGCATGGTGCTGGCGATCGAGCCGATGGTCAATGCCGGCAAGGCGGCGGTCAAGATGCTGGCGGACGGTTGGACGGCGGTGACGCGCGACAACCGGTTGTCGGCGCATTTCGAGCACACGGTGGCGGTGACCGCTGGGGAGCCGTGGATTCTGACGGCGCGCGCAGTCGCGGCCCCGGTCAAGCGCTGAGTCAAGCGCTGAGCGGAGGAGTCGCCGGCACGGTTTCCGATGCCTTGCCGAGCGCGCTCTACCGGGTCAGGCTCGATGACGGGCCCTACGTGCTGGCGCACATCGCCGACCGGATCGACCGCAACTTCGTGCGGGTGCTGATCGGCGATCGGGTACGGGTGGAGCTGTCGCGGGTCGACGCCGGCCGGGGCCGGATTGTCGCGAGGATTGAATAGCTTCGGCTGTCGGCGCTTCCGGTATCCAACGGCAGCGGCTGGCGGTTGAGAGCGGGTCGGGGAAAGCTGGGAGCTTATGAAGGTCCGAGCGTCGGTCAAGAGAATTTGTGACAAATGCAAGATCGTCCGCCGCCGCGGCGTGGTGCGGGTGATCTGTTCGAATCAGAAGCACAAGCAGAGGCAGGGTTAATTCGGGAATGTGAGGATTTGAGGATTTGAGGATGTAAGAAAGTGGGGATCCTGACATCCTCACTTCCTTACATCCTCACATCCTCACATCCTCACATCCTGAGATTTCAAGGGATTCAGCCATGGCACGTATCGCAGGCGTCGATCTTCCCCGGACCAAGCGCGTCGAGATCGGGCTCACCTACATCTACGGCATCGGCCGCTTCCGATCGAACAAGATCCTGACCGAGTCGGGGGTCAGCCCCGACCTTCGCGTCAAGGATCTGTCCGAGGACGATGTGCGGAAGATCAGCCGGGTGATCGAGGAGCAGGGCGGCGTCGAAGGAGATCTGCGGAAAGAGATCTCGATGAACATCAAGCGGCTGATGGAAATCGGCTGCTATCGCGGCATGCGGCACCGCCGCGGCCTGCCCGTCCATGGCCAGCGGACGCGCACCAACGCGCGGACGCGCAAGGGGCCGCGCAAGGGCGCGATCGCCAAGAAGAAGACGATCTAATACCGTCCAGCGCCCGGCGTCCGGCTTCCAGCGATCAGCGCGAAGCCCGGAGCCCGGAGCCCGACGCTCGAAGGAAGAGACATGGCCAAATCAGAACCGACCGACGGCGCGACACCGGAGAAGAAAGAAGGCGCCGCCGGCAAACGGAAGAAGACGTTCAAGAAGCGCGGCGAGAAGCGCATCGTCCACCATGGCCTGGCGCATATCCATGCCTCGTTCAACAACACGACGGTGACGATTACCGACACCGAGGGCAACGTCGTGGCGTGGTCGAGCGCCGGTGGGATCGGCTTCAAGGGATCGCGCAAGGGGACGCCGTTTGCCGCCACCCAGGCTGCCCTCAATGCCGGGAATGCGGCCAAGGGCGTCGGGATGCGGTCGCTCGACGTGCGGGTCAAGGGGCCAGGGTCGGGCCGTGAATCGGCGATTCGGGCGCTGCAGACCGTCGGTCTGGAGGTCAAGTCGATCCGCGACGTGACGCCGATTCCGCACAACGGCTGCCGGCCGCCGAAGCGACGGCGGGTTTAATCTGCGATCGGGTGATCGCGTGATCGGCGCTTGCAAGCGCCGATTATCGCATCGCCGTTCGCCCATGAGAGGTTAGTGAATGGCTCGTTACATCGGCCCCGTTTGTCGGTTGTGCCGCCGGGAAGGCATGAAGCTGTTTTTGAAGGGCGAGCGGTGCTACACCGAGAAGTGCGCGATCGAAAAGCGCAACTTCCCGCCCGGGCAGCATGGCAAGACGCGGAAGGCCAAGCTGGCCGGTTACGGCCTGCAGCTGCGTGAAAAGCAGAAGGTCAAGCGCATCTACGGCGTGCTCGAGGATCAGTTCCGCGGCTACTTCGAGACGGCCGATCGCACGAAGGGGATTACGGGCGAGGTGCTGCTGCAGCTGCTCGAGCGCCGCCTCGACAACGTGGTCTACCGGCTCGGCCTGTCGACCTCGCGGCCGCAGGCCCGCCAGCTGGTGCGGCACGGCCATTTCCTGGTCAACGGCAAGAAAGTGGACATCCCGTCGTATTCGGTGAAGCCGGGCGACGTGGTCACGGTGCTCGGCCGCAGCCAGAAGGGCGTCGCCATCGAACACGCGATGGAAGAGGTCAAGGGCCGCGGCATCCCGGCGTGGCTGTCGTTCGACGCCGGCGCGATCTCCGGGCGGATCGTCTCGGTGCCGACGCGCGAGCAGATCAATCTGCCGGTGCAGGAACAGTTGATCGTCGAGTTGTACTCGAAATAGAGACGTCTCTCGCTACCCGCTGGCCCGCAGCCTTATACAGACCTGCGGCGGGAGGCCGGCGGTCACTTGCAGGTCTGGAGGCCCGTCTGCGGGCCCGTTTGCGAAAGGACAGAAATCATGCTGTGGAAGGGTTTTCAGCGGCCGAAGCGGCTCGAGTTCGAACGCGAGACGCTGACCGATCGATTCGGGCGGTTCTACGCCCAGCCGTTCGAGCGGGGATTCGGCACGACGGTCGGCAATGCGCTGCGCCGGGTGCTGCTCTCCTCGATTGAAGGCGCCGCCATCACCGCCGTCAAGATCGACGGCGTGCTGCACGAGTTCTCGCCGATCCAGGGGATTGTCGAGGACGCGACCGACATCATCCTCAACCTCAAGCAGATCCCGTTGAAGCTGCACGTCGATCACACCAAGACGCTGATCCTCCGGGTCGACAAGCCGGGCGAAGTGCGGGCGCGCGACATCCAGGCCGACGGCGACGTCGAGATTCTCGAGCCGGATGCCCACATCGCCACCGTCGGCGAAGGCGGCAAGCTGCACATGGAGATGCGGATGCGGCGCGGCCGCGGCTACGTCTCGGCCGACAAGAACTTCGACGAGGATCTCGGGATCGGCTGGATTCCCATCGACTCCGTGCATTCGCCGGTCAAGAAGGTGAACTACCTGGTCGAGGCGGCGCGCCTCGGGCAGACCACCGACTACGATAAACTGACGGTCGATGTCTGGACCAACGGCTCGATCAACCCGCGCGATGCGGTGTCGCTGGCCGCCAAGCTGATTCGCGACCACCTGAACATCTTCATCAACCTCGAGGAGAGCTCGGAGCAGGCGTCGGAATCGGCGGGCGACCTGCCGCGTTCCGGCGTCAGCAACGAAAACCTCGACAAGAGCGTCGAGGAGCTCGAGCTCTCGGTCCGCTCTTACAACTGCCTCAAGAACGCCAACATCCGGACGATTCGCGAGCTGGTGCAGAAGACCGAAGCGGAGATGCTCAAGACGAAGAATTTCGGGCGGAAGAGCCTGAACGAAATCAAGGAAATCCTGCACACGATGGGGCTGAGTCTGGGCATGCGTGTCGATCAGTCCACGACGGCGTCGCAGGAGTAGTTTCGGAGGCTGGAGACCGGGGCTTGGGGGCTGGAGGGTTCGGGAGTTTCATCCCAGCCCCCGGTCTTCGGCCTCACGTCCCGGCGTGAACACATCATGAGACATCGAGTCGCGCATCGAAAACTGGGCCGGGTCACCGAGCATCGTATTTCGATGTTGAGGAACCAGGCGACCGCTCTACTGAAACACGAACATCTGGTCACGACCGTGCCGAAAGCGAAGGAGCTGCGGCCGTTCGTCGAACGGCTGATCACCGTCGCCAAGCGCGGTCTCGCGGCAGGCGAGGCGAACGGGCGCGTGCTGACGGCGCGCCGGCTGGTCATGCACGACGTGCAGGATCGCGAGGTCGTCTCCAAGCTGTTCGACACCATCGCGCCGCGCTTTGCGGAACGGCCGGGCGGCTACACGCGGCTGCTGCGCATCGGGTTCCGCCGCGGCGACAGCGCCGAAGTGGCGCAGGTCGAGTTGATCGGCAGCGAATTCGACCCCAAGGCCAAGGCCAGGTCGGACGAGGGTGACGAGGCCGACAAGCCGAAGGCGACGGGCGTGGCCGGCCGGTTGCGGGCGGCGGCCGAACGGCTGCGCGGCAAGAAGGAGCCGGTCGAGCGTTCGGAGAACGATGCCGTGCCGCAGCGCGGCGGCACCAAGGGTGGCGCACCCCGCAAGAAGGGCACCACCGGGCGGAAGTCAGGCGGCAGCTGACAATTCACAGTTCACAATTTACAATTCACCACTTTGTGAATGGGAAATTGTAAATCGTGAATCAGCAGGAAACAGATGAAGAACCCGGCATTCCTGACCGTCCTGACGGCGACCCTGGTCCTGTGGAGCGGCGCCGTGTCGGGTCAGGCCCCGCAGGGCGGCGGCCGGGGCGGCCGCGGCGCCGCCGGGCAGACGGTCGAGAAGATCCGGCAGCTCAAGCCGGATCTCTACCTGATCACGGGCGGCGGCGCCAACACGCTGGTCCGGATCACGCCGGAAGGGCTGATTGTCGTCGATACAAAGAATCCGGGCGACGAGAACTTCAACCGGGTGATGGAAGAGATCAGGTCGGTGTCGAGTCAGCCCGTCAAGTTCGTCTTCAACACCCACCACCATCCGGATCACGTCGGTAATAACCAGAAATTCATCGACGCCGGAGCGCAGGTCGTGGCGCTCGAGGCGCTGAAAACGCGGATGGCCAGCGATCCCCGGACCAGGGACATTCCCGGATCGCCGACCCTCACGTTTGCGAAGGACTACGCCGTCAAGCTCGGCGGCGCCGAAGTCCAAGCCCACTCCTACGGCCGCGGCCATACCGGCGACGACACCATGGTCTACCTGCCGGATCTGAAGGTGGTGATGGTCAGCGATCAGATCACGGACAATGCGCCGCTGGTCGACTTCGCCAACGGCGGCAGCGCGGTCGAGTGGACACAGATCCTCGACGGCGTGCTCAAGCTCGATTTCGAGATCGCCATTCCGGGCCGCGGCGAGCCGAAGAGCCGCGCCGACGTCGAGGCATTCAGGACCCGCTTCGCGACGCTGATCGAACGCGCCAGAGCCGCGCTCAAAGCCGGCGCCAGCCGGGATCAACTCGCTGCACAGGTCAAGGTCGACGACCTCGGCTGGACCCTCAATCCACAGTTCTTCGGCCAGCTGTTCGACGAGCTCGCCAATAAGTAGGCGAGCGACAGCGCGGAAGTCCTCGGCTGCTGCGATTAGAGGCTGGGGACTGGAGACTGCGGACTGGAGCTTCGTCGCGCTCTCCCGTCCCCAGCCCCAACCTCCAGCCCCGTCTAGAACCCTTGAGAACCGGAAACTTGACTCAACAAGTCAAGTTTCCGGGCTCGCAAGTGACCTATAGCGTGCCGAGGCCCTGGCTGGGCCGGAGGCCCGCTAGACCTCTTCTATCTCCTCACCTGTCCGCTCTGCCCTGGCCGCCGCGATGATCTTCGACTGCTGGTGAGCCGGCACCTCGTCGTAGTGCGAATACTCCATGTGATAGGAGCCGCGGCCGCCCGTGGCTGATGTCAGATGCTGCTCGTAGGTCAGCATCTCGGCCATCG
The DNA here is from genome assembly GCA_039931615.1 of Acidobacteriota bacterium. Classification (GTDB taxonomy): domain Bacteria; phylum Acidobacteriota; class Vicinamibacteria; order Vicinamibacterales; family CAVVIG01; genus JAHFUI01. The sequence continues at coordinate 7,714 of JBDTRR010000133.1, forward strand.
GTACAATCGCCTTGATCACGGTCATCGTGCCGCGCGAATCCATGCCGCCGATCCGGCCGCGCCGGCCGTTCAGGTCGCCCATCAGATCGCCGGCGAAATCCGACGGCGCGTAGATCTCGACGTTCATGATCGGCTCGAGGATGGTCGGCCGCGCCCGCGTCATGGCGTCCTTGAACGCCAGCGAGCCGGCCAGCTTGAACGAGAGCTCGTTCGAGTCGACGTCGTGATATGACCCGTCGAACACGGTGACCCGGAAATCGACCATCGGGAAGCCGGCCAGATAGCCGCGCGTCCGGGCATCCTGGATCCCCTTCTCGACCGCCGGCACGAACTGGCGCGGAATCGAGCCGCCGAAGATGTCGTCGACGAACTCGAAATCGGCGCCCCGCGGCAGCGGTTCGACCTTGATCTTGCAGTCGCCGAACTGGCCGTGGCCGCCGGTCTGCTTCTTGTGGCGGCCGTGCGCCTCGGTCG
>JBDTRR010000134.1:0-8107 GCA_039931615.1 Acidobacteriota bacterium
AGTTCCGCGCGCGCGTCTTGATCGGTCTGGCCCACATGTACCACTTCCAAGGGCGTCCGTTCGAGGCATTGGTCGCCGAGGCGCTGTCGTTGGGCCGCGGCGACGGTGACGCCTGGGTCATCTCGTTCGCGCTGTTCATGCAGGGGCTGGTCGCGCTCGAACGCGGCGACCTCGCGCAGGCGACGGTGTGCTCGCGGGACGCGCGGGAGGCCGCCCAGGCCAGCGGTGAGCTCGTGCAGCATGGCGGGCCGCTGCTGATCCTGGCCAACGTCGCCGTCTTGAGCGGCGACCTGGACCGGGCGCATCGGCTCTACGACGAATCGATTGAGGTCCATCGGCTGGACGGTGACGCGTGGGGCCTCGGCATTGTCCTGTCGGCAGCGGCTGGCTTGAGCATCGTGCGGGGCGATTTCGAGCGCGGCCGTGCGCAGGCGGGCGAGGCGATGACGCTCTGTCAGGAGTGCGAAGATCCGCGTGGGATCGCGTGGAGCCTCGACGTGTTCGCGGGCCTGCTGGCCGCCGGCGGACATGGCGGCGGTGCGGCGCGGTTGTGGGGAGCCTCAGACCGACTGCTGGAAAGCGTCGGTGGTTCGCTGTCTACAGAAATCCGCTGGATCCGGAACCGTTACCTCGAGCCCGTGAGAATGGCTCTCGGTGGCGGCGTGTTCGACAACGCCCGCGCTGACGGCCGCGCCATGGCGCCCCAGCAGGCGATCACGCTCGCCCGTCAGCAGGCGCTCCTGCTGCACTGACCAGATGGTGGTGCGCCTCCGGGACGCCGCCGTCGGGCGGCCGCGCCCCAGAAGCGCGGAAGGACGTCAAGACCGTGTTCGAGTCGCCGCCTTCGTCACGAGCCAGGAACGAAGGTGATGTCGACCCAGTAGTTGCTGGAGTTGTAGCTGGACGTCGGGAACGCCACCGTATTGAGCTTGGTGTAGACGCCATTGGCGCCGCTCACGCCGGCTCTCAACGCGTGGAGCGGACCGTTGTCGACGCCGGCGCTGGTGAACGCGTTGGCGGTGTAGGCATAGAGGCCGACGTTGCTGTGGTACGAGACGACGTAGACCGTGTTTGCCGCGATCGTGACCGGGCTCGAGAACGCGACTGTCTGCCACCCCGACGCCGACTCGCCGCTGAAGGTGGCCGACGCGAGCTTCGTACCGGACGCGCTCCAGAGCGTGCCGGTATGCGTCCCGGTCGTCATCGTCCCCTTGTAGAAGCGCACGCCCGTCACCTTTCCGGCCACATCGGATCGGAACTTCAAGCCGAGCTCGACCGAGCTGGGATCCGCCGTCGCGAACGTCGACGGCGCCGCTGACGCGCTCCAGATACTGATCGGGGTCGGCGCCGGGGGCTGCCCCGTTGCCGGCGTGGTGAACGTGAAATCGCCCGAGGTACCGCGATTCCCCGCCGCGTCGGTCGCCCGCGCCCGATAGTGATAGAGCCGGCCAGGCGTCAGGCCGGTCAGGACCTGACTGTGGCTCGTCCTGAGCGTGGTATCGAGCGCCGTCGTCGTCCCGTACGTCGTGGTCGGACCGTATTCGACCTGGTGATAGGACGGCTCATTTGTCGTAAAACCGATCGTCGCGCCAGAGCTCGTGAGGTTCGAGCTCCCGATGCCGCTCAGCACCGGCGCCGTCGTATCGGACACGCTGTCGACCTGGAACACGTGCACAATCGAGCGCGCACCGGTCGTAAAGTACTGGCCGACGTAGATCCGGCCGGTCACCGGGTCGTACGCCGCGCCGCTGATGTGATACGCGCCGGTTGCATCGGAAAACGGCAGCACCCACTTCGCCGCCGGCTGGACGTCCCACGGTTTCCGCGTCCCGGCTTTCACCGCCGCGAGATCGTTGGCGTTGTACACCAGCATGACCGGCTGATACGGGTAGCCGTGCGTGCCCTTCGAGTTGTCCGTCGGATCGCCGCAGGGCGCGCCGTCGCCGTAGCAGGTGGTGGTGCCGTGCCGGCCGAAGAACAGCACGCTCGACGTGCCCTGTGGAAACACCAGGCCGGTGATCTCGTCGGCGATGCCGTAATACGGATAGGGATTGGCCGCGGGGACGCCTGTCGCCGGATGACCCCAGGCTCCCAGGTTCTGATGCGCGGTGTCGTAATAGACCAGCGGGACGGCGCCTGACGAGCTCATGCGATTCGGATCGAACGCAAACGCCGCCGGCCCATACGAGGTCCGGCTGACGATCGAGATCTCGGCCTGTCCGGTCAGCGCCGGGCCGCCGAACGCCGCCTGCCATTCCGCAGGGACGTCGGCCATGTAACCGGCGTAGTACCCCGCACCGAGCGGGCCGACCCGGACCGGGCCGACGACCTGCCCCCTGGTGCTCAGCGACAAGGGACGCACGAAATGCGACAGCGTCGCGTTGCCGGAGCCGTCGTAGTAGGCATACACGCTGACGATCAACGAGTTGCCGGAAACCAGGTATCCGCCGGTCACCTTGTCATTCGGGTCGCCGGGATTGACCTGGCCCGACCGTCCCTCGGTGGGATCGGTCAGCGGCTGAAGGACGGTCGCGGTTCCGCCGACGCCGGGAATCGACACTTCGGCGGTGATCGGACTGCGGGTGAAGCCGGACGCAAACAGTGAGTTGCGCGCGGGATTGAAGGCCAGCCCGCGGCCGCCGTATTCGAACCCGGCCGGGAGCGAAAACTTCCCGACATACGTCAACGACTGCACGAGCTGGCCGGCGGCCGCAGCCGACTGGCCGCGGAACGACGCCGCCACCGCCGCCCCAATCAGCAGCACGGCGACCGCGTGCGGAACTCCCACTCGCCGTACCACCCGCAGCATCGGATGGCTCGTCACGTGCCGGACCGTTGTCGCGGTGCGTGGGGACCGATCGCTTCCGCCGATTCCGCAACGGATGTTCGTCAGCTCGCTCGTTCGACTCTTCATCGGGCAGTTCCTTTGGCTTGATGGCGCCGCGAGGCACACGGGTAGCGACATCCGGCAGATCGCCGTCAACGACATGTCGCGAGTGAGTTAAGGGCGTTCCAAGTGCCCAACCAGCGTCCTGGTTGCGGCTCGATTGGCGGCACGCTTGGGGGAGCGGTACAGCCGCGTCGGCAATCACGGAAGGCAAGAACTCATCCAACGGACAGAGATGAGCTCGAGCGACCAAATTGGTCGAATTGTGGGACCAGTCTCGCGCCGCGCGAAGAATTCCACCGCAACGGGGTGACGTTCTTACGCGGGGAGTGACGTTTCTACGCTGTCACAGTGACAAAAGACCGACCTCAGCCGCGCCACGCTTGAACGGACCGACGCTGATAAGCTAGCCGGCGCCGAGGCCACTGATGACCCACCGGATATTCGTGAGCTACGCCAGCGACAATCGTTTCCACGAACCAAATCGCAAGCTCTTCGATCGGTTCCTCGACGACCTGATCACGGAGATCGATCAGAGCGACGGCACCATCCCGCGGGACGAAATCGCGTTCTTTGCGCCGCGCCAGATCGAGACCGGTCACCAATGGCCTGCCGAGCTCGCCGACGCGCTGCGGACGTCCCGCCTCCTGCTCGCCTTCTATTCGCCCTACTACTTTGTCAGCCGCTGGTGTGGCCGCGAGGTGCAGGTCTTCCTCGACCGCCAGGCGGAGTGGGCGAAGCAGGTCGGCCTCGACCGCCCGGCGCAGGTCATCATTCCCGTGCTGTGGATGCCCTGCGAGCCGAAGATTCCGTCCTCGATCAGCCACCTCCAGTTCACGGACGACCGTTTTCCCTCCGAGTACCGGAAGCGCGGCGTGCGCCGGCTGATGGCGCTCGCGCTCGAGACTGAGTACGAGGAAACCAAGGCAGCCCTTGCCGAGCGCATTCTCCAGGCGTTGGCGGAGCCGCCGATGCCGCACGGCGGACCGCTGGGGCCGATGGAGACACTGCCGGCGGCCTTCGCCAGCGCCGCCCCTCCGTCCGCGGCGGCCGATGCGGCCCAGCCATCGGCGCGAGCCGCCTACTTCGTCTTCGCCGCGCCGCGGCGTCAGGAGCTCGAGGGCATCAGGAAGACGCTGGATCCCTGGGGCAGCACCGGCTGGCACTGGAATCCTTTTCATCCGGTGACCGACAAGTGCGTCGGCGCGATGGCGCAGCAAGCGGCAGGGAACAAGAACCTGCCGTTTGTGGCCTTGCCCTGCGACGACACGCTCGAGGAGCAGCTCAAACGCACGAGAAAGCTGCAGTCGCCTGTGGTCATTGTCACCGATCCCTGGTCGGTCACCATTCAGAGCTACCGGCGGGTGCTCGAAGACTACGACGGGTTGATGTTGCTCAACTGCGCCGTGCTCGTCCCGTGGAATGACGACGATCCGGAAACCCGCGAGCAGCAGGCCACCCTCGAGACGTTGCTGCGGCAGACCTGCCGCCAGAAGATCGCGGCGAGAGTTCCCGGACACTACTGGTCGATCCGGTCGGCGCACGAGTTCACCAGCCGGCTGCTGACGATTCTCGACGAGATCACCCTGCGACTCGTCGATGCGGCGGGTCCCGCCGACCTTCGCGCCGCGACGAGCGCGACGCTCGAGAAGACCGCCACGGAACAAGGCATCTCGACGACGGGGCCGTCCCAGTTGGTCAATACCGCAGCCGACCAGAGCATGGCGCCATGAGTATGCCGGCACCGCTCGGGCGCATCGTGACGTTCTATTCGTACAAAGGCGGCACCGGCCGGTCGATGGCGCTGGCGAACGTCGCGTGGACGCTCGCCAGCACCGGTTACCGGGTGCTGGCGATCGATTGGGATCTCGAGGCCCCTGGCCTGCATCGATATTTTCGGCCCTACCTCCGCGACCCCACCCTGGCCTCGTCCGAGGGGATCATCGACTTCTTCATCGCCTTCGCCGATGCGAGCATCGCCGCCTCCCGCGAGACCGCGGCGGACGACGGCGCCTGGTTTCGCGACTGTGCCGATCTCCGCATGTTCGCCTCGGCCTTGGACTGGCAAGGCTTTCCCAAAGACGGCCGCCTCGAATTCGTACCGGCCGGACGCCAGGACAGCGGCTATTCGACGCGGGTCAATTCTTTCAACTGGAGTCACCTCTACACCAAGCTCGGTGGCGGCATCTTCCTCGAGGAGGTGAAGCGCCAGCTGCGTGAGACCTACGACTACGTGCTGATCGACAGCCGGACCGGGGTCAGCGATACCTCGGGGATCTGCACGGTCCAGCTGCCCGACACGCTGGTCGTCTGCTTCACGCTCAACGAGCAGAGCATCGAGGGTGCCGCCAACACGATGTCGTCGGCGGCGGCGCAGCGGCAGCTGCCGTCGGGCGAATCCACCCTGCGGATCCTGCCGGTCCCGACTCGCGTCGATGACAGCGAGAAGGAACGCGTCGAGGCAGCGCGTGACCAGGCGCGGCGCCGCTTCGATCGCTTTCTCGGCTGGCTCGACGAGGATCAGCTCGAGGAGTACTGGGCCGCGATTGAGGTCCCGTACAAGGCGTTCTATTCGTTCGAAGAAGTGCTGGCCGTGTTCGGTGATGCCACGTCGACCCGATCGTCGATGCTGGCGGCGGTCGAGTCACTGGCGTCGTGGATCACCGAGAAGGACGTCACCAGATTCCCGCGGCTCGACGAGGCCGTCCGCGTCCAGCAGCTCGCGCGATTCCTGCGCCGCCGACCGCCCCGGGTTGCGCTCGACCAGTCGTATGTCTTCTTTGTCAGTTACGCGGCGGGCGATCTCGATTCGTACGGCCAGCAGTTCGTCAGCGATCTGATTGAGGAGGTCCGCCTGCTGCGCGGCGATTCACGCGACCAGCCGATCGCGTTCCTGGATCGACGGCTCGAACCAGGGGACTCCTGGACGCGCGGCTTGACCGCCGTGCTCGAGTCCAGCGCCGTCATGGTGAGCCTCGTCTCGCCGGCCTACGTCCGAAGCCAGCACGCGCGGGCGGAGCTTGGTGAGTTCTCGCAGGCCGGGAAGCCAGTGCTGCCGGTCGAGTGGATACCCGTCTCCCGCGACATCGCGCCCGAGTACCTGCAGCAACTGCCATGGTTCCGGGCCTCCGCTGACGAAGCACAGGCGGGGCTGCGCCATCTGCTCCGGTTGTCGCAGACCGCGGCCTATGCTGCTGCCGTCAGTACGATCGCACGCACCGTCGTCGACCTCGCCGCCACCGTCTTGATGCCACCGCAGCGGGAGGCGACTCCGGCGCCGCCCAGGCTCCTGGTGGCCATCGCTGCCGAACGCAAGGACGTGATGCAAGCCAGTCGACCGGGCCGCTACGGCATGCGTCGTCGCGACTGGATCCCGTTCCAGGACCCTGGCACGATGACCATCGCGCAATTCGTCGACGCGGCGAGGCAGCCGACAGGCGCAGCGTTTCTGTCCCTGCACCGGTTCGATCGCTGGTTGATGAGCACGCCGCGGCCCGAACGCGAAGTCGCGCTCATCATCGTCGATCCCTTTACCCTGGCAGTCACCCCCGAGTACCAGACCGAGCTCGGCGTGTGGCTGGAGGCGTCACGGGCGCCGGTCGCGGTGATTGTGGCATGGGACGGCAACGACAGTTCCAACACCATGATGATCAAGACGCTGCAAGATCTTCAGCAGGCTGTGCAGTCGTCCCGACAACGCTCAGGCTGGCCGTTGCTGCACGTCGCCGAGGATCCGGATGCGCTGCGCGGCATCATGGCGACGGCGCCTGAGGAACTGTGGCAACAGGCTGAACTGCTGCTCAGCGAGCGCCGGCGGTGGCATCCCGACGACGCACTGCTGCGATCCGGAGAGTTGACACCGTGTTCGTTGACCATCGACCCCGGTTACCAATCTGACAAGCGCTGGCGGGAGTGGGGCGATCCCAGGGTGAGCGTCGTGTCGGGTCACGCTCGCGCCTATCTGCTGCCAAGCAAGGCCGCCCCGCTGCGCATGCGGACGCCGCGCGCGCTCAAGGAACAGGGTGGCCTGCCGCACAAGCAGAGCGCGACGGCAGCCTTCATCGAGCGCTACGGCCAGAAACCGCTGCAGGGTTTCTGGTTTTACCGCAAGATGTCCGACGGCAAGGACCGGGTCCACGTCTACTCGCCGGAATACGACCAGTTCCTTCGTGACGCTCTCGAACCGGCGACGTAGCGCAACTCCTGGAGATCCTCCACCGGGCACGATGCTAGACTGAAAATCAGGCGCGATCAGATTGCTCGGGTAGGGATCCACGTTGCCGGTCGACCAGCGGCGGGACGAAGCAGGTCCCCAGGATTCCCGTGCCGCTTCAGGGTGCGGCCGGTCCGACGATGATCAGCAGATCCGAAGGGCATCGTCGTCACGGTCGCCGTCTCATGCCTCCCGCTCGCGCCTGGCGGGCTTGACCCGTAGTCGTTGTAGGATCGCTCACATGCGGCGGACGCCGGCCTCGGCTGGATCGATTTCGTTCGGGCTGGCCTTCGCGCTCGCGCTGGGACTGGCCGTCATGAGCGGCGCGGCGCAGCGGCCAACCATCCTGACAAACGGACGGAACCTCCAGACCCCGATCAACCATGGACTCCCTGACCAGCGGCTCGGCTTCACCTTCTGCCGCCTGCGGTACCAGAACATTCGCAGGGCGAGAAAGTCCGGCTGGGGCGACGACTATCCGCAGGCGGACTACAACTTCATGGTGCGTCTCGCCGAGCTGACGAGAACGACGATCAGCCGCTGGAACAATGGCGACCCCGGATTTGCGAACGTCACGGCCATGGATCCCGATCTCTTCCGGTGTCCGTACCTGCGCATGCAGAATGCAGCCAACTACGACTTCACACCTGAAGAGACCGCCCGCATGCACGACTACCTGCTGAAGGGCGGCTTTCTCTGGATCGACGACAACTGGGATCCGGACTTCGACTACATCCGTCCGAACCTCATGCGGATCCTGCCCGGCGCAAAGATCGTCGACCTGCCGGTGGACTACCCGATGTTTTCCGTGCTCTACCACGTCAACCCTCTCCCGCAGATCCCGTCGCTCGGCTCCTGGCAACGCACACGTCAGAATTCTGAAATTGGGCCTGCAACCGTGCACTACTACGGTGTGTTGGACGACCACGACAGGCTGCTTGTGCTTGTCAGTATGAACTCGGACGTTTCAGACAGCTGGGAGCGGGAAGGCGACAACCAGGACTACT
>JBDTRR010000135.1:0-7938 GCA_039931615.1 Acidobacteriota bacterium
GCCCCAGTGCGCTGGCGGCAGCGCCTTCTGCGCCGCCGCCTCGAATTCCAGGACGTTGATCGCCTGGGCGGGATCGGAAATGACGAAATCGGCAGCGGACGGAGGGGCGGCGTTCTGGTTGAGAGATGAGGTCCGGCCGAAACCGGACCCCATGTACAACGGGCTGGCGGCGAGAAACTTCAGGAACGCCCGGCGCGACCGCCCCGAATCGCGGTTCACTGGGCGGCTGGCGGCGCGAGCAGAGACGCGAGCGTCGGTCCCGATTCGCCCCGCTTCAAGAGGCTGGGGCCGGACGGTCGGAACAGCGACCTCGGGTTCTTCAACGTCGGGTCAATCAGGAAGCTCATGAAGCAGTTCTGCATCTCTTCCCAGTTCTGGGGGCCCCACACCACCAGCTTGGTCGGATCCGGATTGAACTTGTTGGCGGTCGAATTATCGAAGTGCGCGATGCCGACGATGCGGGTTCCCTTGGGGATGGCGATCGGCTTCTCGAGATCGAATCCGAGCTGCCAGTTGAAATCCCATTTCGCCTTGAAGATGGTTTCCGACTGGCCGGACGGAAAGATCAGCCGGACTTCGTAGTCGGACCCGCGCAGATGCATGTGCGGCTGGAGATACACCAGCTGGGTGTCGGCGGTCGCGGTCATTTCCGACACGACCTCCGCGCGGCTGTCCCCGGCCGGAATGGCGAGGTTGCCGGCGGTCGGTCCGTCGTGCGTGAAGTAGCGCAGCTTGGGCGGTTCCTTGCCGAACACCAGACCGAGCTTGGAGCGATCCGTCGTCTCCTTGCCGATCGCGGTGTAGTGCATGCTGAAGACGATGTCCGAGCCTTTGGGCACGAACTTCGCCGACTCGAACATGCTGAAGTCCTGCGCGCCCAGGCCGGGGTTGAATTTGCCGAGCAGGTCCGAGCCCTCTCCCTGCCTGCCGATTTCCTCGTCGCCGGCTTCGTAGGCGACGCCCGGCACCGCGTTCTTCATCCAATCCGAACCCGGCGGCCGGACAATCGCCCGCATGTGGTGAACCGCCTGGGCGTTGCCCGGACGCAGGTCGGCCGCGACGACCCACCTGTCTTCGGTGAAGTTCGCCTTGACCAGGATGCTCTTGTAGTTGATGGTGCCGTTGGCCGGCAGCGGCACATCGGTCGGCATCTCGATGACCATGTCCGGCTTGAGGCCCCATCCTTCGCGGAAGACGACCGGGGCCGGCTTGTCCTTCTCGTCACCTTCCGGCGCGCCGCCATCGGCCCAGGCGGCGATGGTCGAGATGGCGCCATCGCTCAGCCGCTTGTCGTTGGCGAAGTGCCCGTAGGCGGGATCAGCGAACCAGGGCGGCATCTGCCGCGAGGTCACTGCTGTCTTCATCGCCCTGGCCCACGGCCGCGTGTCCTTGTAGGTCAGGAACGACATCGGGGCAATTTCCCCGGGGCGATGGCACGACTGACAGTTCTTCTGCAGGATGGGCAGCACATCCTTGTTGAACGTGACGCTGGAGCTTTCTTCCGTGGTCGCGCCGGTCGGCGCAGTCAAGGCGGCGAGTCCCACCAGAACACCGACAAGCGCGAGAGGCTTCATGGACATGCTTCGCTCCTAGGTCACGGATTTTACCCCGCCCGAGGGCCTGAACGGCAGGAATTCTCCCCTCTTCGTGGCTTCGCTCGACGTGGCCTCCGACTTCCGCCTTCGAAGGCTTCGGCGGAGTCTGGTCAGTCGGACTGCGGATAATCCGGCTGAAGCCGGATCCCACGTACGGGGGGCCGTGCCGCTCGACCTGGCCTCGTACGTGGCGTCCGACTTCAGTCGGACTACGGATCCGGCCGCCGTGCTTTTCGAGCGCTCAAATCAGCGGCGTGATGTTCGGCTCGACACCGAGCAGCGCCTTGCCGTAGATCTCGAGATTGACCTGCCACTCCGTAATCGCGTGGTGACTCGCCACGTGCGCGTCGCGCCACAGGCGCTGCATCCGGTTCGAGTCGGCCAGGCTGGAGGTGCCGTGCGCGGACACCAGGAGATCGACCGCCTCGCGGCAGTATTTCGCGGCCAACGCCGTATCGGTCCGGACGCGGGCCCGCTCGGTCAGGCCCGGGTGGCGCCCGCTCTGCGAGGCGCGGTCCAGATCGTCGGCGGCGCGAAACGCGTGCAGATGGGCCGTCTCGATTTTCATGGCGGCCTCCGCCAGCAGGATCTGGAAACCGGTGGACTCGATCTGTTTACCGTAGTTGGTGTGGGTCACACCGCGCGTCGGCGCCTTCGCCACGACGTGGTCGAGTGCCGCGCGCGCGACCCCGAGCTGCGCCCCGATCAGAATCAGGATCGTGACCGGCACGAACGCCGCCCGATAGACCGCCTCGTCCATATGCTCCGTCCGGTAGTGACCGCCGAATGCCGCCGGATACGGCAGGAAGCGATACTCGGGCACGAACACCTCCCTGGCCACGATCGTATTGCTCCCGGTCCCCTTCATCCCGGCCATGTGCCAGGTGTCCTCGATCGCGAGGTCGGTCATCGGCATGAGCGACAGCCCGAGATTGACGATCTCGCCGCGCTCGTCGTTCATATGGATGCCGCACGCCGCCCACTGGGCGTGGAGACATCCCGAGGCCCACATCCACCGGCCGTTGACGCGCCAGCCGCCGTCGACCGGCGTGGCCTGGCCATGCGGCGCCAGCGATCCCGCCACCCACACGTCGCGACTGACGCTCCAGATGTCCTGCTGCGCCCGCTCGGGGAACAGTCCGGCGAGCCAGGCGCAGACGTTGATCAAGCTGGCGACCCACGCCGTCGATCCGCAGCCGCGGCCGATCTCGGCCATCACGGCAATATAGGTATGGATGTCGGTCTCGTAGCCGCCGAGGCGCTTCGGCACCATCAGCCGGCACAGCCCGCTGTCCTTCAGGGCCTGGACATTGGCGTCGGCCAGCCGGCGCAGGCGGTCGGTCTCATCGGCCTGCTGTTCGAGGATCGGCCGAATCGCCGCCGCCCGTTCGACGAGCTCGGCGCCGGACGGCGTGTCTGCCGCTGTGAACACAGCATCCCTCCCGCTCGGTTACGGAAACAACTCGCGCGAGGTCGGCCGATCCGGAATTGGATCCTCCGGGTCGGGCGAGAACACCCGGGACAAATAGTGCAGCGCGATGCCGACGCCCCAGCGGTTCGGCGCGGTGAGCACCAGCAGCACGCCCATCACCACGAACGTCGTCAGTCCCAGGATGCGATGCGATCGGCCGAAGCCGAAGTACAACAGCACGATGATGGCGGCGACCGGCAGCCGATCGCCGATGATCGTGAACGCCCAGGTGTCGCCCGGGTTGCGTTCGAACACCAGGCCGCAGTCGGCGCACTTCTCGAGGTGGCGCCAGCCCGCAAACAGCGGTCCACGACCGCAGTGCGGGCACCGCTTGCTCAGCCCGCGCCGGAGCGCCGTCGCCATCTGCTGCCGTCTCGCCGGATCCATCAAGCGATCCTCAGAAACCGCCATAGGTCGTCATCAGGCGCGGCCAGATGACGAAAACGATATCGACGGCCAGCGACACACCGACCAGCAGGTGAAAGTGCGGCATCCCGATCGTCGCGCCGCCGACGGTCCACCGGGTGTGCCGGCCCGGCTCCCGGGCCAGGAACAGGGAGAGCACGAAGAACAACGGGGTCAGGTGCGCGATCAGGAAACGCGACGTGCCGGTGCCGGAGACGGGCGCGTAGAACGCGATACCCAGCAGGTAGATGGCGCCATAGAGGACCAGGAACGCGACCGCAGCGGTCGACCGACGCGGCGCGGCTGAAACATCGCGCCGCCGTGCGACAGTCACCGCCGCCGCGGCGCCGAGATACAGAACCAGGTACTTCAGGTACCAGTAGGTGTGGTAGGACCGGTCGAGCATGTCCCACAATCCCGCGCCGACCCGTGCGGTCACCTGCGTCATCGTATGTTCGCGCCAGTATTTCGACGCGCTGGGCAGATCGTCAAGCGGCATCGCCGGCCAGCCCACCCCGTCGCCGTGCTTGATGGTGCCGATGCTCGCCTGCGGCCAGTTGTCGTACCAGATATAGAAGGTGGTGTTGACGTTGTAGAAGTACTGCCCGAACACGCGCTTGTTGGTGCGGAGGTACGGCGACAGCACGGCCAGGAACACCGCCGTGACAACCAGCGCCGCGATCAGCTGCCGCCGCGCGCCCGAGGGATCGCTGCGCAGCCGGCGCAGCGCGTCGAACCCGCAGACGACGAGAAAGACCGCCAGCAGCGGCAGCAGCGCCGCCTTGGTGAGGTAGGCCAGCGCGGCCATGGCGCCTGCCGCCGCGGCGCGGCACAGTGTGACCGCCAGCCGGCCCGGCCGGGCGATCATCTCCCAGAACAACAGGAACGTGATGAAGAACAGGAAGTAGTACAGCAGTTCGGACTGCGTGTAGCCGGCCTTGAAGATGAAATACCCGAAGGCGACCACCAGCGTCAGGTTGGTCGCCGGCAGCGGCGGCAGGTAGCCGGCGAACACGACAGCGAGCAGCGCCAGCAGGCCGACCGACAGATAGATGTTCCAGCGCTTGGCCCGGTCGAAGAATTCGTCGTTGGAAAGCGCCGGATCCCAGAATGCGGCCAGGAACGCGGCGTAGACCGGCATCCGGTTGCGCTCGCCGATCAGCAGCGGCGCGGCTGCTCCGTGCCAGTTGCCGTAGACGTTCTGCGCATCCCACAGGTAGCCGCTCTGGTCGCCGCGCGCCTTCGACGTGTTGACGCGCTTTGCATGCTCAGTCGCCGCGGTCACATAGAACGCGGCGAGCGCGACGAACAGCGCGATGCGGATTACCCTCGAGCGCATGGGTGGGCAGAGTATATGACGCCGCCGCGCGGCCACCGCGCCGGCGTGGCGGCGCTGATATACTGCGGCCCCGCCGTGACCATTCCCGCGCGACTCTGGCTGCTCGCCCTCGCCATCTGTTTTTTCTGCTCCGGCCTGTGTGCGCTCGTCTATCAGGTGCTGTGGATCCGCATCCTCGGCTGGACGTTCGGCGTCACCGTCTACGCGGCCAGCGCGGTGTGGGCGGCGTTCATGGCCGGTCTGGCGATCGGCAGTCTCGCCGCCGGCGCGATCGGCGATCGGGTGCGTCATCCACTGCGCTGGTTCGGCGTGACGGAGATCCTGATCGGCGTCACCGCGATCAGTTCGCCAGCCGCGCTCGGGCTCCTGCAGCAGGCCTACGTGTCCCTGTATCCATCGCTCCCGCAGTCCCTTGGCGCGCTGACCGCGGTTCGCCTGGCGATCGCGTTTGCCGCACTCATCGTGCCGACGGCGTTGATGGGCGCGACGCTGCCGCTGGTCCTCAAGGCCGCAACGTTTCGCGACAGCGCGCTCGGCCGGCAGATCGGCGTGCTGTACGGCAGCAACGCGCTCGGCGCCATCGTCGGCACCATTTCGGCCGGCCTTTACCTGATCCCGGGCCGCGGCATTCACGATACCTTCCTGATCGCCGCCGGGTTGAACATCGTCGTCGGGACCGCGGCGCTCATCCTGTCGATCACCGTCCGGCCGCCCGCGCCGGCGACCGCCGGCTCCGGGTCGGCGACCCTGCTCTCCCCGGATGCGCATCGCGACCTGGTTGCGCCTGGTTCGCGGACGGAACGACCGGAGACCGTCAGAAGCCAGGCACAGCTCGCCGTCGTGCTCGCCGTCTTCGCGCTGTCGGGCGTCGTGTCGCTGGCGCTCGAGGTGGTCTGGTTCCGGGTGCTGACGCTGTTCCTTCGGCCGACGGTCTACGGCTTTGCCGTGATGCTGGCGACGATCCTCGCCGGCATCTCGATTGGCAGCTACCTCATCACGCCATGGCTCGGGCAGCGGCGAGTTCGGTGGATCGCGGTGCTCGCCTGCCTCGAGCTGGCGATTGGAACGGCTGCCGTCTGCTCGTTCGGCCCGCTGACGTATCTGCCCGCCGTGTCCAGGCAGCTCTCGCCATTCCTTGCCCGTGTCATGCCCGACTACCTCGGCTACCCGATCAGCGCCAGCCTGCTGGCGATCTTTCCGACCGCGCTGCTGATGGGCGTGGCGTTTCCGATCGGCCTGCACGTCTGGACGTCCGGCCTCGCTGCGCGGGGCCGGGCCGCCGCCCGGATCGGGTTGTTCTATTCGCTCAACGTGATTGGCGCCATCGTCGGGTCACTGGCCGCGGGATTCGTCCTGCTGCCGCGCCTTGGCAGCCGCCCTTCGCTGATCGCGCTGGCGTCGGCCAGCTTCGCGTCGGGCCTGGCGCTGCTGACGGTGTCGGAGCTGCGCCGTCCCGGCCGCGCCGCAGCCGCCGCCGTGGCAGGCGCGGCGTTCGGTCTGGCGCTGTGGAACGCGCCGGATCCGTTCGCGCAGTTCGTCGATCAGCGTTTCCGCGGCATGCCGATCGTCTGGCAGGCCGAGGATCTCGACTCGACCGTCACCGTCCACTCGCTGGGCAAGCACCTGATGATGACGATCAACGGTAATCATCAGGCCGGGACCGACTATCCGGCGGTCCACTCGCACCGGCAGATCGGCCATCTGCCGATGATTCTGCATCCCCAGGCGATCAACGCTCTGGTGATTGGCCTGGGTGGTGGCGCCACCGCCGGCGCGGTCAGCATTCACGACGGCGTCCAGGTCGACGTCGTCGAGCTGGGCAGCGCCGTCGTCCGCGGCGCCGCATTCTTCGACGGGATCAACTACGGCGTGCTGTCCCGCCCGAACGTTCACGTCCGGGTCGACGATGCGCGCAACTACCTGCTGCTGACGCCGCGGCGCTACGACGTGGTCACGGCAGACGTGACGCAGCCGCTGTTTGCCGGCGCCGGCAATCTATATTCAGCCGAGTACTTCCGGCTGATCCGCAGCGTGCTGAATCCCGGCGGCCTGGTGATGCAGTGGGTGTTCGGGACCGAGGCCGAGTACAAGACGGTGGCACGGACGTTTCTCAGCGTGTTTCCCAACACGACGGCCTGGGGCGACGGCTCTTTGCTGGTCGGATCGGTCGAACCGCTCCGGCTGCGGCGGAGCGACTTCGACTGGAAGACGGAGCTGTCGGGCCACGCGCAGGCGTTGAAGGACCTCGACCTGAAGACGTTTCAGGATCTGCTGGCCACGTTCGTCGCCGGGCCTGACCAGCTGCGCGCATTCGTCGGTCAGGGTCCGGTGCTGACCGACGACCGGCCGCTGACGGAGTACTTCCTGAGCCTGCCCCGCGATCACACAATCGATCTGCGGCCGCTGCACGGCGATGTGACGCGGTTCGTGATCCCGGATTGAATGCGGTGCCGCTGGCGTGAAGGCCCGGACGACGACAGATCACGGCAGGCCTGAAGGTCTGCACTACGACTGTCACGCTGCTCGCGCGGGTGAATGACGTCCGTGCAGCGGGCTGGAGCGCTCGAGAAAAGTCAGTCGTAGTGCAGGCCTTCAGTGTTTTCTACCAGGCCTGCCCGTCCCATGCCGTCATCAGGGCCGCCAGATCGTAGACATCCGAGCCCGCGAACGGGTATTCGCCGAGATCGCGGGAGAGGCCGGCCCGTACGGGATTCTCAAGGATGTATCGAACCGCCGCCACGGTGGCCTGATCATCGCGGAGAACGCGATCGTGATACCCCGGCTGCCAGAGTGATGTGGCGTGCGTCTTCTTGTACGCGAATCCGCTGATCTGCTTGAATCGTTTGATAAATGCGGTCGCGTCCGCATCCTCAGAGCCGGCGATGACGAGCAGGTGAAGATGGTCCGGCATGAAGCAGTACGCAATCAGCGCCAGCCCGAATTGCTCACCACTTTGCCGAATCTGCGACAAGACTTCGTCCACGATGTCGGCGGAGACGAACAGCGGCCGACGAAAAGCAGTACATGTTGTGAGGAAATACCGCTGTATGCCGATGTAGGACACACCTTCGAGACGACGCGGCCGTTGAGTTCGCATCCCGGCGGGAGTGCAACGCGCGGGCCGGGAC
>JBDTRR010000136.1:0-7510 GCA_039931615.1 Acidobacteriota bacterium
GCCTTCGCCATCGAGCACGACCGCGCCGACGCCAACAATCGGTCGTTCAGGAAACCGTCTCACATCCCCACATCCTTACATCCCGACATCTCTGCTTCCTCACTTCCTCACTTCCTTACTTTTTTACTTCCCGCAAGTCCCTCAAATCCCCATCACCTTGACCACCACCCGCTTCTTCCGCTGGCCGTCGAACTCGGCGTAGAAGACCTGCTCCCATGGACCGAGATCGAGCTTGCTCCCGGTGATCGGGAGGATCACCTGATGGCCCATCAAGGTCCGCTTCAGGTGAGCGTCGGCGTTGTCCTCGCCGGTCTGATGATGGCGGTAGTCGAGGCCCGCCGGCGCCAGCCGCTCGAGCCAGACCTGGAAGTCGTGGATCAGCCCGTTCTCCCAGTCGTTCACGTAGACCCCGGCGGTAATGTGCATCGCTGACACCAGCACGGTGCCGTCCTTGACGCCGCTGGCGCGGACAATCCCGGCGATCTCGTCGGTGATGCGGATGAAGTCCTGACGCTTCTCGGTGGTGAACCACAGATAGTCGGTATGTACGAGCATCGGCCAATTTAACCCGGATTTCCGATTCTCCGTGTGCGACCATTGAGGGCCGATGACAGCCACGGTCGCAGCGCTGGCGCTCCTGCCCTCCCTGGTGCTGTCCGGCGCCGCCTGCGTACGCCGGGCCGCGTCGGCCGACGATTCATCCAGGGTCCATGTCGGCATCGTGTTCGACATCGGCGGCAAGGACGATCGGTCCTTCAACGCCGCCGCCTTCGCCGGCGTCAAATGCGCCGAGTCGGGCCGATCGCCAGACGGCCAGGACTGCGGCAAACCGACATTGAACATCGTCCTGCGCGATATCGAGCCCGGCACTCCGACCTCGATCGAGCCGGCGATACGCGCCTTCGCCGAACGCCGCTACGATCTGATCATCGGCGTCGGCTTTGCGCAGGCGCCAATCATGGAGAGCGTCGCGAAGGACTATCCGGACCTTCATTTCGCTATCGTCGACGGCGCCAGCGAGCTGCCGAACGTCGCCTCGCTGGTCTTCAAGGAGCACGAAGGTTCGTACCTGGTCGGCCTGCTGGCGGCCAAGGCGTCGAGAACGGGGGTCATCGGCTTTCTGGGCGGGATGGACATCGGCCTGATCCATCGCTTCGAGAAGGGCTACGAAGAGGGCGCCCGCTCGGTGAAGCCGGACATCCGGGTGATCCGGAACTACGTCGGCGTCACCGACAGCGCGTGGAACAATCCCGGGAAGGGGAAGGAGCTGGCGCTGGCGCAGATCGGCAAGGGCGCGGACGTCATCTTCACCGCGGCCGGCAATTCCGGGCTCGGCGCCTTCGACGCGGTCGAGCAGGCGGGCACTGAGAACGGCCGGGCGACGCACTTCGTGATCGGCGTCGATTCCAACCAGAACATGGTCAAACCGGGCTTCGTGTTGACGACCATGATCAAGCGCGTCGACAACGCGGTCTACGCCATCGTCGACGACGTCGTGCACGGCCGGTTCCAGGCCGGTTTCCACGTCTACGGCCTGGACAAGGACGGCGTCGGCTATGCCACCGACCAGTACAACAAGGACCTGCTGACGACCGAGATGATTCAAGCCGCCGAAGCGGCGAAGGCCAGGATCATCGCCGGCGAGATCAAGGTTCCCGACGCGATGGCGCAATGATGGCGGAACGCCGCAATCAGGGGGCGCCCTCCCTCCACGTCCGGTGATGCTGGAACTCCGCAACATCACCAAGCGGTTCGGGAATGTGCTGGCCAACGACCAGGTCAACATCCGGGTCGCGCCTGGCTCGATTCACGCCCTGGTCGGCGAGAACGGCGCCGGTAAGTCCACCGCGATGCGCGTCGCCTACGGCTTCTACCAGGCGGACAGCGGCGAGATCCTGATCGATGGAGCGGCGCGCCGGATCGCCACCCCGCACGATGCGATCGCATGCGGCGTCGGGATGGTGCATCAGCATTTCATGCTGGTCGGCCCGATGACGGTCGCGGAGAACATCGTGCTCGGCGCCGAGCCGGGATCGGCTCTGGCGCTCGACCTGTCGAAAGCTTCTGCCGACATCCGCCGCCTGTCCAGGGAGTTCAGCCTCGCCGTCGATCCTGGCGCCCTCGTCGAGGCGCTGTCGGTCGGCCAGCAGCAGCGGGTGGAGCTGTTGAAAGCGCTCTACCGTCAGGCGCGGCTGCTGATTCTCGATGAGCCGACTGCGGTCCTCACCCCGCAGGAAGTCGAGGAGTTCTTCGTCATCCTCCGGGGCATGCGGCAGCAGGGAAAGACCGTCATCATCATCACGCACAAGTTGTCCGAGGTGCTGGCGATTTCCGATGAGGTGACGGTGATGCGAGACGGCCGGATCGTCGGCCGCCTGCAGACCAGGGAGACCGAGGCCGCCGAGTTGGCGCGTCTGATGGTCGGCCGCGACGTCCTGCTGCGCGTCGACAAGCCGGCGGCCAGGCCCGGCGAGCCAAAGCTCACGGTCCGGAATCTGTCGGTCCGGACATCCGCTGGACCGGCTGGCGTGAACGATGTCTCGTTCGAGGTGCGGGCCGGCGAGATCGTCGGGATCGCCGGTGTCGAGGGCAACGGCCAGACCGAATTGATCGAGGCCCTGGCCGGACTGGTCGAACCGTCACGGATCTCCGGCGACGTCCGCTTCGAGGGCCAGGACATCACCCGAACCGGCGCCCGCGTCCGCCGCGAACTGGGCATTGCGCACATCCCCGAGGACCGGCACCGGCGCGGTCTGCTGCTCGACTTCGATCTGGCGGAGAACTCGATGCTGGGCGTGCACTATCGCCCGCCGGTTGTTGCCGCCAACGGCATCATGTTGGACCAGGCGGCAATCCGCCGCCGCGCGCTGGCGATTATCGCCGCGTTCGATGTCCGGCCGCCCGATCCCGATCTGCCGGCCCGTGTGCTCTCGGGCGGCAACCAGCAGAAGCTGGTCATCGGCCGCGAGTTCGCTTTGCGGCCCCGCCTGCTGCTGGTGTCGCAGCCGACGCGCGGGGTCGATATCGGCGCGATCGAGTTCATTCACCGCCAGATCGTCGCCCTGCGCGATGCCGGCTGCGCGGTCCTGCTGGTCTCGGCGGAGTTGGAGGAAGTCGTCTCGCTGTCCGACCGCGTGATGGTGATTCACAAGGGCCGGCTGGTCGGCGACGTCGATCCGAAAGTGGCCACCGTCGGGGAGATCGGCCTGCTGATGACCCGAGGCCACTGATGAAACTTCTGCGCGAGCTGGTCTTTCCGCTGATCGCCGTCCTCGCCGCCTTCCTCGTCGGCGGCATCCTGGTGCTGATCGTCGGCGACGATCCGGTCCAGACCTACGCGCTGCTGCTCGGCAGCGCCCTGTCCTGGCCCGACGGCATCGGCTACTCGCTGTTCTACGCGACGCCGCTGATCTTTACCGGCCTGGCCGTGCTGGTGGCGTTTCGCTGCGGCCTGCTCAATATCGGCGCCGAGGGGCAACTCTATGTCGCCGCGTTCGCCACCGCCTGGGTCGGCATCACGCTGGCGTCCCTGCCGGCGTGGATCCTGCTGCCGCTGTGTTTCCTGGCGGCGGTGCTGTCCGGCGCGGTCTGGGGCGCCATCCCGGGCCTGCTGAAGGCCCGCTTCGGTTCGCACGAAGTCATCAACACGATCATGTTGAATTTCGTGGCCATCGCCCTGGTCAGCTACTTCACGCAGTACCACTACAAGATGCCGGGCGATCCGATCATGCAGACGACGATGATCGGCGGCGGCGCCCGCATCCCCCGGCTCGGCCGCTTCATTCCCGGATTTCCGGAGCGCATTCCGCTCAATCTCGCGTTCCTGTTCGCCCTCGCCGCCTGCCTGCTGGTCTATCTCTTCCTGTGGCGCACCCGGTGGGGCTACGAGATTCGCGCCACCGGCAGCAATCCGACGGCGGCGGAATACGGCGGCATCTCGATTCGCCGGCAGATTGTCGTCGCGATGGCCGTCTCGGGCGCGCTCGCCGGGATGGTCGGCATCAACGAAGTGCTCGGTTACCGCTACCGCTACTACGACGGCTTCTCGGCCAACTACGGCTTCACCGGGATTGCCGTCGCCCTGCTCGGCCGCAATCATCCGGTCGGTGTGCTGCTGGCGGCCGGACTGTTCGGCATGATGATCCGCGGCGGCATCTTCGTCGACGCGTTCACCAACAATGTGACAAAGGATCTGGTGGACGTGCTGCAGGGGATCGTCATCCTGTTCGTGGCCGCCGAGGCGCTGTTCCGGGGCCGGTTCGCGAAGGCTGGATGGCCGACGCGGACGAAGGTGTGAAGGGACCCCGGCCATGACCGAACTGCTGACCCTGTCCCTCGTCATGTCCACGCTGCGGCTGGCGACGCCGTTGGTGCTGGCGGCGCTGGGCGGCCTCTTCTCCGAGCGGGCGGGGGTCATCAACATCGCGCTCGAGGGCATCATGCTGGCGGGCGCGTTCGCGGCGGCCGCCATCACCTACGCGACCGGCAATCCCTGGATCGGCCTGCTGTCCGGCATGTCCGCCGGCGTGCTGATCGCGGCGATCCACGCGGTCGCCTGCATCCGCTACAGGGCCGATCAAGTCGTCAGCGGAACGGCGATCAACATCCTGATGTTCGGCGTGCCGGGGTTCCTGAGCGGGGCGTTGTTCCTGTCGTCCGGGTCGACGCCCCAGCTCGCCAAAGAGCAGCTGATCCCGAACGCGCCGATGGTGATGGCGGCGCTGATTGTCCCGCTGGCGTGGTACGTGTTGTACCGGACGCCATTCGGCCTGCGGCTGCGGTCGGTCGGCGAAAACCCGGCGGCGGCGGACGCGGCCGGGATCAGCGTCGCCTCGATCAGGTATGCCGGCGTGCTGTTGTCGGGCGTCCTTGCCGGCGCCGGCGGCGCCTACCTCTCGATCGGTCAATCATCGCTGTTCACCCGCAACATGACGTCGGGGCGGGGGTTCATCGCACTCGCCGCGCTGATCTTCGGGAAATGGCGGCCGGTCCAGACCATGCTCGCCTGCCTGCTGTTCGGCTTCACCGAGGCGCTGTCGATCCAGATGCAGGGGGTCGTCAAGCTGCCGTCGGGCGAGGACATCCCGGTGCAGTTCATCCAGATCGTCCCCTACGTGCTGACCATCGTCGTCCTGGCCGGTTTCATCGGACAGTCGCGGCCACCCCGCGCGCTCGGGATGCCGTACGAAAAGGGCTGACCGACGCGGGTCAGAGTGTCAGCGCCGCATCGGCGTTGAGATCGAGATCCGCAGTGATGCCGCTGTGCAGCTTCCGCAGTCCGGCGGCGGCGATCATCGCGGCGTTATCGGTCGAGAGGGCCAGGCTCGGCAGAAACGTCGGGATCTCGCGCAGTCCGCCGTGCCGGGTCAGCTCGGCCCGGAGGCGGCTGTTGGCCGAGACGCCGCCGGCAATGCCGATGCTGCGCGCCCGATGCCGGCGCGCCGCGTCGAACGTCCGATCGATCAGTGTGTTGACCACGACCCGCTGGAAACTCGCGCAAATGTCGGCGATCTCGCCGTCCGAAAAAATGGGTCGGGAGTCATTTTCGGCGGGCGCGATTCTTGCCGACCCCTTTTCCTGACCTGTCTTTTCGACGTGACGCCGGACCGCCGTCTTCAGGCCGCTGAAGCTGAAGTCGAGATCCCCTTTCAAGGTGGGCGCATTCCGGTCGGCGTGGGTCAGACGCGTCGCCGGCAGGGCGACTGCACGGTCGTTGCCTTCGCGGGCCAGGCGATCGATCACCGGCCCGCCGGGATAACCCAGTCCCAGCAGCTTGGCGACCTTGTCATAGGCCTCGCCCGCGGCGTCGTCGCGGGTCCGGCTGAGCAGCTGATAGTGGCCGACGCGCTCGATCAGGTACAGGCTCGTGTGTCCGCCGGAGACGACCAGCACGACCGAGGGCAGCGGCAGCTCGCCGTTCTGCAACACCAGCGACTCGATGTGACCCGCGAGGTGGTGCACCGCGACCAGCGGCAAACCGGACGCCGCAGCGCCAGCCTTGGCGAACGAGACGCCGACGAGCAGCGACCCGACCAGACCCGGACCCTGGGTCACCGCCACCGCGCCGAGATCGCGCCACGTCGTGCCGGCCTGATCCAGCGCCCGCGCCACCACGCCACAGATGTCCCTGATGTGCTGACGCGACGCCAACTCGGGAACCACACCGCCCCACTCCCGGTGAATCGGGATCTGGGAGGCAATCACATTCGACCTGATCGCCCAGGGGCGGGCGAGGTCGCCGGTTTCCTCGACCACCGCCGCCGCGGTTTCGTCGCAGGATGTTTCAATGCCGAGGATGAGCATTTGGGACCGCCGCCAAGAGCACGAAAACGCGAGGAGCGACGTGACTAATTGCGCGCGTCGATGTTTTCGCGGCTGCTTGTCATTTCCTGCTGTGGTTCGAACGCCTGCCTGAGCGACTCGAGATACGGCGGGCGGAGGATGCCCCGCTCCGTGATGATGCCGGCAATCAGCTGGTGCGGCGTCACGTCGAACGCCGGGTTCCTGATCAGCGCCCCGACCGGCGTCAGCTGGCTGCCGCCCATGTGCGTCACCTCGCGCGGGTTGCGCTCCTCAATCGGGATCCCGGAGCCGTCCGGCGTGGCCAGATCGATCGTCGACCGGGGCGCTGCCACATAGAACGGAATGTCGTGCTCGCGCGCCAGCACGGCCACGGTGTAGGTGCCGATCTTGTTTGCCGTGTCGCCGTTGGCGGCGATGCGGTCGGCGCCGACCACGACCAGGTCGATGTGGCCGGTCCGCATGATGGCGCCGGCCATGCTGTCGGTGATGACGGTCGTCTCGATGCCGTCGCGCAGCAGCTCCCACGCCGTCAGTCGCGCGCCCTGGAGGAACGGCCGGGTCTCGTCGGCCAGGACGGTGATCCGCTTGCCCGCTTCGACAGCGCCGCGGATGACGCCGAGCGCCGTCCCGTAGCCGGCGGTGGCGAGCGCGCCGGCGTTGCAGTGGGTCAGAATCGTCGCTTCGGCGGGGACGACCGCAGCGCCGAACGCCCCCATCGCCCGGCAGCTGGCCACGTCGTCGTCGTGGATCGCCGCCGCGGCGCGGTCCAGCCGCTCCTTGATCTGGTCGACCGATTCGCCCATCTCGGCCGCGGCCGCGAACGCCTGCTTCATGCGTTCAATCGCCCAGAACAGGTTGACCGCTGTCGGCCGCGTCGCCGCCATCAACTCGCAGACCTTGTAGAACTCGGCGGCCAGCTTCTGGGTCCCCGTCGCGGTGCTCCGGCGCATCCCGATCGCGATCCCCATCGCCGCCGCCACGCCGATCGCCGGCGCGCCCCGAATCACCATCGTCCGGATGGCGCGGGCAACCTCCGCCGCGGTCTGACAGCGGACGTAGACCTCGCGGCCCGGCAGTTTCCGCTGGTCGATCATCACGACCGTATCGTGCTCGCGGGCAATCGTCGGCAACATGTGTGGTGACGATATCAGACTAGTGTCCCGAATCAGAGATTCGGTGACAAATATTCCGGGCGCGGCGCCCGGAT
>JBDTRR010000137.1:0-7311 GCA_039931615.1 Acidobacteriota bacterium
AGGCTGGAGGCTGGAGGCTGGAGGCTGGAGGCTGGAGGCTGGAG
The DNA here is from genome assembly GCA_039931615.1 of Acidobacteriota bacterium. Taxonomy (GTDB): domain Bacteria; phylum Acidobacteriota; class Vicinamibacteria; order Vicinamibacterales; family CAVVIG01; genus JAHFUI01. The sequence goes on from JBDTRR010000137.1 coordinate 45, forward strand.
GCTGGAGGCTGCGAAATACGAAGCACGATTCACCAACTCGCTGGGTTTCGTGCCTCGTGATTTCGCGGCGACAACTTTGTCGATTTCAAACGCCGGGCGGGCCCGCTGTATGATGCGTTCACAACACTCGTGCATCTCACACCGCGTGAAGTCGACAAGCTGTTGATTTTCTCGGCCGGCGAGCTGGCGCGAAAGCGCCGGGCGCGCGGGCTGAAGCTCAATCATCCGGAAGCGGTCGCCCTGATCACCTCCGAGATTCTCGAAATGATTCGCGACGGCCGCTCGGTGGCCGAGATCATGAGCCTCGGATCGGCGATTCTGGCCGCCGACGCCGTGATGGCGGGCGTACCCGAGATGATTCCCGAGGTGCAGGTCGAGGGGACGTTTCCCGACGGCACCAAGCTCGTCACCATCCACCATCCGATTCGATGACCCGGCGATGATTCCAGGCGAGTACTTCCTCTCCGACGCGCCAATCGAGATCAACGCCGGCCGCCCCGTACGCCGCCTCGAGGTCACCAACCGCGGCGATCGGCCGGTCCAGATCGGCTCGCACTGTCACTTCTTCGAAGTCAATCGCTACCTGTCGTTCGATCGCGCTGCCGCCTACGGCATGCGGCTGAACGTCGCCGCAGGTACCGCTGTGCGCTTCGAGCCGGGCGACACGCGCGAGGTCGAGTTGGTCGCGCTCGGCGGCACGCGCGAGGTCTACGGGCTGAACAGCCTCGTCAACGGCGCGCTCGACGACGACACGGTGCGCACCCGGGCGCTCGCGGCGGTGCTTGAGTTCAGCAAGCCATGAGTTCCACGCCCTCGGCGCCCTCAGTGTCCTCGGCAATATCTCAATGAGACTCGACCGCCGCACCTACGCCGATCACTACGGGCCGACCACCGGCGACCGCCTCCGGCTGGCGGACACCGAGCTGGTGGTGGCGATCGAGAGCGACGCCACCGTCTACGGCGACGAGGCGAAGTTCGGCGGCGGCAAGGTGATCCGCGACGGCATGGGCCAGTCGCCGAGAGCGAGCCGGTCGACCGGATCGCCGGACCTGGTGATCACCTCGGCCATCGTGCTCGACAGCACCGGCATCTACAAAGCCGACGTCGGCATCCGTGATGGCCGGATTTCGGCGATCGGCAAGTCGGGCAACCCGGGCGTGATGGACGGCGTCACGCCGGGACTCGAGATCAGCGCCTCGACTGAAGTGCTGGCCGGCGAGGGCCACATCCTCACGGCCGGCGCCATCGATGCCCACGTCCACTTCATCTCGCCGAACCAGATTCCCGACGCCTTCCACTCCGGCATCACCACCCTGATCGGCGGCGGAACCGGCCCCGCCACCGGCACCAAGGCGACGACGTGCACGCCGGGCCAGTGGAACATCCGACGCATGTACGAAGCGGTCGAGGCGTTTCCGCTGAACTTTGGTTTCCTGGCCAAGGGCAACGGGTCTGATCCGGCGGCGCTTCGCGAACAGGTCCAGGCCGGCGCGCTGGGACTGAAGCTGCACGAGGATTGGGGCTCGACGCCGGCCGCGATCGATCAATGCCTCCGCGTCGCGGACGAGCTCGACGTCCAGGTGGCGATTCACACCGACACGCTGAACGAGACGGGATTCGTCGAGGACACCATCGCCGCCATCGGCGGCCGGACGATCCACACCTATCACACCGAGGGCGCCGGCGGCGGTCACGCGCCCGACATCATCCGGCTGTGCGGCGAACCGAACGTCCTGCCCTCGTCCACCAACCCGACGATGCCGTTCACCCGCAACACCTTGGACGAGCATCTCGACATGCTGATGGTCTGCCATCACCTGTCGGCGAACGTGCCCGAAGACGTCGCATTTGCCGACTCGCGCATCCGGCCCGAGACGATGGCGGCGGAGGACATCCTGCACGACCTCGGCGCCATCAGCATGATGTCGTCCGACTCGCAGGCAATGGGACGGATCGGCGAAGTGATCTGCCGCACCTGGCAGACCGCCGACAAGATGAAGCGGCAGCGCGGCGCGCTGCCCGGAGAGTCGGCGGGCAGCGACAACCTGCGCGTCAAGCGCTACATCGCCAAATACACGATCAATCCGGCCATCGCTCACGGCATTGGCGGCCACGTCGGCTCGATCGCGGTCGGCAAGATGGCGGATCTGGTGCTGTGGAAGCCGGCCTTCTTTGGCGTCAAGCCGGAATTGATCATCAAAGGCGGCTTGATCGCCGGCGCCATGATGGGCGACGGCAACGCGTCGATTCCAACCCCGCAGCCGGTCATCGCGCGATCGATGTTCGGCGCCTACGGCGCCGCACTCCACGCCTGCAGCGCCCACTTCGTCAGCCAGGCCGGCATCGAGGCGGGCCACCTGGCCGGGCTCGGCCGGCCGCTGGTCGGCGTGCGCGGCTGCCGCGCGCTTGGCAAGATGGACATGGTGTGGAACGACGCGCTGCCGAAGATCGAGGTCGATCCCGAAACCTACGAAGTCCGCGCCGATGGCGAGCTGTTGCGGTGCGACCCGGCCGACGTGCTGCCGCTCGCCCAGCGGTATTTCCTGTTCTGATGCAGGGTGTCCGGTGTCTGCCGTCGGTGCGGCATCGAGGACCCGCCGGCGGTGCGGTATGCAATACGTAGTGTCCGCCTTCAGCCGGACCGCGATCACGGTCCGGCTCAAGAGCTTGTGAAAAATCGATTCTGGCGCCGTGCAGTCCTCGAGTCCGCCCGACACGGCAGGGCGTGCAGGCATGACCACTGAGGAGCAGCCATTTGAGCTTTCAACCTGTCACGGTCCGGCTGAAGCCGGACACTACGTACGCTGGCTGGGGTCGCGCCGACCTTCAAGTCTGCCGTGCGATCCGATCTGTTCTCAAGCTCTAAAGCCGGACACTCCGTGCGGGCTGGACGCTGCCCGCCCATAGACCAAGCCCGTGTTCACGAGACTGCCGATTGCCGACGCCGTCTATCGTGAGGGAACGCTGCCCGCCGCCGCGCTGGCGTTCAGCCGCGGCACCATCGCGCTCGGCTGGGAAGATCGGCTGAAGACGCGTGGACGCCGGCGGTCGGACGAGGGGATCGAGTTCGGCACCTCGCTGCCGCGCGGCAGTGTGCTCCGGGCCGGCGACTGCCTCGTGCTCGAGCCAGCCCGCCTCATCGTCGAAGTGATCGAACGCCTCGAGCCGGCGTTCGTGGTCGAGCCGAGGACGTCAGTTGAGTGGGGTCTGTTTGCGTATCACATCGGCAACGGCCACCAGCCGCTGATGGTCACCGACCGCGCGCTGGTCTGTCCCGATCGACCGGGCGCCGAAGCGCTGCTCCAGTATCACCGCATCCCGTACGTGCGGACGGAGATCGCGTTCACGCCGACGACGGCGAGCGGCCATGTCACGAGCTAGTGTCCCGAATCAGAGATTCGGTGACAAATATTCCGGGCGCGGCGCCCGGATCGCAAGGCGTGAAGAGCGAGTTCATTGGTTTGGCTTTTTGATTTCGTGCGTTCGTGGCCTGTTTCAGAGGCGCTGATGGAGCATCGGCAACTACACCCGACGACAGCACAAAAACGGCATTGGTTTCTTTCGTGATTTCCAGTCATGGTCTTCTTCGTGCCTTCGTGGCTTCGTGGCCAGGGAACTTGCGAGCGGTGACCAAGTCGCGATCGAGCCGCTTTTCGTGTTTTCGTGTCCTCTCCTCTTCGTGTTTTCGTGGTTTCGTGGCCACCCATGCGCGGAGATTCGCGCCGTGACGAGGCCCGATCACGCGCTGCTGTCGCTGCTCCACCTGTGCGACTCGCTCTTCCCGATCGGATCGTTTGCCTACTCCGACGGACTCGAGTCGGCGGCGGCCGCCGGCCTCGTCACCGGCGCGGCCGACCTCGGCGGATGGCTGGACGTCTGCCTGGAGGAAGGGTTCGTCCGATCGGATGGTCCGGCGATCGTGCACGCCTGGCCGGCGGTCGAGGCCGCCGACTGGGATGCGTTGATCGCGATCGATGAGGAGGTGACGGCGCTTCGCGCCTCCTCGACCGCCCGGGTCGCGAATCGATCGATGGGGCTGCGCCTGTTGAAGACCTGGCAGGGGCTGTACCCGGCCGTCCGCCTCGAGCAGATGCTGGCGCTGGTGCCGGTGCGGCGGCTTGGACCGACGCTGCCGGTCGCGTTCGCGGCGGTCGGGAGCTGCGGCGGCGTCACGCCGCGCGACCTGCTGGCCGGCTTTGCCTACACGCGGCTGGCGGCGACCATTTCCGCCGCCATGCGGCTGGTGTCGATCGGGCAGACCGACGCGCACCGCCTGCTGAGCGTGGCGCTGGCGCGGGTGCCGGCGTCGATCGATGCCGTCCTGGCCCGGCCGGCGCGGCCGGAATCGTTCGCGCCGGCGCTCGACATCGCCCAGATCAACCAGCAATACCTGCACGCGCGGCTGTTCCGATCATGACAGGCAAACCAGTTCGACTCGGCATCGGCGGCCCGGTCGGTTCGGGAAAGACGGCGCTGGTCGAGGCGCTCTGCCGGCAGATGCGCGCCGGTTACCAGCTCGGGGTGATCACCAACGACATCTTCACCCGCGAGGACATGGAATTTCTCGTCCGCAGCGGCGCGTTGTCGGCCGAGCGGATCATCGGCGTGCAGACCGGCGGCTGTCCGCACACCGCCATCCGGGAGGACGCGTCGATGAACTTCGACGCCCTCGACGAGCTGAGCCGGCGATTTCCCGATCTCGATCTGGTCTTCCTGGAGAGCGGCGGCGACAACCTCGCGGCCAGCTTCAGCCCGGAGCTCGTCGATGCCTCGATCTACGTGATCGACGTGTCAGGCGGCGACAAGATTCCCCGCAAGGGGGGGCCTGGGGTGACGCGATCGGACCTGCTCGTCATCAACAAGATCGATCTGGCGGACCTGGTCGGCGCCAGCCTGGACGTGATGGATCGGGACGCCCGGCTGATGCGCGGCAGCCGGCCGTTCGTCTTCACCAACCTCAAGGACCAGACCGGACTCGAACAGGTGGTCGCCTGGATTCGTCACGAGCTGCTGTACGAGGCGTCTTGAAGGCGGGACCTCCATGCGAGTCGGCCTTCGAGACGTCTCGCCACGCCGGAGGCGGGGCAACAACACTGCTTCTAGCGAGGCGGAGCCAGCATCCGCTCGCGTTTCCCGGCGGTCTGAGGCGGAGCCTCGCTGGACGTCTTGAAGGCCGGACATCCATGGGAACGAGTCAACTTCTCCGGTCCGCCTTCGAGACGTCTCGCCCCGCCGGAGGCGGGGCAAACAACACTGCTTCTAGCGAGGCGGAGCCAGCATCCGCTCGCGCTTCCCGGCGTTCTGAGGCGGAGCCTCGCGCGGCATGACGGGTGCGACAACAGACCTGACTGGTCGCCTGACAGCGGACGCGGCCGGCCGGCGCGATTCCCGTGCGGCGTCGGAGATCGGGCGGGTGGCCCGTCTGGAGCTGGTCTTCTCCTACCGGCGCGGCAGGACCGTGCTCGCGCACGCCTATGCCGAGCCGCCGTTCCGGGTCGGCCGGCTCCTCGAGGCGGGCCCGGTGGCGCAGGCCATCCTGGTCTGCAGCGGCCCGGGGATCTTCACCGGCGATCGGCTGACGCAGCGGGTGCGGGTCGAATCGGGCGCACGCCTGCTGCTGGTCTCCCAGGCGGCGCTGCAGCTGCACCCCTCGGCGGCGGCGGTCCCGGCCTCGCTCGAGGCGTGCTACGAGGTTGAAGACGACGCCACGCTCGACTGCTTCTGGGATCCGGTGATTCCCTTCGCCGGGGTGCGCGTGCGGCAGCGAATCGACCTGCGCATCGCCGGCGGCGGGGAGATCTTCTGGAGCGACGCCCTGATGTCCGGACGCGTCGGCCGCGGGGAACGGTGGCAATTCGCGGCTCTGGCGCACGAGCTCCGGGCGCATGTCGGCGGCGCCCTGGCCTATCTGGAGCGCTACGATCTATCGCCTTCGACGCGCTCAGCGACCCACCCCTGGCGCGCCCACCGCGCCAACTACCTCGGTACCACGATCGTTCGATCACCCGCGGCGACGGCCGGCCGGGCCGAGTCGGCGCAGCGGCGGCTCGGCGCGATCGCCGGGCTGCAGGCCGGCGTCGACTGTCTCGAGCCGGATCTCATCGTCGGACGGCTGATGGCGGAGCAGGGACCGCCGTTCCTGGCCGGGCGCGAGGTACTCCGCAGCGTGTTCGAGCGTCCGCCGCTGCGGCGCTGACCGGGCCGGCCTGACACCAGGCGTCAGGCCAGCTCTTGATGGCGTGCTGAAGAATTCCTACGCGCCACATTTTTGTCAGGCATTTGTCATCTGACTACGTTTTTGACTGGCGAGTCGGCCTGCCAGCGGAGCGCCCTGCCCTGCCGTGGCGATTTGCGTGCAGTTGCCGTGACCGGGCCGGACCGGTGCCCGGCCCGCCCCCCGCGGCGGCATCGCGGGACGGCACCTGATCAACAACATTGTCGGGCCTTGGATACGGCTTCGACATAATTGTCGATCTGCGCCCATCCTTCGATCGGAAATCCCTTTATTGTCCGCCGTTCGCCACTGCCGTACCTGGAATCCTGTTTGCACTCCGACTCAGCCACACGCCCCTGCCCGCGCGCCGGCAGGCGGAACAGGGGATCCACTAATCGCGCCTCGCGCTCTTCTGAAGGGACGAACCATGCTCAGCGAATGTGTTTGCAATGCCCCGTCGACCACGGCCCGCCGTGTGACGGTCGCTCTTCTGGCGTCACTGTTCATCGTGCTGCTGATCGTGACGCCGCTGCGAGCACAGGATGCCACGGCTCTCCCTCCCGTCACCATCGGCGCCGGCGTCCGGAGCTCGTTCGTCCACACCGACCCTGAAGTCGGGGATGCCAGCGATGCGTTCCTGCTCGACAGCCTGCGGCTCTACTTCAACGGGTCGGTCACCAAGCAGATCAAGTTCATGGTCAACACCGAGTACGACGGTGGCAACCATATCGACGTGATGGATGCGGCGGCGCTGTTCGAGTTCTCGCCAAAATTCAACATCTGGGCGGGGCGGTTCCTCCCGCCGAGCGACCGGGCGAACATGTACGGTCCGTACTACGCCCACCATTGGGCGGTGTTCACCGACGGCGTGCAGGATGGCTATCCCGGCATCTTCCAGGGCCGCGCCAACGGCGCGATGTACTGGGGCCAGTTTGGCAAGGTCAAGGTGTCGGGCGGCGGCTTCGACGGCAAGTCGCTCAACGGCGACACGACGGTCCTCGGCGCCGGCCGCGTCCAGGTCGACTTCTGGGATCCGGAAGGCGGCTACTACCT
>JBDTRR010000138.1:0-6688 GCA_039931615.1 Acidobacteriota bacterium
GAGCTTCGGCGACAGCACCGGGGTCCTCGACCTCGATGCCCTCCCCGACCAGCCGTCCACCGTCGTCACCAGCGGCGCCTAGGTGCACGGTCACGTATCGGACGCGAGAAACGAGCGGCAGGCCCCCTCGTAGGTGGGATCCGGCTTCGCCTTCGCATAACGCTTCGGCGGACCGCCGTAGCCTTGGCGGAGGCTGGTCAGCCCGGATTGATCCGTCGTCCGACTGAAGTCGGACGCCACGTACAAACGTAAAGTGCTCCTGGCCGGCGAGGACGTCCGGTCTGGCGTCAGGTGTTATTCCGTTCACAAGGAGAGAGGTGTATGACGAAGCAGAAAATCGCAGGACTTGTCGCGGCCGCCATGGTGATCGGCGCGGGCGTCAGCGGGACCGCATTGCTCCAGGCGACACCTCAAGGTGCCAAGGCCGCGGAGGGCGTGCCGACATTCGAAGTCGATCCGGCGTGGCCGAAGCTCCCCAACAACTGGATCATGGGCGACCCGGCGTCGGTCACCGTCGATCGCCACGACAACATCTGGGTCATCCAGCGCCCGCGCACCCTGCCGGTCGAGCAGCAGCAGAAGGCGGCGCCGCCGATCATCGAGTTCGACAAGAACGGCAAGTTCCTCCGGGCCTGGGGCGGACCGGCCGCTGGCTACGAGTGGCCCGACAACGAGCACGGGATCGCCGTCGACTCCAAGGACCGGGTCTGGATCACCGGCAACAATCCGTCGGCCCAGGTCAAGGTGACGACGCGGTCAGACGATATGCTGCTGCAGTTCACGACCGAGGGGAAATTCCTCAAGCAGTTCGGCCATCGCGATTCGAGCAAGGGGAACACCGACACCACCAACGTCAACGGGCCGGCCGATCTCGTCGTCTACCAGAAGACCAACGAGGTGTTCGTCGCTGACGGCTACGGCAACCAGCGCGTGATCGTGCTGGACGCCGACACCGGTGCGTTCAAGCGGATGTGGGGCGCCTTCGGCAACGTCCCGATGAAGCTGACGCCGGCGCCGGAACGCACCACCGAGGGGCTGGGTCCGCAGCAGTTCGGGACCGTGCACGCGATCAAGATCTCCAACGACAACCTGGTCTACGTCGGCGATCGCGGCAACAGCCGGATTCAGGTGTTCACGCTCGACGGCAAGTATGTCAAGCAGGGCTTTGTCACCCGATCGGCGAAGAGCTCGTCGACGACCGGCGGCCTGGCGTTCTCGCCGGACCCGCAGCAGCAGTTCATCTACACCACGGATCAGGGCAACCACAAGGTCCACATCGTCAACCGCCAGACGCTGGAAGAAGTCGGCTCGTTCGGCGAGGAGGGGAAGAAGCCCGGGGAATTCCATGCCCCCCACCACCTGGCGACGGATTCGAAGGGGAACATCTACACGGTCGAAGTGCAGGGCGGCAGCCGCGTTCAGCGGTTCATGTTCAAGGGAATGAAGCCGACGTCGTAAGCCCCGATTGACAGGCAGACCGTCCCCTACGGCAATGCAGGGGACGGTCTGCGCGTCCCGCCTCCCTCTGCTTCCTCCTGACAATCCGATCGCCGCCGTGCCGGGCAGACCTGAAGGTCCGCACTACTACAGTCGCGTACGTGGAGTCCGGCTTCAGTTAGTACGTAGTGTCCGGCTTTAGCCGGACCGTGGGAGGTCCGACTGACCAGCCTCCGCTAAAGCTGCGGCGGTCCGCCGAAGTCTTGGCGAAGGCGGAAGGCGGACACTACCTACGTGAGAGGAAACCTGAATCAAAGGAAAGCGGGCAAGGTGGGTTCTGACTTCCGGTCGATAGCGGGGACGGTCGTCGGACCGTCCCCGGGGGGCAGGGCCTGAGCGAATCCTAGGGACGGGCGGCGGCCGACGGCTGCTGGGCCTGGATCGCCTTGAACATCGCCTCCTGGATATCCGCCTCGGTATTGCAGTTGTCGGGATCGATGAAGGGATTCGGTCCGCCGCTCTTGAGCCTGGCGAACTTCTCGTGCATGTTGTACTGAGCGGGGTGGTCGCCGACCTGCACGTCGCACGGCAGCGTCCGGACCAGCTTGAACGAGCGGGTCATCTCGTCGACCACGGCGGGCGTCAACGTCGCCGGAGCGCGCAGGCTGCAGCTGAAGACAACGTTGTAGCTCTTGCCGCCCTCGTCCATCGTCGTGGTCCAGGTGGTGCAGCCGCGCGTGTGTCCTGGGGTCAGATGGGCGACCAGCGTGACTCCGCCGAGCATCACCGAATCACCGTCGTGCAGGACGCTGTCGACCGGGTGCTCCTTGCCGCCCGGCTTGATCGCCTGCAGCGCCGGCACGTCCTCGGCCATCGCCATGATCTTGGCGCCGGTCATCTGTTTCACCAGCGCGTCGCCCTCCTGATGATCGCCATGGGCGTGGTTGCCGAGCAGAATCTTCACGTCGGCAAACTTGAACCCGAGATCGGTGACCGATTTCTCGATCGTCTTGACGTTCCGCTCATAGGTGCTGTCGATGAGGATGTTTCCCTGTGGCGTCACGATCAGGAAGGAGCTGAGCGTTCTGGTCCCGACGTAATAGATGTTGCCGATGATCTTGTGGGGCGGGAACTGTGTCGTCTGATCTTCCGGCGTGCCCATGTTGCGGGCCAGGATCGACCGGGGCGAGTAGGTCTGGCCCTTGACGGTGACCGCCGGCTGATCGGGCGGCGGGGGATTCTGCGCCAGGCCGGGGCCGGCGCCGAGGCCGAGCGCGGCCGCTCCCAGGAAACAGGTCAGCAGGTTTGGTCGTGTGAAGCTGGTCATTGTTCGCTGGTCTCCTGTGTGTTGGTGTCTGGGCGGGGGGAGCAGGTCAGTGAGTGAGAAAGTGAGAAGAGAAAGTGAGAAAGTGAGAAAGTGAGAAAGTGAGAAAGTGAGAAAGTAAGTGTCGGTAAACGACGCCGGCGGCCGCCGGTGCGATTTGCGATCGCTTCCGACGGCCGCCGGTTTGGAACACGCGCCCTGGTTGGGCCGGAGGCCCGCTAGAACCCTTGAGAACCGGAAACTTGACTCAACAAGTCAAGTTTCCGGGCTCGCAAGTGACCTATAGCGGGCCGAGGCCCTGGCTGGGCCGGAGGCCCGCTAGAACTCGATGCGGACCCCGAGCTGACCCTGACGCGGGACGTAGGCGTTGCCGGAGGTGGCCACCGGCTCCCCGAACCGCGCCGACGTGATCAGGGTCGTATAGCTGCCGTAGTTCTTCCAGTTGAACACATTGAACACTTCCGCCAGGAACTCGGCGCGCACGTTGTTGATGATTGTCAGCCGCTTGGTGAAGCGCATGTCGATCTTCTTCAGCGCCAGCCCCTGCAGGGCATTGCGCGGCCAGGCGGTGCCGGTGGCAATCACCGCCGGCCCGTCCCACCGGTCGAGCATCGCCGCTGGAATCACGATCGGCGCCCCGACGTTCAGGCGGTTCGTGCCCGGTTTGCTGAACGGCCGCATCGTCGAGGTGCCATTGTAATAGTTGCCCGATCCGTAGAAGAACGACGTCGCCGCGCTCATCTGCCAGGGCAGGTTGATGATCCCGTTGGCGCGGAGCGTATCGCGCTGGAAGTCGGACGATCGCGACCAGTCGGCGTCCGGGTCGAACTGGTTGTCCGCCAGATAGCCGAAGCCGGTCGTATTGTCGTTCTTCTCGAGCGTCCTGGTATAGGTGACACTCCCCTGGACGTTGTTCTTGAACCGGCGGGTGAACGAGCTCGAGAGCAGCACGGCGTTGGTTTCGCCGTGGCTGTTCAGCTGCTGCACCTGGCCATAGGCCGGATTGGGCCGTCCGTAGATGGTCGGATCCAGGTTGTAGCCGTTAGCCGGATTGTAGAACAGGTTCACGTCGCGGCTCCGCGTCTGCTGCCGCTCCGACAGGGCCGTCAGGTCGACGTCGACGCCCATTACCGCGCCCAGCTGCTTCTGGAAGCCAATCGAGCTCTGCCAGCTGTAGGGGTTCTTGAAGTCGGCGGCGAACGGATAGGCGAACTGCACCGGCAGCGGTGCGCGGCCCGTCAGGAAGTCGTCCGCCGACACGCCCCGGGTGGGATCTTCCATGAATCCCGCGCCGTCCGGTTTGAACACCGCGGCGACCGACCGGTTGTAGAACTGGTGGCTGTAGGTGGCGTTCGACACCGGGGTGGCGTAATAGATGCCGCTGCCGCCGCGAATCACCAGGTCGTTCTTCCCGCCGACGTTATACGCGAACCCGACCCGGGGTGCGATGTTGCCGAGGTCGCGAATGCCGGTCTTGTAGCCGAAGTCGCCCGACTCGACCCCGTTGTCGATCATGATCACGGTCGGGGTGACCCAGGGCGGATTGCTCGCGCCCCAGTCCGCGTCATAGCGGACGCCGAGCGTGATCGAGAGGTCGTTGGAGACTCGCCAGTTGTCGCCGAACCACAGGGCGAGCGTCGGCCGCGGCGTGTCGACGAGATAGTCCGGGTTGAAGTTGATCTGGAACTCCTGCAGGTACGGCTCGAGACCGGCGATGTTCCAGGCCGACGGGTTGTTCCATTCGGCGGCCGGGAAGCGCGCCTCCAACTCGGCCGATGACGGCGTGCGGTTGAAGACGTAGGTGCCGCGCCGGTTCAGGTCCCACACTTTGGTGTCCTTGACGCGGAGAAACTCACCTCCGAACTTTGTCTCGTGCTTGGCGAGGTGCCAGTTCACTTCGGCCCGGCCGCTGTAGGTGTCCTGGTTGGTGTAGTTCGGGTAATTGTAAACGCCGCCCAGGGTCAGGCCGGGAAACTGAATCCGGGGCACGAAAAACGGCGTGTTGTGGAACTGCACGTCCATCGCCGCAATCGAATCGAAGTACCAGGCGAACTTGTTGACGCCGCCCATCACCTGCATCGTCAGATTGCTGCTGATGATGTGGGTCCAGGTGCCGACGACGTTGCTCGAGTTCGAGGTGTAGACCTCCGCCGTTGAGGGGTACTGCGTGCCGCTCGAGATCTGGAACGGATTGGCGACCGACCAGCGCTGGCCGCGGAAGGTCAGGGTATCGGCCGACGACATCTGATAGTCGACGCGGCCGAGATAGTTCTTGTTGACCGACTTCGACGGCAGCTGCCAGGTCTGGTTCGGCAGCAGCGTCGGCGCCAGCACCGCCGTGTCCGGCTGCCGCTCATACTCGTAGGCGCCGAAGAAGTGCATCTTGTTCTGGATGATCGGGCCGCCGAGCGTGGCCCCCGCCTGCTGATTCTGGAACGGCAGGACGGTACCGGTCACCGGGTCGGGCGCGTTGAAGCTGTCGCTGCGGAAGAACCCATAGCTCGAGCCGCGCAGATCCTTGGTTCCCGAACGCGAGATCGCCTGGACCTGCATGCCGGTCGACCGGCCCTGCGTGATGTCGAACATGTTGGTGACGATCTGGAACTCGGCAATCGCCTCGCGGCTGACCTTGGGCTGGCCGAATCCGGAGCCGGCCACCCGCTGCGTGATCTGCTGACCATCGAGGTTGAGCTGGAACTGTCCGTCCGACGCGCCGGGCGTGTTGGTGATGTTGTTGGCGGTCACGCCCTTGACCATCAGCGACAATTCCTGCCAGTTCCGTCCCTGCAGCGGCAATTCGGCCATCTGGCGCCGATCGATGTTGCCGGCGACCTGGGACGACGTGGTGTTGACGAGAGGCGCCTGCGAGGTCACCGTAATCGTCTCCTGCAGCGTCGCCACCTTCAAGGCGACGCGCGGCACCGTCACGTTCTGGCCGACCAGCAGCTCGACGTCGGCAATCTCGACGGTAGAGAATCCGGCCAGCTCAATCCGGAACGTATAGCGGCCTGGCGCCATGTTGGTGAAGCGGTAGCGGCCATCCGCTTCGACGACGGCGACCGACTGGACGCCGTTGCTGATTTCAGTGGCGGTGACCGTCGACCCGGGCAGTACCCCCTGCGATTCGTCGGCGACGATGCCCTGCACCGTCGCATTCTGCTGGGCGGCAACGTTCGCCGCCAGCAGTAACGCACACACAATCAACCAGCCGATGTTACGGTGCATCAGAGTCCTCCTTCACGAGATGGCAATCGAGTACGGGATGGCTTATGAGGAACGCGCGCGCTCTCGGGAGCGGGCGCAGTACTCATCGGCCGCGGCGACCTGCTATCGCAGTGCCGCGCATGGAGAGCGATTGAGCAAGCGCGTTGCCATGACCGGAACGGCAGCGCGCGCCGTGATGTTTTCCGAATGAAACCCGGCGCCAGGCCGTCCGCCGGCGCCGCGGCGCCGATCGCGGCGCTCACGAAAAAACGACATCGTCGTCGCTTTGCCACCCCCCATCCGTACCAATTTGTGAGAAGTGCATCAGGCCCGCGGGTGTTCGACGCGCCGCACACACCAACACTTTGTTGAGCGCGCGTCGCCTACTCAGTTCCGTACGTGGGCTCCGGCTTCATCGGATTGATCGGTGGTCCGACTGAAGTCGGACGCCACGTACGATCTGGAGCGCGAGGTCTGAGCACGCTCTTCAGCCGGACCGTGAGGGAGATCAGTCGTAGTGCAGGCCTTCAGGCCTGCCTGCTCCATAGAAAGCGGACGGCCGCGAAGACGCGCTACATGGCGCGCAAACATTTTTGTGAAGTTTTCAATTGGGAAAGCGACGAGAACGTCCATCGGCTGCAGCGCCGCGGCCGGATGCCGGCGCGCGATCGGTAGTGTCTTGAGCTTGGTGGAAAAGTAGAAAGCGCGTCATCATCCGGCGCA
>JBDTRR010000139.1:0-6621 GCA_039931615.1 Acidobacteriota bacterium
TCCTTGCCGGTGCCGTTCTCGCCGTAGATCAGCACCCGGCCGTTGGTCGGCGCCGCCATCGCCGCCTGTTCGCGCAGCTGGCGCATCGCGTCGCTCTCGCCGATCATGGTCAGATGACGGTCGACCCGCGCGCGCAGGGCGCGGTTCTCGGCCTCCAGCCGCCGCTGCCGCAGCGCATTGCGCACAACCAGCACCGTCTTGTCGAGCGACAACGGCTTCTCGACGAAATCGAACGCGCCGAGCTTGATCGCGCGCACCGCCGATTCGATGTTGCCGTGGCCCGAGATCAGCACGATCTGGGCGTCGACCTGCCGCTCCCGGAGGCGCGCCAGCGTGTCGAGGCCGTCCATGCCGGGCAGCCAGACGTCGAGCACGATCAGATCGACCGCGATCCGGGTCACCCGCTCCAGGCACGCCTCGCCGCTGGCCACGGCGTCGACCTCGTAGCCTTCGTCGCGCAGCACCCCGCTCAAGGCGGTCCGCACGCCAGGCTCGTCATCAACAATCAGTATCGTGGGCCGCATGGATTCAACAAGGCAGCTCGATCGTGAACCGTGTGCCGTGCGGCACGTTGTCCGTCACCTCGACGCTGCCGCCGTGCTCGGCGATGATGCGCCGCACGATCGCCAGGCCGAGCCCGCTGCCCCGCCGTTTGGTTGAGTAATACGGCAGGAACAGCTTCTCGCGCTCGGCGAGCGGGATGCCCGGGCCGTCGTCCGCGACGACGATGCGGGCGACCCGGTGGGCCCGATCGAGCTGGGTTTCGACGACGATGTCCCCGCGCCGTCCGGTCGCCTCGATCGCATTGTCGACCAGGTTGATGATGACGCGCCGGACCTGCTCGGCGTCGAGGCGCACCAGCGGCAGCCCGGGCGCGCAGCGGCTCTCGATCCGCACCTCGGTGAAGATACCGTTGTAGAGCGCGAGCGTCTCGATGATCAGCTGCGCCAGGTCGGTCGGCACCGTCCGCGGCGCCGGCATCCTGGCAAACTGCGAGAACTCGTCGACCAGACCCTTCAGCGACTCGACTTCGCCGACAATCGTCGTCGTACACTCGTCGACCAGGGCCTTCGCCGCCGGCGCCGCGCCGGCAAAATGCCGCCGCAGCCGTTCGGCGCACAACTGGATCGGCGTCAGCGGGTTCTTGATCTCGTGCGCGAGACGGCGTGCCACCTCCCGCCAGGCGGCGACCTTCTGGGCGCGGATCAGCGGCGTGACGTCGTCGAGCACCAGCACCGCGCCTTCCGGGACGCCTGATTCGCCGACCAGCGCCGTGGCGACGACGGCGAGATGGAGTTCCTGGCCGTCGCGCGGGATGGAGATCTCCTGGGCGGCCGGCTCGCCCCGGCTCCGCCCGGCGCCGGCCAGCAGGGTGGCGATCGCCTCGAGATCCGGGCGCGCGAACGCCGCCCGGGCGGAATCGCCGACGCTCGAGCGGGTCAGACCGAGCAGCCGCGCCGCCGCGCTGTTGATCGTCGTGATCGCGCCGCCGGAGTCGACCGACACCACCCCGGTCGTGATCCGCTCGAGGATGGTCTCGATGTAGCGCCGCCGCCCCTCGACCTCCTGGTGCTTGCGCTCGAGTTCGATGGTCGAGCGATCGACCTTGCGGCGGCTCGCCGCCAGCTCCCCGGCCATCGCGTTGAAGGCATCGACCAGCGATCCGAATTCGTCATTGCTCTGCGGCTCGACCCGCTGATCGAGCCGCCCGGCGCCGATCTCGCGCGCCGCCGCGGCCAGCATCTGCACCGGGCCGGTGATCCGCTTGGTCAGGTAGAGGCCCATCCACGTCGAGCCGACCAGGATCAGCAGCGTCACCATCAGGAAGAAGGACAGGTAGACGCCGGTGAGCGGCCGTTTCAGCACCCTGAGCTGGTTGTAGTTCTCGAATGCCTGGGTCATCGATCGCGAGCGCGCCGCCAGGTCGCCGGTGAGATAGTCAGTGGCGACGACCACACCGACCGGCGTGCCACCCTTCGCTGTGATGACCGCGGCGGCATGCAGCAGGTCGCCGGAGCGGCCGAGCATCTCGATCGAGCGGGTGTCGGCACGGCCAGTGAGCGCCTGCAGTGCCAACCGATCCGCCGCGGCGCTGCCGTGACCGGCGGGCAGCCCGGGGGCGACGACGTCGACGACCGGCTCGACCCGCGGCGGGCCGCCGCCGGCCGCGCCGACCCGCCACACCCGCACCATCCGGCCGGGCTGCGCCATGACGTCGGGCGCGACCAGGGAACGGACCGGCCGGACATCGGCCGCTGTCAGATCGACCGCCGACAGCGCCCGCGCCAGACGGCTGGCCTGGTCGCCGACCAGGGCCTGGCGCTCCTGGTAATAGTCGCCGGCAATCTTGTTGGCCGACGACAGGATCTCGTCCATCGGCGCGTTGAACCATTGATTGACGCTCTCGCGGATCAGCTCGCTGCCGACGACCAGGACCAGCAGCGCCGGCACCAGCGTCATGCCGAGCAGCAGCGCGACGAGCTTGGCCCGGAACCGGGCGAACGGCAGCGCCCGCCGCCGTTCGACGATCAGCTTGATGATGTTGCGCGCCAGTACGAAGACCAGCGCGGCAAGCATCGTCAGATCGGCCGCCGAGAGCGCGTAGAGAACGACCTCGCTGAGGAAGTCGGGCGCGAGCCGGGGCGTCCGGTTGGCGATGGTCAGGATGGTGATCAGGATCACCACCAGCGTGGCGATGCCGGCGAGGATCAGCCGCGGGTTGTCGCGGAACGGACGGCGCGGAGGGGAGGGACCGGGCGGCGGTCCCGCGGCGCGTTTCGACGCCATCGACGTGACCGTGGCTGGCATGTGCGGCGAGCCTATTCCTTGCGTTCGGCGATCTGCTTCAGTTCGTCGACGAACTCGCTGATGTCGCGGAAATGCTTGTAGACCGAGGCGAACCGGACGTAGGCGACCTTGTCCAGCTTGCGCAGTTCCTCCATGACCGAGGTGCCGATGTCGGCGGTGGCGATCTCCTTCTCCGGGCGGTCCTGGAGGGTCGCCTCGACGCGATCGGCGATTGCCTCGACCGCGGCGACGCTGACCGGCCGCTTCTCGCACGCCTTGAGCAGGCCTTGAATCAGCTTCTGCCGATCGAAGCGCTCGCGGGTTCCATCCTTCTTCACCACCATGTACGGGATCTCATCGATCCGTTCGTAGCTGGTGAACCGCTTGCCGCATTCGAGGCACTCGCGCCGCCGCCGGATCACTTCGCCTTCACGGCTTTCGCGCGAGTCGACCACTTTGTCGCCGAGGTGGGCGCAGTAGGGACACTTCATGGGTTGGCGCCGCCCTCCTTCGCGCCGTCGGCCATCTGGCGCATGCCGGCGATGTTCAACCCGACCTGGGCGGCAAAGAACAGACCGAGGATCAGCGACGGGCCGACGGTGAACGCATGGAGCACCAGCGCCGCGGCGACGGCGGCATCGTTCGGCACGCCGTAGAACACCGTCACGCCGAGGCGGAACGCCTCGTGGAATCCGCCGATCGCGCCCGGGGTCGGGACGGCCACGCCGAGCGTCAGGAGCGGCACGATCAGAAACGAACCGGTGAACGGCACGTCGAAGCCGAACGCCATGGCGACCGCCCAGATGCCGGCGTCGATCGAGAGCCACAGCGGGAAGGACCAGGCGAGCGCGACGAACAGGCGGCCCGGCCGCCGGATCGTGCCCAGGCCGCTGGCAAATTTCTGCACGATCCGCCCGATCATGCCGGCGAACGCCGAGGGCGCCGAGCGCTCCAGCCGGCGCATGGCGTTGGCCAGCCGGACCGGATCGCCGGCGAGGAGGAACAGCACCACCAGGCCGGCCAGCGCCACCACGCCGGCGACCGCGCCGGCCCACTTGACGGCGGCAAACAGCGCCGGGTTGGCCGCCGCCACCTGCTGGCCGAAGACGATCACGAAGGCGGCGAGCAGGGCGAGCACGGCCAGCATGTCGAGCAGGCGCTCGAGAATGATGGTGGCGAAGGCGCCGGTCGCGCTGATCCGTTCGTGCCGGGCGAGAAAGTACGGGCGGATCACTTCGCCGGCGCGCGCCGGCAGCACGGCGCTGGCGGCAAAGCCGACCGCGGTGGCACGGAAGGCGTTGGCGAAACTGGTCGCGCCGAGCGGCTCGAGGAGATACTGCCACCGCACCGCGCGAATCGCCAGGTTGACGAACATCGTCGCCAGCGCCAGTCCGAGCCAGAGCGGCCGGGCCCGGACGATCTCGGAGACGACGCCGCGGAGGTCGACGTTGTGGAGGAACAGCCCCAGCAACCCGACCACGAGGGCGAGGACGACGAGCGTACGGACATGTGATCGCATCTCAGCCGAAAGCGCCTTCTACTATAACCGCCATATGGCGTCGCCGCGGCGGGTCGCTACATGTTGTTGTTGTCGGCCGTGCGGCGCTCTTGTAAGATGCTGCGTCTTCTCTTCACGCTCTTCACGAGTTCTCGTCACGAGGTATCCTTGCCGGCTGTCGCCCCCATCATTCAGACCACCCTCGGCTCCCGTCCTCCCGATCGGCATGGGAAGGTGCGCGACATCTACGACTTCGGCGACCAGCTGCTGATTGTCGCCACCGACCGGATTTCCGCCTTCGACTATGTCCTGGCGTCGGGCATCCCGGACAAGGGCAAGGTGCTGACCCAGATTTCCGCGTTCTGGTTCGAGCGGCTGCACGGAATTGTCGATCACCATCTGATCGCGCTCGAGCCGGATTCGTTTCCTGAGGAGGCGCGCGCCGCGGCGGCGCTGCTGCGCGGCCGGTCGATGCTGGTGAAGCGGACGGAACCGCTGCCGATCGAGTGCGTCGCCCGCGGCTATCTGTCGGGATCGGGATGGAAGGACTACCAGGCCACCGGCGAGGTCTGCGGCACGCGGCTGCCGGCCGGGCTGCGCGAGTCGGATCGGCTGCCGCATCCGATCTTCACGCCGGCGACCAAGGCGCAGAACGGCCACGACATCAACATCACCGAGGCCGAAGCGAGCACCATGATCGGCGGCGCGCTCTTCGATCGCGTCCGCGACCTCACGCTGCGGCTCTACGCCGAAGGCGCCGCCCACGCCGAAACCTGCGGCATCATCATCGCGGATACCAAATTCGAGTTCGGCCTGCTGCCCGATCACGCCGGACCAGACGACGCCCGCGTCATCCTGATCGACGAGGTGCTGACGCCGGACTCGTCGCGCTTCTGGCCGCGCGATCAGTACGCGGCGGGCGGGCCGCAGCCGAGCTTCGACAAACAGTTCGTCCGCGACTATCTCGAGCAGATCCACTGGAACAAGCAGCCGCCGGTCCCGTCGCTGCCCGACGAGGTCGTCCTGCACACCAGGGAGAAATACATCGAGGCGTTCCGCCGCCTGACCGCCGGGGAGCTCGCCTAGCAGCGCGCGCAATGATTTCCGAGCGGCTCGAAACACTCGTCGAAGAAATGGTCGACAAGGGCGTGCACTTCGAGGACGCCGTCCGGGAACTCGAGAAGCGGTTCATCATCCGGGTGCTCGGCCGCTGGGACGGCAGCCTCACGAAGACCGCCGGCGCCCTCGGCATCCACCGCAACACCCTGAGCCGCAAGATGGAGGAGTACAAGATCAAGCGGAGCGCGGGATAAAGGCATTTCCGCGGCCTCTGGCGGTCAGACCCTCTGCGTTCCTCGACTGGTTCACGCCCCCCCCTCTGCGTCCTCTCAGTTTGCACGGAGTTGGCACTCTCCCCTTGACACTGCCAATCGCTGTCCTATAATTAGCAGTCGCTCGGAGCGAGTGCTAACGCCTCCTGCGAGTTGGTCGACAAGCCGGGTGCTGAACCCCCGGCCCGCACCCAGGCGGCACCCACAACCTCACGCAGACGGAGCATAAAGATGAACGTCAGACCGTTGCACGACCGCATCATTGTCCAGCGCATCGAGGAAGGCGAACAGAAGGTCGGCGGGATCATCATCCCGGACACGGCCAAGGAAAAGCCGCAGCAGGGCAAGGTCATCGCTGCCGGAAACGGCAAGACGAAAGACGATGGCAAGCGCCTGCCGCTCGACGTCAAGGCCGGCGATCGCATCCTGTTCGGCAAGTATTCGGGACAGGAGATCAAGCTCGATGGCGAGGAATTCCTGATCATGCGCGAGGACGAGGTCCTGGCGGTGATCGACGACGCCGCCGACGCCAAGAGCGCCGACCCCAAGAAACCCAAGAAGTAAACATCCGGCGTTCAGCGCGCGGCCCCCAGCAGCAGCGGGCGCCCGGGCTGGAGGCTGTCAGTTGAGCTGAGACTACAGGAGAACAGAAGATGGCAAAGCAAATTGTGTACGGTGAACAGTCGCGTCAGGCGATCCTGCGCGGCGTGAACCAGCTGGCCGACGCGGTCAAGGTGACCCTTGGCCCGAAGGGCCGCAACGTCGTCCTCGACAAGAAGTTCGGATCGCCGACCATCACCAAGGACGGCGTCACCGTCGCCAAGGAGATCGACCTCAAGGATCCGCTCGAGAACATGGGCGCGCAGATGGTGCGCGAAGTCGCCAGCAAGACGTCCGACACCGCCGGCGACGGCACCACCACCGCGACCGTGCTGGCCCAGGCGATCTATCGCGAGGGCGCCAAGAACGTCGTCGCCGGCGCCAACCCGATGGACATCAAGCGCG
>JBDTRR010000140.1:0-6580 GCA_039931615.1 Acidobacteriota bacterium
CGAGCGGATCGCGCAGGTCAGTTACGACGCGGGCGAGCGGGGCATCCTGGAACTGCTCGATGCGCACCGGGTTGGCACCAACGCCAGGATCCGGCAGGCGTCGCTCGATGCCGCCGTCAGGCAGGCAGAGATCGAGCTCGAATTCGTGAGCGGCTGGGAGATTCCGTAAATGACGCAACGAATTGTCAGGACCCTGACGGCGATCGTGTTCGCGGCGATCGTGCCGTCCTGCCGGCCAGCCGCGCCGCCTCCGGCGGTGGAGACCCCGACCCTCGACGTCACCGACTGGACCGACAAGACCGAGCTGTTCATGGAGTACCCGCCGCTGGTGGCGGGGCAGACGGCGCTCTTTGCGGTCCATCTGACGCAGATCCACGACTTCAAGCCGGTCACCGCCGGTCAGGCCCGGGTCGAGTTCACGCCGGAAGCCGGCGGCCAGCCGACGGTGCTGGTTGGCCCCCAGCCGTCGCGCCCGGGTGCGTTCAGGGTGGAGGGGACCGCTCCGTCGGCTGGACGGTATCGGTGGGCGCTCCTGCTCGAGGCGCCAGCGTTGGCGGACCGCCACGATCTCGGAACGATCACGGTCTTCGGCGACGCTGCCGCGGCGCTGGCCGACGCGGCCCGGCAGCCGCCCGATGACGCCGCGGCGATCGCGTACTTGAAGGAACAGCAGTGGACCAACGAGTTTGCGACGGCGGCGGTGCAGGACATGGCCGTCCGGACGTCGCTGCGGGTACCGGCCACCGTCGACGCGCTGCCGGGGGGCGAAGCGGTCGTCTCGGCGCCGGCGCCCGGACGATTTCTCGCCGACACGCTGCCAGACGTTGGTGACCGCGTGACGGCCGGGCAGGCGCTTGGACGCCTCGAGCCAAGGCTGACGGCCGGCACCGACCGCGCGACGCTCGCCGCGGACGTCGCCGAGGGGCAAGCCGCGCTCGAGGGGGCGCGGGCGGAGATGACGCGCGCCGAACGTCTGCTGGCTGAGCAGGCCGTTCCGGCGCGGCGGGTCGAAGAGGCGCGGCGCGCGACCACCGTCGCCGAAGCGCGCCTGCACGCCGCCGACGCGCGCCTGGCGCAGCGCGACGAAACACTACGCAGCGGCGGCGGTGCCGCGGCCGGGAACGCCTTCGTGCTCCGCGCGCCGATTGGCGGCCGGATCGTCGACGTGATGGCGACGTTGGGCGCGTCGTACGACGAGGGGACGGCGCTGTTCAAGATCGCGCGGACGGATGCGGTCGAGCTCCGCGCCGACGTGCCGGCGGCCGACGCGGCGCGGGCGCGCGCGCTGACGGCGGTTGCGCTCGAGCTTCCAGGCCATCCCGATCCCGTGGCGCTCAAATTCCGTCATGTTCATGACCCCGGCATCCTCGACCCGACGACGAAGGCGCTCGCCCTGCAGATGGAGGTCGAGAATCCGGGCGGCGCGCTGCTGATCGGTCAGGCCGGGACGGCCATCCTCTACACCGCCGGCCGGGAACGGATGCCGGCGATACCGAAGGCGGCCGTGCTGATGGAAGCCGGCCGCCCGTACGTCTTCGTGCAAACGGGTGGCGAGCGCTTCGCGCGGCGGCTGATCGAAATCGCGGCCCGTGACGGCGATCTGATCGGGATCAAGAGCGGCGTGCAGGCCGGCGACCGCGTCGTGATCCGCGGCTCGTACGACGTGCAGCTGGCGTCGGCGGCCAGGGGCCTGCCGGCGGAAGGGCACGTGCACTGATGAAGCCACTGATTCAATGGTCGATCGCCAATCGCTGGATCGTCATCGGCATGTCGGTGGTGCTGGCGGTGGCGGGGCTGTGGGTCGCGCGCGCCATGCCGGTCGACGTATTCCCCGACCTGACCGCCCCGACGGTCACCATCCTGACCGAAGGCCGCGGGATGGCACCGGAGGAGATGGAAGCGCTGGTCACGTTCCCGATCGAGGCGGCGATCAACGGCGCCTCGGGAGTGCGCCGGGTCCGGTCCGCCACCGCCCTCGGCATCGCCGTCGTCTGGGTCGAGTTCGACTGGGGCACCGACATCTTCGCTGCCCGCCAGATTGTCGCCGAGAAGCTGGCGCTGGTCGGCGGCACGCTGCCGCCGCAGGTCGATCGGCCGGTGCTGGCGCCAATCTCGTCGATCATGGGAGAGATTCTGTTTTTCGCGATCTCCTCGGACACCGACGATCCATTGGCGCTGCGCACCGTTGCCGACACGGTCGTCCGCCGGCGGCTGCTGGCGATTGCCGGTGTGTCGCAGGTGACGCCGCTCGGCGGCGCCGAGCGGCAGTTCCAGGTGATCGCCCACCCGGATCAGCTGCGCGCCAACAACGTCTCGGTGACCGAACTGCTCGACGCGGTCCGTGGCGCCAGCCACAACACCTCGGCTGGTATCTACACCGAAGGCCCGCAGGAATACGTCCTGCAGGCGGTCGGCCGCGTCCGGTCGCCCGCCGAGATCGGCGACAGCCTGGTCGCGCTGCGCGGCTCGCGGTCGGTGCTGATCCGGGATGTGGCGGACGTGCGCGAAGGCGGCGCGCTCAAGCGGGGCGAAGGCTCGCGGAGCGGCAGGCCGGCGGTGATCGTCGGCGTGCAGAAACAGCCCGGCGCCAACACCCTCGAGCTGACCAGGCGCCTCGATCGCGAACTGGACACCCTGCAGGGCGAGCTGCCGAATGGGATGACCATCGACCGCCGGATCTTCCGGCAGTCCGACTTCATCGAGGTCGCGGTCGACAACGTGATTGCCGCGCTCCGCGATGGTGGGCTTCTGGTCATTGCGGTCGTGCTGCTGTTCCTGGCCAACTTCCGGGCGGCGGCGATCACGTTGACGGCGATGCCGCTCTCGCTGGCGGCGGCGGTCCTGGTGCTGCGCCTGTTCGGCGCGACCATCAACACCATGACCCTCGGCGGCATGGCGATCGCCATCGGCGCGCTGGTCGACGACGCGATCATCGATGTCGAGAACGTGGTGCGGCGGCTGCGCGAGAACAACGCCCGGCCGCTCGACGCGCGGCGGCCGGCGGCAGAGGTCGTGCGCGACGCGACGCTGGAAATCCGCTCGTCGATCGTCTTCGCGACCATCATCATCGTGCTGGTGTTCCTGCCGATCTTCGGGCTGTCCGGCGTGGAGGGCCGCCTGCTGGCGCCGCTGGCGGTGGCCTACATCGTGTCGCTGACCGCCTCGCTGGCGGTCGCCGTCGTCGTCACGCCGGCGCTGTGCGCGGCCTTCCTGCCCGGCGCCCGATCGATTCTGACGGGGCATGAGGGCTGGCTGGGTCGAACGCTCAAGGCACGCTATGCCACGCTGCTGCCGTACGCGCTCGATCACCCGGGCCTGGTGGCCGTCCTGTCGGCGGCACTGTTGGCGGTGGCTGGCGCGGCGATGACCCGGATGGGCACGGCCTTCCTGCCGGAGTTCCACGAGGGGAGTCTCACCGTGCAGGCGAACACGCTGCCCGGCACATCGTTGGCGAAATCCGACGAGATTGGCCGGCGGGTCGAACAGATTCTCCTGTCGCAGCCGGAGGTGGTGGCGACGGCGCGGCGGACCGGCCGCGCCGAGCTGGACGAGCACGTCCAGGGCGTCGAAGCGGCGGAAATCGACGTCGGCCTGCGCGCCGCGAACCGGCCGCGCGCCGAGCTGCTCGCCGATCTCAGGCGCGGCTTCTCGACGCTGCCCGGTACCAACGTCACCATCGGCCAACCGATCTCGCACCGGATCGACCACATGCTGTCCGGCACCCGGGCGAACATCGCCGTCAAGGTGTTCGGCGACGATCTGCCGACGCTGCGGCGTCTCGGCGAGCGGGTGCGCCAGACGATGAACGGCGTCCCGGGAGTCGTCGACCTGTCGCTCGAACAGCAGATGGATATCCCGTTCGTCCGCTTCGTGCTGAACCGGGCCGCGATCGCCCGCTACGGCCTGCACGCCGATGCCGTGACCCAGGCGGTCGAGACCAGCTTCGCCGGCGCGACGGTCGGCCGGATCTTCGACCGCGGCGCCTCGTTCGATCTGGTGGTGAAGTTCGACTCGCCGGCTGCCGCCAGCTTCGAACGGTTGAGCGATCTGCCGATCGACACGCCGAACGACGGCCGCGTGCCGATCCGGCTGCTCGCCGAGGTCAGACGCGAGGAAGGGCCGAACATGATTCTGCGCGAGAACATCCAGCGCCGGATCGTGGTCTCGTGCAATGTCGCCGGCCGCGATCTGGGCAGCGTCGTCGACGATATTCGATCCGCGGTGGCGCGTTCGGTACCGATGCCGGGCGGCTATCGGGTCGAGTACGGCGGCCAGTTCGAGAGCCAGCAGAGCGCGTCACAGCGGCTGCTGGTGCTCGGCCTCGGCGTCGTGGCGGGGCTGTTCATGCTGCTCGTGCTGGCATTCGGGCGTCCCCGCGACGCGTTCCTGATCATGCTGAATCTGCCGCTGGCGCTGATTGGCGGCGTCGCCGGCGTCTTTCTCGCCGGCGGCGTGCTGAGCGTGGCCTCGATGATCGGCTTCATCACGCTGTTCGGCATTGCGACCCGGAACGGGATCATGCTGGTGTCGCACATCCATCACCTGATCGACGCGGAGGGGGTGACCGACTTCCGCGAGGCGGTCGAGCGCGGCGCCCGCGAGCGGATCGTGCCGATCCTGATGACGGCGCTCGCCGCCGGGCTGGCGCTGATTCCGCTGGCGCTCGGCGGCGGGCGGGCCGGCAGCGAGATTCAGACGCCGATGGCGATTGTCATCCTGTGCGGGCTGATGACGTCGACGCTGCTCAACATGATCGTGGTGCCGACGTTCTACTTGCGATGGGGGCGGTGACAGGCGCCTTCTTCTTCGTGTCTTCGTCTTCGTGGCTGCGTTTGCCGTGCTGTGCGGTCGTGTCTCGTTTTGACTGTACGTAGTGTCCGGCTTCAGCCGGACCGTGGAAGGTCCGCCTGAAGGCGAACCCCACGTACAAGCAATGCGCCTGGAGGCGCACCCGTCGTCATCCCGCTCACTCCTTGAGCTCGATCCCGAACCGCGCCGCCATCCGATAGAGCGTCCGCCGGTCGATGCCGAGGATCTCGGCGGCACGGGTCCGGTTGCCGTTGGCGGCGTCGAGGACGTGCAGCAGGTAGCGGCGCTCAAGATCGTCGAGGGTGGTCAGGTTCGCAAACGACAGGTCGTCGGGACGCGGCCGTACCGACAGCACGGTGTCGGGCAGGTCGAGGGCTTCGATTACTGATCCCCGGCTCGACACCACCAGCCGCTCGATGGTGTTGCGCAGCTCGCGCACGTTGCCGGGCCAGGCGTGCCGCATCAGTGCCTCGAGCGCATCGGCCGACAACACCGGCTTCTTGCCGGCGCGCGTGCAGGCGGCCTCGAAGAAACTGCCGATCAGCAGCGGGATGTCGGCGCGCCGGTCGCGCAGCGGCGGGACGCGGATGACGATGACGCTCAGTCGATAGTAGAGGTCCTGGCGGAAGCGATCCTCGCCAACCGCCTGCTCGAGCGGTACGTTGGTGGCGGCGATGACGCGCGGCGAGACCTTCAGCGACCGGTTGGCGCCGACCGGCCGGACTTCGCCCTCCTCGAGTACCCGCAGCAGCCGGATCTGCAACGCCGGCGTGGTATCGCCAATCTCGTCGAGCAGCACGGTGCCCTTGCCGGCCTGCTCGAACACGCCCTTGTGGTCGGCGACGGCGCCGGTGAACGCGCCGCGCTGATGGCCGAACAGCTCCGACTCGAGCAGGGTATCGGCGATCGCGCCGCAGTTGATCGCCACGAACGGCTCGCGGGCGCGGCTGCCGTGATCGTGGATGGCGCGGGCGACCAGTTCCTTGCCGACGCCGCTCTCGCCGACGATCAGGACCGGCGCGGACGAGTCCGCGCCATGGGCGATCTGCTTGTAGACCTCGAGCATCGGCGCGGTGCGGCCGATGAAGCTGCCGGGCGAGCTGGCCGGCATCTCGGCGGGAAAATCGCGCCGCCGCGTCCGCTGCTCGATCGCCCGATCGACGATGCGCTTGACGTCGGCGATGTCGAACGGCTTGCTGATGTAGTCGAACGCGCCGGCCCGGACGGCGTCGATGGCGGTTTCCAGCGTGCCGAAGCCGCTGATCAGCACGACCGGACTGCCCTGCTCGGCGCTGAACCGGCGGAGCAGATCGATGCCCGACTGCGGCGCGTTGAGATTGATGTCGGAGATCAGCAGATCGAACGTGTCGTGGTGGATCTTGCTCAGCGCCGTGGCCGGATCCTGCACCGAGACGAACTGCCGGCCGGGGGCGGCGAGCAGCTCCTCGAGGAAGGTGCAGGTGTCGGCATCGTCGTCGACCAGTAGGATTCGCGGCATGGCTAGTGACCCGAATCAGAGATTCGCTGACATATTTCGAGCGGGGCATCCCGCCTCGCTGCGTTGCTCATCGCTCATTCATGCCCAATAAACTCGCTCTTCACGCCTTGCGATCCGGGCGCCGCGCCCGGAATATTTGTCACCGAATCTCTGATTCGGGACACGAGGTGACCCTGACGAGAACGAGGCTACCCTATTCCTGCCAGGGTGCTCAGGCCGCGCTCCTGTCTGAGTTGGCCGCCGGGAGATCGATGACGAACAGCGCCCCGACCG
>JBDTRR010000141.1:0-6166 GCA_039931615.1 Acidobacteriota bacterium
TTCATCAAGGTCAGCTGCGCGGCGCTGCCGCAGGACCTGATCGAGTCGGAGCTCTTCGGCTACGAAAAGGGCGCCTTCACCGGCGCCCAGGGATCGAAGAAGGGGCGCTTCGAAATCGCCGACGGCGGCACCCTGTTCCTGGACGAGATTGGCGAGCTCAATCTGGCGACGCAGGTCAAGCTGCTGCGCGTCCTGCAGGAGCGCGAGTTCGAGCGGCTGGGCGGCACCGAAACCATCCGCGTCAACCTGCGCCTGGTCACCGCCACCAACAAGGATCTGGAGAAGGCGATCGCCGCCGGGGAGTTCCGCGAGGACCTCTACTATCGCCTCAACGTCTTCGCCATCTTCGTCGCGCCGCTGCGCGAGCGCAAGACCGACATCCTGCTGCTCGCCGATCATTTTCTCGAGAAGCTGTCGCGCGAGCACGGCAAGAACATCCGGCGGATCTCGACCCCGGCGATCGACATGCTGATGGCCTATCACTGGCCCGGCAACGTCCGCGAGCTGGCCAACGTCATCGAGCGCGCCGTCGTCGTCTGCGACGCCAACGTCGTGCACGCCCATCATCTGCCGCCGACGCTGCAGACCGCTGAGGCGTCCGACACCGGCCTCAAGCTGACGCTGCGCGACATGCTGGAGGCGGTCGAGAAAGACGCGTTGCAGGACGCGCTCAAGAGCGCCCGCGGCAACCGCGCCAAGGCGGCCCGGCTGCTGGCGACGACCGAGCGGATCTTCAATTACAAGGTCAGGAAGTACGGCCTCGACTGGCGGCGGTTTCGTTCGTGAACCCGACCGGCCTTTGACTCATGCCCGAGGGAGACATGACGACGACAGGACCGACCCGCCGCCGCCGGGGCGGCACCACCCAGATCATGCCGGCATCCGAATCGGCGGATACGGCCGGCAGCACCGACTCCGTCGCCCTCCTGGCATACCAGCTGTTCCTGGCCTGCGGCGCCACGCACGGCCACGATCTCGACGACTGGCTGATGGCGGAAAGTCAGCTGCGTGCGGGATCCGGGGTCAAGAAGCGCAAGACATCCAGCCGGCGCGCCTGAACGACGGCGAGCGCCCCTGAGGCGCGGCGGCGCCGACGCGGCTCGCAACGCCGCGTCGTGCCGCTCGACCGTGTCAGCCGTCGCCCCGGGTCATGTCGCAGCTCGTGCCACCGGCCGCCGGGATGTAGGACTCGCGGACGTAATCCATCACCATCCGATCGGCGCTGAACCGCCAGCCGAGCGTGCGGATGGCGCGTTTCATCCGTGCGATCCAGCGCCGCGGCAGCCCGTCCTGATCGCGGTCGTAGTAGAGCGGCACCACCTCGTCGCGGAGCACCCGGAACAGCGCCTCGCCGTCGCGGAAATCGTGCAGCCGGGTTTCGACGTGGGTGTCGCCCATGCCGATCGCGAACCCGTTCTGGCCGTCGTAGGCTTCCGCCCACCAGCCGTCGAGAATCGACAGGTTCAAGCCGCCGTTGAGGACGACCTTCTGGCCGCTGGTGCCGCACGCTTCGAGCGGCCGCCGCGGATTGTTCATCCACACGTCGACGCCGTGGACCAGGTGGCGGCCGACGTTGATGTCGTAGTTCTCGATGAACAGCACCTTGCCGGCGAAGCGCGGATCGTGCACCAGCCTGGCGATCCGCTGCAGGATCTCCTTGCCCGGCCAGTCCTGCGGGTGCGCCTTGCCGGCGAACACCAGCTGGATCGGCGTCTGGGGGTTGCCGGCGATCTCGGCAATCGCTTCGATATCCTGCAGGATCAGGTCGGCCCGCTTGTAGGTGGCGAAGCGGCGCGCGAAGCCGATGGTCAGGGCGTCCAGCCGCAGCGATCGCCGCAGCTTGGCGACCAGTTCCGGCGGGTCGCCGCGCCGCTCCGCGCTCTGCGCCGCGCGACGGCGCGCGATGTCGATCAGCCGCATCTTGAGCGCCTGGTGCGTTTCCCACAGCTCGCCGTCGTCGACCGATTCGATCGCTTCCCAGAACCCCGGCTCGCCGCAGTGCTGCGGCCAGGCCGGCCCGAGATGGCGGTCGAACACCTGGTGCATCTGCGGCGCCAGCCAGGTCGGGACGTGAATCCCGTTGGTGATGTGGCCGATCGGCACGCGGGCCTCGCTCCGATCCGGGAAGAGCGGCGCCCACATCGCCCGCGACACCTGGCCGTGCAGCGACGACACGGCGTTGGCGCGCCGCGACATCTTCAGCGCCAGCACCGTCATGCAGAATTCTTCGTGGTCGTCGCCCGGATTGACCCGGCCCCAGGCCATCAGGTCGTCGTGGCTGACCCCGAGCGCATCGCGCAGCGGCCCGAGATGCTCGCCGATCAGCGACGACGAGAAGCGGTCGTGGCCGGCCGGCACCGGCGTGTGCGTGGTGAAGACGATCTGCGCCGCGGTGCGGCGCGCCGCCTCGTCGGCGCCGATCCCTTCGGTGACCATCCGCCACCGCACCAGCTCGAGGGCGGCAAAGGCGCTGTGGCCCTCGTTGAGATGCAGCACGCCGGGCGAGATGCCCAGCGCTTCGAGCGCCCGCACGCCGCCGACGCCCAGCAGCAGCTCCTGCCGGATCCGGATGCGGTGATCGCCGCCGTAGAGCCGCGACGTCAGCTGCCGATCCTCGGGCTGGTTGCCGTCGACGTTGGAATCGAGCAGCAGCAGCGTGCTGCGGCCGACCGCCAGCCGCCAGACGCGGGCGTTGATGGTGCCGGTCTGCGTCTGGATCGCCACCATCACCGGCGTGCCCTTGTGCGTCGCCGGCTGGATCGGCAGCAGTCCGCTGTCGACATCGAGATACTCTTCCTGCTGCCAGCCGTCGCGATCGAGGCGCTGCTTGAAATAGCCCTGGTCGTAATACAGGCCGACGCCGATCAGCGGGATGCCGAGATCCGATGCGCTCTTGACGTGATCGCCGGCGAGGATGCCGAGGCCACCCGAGTAGATCGGCAGCGATTCGTGCAGCCCGAACTCGGCCGAGAAGTAGGCCACCGGCCGCGCCCAGAGGACGCCGGCGTTGCGATCGCCCCAGGTGCGCTTCGAGGAGAGGTACTCGCGCATGCGGCGGTAGGAGTAGTTGATCCGGCTCTGCAGCGCCAGGTCGGCGACGCGCTCTTCGATCTTCTCGATCGGGATCTGCTGGAGCAGCGCCACCGGATTGTGGCCCGACTCCCGCCACAGTGCCGGGTCGAGCTGCCGGAACAGGTTGGTCGTGTCGTCGTCCCAGCTCCACCACAGATTCTGCGCCAGCGCGGACAGGCGCTGATGCGTCGGCGCCACCACCAGGCCGAGCGTGCGGGCTTCGCTGACGATCGGCGCCAGCTGCGTCCCGGCCATCACCAGCATCCTGACGTCCTGCTGCGCGAAGGTGCGCGGCTCGACCGTCTGGACGACCAGCACTCCCTGGAGCTCGCCGTGTTCAATCAGCGGCACGCCCAGGAACGAGTGATAGGGATCTTCGCCCGCCTCGCCGAAATACTTGAAGCGCTGATGTACGGTGGCGTCGGCGACGACCTGCGGCTGCATCTCCTCGGCGACCAGACCGGCCAGGCCCTCGCTCAGCCGCATCCGGATCCGGCCGACGCTCTCCGGCCGCAACCCGATCGTGGCGGCGAGCACCAGGCTCGCGCGATCGGGCTCGAGCAGATAGACCGAACAGACGTCGGTGTCGAACCGGCGCCGGATCAGTTTGACGATGTTGGCCAGGGTCTCCGCGGGGCTGCCGCTGTGCGAGACCAGCCGGCTGATTTCTTCGAGGGTCCAGAGCAGCGACCCTTCCTGCAGCGAAACAGTTTCACCCAGACTCACGCGACGCCTCCGGCGGAGCGGCGGTCGAGATCACACGGCGCTCCGGTGCTGAGATGTGAGACGAACGGGATCGTGTGCGAGCGGGAACGTGCGAGCCCGGCGAGAGCGCGGCACGTCCAGTGGCGGCATTTTCGCACACATCGCAGCGACCCGATCGTGGTTTCGCGACATCAACAAGACTGTCGCTTTTGCGCTGGCCGTCGCGACAACCTTGTCGTGTTCCACGCCGGCGAACCGCCTGCCGCGCCATCTCGAATCACTGACAGCAATTGCCGCGCCTTCGGGGGAGATGCGTCGGTGGCACCGGATCGCCGCGCGAAAACGCGCCGCCGCGTTCCTCGGTGTCGATTTTGCAGACTGGCCGGGAATCGATCGACCTGGACTTTCTTCTTACGTGAGGCCACCGTGTTGACAACCGCTTCCGACCGCACGCGCTGGATACAACTCTCGCTCGGCCTCGTCTGCATGGTCGCGATCTCGAGCCCGCAGTACGTCTGGGCGCTGTTTACGCAGCCGCTGACCGCCGGTCTCGGCTCGACGCTGGCGGAACTGCAGATCACGTTTTCCATCCTGATCGTGGTCCAGACGTTTCTCTCGCCGTGGCAGGGCGTGCTGGTCGACCGTTTCGGTCCGCGGCTGCTGCTGTCGCTGGGCGCGCTGATCACCGGTTTGAGCTGGGTCCTGGCGGCGCAGGTCTCGAGCTTGACGATGCTCTATCTCACGTATGGGCTGCTCGGCGGCATCGGGACCGGGATTGTCTACGTCGGCGTCATCGGCCACATGGTGCAGTGGTTCCCGGACAAGCGCGGGCTGGCGACCGGACTGGTGGCGGCGGGATACGGAATCGGCGCGCTGCTGACGACGTTTCCGATCGCGACCGTGCTGCGCGAATCGACGTATCAGGACGCCTTGACCCGCTTCGGCTTCGTCTTCGGTGTGGTCGGCCTGATCGCCGCGCAGGGGCTGCGGCGCCCCGACGCGGCCTGGCTGATCGCCTTCAATCAGCGGCGGCGGGCCGGCGGCGCCCCGGCCGCTGCCGCCCCGATCGACGTCTCGCCGGTCGAGATGCTCGGCACGCGGATCTTCTGGCTGATGTTCGCCATGATGACGATGATGTCGACGACCGGATTGATGGTGACGTCGCAGATGGGCGCCTTCACCCGCGATTTCGGCCTCGCCAGCGTGCTGGTGTTCGGGCTGCCGGTGTTGCCGCTGGCGCTCTCGCTCGACCGCATCACCAATGGCGCGACGCGGCCGTTCTTCGGCTGGATTTCCGACCGCTTCGGCCGCGAGAACACCATGCTGATCGCCTTTGGCCTCGAAGGCATGGCGATGACGCTATGGCTGCTGACGCGCGACAACCCGATCCTGTTCGTGCTGCTCTCGGGTCTGGTGTTTTTCGGGTGGGGCGAGATCTTCTCGCTCTTCCCCTCGACGCTGACCGATACGTTCGGGACCAGGCACGCGACCGCCAACTATGGCTGTCTCTATATGGCTCAAGGTGTCGGCTCGGTGCTGGGCGGCCCGGTCGCCGCGCTCCTCCACCAGTCGACCGGGTCGTGGATTCCGGTGTTCGCCGTCATCATCACGATGGACTTCACGACGGCGATTCTGGCGATCGCGGTCCTCAAGCCGTGGCGCCGGCGCTGGCTCGAGAAATCAGAACACGTCCGCGCCGCCACCGCGACCGCCGACGACACCGCGTGGGCGGCACTCCGCACCGACGCGTGACCCCCGCGGCACACCCTGAAGGGTGTGCCCTACGTCCGGATAGGGGACGGTCTTTGAGACCGTCCCGTAGCCGCCGAATCACAAGGCCGACGTGTTGGTGCGGTGATTCGTACGTAGTGTCCGGCTTCAGCCGGACCGGAATGAGTGGCGCAGCCCATCCTTCGCGCCTGCACTGTTCCTCGGGAAAGTCCACCCGGCACCCCGCATTTAGCCTCGCCACGGGCAGCCGACATTGACGTCGCCTGCGGCCGACCAATTTGTGTGCGAACGCCGCGAGTGAGCGTGATGTCGATTTGCCGGGCGCGGCCGCGCCGGGGCGGCGGTGCGCTCGGATCGATCTGAACATTTTTGTTGAGCGTCCAGCCGGGAAAGCGACGAGATCGTCTACCGGCGTTCTCGCCGGATCGCGCCGCCGCCGTCGGCGCTGCCGCAACCCGCCCGTTCCCATGGGGAAATGCGTCCCGCCGTCTGCGCACGAACGAATCGCCACGCACTGGCAGACCCCTTGCTGATACACGGCGCAACCATATCGAAGCCGAGCCTTCGCCGCCGCGACCAGTCGCGATCGCGTCCTCGATCCCCGACCACCGGCTGTCGGGATTGATTGTCGGCATCGTCAAGAGCGTTCCCTTTCAGA
>JBDTRR010000142.1:0-6029 GCA_039931615.1 Acidobacteriota bacterium
GTGCTGGAACTCGACGGCGAGACCGTGCTGTCGGCGTCGCCGACCATCGGCTACCTCCACACCGGCATCGAGAAGACCACCGAGCAGAAGAAGTGGCAGCAGGTCATCCCGCTGGTCGAGCGGATGGATTACCTGAGCGCGCAGTCCAACAGCATGGCGTTCTGCCTCTCGGTGGAGCAGCTGCTTGGCGTCGAGATCCCCGAGCGGGTGCGCAACATCCGGGTGCTGATTGCCGAGCTGCAGCGCATCAACAGCCACCTGGTCTGGCTGGGGACGCACGGCATGGAGGTCGGCGCCGTTTCGGTGATGCTGTACTGCTTCCGCGAGCGCGAGCTGCTGCTGAACATCAACGAGATGCTGGCCGGCTTCCGGCTGTTCCCGAGCTACATGCGGGTCGGCGGGCTGCGCGAGGATCTGCCGCGCGGGTTCCACGACGCGGTGCGATCGTTTCTCGACCGGTTCCTGCCCAAGCTCGACGAGTACGAAGATCTGCTGACCAGGAACCAGATCTACCTGAAGCGGACCCAGCAGGTCGGCGTCATCTCGAAGGAAGACGCGGTGGCCTACGGTCTGGTCGGGCCGATCGCGCGCGCCGCCGGCGTCGACTACGACGTCCGCAAGTACTTCCCCTATCTCGGCTACGACACCTACGACTTCAGCGTCCCGCTGCAGTCGAGCGGCGATGTCTACTCGCGCTATCTGGTCCGGGTCGCCGAGATGAAGGAGAGCGTCAAGATCTGCCGGCAGGCGCTGGCCCGGGTGACGCCGACCGGCCCGTTCGCGATCGACGATCCCCGGATCACGCCGCCGCCCAAGGATCGGGTCTACACGGAGATGGAAGCGCTGATCCAGCACTTCCTGATCTACTCCCAGGGGTTCACCGTGCCGGCCGGCGAGGTCTATGTCCCGGTCGAGGGCCCGCGCGGCGAGCAGGGCTTCTACATCGTCTCGGACGGGACCAACCGGCCGTGGCGGGTCAAGTCGCGCGCGCCCTCCCTGCTGGCGTGCCAGGCGCTCGAGCCGATGATCGTCGGCGGTTTGATTGCCGACGTCATCGCCGTGATCGGATCGATCGACGTCGTCATGGGAGATGTGGACCGGTGACGTTTCACCCGCGGATCGACTACGCGACCTTCCACCGTTCGGCGCGGAAGCTCGAAGACCCGGGCCCGCCGTTCGCGTATACCCCGGAGAACCAGGCCCGCTTCGCTGCCCTGATCACCCGCTATCCGCCGGATCGGAAGCGGTCGGCGGTGCTGCCGGCGCTCTATCTGGTGCAGTACCAGATCGGCTATGTCACCGCCAACGCGATGCGCTACGTCGCCGGGCTGCTCGAGATCACGCCGGCCGACGTCGAGGACGTGGTGTCGTTCTACACCATGTTCTACACCAGGCCGGTCGGGACGTTCGTCCTGCAGGTCTGCCGGACGCTGTCGTGCGCGCTGAACGGCGCCGAACGGGTGACCGAAGCGATCGCCGGCAAGCTGGGCATTGCCGCCGGGCAGACCGATGCGACCGGGACGTTCACCCTGCTCGAAGTCGAGTGTCTCGGCGCCTGCGATCGGGCGCCGGTGGTGATGGTCAACGACGCCTGGCACGAGTGTCTGCAGCCGGAGGACGCGGCCCGGCTGATCGACGATATCCGGGCCCGCGGCGAGGCGGCCTTGAGCGGCTGCCATCACGCGGTGGAAAAGTAACACCATGGAGCCTCTTCTCACCAAGTCCGTCCGCGAGCCGAACTCCTTCACGCTCGACTTCTACCTGCAGCATCAGGGCTACGACGGCCTGCGCAAGGCGCTGGCGATCAAGCCCGAAGCGGTCATCGATCTGGTCAAGGCGTCCGGCCTGCGCGGCCGCGGCGGCGCCGGCTTCCCGACCGGGATGAAGTGGCAGTTCGTCGACAAGAAGTCGCCCAATCCGAAGTACATCGCCTGCAACGCCGACGAGAGCGAACCCGGCACGTTCAAGGACCATCTGCTGATGGAGCGCAATCCGCACCTGCTGATCGAAGGGTGCGCGATCGGCTGCTACGCCATCGGCGCGGCGATCGCCTACATCTACATCCGCGGCGAGTTCCTGCACGTCCAGCAGCACCTGGAACGGGCGATTGACGAGGCCTACGCGCGCGGCTTCCTCGGCCGGAACGTGCTCGGCTCCGGGTTCAACTGCGATGTCTACGTGCACCGCGGCGCCGGCGCCTACGAGGCCGGGGAAGAGACCGCGCTGCTCGAATCACTCGAGGGCAAGCGGGCCCAGCCGCGCAACAAGCCGCCGTTTCCGGCCGTCGTCGGCCTCTACAACTGCCCGACCGCGGTCAACAATGTCGAGACCCTGGCCAACGTGCCGTCGATCCTGCTGAACGGCGCCGAGTGGTTTGCCGCCCTGGGCCCGGAGAAGAACGGCGGTCCCAAGCTCTATTGCGTCAGCGGCCACGTCAAGCGGCCCGGGGTCTACGAAGCGTCGATGTCGGTCACGCTGCGCGAGCTGATCGAAGGGAAGGCGGGCGGTGCGCGCGACGGCCGGACGATCAAGGCCGTCATCCCCGGCGGCTCGTCGGTGCCAATCCTGCTGCCCGACCAGCTGGATGCGCAGGCCAGCTTCGACGGCGTGCAGAAGGCGGGATCGCTGCTCGGATCGGCCGGACTGGTCGTGCTCGACGACACCACCTGCATGGTCTGGCTGGCCGAGAACCTGCTGCATTTCTACCGGCACGAGTCGTGCGGCAAGTGCACGCCGTGCCGCGAGGGCACCGACTGGCTGCACCAGATCCTCCGCCGCATCGAGCGCGGCGAGGGACAGCTGCAGGATCTGGATCTGCTGTCGAGCATTTCGGCGAACGTCGCCGGCAAGACCCTGTGCGCGTTCGGCGACGCGGCCGTCACCCCGGTCTTGACGACGCTGAAGCATTTCCGGCACGAATACGAAGCCCATATCAAGGAGGGGCGCTGTACATTGCCGGCGCCATGGCGGGCCACCCGCGCCCTCGAGGGGGTTCATTGATGATCGGGCGATCGGTGATCGGCGATCGATCGTCGAGCAGCGATGACCCGATCGCCGATCACCCGATCACCCATCGCCCGATCGCCGATTCCCGATGACTCCGCTCCTGATGGCCCAACTCGGGCTGACCCTGTTCGTCTTCGTGATGCTGCTGAATTCGGCGGCGATCATGGTCTATGTCGAGCGCAAGGTGGCGGCGATGCTCCAGCAGCGGCTCGGGCCGTACCTGGTCGGCCCGAAAGGGCTGCTGCAGCCGCTCGCCGACATCATCAAGCTGCTCTTCAAGGAGGAACTGCGGCCGCGCGCCGCCGATCCGCTGCTGTTTGCGCTGGCGCCGATCATCGCCGCCACCGCCGCGTTTGCCGCCTTCGCGGTGGTGCCGTTCGGCGCCGAAACGACCCTGTTCGGCCTGCTCGACGCGCCGATGAAGCTGCAGGTGGCCGATGTCAACGTCGCCGTGCTGGTCATCTTCGCCATCTCGTCGATGAGCGTCTACGGCATCGTCCTGGCCGGCTGGAGCTCGAACAGCAAGTACTCGCTGCTCGGCGGCCTGCGCTCCTCGGCGCAGATGATCAGCTACGAGCTGTCCTACGGCCTGGCGCTGGCCGGCGTGCTGGTCATCGCCAACTCGCTGTCGCTGACCGACATCGTCAACCGGCAGAGCGGGGCGTGGCTCGGGGTCGTGCCGCGCTGGTACGTGTTCCTGCAGCCGCTCGGCTTCCTGATCTTCATGACCGCGGGCATTGCCGAGACCAACCGCGCGCCGTTCGATTTTCCCGAGGCCGAGCAGGAGCTGGTCGCCGGGTATCACACCGAGTACAGCAGCATGAGCTTCTCGATGTTCTTTCTCGCCGAGTACATCAACATGGTGACGGTGTCGGCGGTCGCCACCGACCTGTATCTCGGCGGCTGGCACGGACCGCTGCTGCCCGAATCGCTCGGCTGGATCTGGTTCCTGCTCAAGGTCGCCGCGATCCTGTTCTTCTACGTCTGGATGCGCTGGACGCTGCCGCGCTACCGCTACGATCAGCTGATGCAGTTCGGCTGGAAGGTGCTGCTGCCGATGGCCGTCGTCAACCTGCTGGTGACCGCGGCTGGCGTGCTGTATTTCGGGGCCTGACGCGATGTTCTACCTGTTTGGCGCGGTCGCGATCGTCGCTTCGCTGCTGGTCATCGCCCAGCGCAACCCGATCTACAGCGTGCTGCTGCTGATTGCGTCGTTCGGCGCCCTGTCCGGCCTCTACGTGCTGCTCGAGGCGCCGTTTGTCGCCGTCATCCAGATCATCGTCTATGCCGGCGCCATCATGGTGCTGTTCCTGTTCGTCGTCATGCTGTTGAACGCTCCACACGAGGATACCGAAGAGGACCTGGAAACTCCCGGCGTCGAACGGCGGCGGCTGGCGGGGGCCGGGGTCAGACGGTTCGGCGGGCTGCTCGCGCTGGCCTTGATCGTCGAGCTGTGGTGGGCGCTGACCAAGAACGGCGGAGAAACCGGCGCCTTTCCTGCCGCGGCAGAGGCGTCGGTGGCGGCGATCGGACGCGCGCTGTTCACCGACTATGCCTTTCCGTTCGAGGTGACCTCGATCCTGATCCTGGTGGCGATGGTCGGCGCCGTGGTGCTGGCCCGGCGCGAGCCGATCGCGCCCGCCGCCCGGCGCCGGTCGCCCGGAACACCGGACCTGCCATGACCCCGACGCTGAACGAGTACCTCCTGCTCTCGGCGATCCTGTTCGCGATCGGCACCGGCGGCGTGTTCCTGCGCCGCAACCTGATCACGATCCTGCTCTCGATCGAGATCATGCTGAACGCCGTCAACCTGACGTTCGTCGCCTTCGGCCGCGCCCTCGGGTCGGTCGACGGACAGATCATCGTGTTCTTCGTGATGACGGTCGCCGCCGCCGAAGCCGCGGTCGGGCTGGCGATCGTCATCGGACTGTTCCGCCATCGCGCCTCGCTCAACCCGGATTCGTTCGCGAGCCTGAAATGGTGATGGATCCACGCGGAGGGAGCAGAGGTCGCCGAGCGTCCTCGACACAATGCTCCTACTAATTCCGCTCTTGCCGTTCGTCGGCTTCCTGCTGAACGCCGGCCTCGGCCGCCGGATCGGCAAGGGCGCGGCGGGCGCGGTCGCCTGCGGGTCGGTGCTGGCCTCGTTTGCCGTCTCGGCCGCCATGGTGTGGCGGCTGGTCGGCCTGCCGCCGGAATCGCGGGCGATCGTCCAGCAGGTCTTCTCCTGGATCACGTCCGGCGACCTCGACGTCGGCTTCACGCTCCGTCTCGATCCGCTGTCCGCCCTGATGATCCTCGTCGTCACCGGCATCGGCGCGCTGATCCACATCTATTCGACCGCCTACATGCACGAAGAGGCGGACTCGGAGTACGCCCGCTATTTCTCCTACCTCAACCTGTTCGCCGCCTTCATGCTGGTGCTGGTTCTCGGGGCGAACTTCCTGGTGATGTTCGTCGGCTGGGAGGGGGTCGGGCTGTGCTCCTACCTGCTGATCGGGTTCTGGTATCAGAAGAAGGCCGCGTCCGACGCCGGCAAGAAGGCCTTCATCGTCAACCGCATCGGCGACTTCGGCTTCATTCTCGGCATGCTGTTGCTGTTCGTGCGCTTCGGCACCCTCGACTTCCAGGAGGTCGCCCGCGCCCTGACGCCGCTCGCCCCCGAGACGACGTTCGGGACACTGTCGTTGATCACCCTGCTGCTGTTCGTCGGCGCCACCGGTAAATCAGCGCAGATTCCGCTCTACGTCTGGCTGCCGGACGCCATGGAAGGGCCGACGCCGGTCTCCGCCCTGATCCATGCGGCGACGATGGTCACCGCCGGTGTCTACATGATTGGCCGCAATGCCGTGCTGTTCAGTCATGCGCCCGAGACGCTGACGATCGTCGCGGTGATCGGCGCCGCCACCGCCCTGATGGCGGGAACCATCGGCATGGTGCAGAACGACATCAAGCGGGTGCTGGCGTACTCGACCGTGTCGCAGCTCGGCTACATGTTCCTGGCGATGGGCGTCGGCGCCTAC
>JBDTRR010000143.1:0-5934 GCA_039931615.1 Acidobacteriota bacterium
ACGCCCTGTACGGGGTGGCCGCGGTGCAGTTGCTGAGACGCAAGTACAAAGGCGCCAAGGTCGTCCGCGGCATCTATTACTTCTCGAGCGCCAAAGGCGGGAAGGAGCGTCGTTCGATCGACACCCCGAGCAAAGCGGCCCTCGCCGGAGTGCTTACCGACCTCCGGACGGTGATCGCCTCGGGGACGTTCATTCACGCCGCTGACGATGAGGCCTGCATGTTCTGTGATCTCGGTGCGGCATGCGGTGCAGCCGACGCCCTCCCACGCGTCGAGACGAAAACGCTGGATCGACTGCTGGAGGCGAGGCGGAACCTCCAGACGCATGAATAGACCGCGGCTCAGCGACGAAGAATCCCGAGCGGCGATCGTCTCGAACCTCGATCGCAACCTCCTGGTCGAGGCGGGGGCCGGTTCCGGCAAGACGCACATGATGGCCGCGCGGATGGCTGCTGGAATTGCATCCGGCAAGTATCAGATCGAGCACATGGCTGCCGTCACGTTCACCCGCAAGGCGGCCTCGGAGCTGCGCGGCCGCTTTCAGCTCGCGTTGGAGAGTCAACTCGTCTCTCCCGTCGGTACGGTCGGGCTTCCGCCGGACCAGGCGGCACGCGTCGACGCGGCGCTGGGCAATCTGGAGCGCTTCGTGTCCGGCACCATCCATTCCTTCTGTGCCCACCTCCTCCGCGAGCGGCCTGTCGAATCCGGCCTCGCCCCTGGGTTCTCCGAGCTCGATGAGACGGAGGACGCCGCGCTGCGTGCCGAAGCGTGGCGGGACTTCCTCGCCCAGGCACGAACGAGCGGTCATCCGCTGCTTCAGGAGTTGCGTGACGCGGGACTGAAGACCGGACAGTTGCAGAAGGCGTTCGAAACCATTTGTGACCTGGAGGATGTGGAATTCCCGACCGGAAACGCGCCGCCCCCGGACGTCGAGCACGTCTGGCGGAGAGTCGACCGATTCTGGACCGCCTTGAGCAAGCTGCTGCCGGCCTCGATCGACCCCAACACCACGTGCAAGGTTCAGGAACGCGCCGTCAGGTTCCGCCGGGAACTGGGCATCGCCAATGGCCGCCGGCACCGTGCGGCTACGCTCGCGCAACTGCTGTCGATCTGGGCGGCCACACCGACAGTCGTGTTGAAGTGGTGGGACGACGAACCTTCCGCAGCGGCGCGGACCGGGAGGAAAGCGAAGGCGCTGCACGAGGATTTTCGCAACGACGTCGTCACGCCCTTGATGGACGCCTGGCGGCAGTATCTCTATCGCATCGTGGTGACGCTGCTGACCGAAGCGCGGGCGACGGCCGCCGCCGCGCGGATGCGGCGAAATACGTTGACCTACAGCGATCTGTTGTTCAAGTCCGCGAAGCTGCTGCGCGAGCGCGCCGATGTCCGCACGGCGCTGCAGCTGAAGCATCGCTGGCTCTTCGTTGACGAGTTCCAGGACACTGACCCGGTTCAGGCAGAGATCGTGTTCCTGCTGGCCGCAGAAGAACCCAAGGCGTCCTTCTTCAGCGGGAGGAAGGGTGCACCTCTCGACTGGCGCTCCGTCACCCTTCGCCCGGGCGCCCTCTTCGTTGTCGGCGATCCCAAGCAGTCGATCTATCGCTTCCGCCGGGCCGACATCGAGATCTACAACCTGGTGCGGGCGCGGATCGCGGAATCGGCCCATGGCGATGTCATCCCGCTGACCACGAATTTCCGGTCCACCGCCGCGCTGTGCGACTGGGCCAACCGCGTCTTCGAGTCGCAGTTCCCATCCGCGCCGACGCCGCATTCGCCGCAGTATGCGCGGTTGGAGCCCGCGCCCGGAGAGCGCGTCGGCACGGTCCGGCATGAGGCCGATCCCAAGAACCTTAAGGGTAACGCTGCGCAGGTGTCCGGCGTCTGCACCTTGACGATGGG
The DNA here is from genome assembly GCA_039931615.1 of Acidobacteriota bacterium. GTDB lineage: Bacteria > Acidobacteriota > Vicinamibacteria > Vicinamibacterales > CAVVIG01 > JAHFUI01. The sequence goes on from JBDTRR010000143.1 coordinate 1,902, forward strand.
GGAGGATGTCGATGGTTGCGACGTGACGACCGTCGAAGCGGAGCGCATCGCCAGGTTCATCCGATCGGAGGTCGATGCCGGCCGCCGGCGCTTCGGCGACTTCCTCATCCTCACGCGCAAGAAGACGAATCGCCTGCTGCCGTACGTGCGGGCACTGGAGGCGCTGCAGATCCCGATGGAAGTCAGCGGCGCCGGCGCGTTCGCCGAGTCGCGTGAAGTCAAGGCGCTCGCGCTGTTGCTGCGCGCGCTGAGCGACCCGCAGGACAGCGTGTCGCTCGTCGGCGTTCTTCGTGGCCCGCTGTTCGGCGTCAGCGATCGCGAGCTGTTTGCGTTCAAGCAGGGCGGCGGCTGGTTCAGTGTGTTCTGTGAAGTCGGAGAATGTGCTCCCTCGGCCGGCAAGACGTCACCCGTTGGATCTGCGCTGGCGTCGTTGCGTCAGTATTACCGCTGGACGCGCGTGCTTCCGTCACCGGCGGCGGTCGAGCGCGTGCTCGAGCACACCGGATACCTGGCTCTGGCGACGACGACGCCCGGTGGCGTCGAGGCGGGGGATCTGGTGCACGCCGTTGACCGGGTGCGTCAGGTGATGGAGCGCGGCGCCAGCCTGGCGGAAGCGGCCCGGGCGCTCGAGACCGACACCGAAGACGCCGGTGACATCGAGTCGCTGCCGCTCGAACCCGGCCGGTCGGCTGTCGTCCGGGTCATGAACCTGCACAAGGCCAAGGGGCTCGAAGCCAGGGTCGTGTTCCTCGCCGATCCGTGCGGCGACCGGTGGCGGCATGTCTCCAAGCGGGTCGAGCGCCATGCGGACGGCGCCCGCGGCTGGTTCAGCATCGAAAGGGACGGCGACGGGTATGGCAACAAGGTGATTGCGCAGCCCGCCGGATGGGACGAGAAGGTCAAAGAAGAGTTGCACTACCTCGATGCTGAGGAGGTGCGTCTTCGCTACGTCGCCGCCACCCGTGCCCGGGAGCTGCTCGTGGTGGGACGCTGGGCCAGGCCAGGGAACGGGCGTCCCTGGGGTCCGTTTGACGAGTTTCTCGCCGGCGTGCCGGAGCTGCCGGCGGTCACGAAAGTTGCCGTGCCGACGGTTCAACCGCCGAGGATCTCGGCGGCGTTACGCGCCAGCGCGACGGCACGAAGGGAGAGCGCGCACACTCACGTGCGCGAAGCCACCTGGTCGGTCACGTCCGTCACCGCAGAGGCGAAACACATCGCGCAGATGGCCCGCGTGGTGCACGCGATGCCCGACGACCCGACCCAGGTCGTCACGGCCGACACGCCGGCCCGGCGCGCAGACGCGGGGATGGCGTGGGGCAGCCTGATTCACGGGCTGCTCGAGCACGCCATGCGGCACAAGGACGCGAGCCGCGACGATCTGCGCCGGCTGGCCGGGTGGCTGACCGTCGAGGAGCCGCAGCTGCGCGTCGTGATTGACGAGGCGCTCGACACCGTCGAGCGCGCCGCGCGGGCGGATTTCTGGCCGGTCGCGCAGAGCCACGTCCACGCCGTAGAAGCCCCGTTCACCGTGGCGGACGACGGCCGCCTCAGCAACGGCGTCATCGACCTGCTGTTCGATTCCGACGCCGGCTGGCAGGTGGTGGATTACAAGACGGACAGGTCGATTGGGGCGGGCCGTTACGCTGCGCAGCTGGCCGCGTACGAGGCGGCGCTGCGTCAAGTCGGCTGTTCAGTCGCCGGCGCGTCCGTCGTCAACGTGCGGACCGGGTCGGGTGAACGGTGACGATTCAAGACGCGTTTGGTCTCGATGTCCGGGTCGTACCTACCGCAAGCCCGACGTGGCGCTCGAGCGCCTCGCTGCGGAGTTCAGCTGACGAACCAGCGCCGTATCGTGCCCTGACCAGTCCTGTCATAAGTCTATGGAGGCGGCGGGATACGGACACTCAAACAGGACAACATTGATGAAGCACGAGACTGATGTCACGGTGATCCTCGATCGCTCCGGCTCGATGGAGACGATCGCTTCGGATGTGATCGGCGGATTCAACCAGTTCCTCACCGACCAGCAGCGGCAGGATGGCGATTGCCGGCTGACGCTGGTCCAGTTCGACGATCGGTACGAGGTGGTGTATCTCGCCAGGCCAATCGCGGGTGCGTCCCGGCTGACGGCAGAGACCTTCGAGCCTCGTGGCAGTACGGCGCTGCTCGATGGCATCGGCCGGACGATCGACGAGACAGGGGCGCGACTGGCCGCAATGCCCGAGCCGGAACGACCCGATCGCGTCCTGCTGGTCATCATCACGGACGGCGCGGAAAACGCCAGCGTCGTATACACACGGGAGCGGGTGTTCGGCCTGATCTCGTCGCAGCGGGACGTCTACGGCTGGTCGTTCCTCTTCCTGGCGGCGAATCAGGACGCCATCGCGGAAGCGGCGACGGTCGGCATAGGCGCCCAGCAGTCGATGAACTTTGCGGCGACCGGTGCGGGGATTCGCGCCGCAGCTCAGTCCATGTCCGCCGCCGTCTCGTCACTGCGAGCCACCGGCACCGCCGCGCTTGCCGGCCCCGCACGGAAGAAGAAAGTGCATTGAGTTCTCGCCCGGGCATTCGCGGGCGGCCCGTAAAGACGCGCCGGCCGTGACCGCCTCACAGCACATCAAACGGCGGTGTGGACTTGCGGGTTCCGCGCCGGAAACGCCACGGTGACAGTGTCGGAGCGCAGCCGGGCGACGACCGGCCCCTCTGCTGCCGGCTGCCAGCTGGCGTCGAGGTCGTGCCCCTATAGACGCTCGACAATGCCGAGGCACTCGAAAGCCTCGCTCAGCGCCTGAGGGCGATGTGGACGCAGGTGGTGACGCGCTATTCTCATCGTGACAAGGTCACGGCCGACCCCGCCGCGCTTCCTCGAGGATCGTGGTATCGATGAAGCGGGCGAGCTCCGCCCGGCTCCGCGGCGCGCGGTTCTGCTGCACGGCCACCCACTTCTCTTCTTCAGCAATCAGGTCCAGGAGATCCGGCGCGACGCGGAGCGGGAAGCCATGGTGCTCCCAGCTGCGCGCGATCTGGTCCTGCGGGTGCTTCGTCTTCTCGCTGATCAGCGGGAAGTAGCGCGGCGGATCCTTCTGGAGCTCGGCCGCCGCCGCGAGCGTCGCGCGCACGAATCCGACCAGTTCCTGCCGCCGGCGCGGATCGTTCATCACGTCGGTGGTCGAATACACGCTGTACAGCTCACGGTAGACCTTGTTGTCCTGGAAGATGATCGCGTCCTTGCCGATGGCACGCACCGCATTCTCCGACTCCGGTTCCCACATCGAGATCGCGTCCGCCTCGCCCTTGACCATCGCCGCCGCCATCGCCGTCGCCGGCGCCGTCACCAGTGTCACGTCGGACTCCTGCAGGCCGGCCGTGCGCAGCATCGCCACCAGATGGTAGTTGGCCGAGGTGTTGCGCGGCACGACGACCCGCTTGCCCTTCAGGTCGGCGAGGCGGTTGATGCCGGCCGAGCGTTTGGCGACGATCCGGTAGTTGCCGTCGACCAGCGTGAACAGGAGCCGCACGTTCGGGTTGTCGCCGAGCACGCGCAGCATCTGCGTCGTCGCGTTGCCGGCGGCATGGGCGCCCAGGAGCGCGACGGTCCGCACGCCACCATCGATGACCCGGAAACCGGCACCAGCAGGACCCTGATCGGCGATGTGGATCGGCGCCGCCTCGACGACCGCCATCGCGACGGCGACCGTGAACATGGCGTCGGGCGCGAGCGGCGTAATCGGCGCCTGGCCGGCGGCGACCGGTAGCGGTGCCTGTCCCCGTTGCGCGAACAGAGCGATCGGCATGGCGGCAACGCACACCAGGACGAGACGGAACACGACGGAAGTCCGCATGGCTACTCCAGAGGATGACGAGGTTTCGCGTCGAGACGTCTCGCCCCCGCCGGAGGCGGGGCAAGATAGCACTGCCACTCGGAGGCGGCGCCACACCCGCCTCGTATTTCTCGGCGGTCCGAGGCTGAGCGTTGCTAGTGTCCCGAATCAGAGATTCGCTGACATATTCCGAGCGGGGCATCCCGCCTCGC
>JBDTRR010000144.1:0-5584 GCA_039931615.1 Acidobacteriota bacterium
GCATCGCGCCGCTCTCGGCCTCGGAGATGTCCATCAGCGTGTTGAGCATGACCAGGACGCGATCGGACTCCTCGACGCAGTCGGCCAGCGCTTCGCGGTAGCGGTCGAGGTCGGGCGGCGCAGCCAGCGCCATTTCCGCGGTGCCGCGCAGCCGGGTCAACGGGGTCCTCAGGTCATGGGAGACGTTGTCGAGTGCGCCCCGCATGGCCGTGACCAGCCCTTCGATCTTGTCGAGCATCGCGTTGAACAGCCGGGTCAGCTGATGGATCGCGTCGTCGGGGCCGCCCTGGGACAGCGCGACCCGCTCGTCGGTGCGGCCCGTGCTGATGATCCGGGCGACCGCCGTTGTCAGACGCCGGATCGGCGCGATCGCGGACTGGGTCACGACAAACCCACCGGCGAGGGCGATCAGGACGACGGTGAGCGTCACGACGCCGAGCACGGCGCGAAATCGCGCCAGCAGGTCGTCGCGAACCTCGGTGCTCTTCCCCACCTGCACCAGCGTGCCGTCCCAGAGCCGGACCGACGCCGTCTCGAGCTGCTGTGGATCCCAGCTTTCCGGCCGGCTCAACACGATCGCTTCACCGCCCCGGTTGACGACGCGCACGAACAGCACACGTTCGGGCGCGGTGCGCTGCTCGGTCCGGACGGTGTCGGCGACCGCGCCCAGGCCGCCGCCCTGGTAAACGGTCGCGTACTGACCGAGTTTGGACTCGAGAATCTGCCGGTCGCGCTGCGCCAGCGACGCTGAGGTCAGCCAATAGGTCATCAGGACGATGACCAGCGAGCCGATGACGAAGAGAGTGGCGTACCAGAGCGCCAGCCGCAGCCCGAACGTTGGAAACAGTCGGAAAAGGGGTCGGGAGTCGTTTTCAGGTTCTGCCATGGCTGGGGAAACAGGGTCGGCGGTCATTTTCAGGTTCGGCCATGGTTGGGGTGCTTGTCAGTTCCTGCCACCGTCGCGCCGCCAAACCGCAGCAACGAAAAACACTCCCGACCCCTTATTACGCAGGACGTAAGACGTAGCCGACGCCGCGCACGGTGTGCAAGAGCTTCTTCTCGAACGGACGGTCGATCTTCTCGCGCAGCCGGCTCACCAGCACGTCGACGATGTTGGTTTGCGGATCGAAGGTGTACTCCCAGACGTGCGAGAGGATCATCGTCTTCGAGACCACCCGCCCGGGGTTGCGCATCAGGTACTCGAGGAGCGCGAACTCGCGCGGGCGGAGCTCGACCGGTGTGCCATCGCGCGTGACGCGCCGTGACAGCAGGTCGAGGACCAGATCGTCGACGGTAAGCGTGGTCGGTTCCGGCGTCCGGGTGGCACGGCGCACCAGCGCCTGGACCCGCGCCAGCAGCTCGGCAAACGCGAACGGTTTGGTGAGGTAATCGTCGCCGCCGGCCTGCAGCCCCTTGACCCGATCGTCGACCGAGCGGCGCGCGCTGAGAATGAGCACCGGCGTGCCGATGCCATGCCGGCGCATCTCGTCGATGACCGACAGGCCATCGCGTTTGGGCAGCATCAGATCGACGATCGCGACGTCGTAGGACTGCTGGCGCGTGCCCTCGAGCGCTTCCTCGCCATCGGCGGCGACGTCGACCGCGAACCCCGCTTCGCGCAGACCGCGGGCAACGAAGTCGGCAATCGTGGCATCGTCTTCCACGATCAGCGCACGCATCGTCCGATCATACCGCCGGCACTAGCGCGGCCGCGTCTCGCGCGGCGCGGCGCGCAGGTACTGGCGCGGCCACGGCATCTCGCGTCCCAACGCGGGGGCGGCGTGCTCGGGCCAGTAGGGATCGCGCAGGATTTCACGAGCCATCAGCACGCAGTCTGCCTGTCCGTTGACCACGATCGCCTCGGCCTGCGCCGCAGTGGTAATCAGCCCGACGGCTCCGGTGGCGATGTTCGCCTCGCGTCGGATCCGCTCGGCAAACGGCACCTGATACCCGGGTCCGACGGCGATCTGCGCGAAGGGCACCGCTCCCCCTGACGAGCAATCGACGAGATCGACGCCCCGCTCGCGCAGCAGCCGGGACAGCTCCACCGACTGCTGCAGGTCCCATCCGCCCGGCGCCCAGTCGGTCGCCGAAATCCGGACGAACACCGGCAGGCGCTCCGGCCAGACCGCGCGCACCGCCTCGACGATCTCGAGGCACAGACGGACGCGATTGTCGAACGCTCCACCGTATCGATCGGTCCGGGTATTGACGAGCGGCGAGAGAAACTCATGAATGAGATAGCCGTGGGCCGCGTGGACTTCGACGACGTCGAAGCCGGCGGCCAGCGCGCGTCCAGCCGCGCGCCTGAACGCCTCGACGATGGCCGGGATCTCGTCCGTCGATAGCGCCCGGGGCACCGGGTAGTCGGTCGAGAACGGCTGGTCGGTTGGACCGACCGGCTGCCAGCCTCCCGACGCCGCGGCGACGCCAAGGCCGCCGTTCCAGGGGGCGGCGGTGCTGCCTTTGCGGCCGGCGTGGGCGATCTGCATCCCGGCGGCGCAGCGCTGGTCGTGGATGAACCGGACGATTCGCTCGAGCGTTTCGACGTGGTCGTCTTGCCAGATGCCGAGATCCTCCGGGCTGATGCGCCCCTCGGCGGTGACGGCGGTCGCCTCCGTGAACACCAGGGCCGCGCCGCCGACGGCGCGACTGCCGAGATGGACCAGGTGCCAGTCGTTGGCGAAACCGTCGCTGCTCGAGTACTGGCACATCGGGGAGACGACGGCCCGGTGCGCCAGCGTCAGACCGCGGAGGGTGAGGGGGTCGAAGAGATGGGGCATCGCTTTATTGTGCCGCGAGACCGATGCCAGCCCGCTCCGTGCACCGCCGCGTGCAGCGAACGACCTGGCGATCGGTTCGACCGTGTCGCTCATTTCGCGGAAGCTGCGCACGCCGTAGTAGTCTAGGAATGCCGCCGGGTTTCCGACGGCACCGCCTGTGAACGACGTGACCTCGGCTCACCGCTCCGCCCTGTCTCGTCGGCCCAGTCAGGCGAGAAAGGGATATGACGTGAGAGCCGTACTTCCGGCGATGCAGGTTCTGTTTCTTGCCGGCAGTGTCGCGGCTGCCGCCGCGCAGGAGCCGCCGCCATCCGTTCAGACCACTGCACCGCCCCGAACGACGACGACTCTCGCAATCGGTCCGTTTCGGGGCGGGGTGCCATCGACACAGCCAGTGACCGGGACATTGTCGCTGTCGATCGCCGACGCCCTCAATCGCGCGCTGGAACATAATCTCGGGCTGCTGCTGTCCTCCGACGGCATCGATCGGGCGCGCGGCGTCCGGCTGCGCGCCTTGAGCGATCTCCTGCCGAATGTCACCACCCGTATCTCCGAGACGCGGCAACGGCTCAACCTGGCCGCCTACGGCTTTCCGCTCCCGGCCGGCATTCCCAGCATCGTCGGTCCATTCAACGTCTTCGACGCGCGGCTGTATCTGTCTCAATCCGTCCTCGACTTCAAGGCGCTCAACGACGCGCGCGCCGAGGCGCACAACGTCAACGCCGCCCGATTCGAGTACAAGACCGCCCGCGATCTGGTCGTCCTGATCGCGGTCGATGCCTACGCGCAGGCATTGTCGGCGTCGGCGCGGGTCGACGCGGCACGTTCTCAATTCGACACCGCCCAGGCGCTCTACAACCAGGCGGTCGATCTGAAACAGGGCGGCCTGATTGCCGGGATCGAGGTACTGCGCGCCGAGGTCCAGCTGGCCACCGATCAACAGCGGATCACGGCGGCGCAAAACACCTTCGAGAAGGCCAAGCTGCAGCTCGCCCGGCTGATCGGTCTGCCGATCGGCCAGGCCTTCACCCTGGCCGACCCGGTCCTCACCCGGCCGATTCCCGAAATGACCCTCGAGCAGGCGGTCGAGCGCGCCTACAAGACCAGGGGCGATTATCAGGCGGCGCTGGAGCGCGTGCACGCCGCCGAGGCGACGCGGGATGCCGCCCGCAGCGAGCGGCTGCCGGTCGTGCGCGTGACGGCGAACTACGGCGAGTTGGGCACGTCGATCACGGACGCGCACGGCACCTTCGCGCTTGGTGGCACCGTCGACGTTCCGATCTTCCAGGGTGGGAAAACCCGCGGCCGCCTGCTCGAATCGGATGCCGATCTACGCAGCCGGCGCGCCGACGCCGACGATCTGAAGGCGTCGATCTACTACGAAGTCCGTACCGCGATGCTCGACCTGCAGGCCGGCACCGAGCAGATGGAGGTGGCGTCCCGCGCCCGGGACCTGGCCGCCGCCCAGCTGACCCAGGCGCGCGACCGGTTCGCCGCCGGCGTCGCCGGCAACATCGAGGTCGTGCAGGCCCAGAGCGTCGTGGCGCTGGCCAACGACCAGTACATCGCCGCGGTCTACGCCACCAATCTCGCCAAGGGCGCGGTCGTTTATTCGGTCGGCATCGCGGAAGACACCGCGCGCCAGATCTTCGGAGGCTTCTAATGGCCGATCCAGCCGCCCCCTCGTCGGTCACCGGGCGCCGTCTCGCAATTGGCGTCGGCCTCGTCGTCGTCCTGGTCGTCGGCGTCGGCGCCTGGTACTGGCTGACCGCCGGGCGCCAGTCGACTGACGATGCGCAGGTGGACGCCCAGGTGACGCCGATCGCCTTCCGGATTCCGGGGACGGTGCTGCGGGTGCACATCGGCGACAACACGCCGGTCGAAGCCGGCGCCGTGCTGGTCGAGCTCGATCCGCGCGACTACGAGGTGGCGGTGGCGAAGGCGCGCGCCGAACTGGCCGATGCGGAGGCCACAGCCGCCGCCGCGCAAAGCGGCGTGCCGATCACGACCACCGCCGCCGCCAGCGGCGTCAGCACGGCGCAGGGGTCGCTCGAACAGTCCCGCGGCGCGATCGACCAGGCGCAGAAAGAGCTGGAGCAGGCGCACGCGCGGCTGACCACCGCGCAGGCCCGCGTCCGGGAAGCGGAGGCCAACGCCACCAAGGCGGCCCGCGACGTCGAACGGCTGCGCGGCCTGCTGGCGAAGGATGAGATCTCGCAGCAGATGTTCGACACGACGGTCGCGACCGCGGACGCGCAGCGCGCCGCGGCCGATTCGGTCAAGTCGCTGGTCGTCGAAGCGGAAGCCGGGATTCGGGTCGCCGAAACCAAGCTGGTGCAGGCCCGGGCCGGCGAGCAGCAGGCACAAGCCGGACTGCGCTCGGCGCAGACCGGACCCGATCAAATCGCCGCCATCCGCGCCCGCGCGGCGTCCGCCCGGGCGCGCGTCGAGCAGGCGAAGGCCACCCTGAGCCAGGCCGAGTTGAATCTGCAGTACGCGGTCATCAAGGCGCCGACCAAGGGCATCGTCAGCCGCAAGTCGGTCGAGGTCGGACAGGTGGTCCAGCCCGGCCAGCCGCTGATGGCGCTGATTCCGCTCGACAAGGTCTGGATCACCGCCAACTTCAAGGAAACGCAGCTGCGGGACATGCATCCCGGGCAGGCGGTCTCGATCCAGGTCGATGCCTACGGCGGGCTCGACATGAAGGGCAAGGTCGACAGCATCGCGGCGGCCACCGGCGCGCGCTTCAGCCTGCTGCCGCCGGAGAACGCCACCGGCAACTACGTCAAGGTGGTGCAGCG
>JBDTRR010000145.1:0-5417 GCA_039931615.1 Acidobacteriota bacterium
GCCTTCTTCTTCCCGCCCTTGGCTTTCTTTGCCATTGTCTGTTATCCCCCCCTTCGTCTGGATTTGCTTGCGAGAGCGCTCACGGCCTCGTTTAGTGGCTGCCGCCTGGCACGCTCACTCGACACCGGCGCCCTACGCGTCCGGCACCTTCCAGGCTCGCGTCGATCGCGACCCCGGAAGGGCGAGGTGCCTTTCACCTCACTAGGGGTAGCCTCAGTGGGCAACCCTCATACCAGATGTAGATTACATTTGTGAATCCTGACTGTCAACCACAAAGTGAACAAAATGTCAAAAAAGTTCACGGCGCGGCGAAAAAATTTCACGATGCGCCGAGCCGGGTGAGCGCGGCGCGCGCTTCGTCGCGCGTTCGCATCTCGATGCCGGCCACCTGCAGCGCCTGGCGATAGCTTTCGATCGCGTTCGCGCGATCGCCGGCGCGTTCGCGCAGCCGCGCCAGTGCGATGTGCGCGCGCGCTTCGGCGCGCGGCGGGTTGTCGAAGCGGCCGGCGCGCGCGCGATCGATCAGCGTCTGCCACGCCGCCTCGCTGGCGCGCCGATCGTGGAAGTAGTCGTCCTGCACCTCGGCGATTCGCCGCTGGAACAACGGATTGGTTGGATAGCGCGCGTCGAGCCGTTCGAGGATCTCGAGCGCCCGGGCCGGCTGCTGCTCGTACCAGAGAAAGATGAGGTGGAGCTGATACTCGGCTTCGCCGCCGAGCAGCACGCCGCGCTGGCGCGCCTGCAGCATTTCCTGCAGGCCGCGGACGCGATCGCCGCCGGGCAGGAACATCAGCCAGCGCAGGATCTTCGCCGCCGTCGGCGCCACCGCCGCGTAGTAGTGATAGGCGCCGATCCCGAAGTGCGCATCGTCGAGGCCGGGGTCGAGCGCGAGCGTCCGCTCCAGCGCGTCCTTGATCTTCTTGGCGTCGCGCGCGGCGGCGAGCCGCTCGCCGCGCAGCACGCGCCACTGCACGAGCGGCGCGTAGGCGCCGGCGAGGTAGAACCAGGCTTCGGCGTGGCGCGGGTCGCGCTTGGTCCAGGCCGTGCTCGCCCGCACGGCCGCCGCGGCCTGATCATTCAGGCGGGCGTCGAGCCGGCTGCTGTCGGGATCGAGCAGAATCTGCCACCAGGTCGAGACCGCCGCCAGCGCCGCGCACGCCTCGGCCGGCGCCGGCGGGCAGGCCTGTTTCAACTGGTCGTCGACCCGATCGAACCGCGCCGCGAGGATGGTGTCGTAAATCGCGGCCAGCCGCGCGGTTTCCGTGAGCGCCGCCTGGACCGGGCTGCTGCCCACGCCCAGCGCCGCCAGCGCGCCGACCGCCCACGTCAGTCGCCAGCGGGACGTCGACGGCCGGCTCACATGCTGGTCCGCAGCCGCTGCTTCTCGCCGTGGCGCTCCAGCGCCAGCGCGACCAGCCGATCGAGCAGCGCCGGATAGGCCAGGCCGCTCGCCGCCCACATCATCGAGTACATGCTGATGGTGGTGAAGCCGGGAATGGTGTTGAGCTCGTTGACGTAGACGATGCCGCTGTCGCGCGCCAGCAGGAAGTCGACGCGCGCCATGCCGGCGCAGTCGACCGCCTGGAATGCCGCCACCGCGAGCCGGCGCAGATCGTCGGCCTGGGTCGCGGTGAGCGGCGCCGGAATCAACAGCTTCGAGTCGTCGTCGAGGTACTTGGCCTGATAGTCGTAGAATTCGCGCGCCGGCACGACCTCGCCGGGCACCGAGGCTTCGGGCTGATCGTTGCCGAGCACGGCGACCTCGATCTCGCGCGCCGCCGGCACCGCCGCCTCGACCACGACCTTGCGATCGAAGCCGGCGGCGAGTTCGATCGCCGCGCGCAGCTCGGCGGCGTGGCTGGCCTTGGAGATGCCGACGCTCGATCCCAGATTGGCTGGCTTCACGAACAGCGGAAACCCGAGCCGATCGACGATCGTCTTCAGCGTCGCGTGTTCGTCGCGCCGCCAGTCGCGCGCCATCACCACCTGGTAATCGCAGATCGGCAGGCCGCTGGCCGCGAACACCAGCTTCATCGCCGCCTTGTCCATGCCGACGGCCGATCCCAGCACGCCGGCGCCGACATACGGCACGTTGGCCAGCTCGAGCAGCCCCTGGACCGTTCCGTCTTCGCCGTACGGTCCATGCAGCACCGGGAACACGACGTCGAGCGACAGCCCGGTCACGACGTGCGGCGAGGTTCCGCGATCGATGCTGAGGATCGTCTCGCCCCCGGGATGGGCGACCAGGTGCGCCTCGCGGCCGGCCGCCGCGGGCGGCGACGCGGCGGCGATGACGGCGCCGGCGGAGGCCAGCAGCGGCGGCTGCTCCGGCAGGGTCCAGCGGCCGTCCTTTTCGATGCGGATGGGGATCGCCTCGTAGCGGTCCGGGGCGAGGTTCCTGAACACGGCGGCGGCGGAGGCGAGCGACACTTCGTGCTCGCTCGATCGCCCGCCGTAGATGATACCGATCCGGATCTTCTTCAATGGAGGGATTCTCCCTCCGATTGTAAACTGTTCGTTCCCCGATGACAGCTCCATCCTTCGCGTTTCGCGTCACCCACCGCGATGGCCGCGCCCGCCGCGGCGTCATCACCACTCCGCACGGCGAGATCGAGACGCCGGCGTTCATGCCGGTCGGCACGCAGGGCGCCGTCAAGGCGATCACCCACCGCGACCTCGAGGGGCTGGGTGCCGAGATCATCCTGGGCAACACCTATCATCTCTACCTGCGTCCGGGCGACACACTGATCGCCGGGCAGGGCGGCCTGCACCGGTTCATCGGCTGGCGGCGGCCGATCCTGACCGACAGCGGCGGCTATCAGATCTTCAGCCTGTCGTCGCGGCGGACGATCACGGACCAGGGCGCACAGTTCCGATCGCATCTCGACGGCTCGACGCATCTCTTGACGCCGGAGCGGGCTGCCGACATCCAGGCGCAGCTCGGTTCGGACATCGCGATGGTGCTCGACGAGTGCGTCGCCTACCCGTGCGGCGTGCCGGAAGCCGACGCCGCGATGCGGCGGACGATCGACTGGGCGCGACGGTCGCGCGCTCGCCTGATGGAACTGCGCACACGGGCGGTCGACGGCGTCATCGTCAGCAACCCGGGCCAGGCGCAGTTCGGGATCGTGCAGGGCGGCGTCCATCCGGAGCTAAGGGAGGCGAGCGCCGTCGCCACGGTGGGGCTCGGATTCGACGGTCATGCGATCGGCGGCCTCAGCGTCGGCGAGCCGGCCGACGTCATGTACGACATCGTGGCGCAGACGACGGCGTGGCTGCCGGCGCAGCAGCCGCGCTATCTGATGGGCACCGGGACGCCTGAAGATCTGGTCGAATCGGTGGCGCGGGGGATCGATATGTTCGACTGTGTCCTGCCGACCCGCAACGCGCGGAACGGCCAGCTGTTCACCGCTGCCGGCCGGATCAACATCAAGAATGCGCGCTACGCCGACGACCAGCGGCCGATTGATCCCGACTGCGGCTGTTATACCTGCCGCACGTTCTCGCGCGCCTACCTCCGACATCTTTTCATGGCCAGGGAGATCGGGGCGGCGACCCTTAACACGTTGCATAACCTCAACTTTTACCTTGACACCATGCGGGGGATTAGGGACGCTATAGCGTTTGAGCGGTTCGAAGGATTCAGGGTCGCGTTCCACCAGCGCATGTCCCGCCAGGCAATCGATTCATGAGTAACCGGTCCATCTGGGATGTCGGCGCGGTGTTCGCCATGGGTTCGTCTCCCGACGGTGCCAGCCCGTGGGTGCAGTTCGTCCCGTTCGCGATCGTGCTGGCGATTTTCTACTTCATCATCCTGCTGCCGATGAAGCGCAAGCAGCAGAAGGTGTCGCAGTTTCTCGACGGCCTGAAGGTCAACGACCGGGTCGTCACCACCGGCGGCATCTACGGGCAGATCACCCGCCTCGGCGATCAGACCGTGCAGGTCCAGATTGCCGACAAGGTGCGGATCGAGGTGGCGAAGGCCGCCATCGGCGGGTATCAGGGGCAGGAGCCGGTGCAGGAAGCGGCCGGCGAGCGCGCCAGCCAGTAGGCCAGCCAGTAAAATCGAGCGGCAACGCCAATACCAGGACACACATGCAGAATCTCCGCTGGAAACTCATCTCCATCATTGGCGTGCTGATCGTCTTCACCGGGCTGGGGGTCTACCCCATCGTGGCGGAGCGCTTCGGCGTCCAGAGCCCGTCGTGGCTGATGGCGAAGCGGCTGAAGCTGGGCCTCGATCTGAAGGGCGGTGTGCACCTCGTGCTGCGCGTCAAGACCGACGAGGCGCTGAGACTGCAGACCGACCAGGACATGGAGCGGCTGCGCGAGGCGCTGTCGAAGGCGGCGGTCACCGCGACCATTACCTCCCCCGACCTGACGCACATCAGGGTCGAAGCCGTTCCGCCGGCGCAGGACGCGGCGTTCCGTCAGTCGGCCGCCGAGCTCTCCACCTACTTCGACCGCAGCGCCGGCACCAACGGCACCTACGTCTTCACGATGAAGCCCAACAAGGTGGTCGAGCTGCGGGAGGAGGCGGTCGAGCAGGGGCGGCAGACGATTGAGCGCCGGGTCAACGAGCTGGGCGTGACCGAGCCGAGCATTGCCCGGCAGGGCCAGAGCGGCGATCAGATTCTCGTCCAGCTGCCCGGCGTCACCGATGTCGATCGGGCCAAGGAAATCATCCGCTCGACCGGGACGCTCGAACTGAAGATCGTCGAGCAGGGGCCGGTCGCGGCGCGCGAAGGCCTGCTGGTCAATGGGCAGGTCCCGCCCGGGATGGACATCGTCCCCGGCGCGCCGTCCCCCGGGGATCCGGGCGGCGGTACGGTCTTCTATCTGGTTCGAAAGGCGGCGGCGGTCACCGGCAAGGATCTGCGCAACGCGCGCGGCACGATCGACGAGAACAACCAGCCGGCCGTCAGCTTCACCCTGAACAACGACGGGGCGTCGCGATTCGGCAAGGTGACCGGTGAAAACATCGGCAAACAGCTGGCGATCATTCTCGACGGCCGGGTCCAGTCGGCGCCGCGCATCGAGTCGCGCATCGCCGCCGACGGCCGCATCACCGGCAGCTTCACGCAGGAAGAGGTCCAGAATCTGTCGCTGATCCTGCGATCGGGCGCGCTGTCGGCCTCGATGGATTACATGGAGGAGAAGACGATTGGTCCGACCCTGGGCGCCGATTCGATCCGCAGCGGGATGCTGGCGTCGGCGGTCGGGCTGCTGCTGGTCATCGCGTTCATGCTGATCTACTACAAGCTGTCCGGCATCAACGCGGTGATCGCGCTGCTCTTCAATCTGGTCATCCTGCTCGGCCTGATGGCCTACATCGGTGTCGTAATGACGCTGCCGGGCATCGCCGGCTTCGTCCTGACGATGGGGATCGGCGTCGATTCGAACGTGCTGATCTTCGA
>JBDTRR010000146.1:0-4675 GCA_039931615.1 Acidobacteriota bacterium
CCTGAAGGCCTGCACTACGACAGATCACGGCAGGCCTGAAGGCCTGCACTACGACAGATCACGGCAGACCTGAAGGTCTGCACTACGACAGATCACGGCAGGCCTGAAGGTCTGCACTACGACAGATCACGGCAGGCCTGAAGGCCTGCACTACGACAGATCACGGCAGGCCTGAAGGCCTGCACTACGACTGTTACGCTGCTCGCGCGGGTGAATGACGTCCGTGCAGCGGGCTGGAAGGCTCGAGAAAAGTCAGTCGTAGTGCAGGCCTTCAGGCCTGCCGTTTCCGACGTTCGCACTGCACGATCCCTACAACCTTACTTCCGCGACGACGGGGAAATGGTCGGACGCGACCGCGGCGTCCGGATGCTGGACCACGTCGCACAACGTCATCGCATCGCCGAACGCCGCCGGCACGAACATGTAGTCGAGCCGGACGTGCGGGTCCCAGGTCGGCAGCGTGTGACCTGGCTCGAGCCGGTGATGGCGGCGGTAGACGTCGACGTAGCCGGCATCGATGAGCGTCTGAATCGTCCGCCACCTGATCCGCCCGCCGCTCAGCCAGACGAACGGGCGATACCGCGCCGGCAGGCGGCCGACGTCGAGCGACTCTTCCGGCGCCAGCGAATTGAAATCGCCAGCCACCACGTGGAAGCCGTTTTGATGCTGCCGGATCCCGTGCAACAGCGCCCGCAGCTCGAACTGGCGGCGCCGCTCGGTCCAGGCGGCGTGAATCGCGCTGAGGTGCACACCGAAAATGCGCACCGCGCCAGCGGCCGGTACGATCTCGATGCAGGCGTGGCGGGAGAAGCGTGGGCGATGCCACGCGACGTGTGCCAGCGGTTCCCGGCTGAGGCAGGCCAGCGAGTGGCCGGCACGCCCTCGCCAGTCCGCCATCCCGAGGCGCCCGGCCAGGGCGGCGACCACCTCCGGACGCGTCGCCTCCTGCATCACCACCAGATCCGGCGCACAGCTGCCGATGACACGGGCGAGGGAATCGACGCGGCCGGCGCCGCCGTTACGGATGTTATAGGTGAGCAGCCGAAGCGTCACGCGCCTCTTCAATCTTCTCGAGCAGCGTCAGGTAGGGCTGGCCCAGCAGGTCGCCGCGGAACTGAATGACGATGTCGCGCGAGGCTTGGATGTTGACGGGCCGTCCGGCCAGCGCCATCAGCCGCTGCCGCAGCGGCACCAGTTCCGGCGCGATGTCCGGATCCTCCTCGCTGAGCGGCCGCGAGTGCACGCCCGGCACGAAAAAGCCGGTGATCGTGAATAGTTTGACCGCGTCCGGCCCGACCAGCGTGAGGTCGAGATCGCTCGTCCCCGGCCCGTCGCTGTCGAACGGCGCATCGTCCTTCCAGCGCCGCCCGGTCACCGCGGAGCCGCGCAGGATCACGATGGTGCCGGGTGGAATGGCGCGTTCGATCTCGGCGAGAAACCGGTCAAAGGCATCAGTCCGCCCTCCAAACGCGAGCCGCACCACCGAATCGCGCTTCTCCTGCTCGGACAAACCGCCCTGCACGAACTCATCTGGAACCGGGTCGACCATACCGCCGGCGGATACAAAGATCGCGCCGTCCTGTGTCGCCTGGCCGAGTCCGCCTCCGGCGGCGCGCTCGAGGTGGTCGCGAGCCATCGCACCCGCAACTCACTCGCGGCACACCCTGAAGGGTGTGCCCTACATCAGCGGCTGGGTGTGCCCTGCATCAGACGTGCAGGGGACGGTCTTCAGACCGTCCCCTGGCGGAGCCGGCGAGTCGCCAGGAGCGGACCCACCATCCGCAGACTCCCCTACCGGCGCCCGGCGCTCAACGCGCGATACATGCCGGCCACGTTCTGGGGGCGCTGCTGCTCGTAGAAATCCCAGCCCTTGTACGCGTCCATCAGCACGCTCGCCTGCGCCTGCTCGAGCGTCTGCCCAGCAGCGATCGACCTGGCCACGGCATCCCTCAATTCCTCGCGATACCGGATGTTCGCCGAGACGTCGGCCTTCTTGCCGAGCGCGCCGTGGCTGCAGACGAAATGTTCGAACTCCATCGCTTCGACCGCCTTGACCATCGCGATCTCGTCGCCAATCGCGCCGAACGGCAGCCGGCGCACCGTGATCCAGTCCGAGGTAAAGACGACGCCGGCGCCGTCGACAAATCGAACGATGGTGTTGTCGTCGGCATGCGGGATCGGCCTGGCGATGACCTCGACCCGTTTGCCGCCGAGGTTGATGTTGACGCGATCGGTGTAGGTCAGGTCCGGCGCCCGGACGAACGCGATCGGCCCGCGCGCCACTTCCGCACCGCTCAGCAGACCGTCCTTGTTCGCGTCGTAGAGGTCGAACAGCGTCTGCAGCTGCCCGCGCGCTTCGGCCTGTTCAATCTGGCCGTTGCCGTTGGTGTCCTGGGCCCTGGCGTTCTGCGGCAGCGGCGTGTTGGCCGCCGGCATCGCCACGTTCTTCAACATGTTTTCGTGGCCGACGAACCGCGCCGTGTCCGCGTAGACCGCGCCGCCCGACGCATGATCCCAATGGGAGTGACTGTAGATGACGTACTTGACCGGCACATTGAAACGGCGGGCCAGCTCACCTTTCAGCCAGGTCGCGAACTCGGTGCCGATCGGCTCGACCAGGACGATCCCGTCGGGTGTCACCATGAAGACGGACACGTAGTCGTCCATCCGGGCGAAGTAGACATCACCCGTCAGCTTCCCGATCTCCTTGCCCTTGAACTGCGTCTGCTGATACTGCGCCGCGGTCTGCGCCCCGGCGGTTGGTGCGAACGCCGCCAGGCCGACGAACACCACCATCACGACTGTCATGCATCGGCCCATCATCGTCTCCCCGTCTTGGAAATTAGGAATGAGGAATTAGGAATTAGGAATTCGGGATTGCGCACCGAGTCACTCCAGCGCGAACACCCATACCGCGCCGCCTTCGGGGACCGGCGGAAATTCGCCGGGGAACTCGCGGTTGAGGCCGGCCTGCATTCCGCTTGGATCGCCGCCCCAGCCGGTGTGCACGGCGATGAACTGCTTGCCGCCAATGGCGAACGACGTCGGCGGCGCGACGATTCCAGAGTTGGTTGGATATTCCCAGACCAGCTTGCCGTTCGACGCATCGAACGCGTGCAGCCGTCGATCCGCGGTGCCACCGGTGAAGACGAGTCCACCGGCGGTCGCCAGCATCGCACCCCAGTTCGGGCTCTTCGGGTACGGATGCATCCACACCTGCTTACCGGTGTCCACGTTCCATGCCTGCACTTCACCGAAGTGGTCGGCGCCGGGCGCGATCGATCCGCCAAACCCGGTGACGCCGCCGAATCCCCGGCCGGCGACATATTCAACCGGAACGCCGGTCAGCGACGAGCACTGGTTGTTGTTGGCGGGAATGTAAATCATCCGCGTTTTCGGACTGAACGCGATCGGCGGCCAGTTCTTGCCGCCGTGCATGCCGGGGCAGAACTCGGCCCGCTTGCCGGTTCCCGGCTTGTGCGCTGGATCCACATCGGGCCGGCCGGTCACGGGATCGAGGCCGCGGAAGACGTTCTGCTTCACGAACGGCTTCCCTTCGACGAAATTGATCCTGCCGCTGGTCCGCTCGAGAAACCAGAGATAGCCATCGCGGGCGACATCGATCAGCCCCTTGATGGTGCGGCCGTTGCGCTGATAGTCGACCAGGATCGGCGGCGACACTTCGTCCCAGTCCCACGATTCGTTCGGGTTGTACTGGAAGTGCCCCTTGATCAGGCCGGTCGCGACATCGATGGCGATGGTCGAGGCGACGTAGAGGTTGTCGCCCGGCCGCTGATCGCCCATCCACGGGCCGCCGTTGCCGGTGCCCCAGAACGCGAGGTTGGTGTCGGGATCGTAGTTCCCGGTCACCCACACCGGTGCGCCGCCAGTCTTCCATTGATCACCCTTCGGCCACGTCTCGCTGCCCGGCTCACCCGGCGCCGGAATCGTGAAGGTCCGCCACGCTTCCTTGCCGGTGTCCGGGTCGAACGCCGCGACGAAGCCGCGGATGCCGAATTCACCGCCCGAGGCGCCGACCATCACCTTGCCGCCGGCGACCAGCGGCGCCAGCGAGATGTAGTAGCTCGACTTGTTGTCGGCGACCGTCGTCGTCCAGACTTCCCGGCCGGTCCGGGCGTCGAGGGCGGCGAGCACCGCCTCGCCCGCGGCATAGAAGACCTTATCGCCGTAGAGCGCGACGCCGCGGTTGGTATCGTGCGCGACGATCGCGCCGGCCGGACGCGGCCGCCGGTACCGCCACAGCACGTTGCCACTCTTCGCATCGATGGCGATCACCTGGTTGTTCGGCGTCGAGACGAACATCACGCCGTTGTTCACGATCGGCGCCGACTCGTGGACCTTGGCCTCCCCGGTCGAGAAGCCCCAGACCGGCCGCAGCTTCTTCACGTTGTCGGGCGTGATCTCGGTCAATGGACTGTAGCCCCAGCCGTCGTAGGTGCCGCGGATCATCAGCCAGTTGCCCGGCTCGGGCTTCAGGAGGCGCTCGCGGGTGACCGGCTGGTATCCGCGCAGGACGGCCGCCAGCGGTGTTGGCGGCGCCGCAGGTCCGGGTGGCGGCGGCGGCGCGGGCGGCTGCTGCGCGAACGCCGTGACCGCAATCGACGCCGCGGCGCAGACCGATGCGCCAGCGTGTCGCAACCAGCTTCGGGCAGTC
>JBDTRR010000147.1:0-4650 GCA_039931615.1 Acidobacteriota bacterium
GGACCGCGGCGTTCCGCGACAAGGACGGCTCGCTCGGCGGTGGTCCCAATTCCTACGTGCTCATCCACGACGGCGTCAACGACAGCATCGCAGTCGACGCAGAAGCCTGTGAGATCAAGCCCACCTGGAACGCTGCCGTTTGCAAGGGCGATGTCGGGCGCATGAATTTTGGCGGCGGCGGCGGTTTTGGCGCTCGTGGCGGTGGCGCCCCGAGAGCTGGTGGTGCCGGTCCCGGCGCAGCGGCCGGACCCGGCGCCGCTCCCCCGGGAGCCGGAGCTCCCGGCCCTGGCGCCGCCGGCCCGGGGCCTGGTGCCGGTCCTGGCGCAGTTGCGGGTCGTGGTGGGCCTGGCGCGGCTGCCGGTCCTGGTGCCGCTGGTCCTGGCGCACCTGGTGGTCGAGCCGGCGGTCCCGGTGGAGCCGCTGCTCAGCCTCCAGTCGTGCTCAGCCGCAATGGCAAGGAGTTCACGGTAACCGGGAGCACCAACGTACGAGCCGGTACCGAGATCAAGGTGACCACCGAAAGGCCGTCCGTGTCCCTCACCCTGATGGAACTGGATCGCGGCTCGTGGGTGATCTTTGAGCTGCCGGGATTCACCACCGCAGCCTCAGGTGCGCCGCAGAACAGCCTGGATGCGCTTCGCCAGGCCAGCGCCACCTCGTACTACAAGGGCCAGGATTCGCTCTGGGTCAAGCTTGTCTCCACCGGTGACGCCGGCACCGGCGCCCCTGGTGGTGGAACCAGCCTCCAGGTCAGCCGGTAAGCGGCACCCTGCGACCAGCGACCGATCGCTACACCGCCACGACTGGGCCGGTCATTTCTGCACCGGAAAATAGCTAGATCTCAACACTGCGTGTTGACCGTCGACCTTCCACGGGCCCTCGTGCCAGCCGTCGCGATTGCATAGTTCAGATTTGGAGGGGTTAGCTTCTTGCAAGCATTTCTGTATGAATTCACATCGCTCTGTGATATCTCCGCGGAGGATTCTGGTGGTTGACGACTCCCCAGATATCCGTGGGATGTGGCTGACGTGGCTGTCGCTCTCCGGTTTCGTTGTGGATGAGGCAGAGAACGGCGCGGAGGCCGTCGCCAGGGCGCGGGCTCATCGGCCAGACATGGTGCTGATGGATCTCACGATGCCGGTAATGGATGGAATCGAGGCCATCAAACGACTGCGCGCTGACGACTCGACGACGGATGTTCCGATCATCGCCTTGACCGCACTTGACGCCGACGACTCTGTTCGGCGGGCCCGGGACGCTGGGGCGGACGCTTACGTCAGGAAGCCGGTATCGCCCGAGGAACTGCTGGAGCACATGCAGCGTGCGTTCACTCAAGCAGCGGCGCCTGGCCTAGGCTTAGCTCATCGGGGATTGTGGTGGGCGCTACAGGACTCGAACCTGTGACCTCGTGCGTGTGAAGCACGCGCTCTAACCAGCTGAGCTAAGCGCCCGGAATGACCGACTCGGCGTGGCGTTGCGGGTCTTTCCTGCCTCACGCCGACGGACGATTCTATCAGCTTGTGGTCCGCTTTGTGGCCTTGCCGCCGGCGCCGGTCCTTCCCCGGGGTCAACGTCTGCCGATGGTACCTCTCGCGGAGCGTGGCGAGGGCCTGCTCGATCGGCGTCCCATCCGGATCCCGAGCTCTGCCAATCCATCGACGCGACCACAGGTGACCGCCGACGCGAACGAGGCGTCGAGGCCAACTGTTGCGTGGACGGGCGATCCGTGAGGAGTGCCGGAGACCCTGGTCCGGGAACGCGCTACTTCCGGCCCTCCGGCAGGCGGCGTTCCCCCGACCCGTCGTAGTCGTGATCCTTCGGATCGAGCTGCCGCATCGGCGGGTGGCGGATCCGCTCCTCGTGCGCGTGCGCGATCAGGCCGGGGAGGCGCGAGATCAGGAAGATGGCGTTGCCGAGCTCGTAGGCGAACCCGAGATCGGCGCAGATCGCCGCGATCGCTCCGTCGACGTTCACCGGCAGCGCCCGTCCGAACAGCTCGACCCTCGCCTCGACGGCCCGCTCGGCGGCGCGCAGCATCCGGACGTGCTCGCCTTCCAGCTCGAGCTCGAGCGCCATCTGGAACAGCCGGCCGGCGCGCGGATCGCGGGTGTGGAAGCGGTGGCCGAATCCCGGCGGCACCTCTTTCGCCTGCGCGCAGTCGTCGACGATGCGGTCGGCCGCCTCCTGCATCGACCGGCCGCCCCGCACCATCGTCAGCCCCTCGTCGAGGAACCGCATGCACGACTCGATGTCGCCGCCATGATGCGGACCGAAGCCGAGAATGCCGGCCGCGACACAGTCCTTGAGCGGTGCGCCGGAGGTGGCGACGTTCCGCGCCGCCAGCGTCGACGGCGGCGTCACCCCGTGATCGATCGACGAGATCAACACCGCGTTCAGCATCCGGCCGATCGCCGGGGTTGGCAGCTCGCCCATCAGCAGCAGGTAGACCGCATCGGCGAACGACAGCCGGCCCATCATCTCGTCGAGCGGGTAGCCGCGAATCAGGACCTGGTTGGGCGCCGTGAATGTCAGCGCCGTATGCCAGCGTTCAGCCGGCGGCCGGACGTCCGCGCGCCGATCCTTCTCGGTGACTGTGCGGTAGTTCGTCATGGCTCACCCGTCAGATGTTCCGTAAAGCCGATCCCCGAAGTCGCCGAGCCCCGGCACGATGTACTTCTGCGCATTGAGTCCGAGATCGACCGCCGGCGTGTAGATCAGCACGTCTGGACAATGCTGGTCGACCAGCGCAATTCCCTCCGGCGCGGCGACGATGCAGATCATCCGGATGGTGCCGGCCCCGGCGCGACGGAGCACGTCGAGCGCCGCGACCGCGCTGCCGCCGGTCGCCAGCATCGGATCGATCATCAGCACGTAGCTGGCGTCGAGCCGGCCGGGCAGCTTGGCATAATACTGGGCCGCGACCGCCGTCATCTCGTCGCGCTGCAAACCGATGTGGCCGACCCGCGCCGACGGCACCAGCTCGAGCACGGCGTCGAGCATCCCGAGGCCGGCGCGCAGCACGGGAACGACGACGACGTCGCAGCCGACGCGGCGGCCGTCCGCCGGCGGCGGATCGAGCGGCGTCTGGACCGTGACGGCCGTGGTGGGGAGATCGCGCAGCGCCTCGGCGAGCAGGAGCAGGCTGATGCGTCGCGCCGCCTGACGGAATGGCTCCGGAGCCGTGGCCCGGTCGCGCAGGGTGACGAGCGCGTCGTGCACCAGCGGATGATCGACCAGGTGAACCGGCACCGGGACACTATATCCCAAGCGTTCAGCCGCCCTTCGCGCCGCTTGCCCCATCGTGAAGCTGGTGTGAACAG
The DNA here is from genome assembly GCA_039931615.1 of Acidobacteriota bacterium. Classification (GTDB taxonomy): domain Bacteria; phylum Acidobacteriota; class Vicinamibacteria; order Vicinamibacterales; family CAVVIG01; genus JAHFUI01. The sequence continues at coordinate 3,321 of JBDTRR010000147.1, forward strand.
GCAACCGCCACGCGCTGCGCCCTGCCGTCGATCTGCCCCCGCTGGGCCTGTCATGCACGGAACCTCGGTCTGGATGACATGAGCGATTTGCGCGATCACGGCCGGCTGAGCCGGACCCCACGTACAGCCAGCAGGCTGAGACCTGCCCTACGCTCGATCCGCCCTCTTCAACGCGGACCGTGGGGGAACAGCAGTCGTCGTGCACGCCTTCGACCCGCTGCGCGGTACCGCGGCACGTCCAGGGTTTTCCGAAGGCGCGGCGGACCCCGCCCCGGCGTTCGAGGGTAAGCTTGAACCCAGACGTATGCCGGTCAAACTTGCGGTTCTCATCCTCGCCGCGACGGCGCTCGCCGCGGCGCAAGCGCCGCGCCGCGCCGTCACCCTGGTGGTGATCGGCGGCACCGTCATCACGCAGAACGCGGCCCATGCGATCCTCTCGCCGGGCGCGGTCGCCATCGATGGCACCGACATCGTCGCCGTCGATCGCCCCGAGGTGATTGCCGGCCGGTACCGCGCCGCCCAGACGATCGAGGCGCGCGATCAGATCGTCCTGCCCGGGCTGATCAACACCCACACCCACGCGCCGATGGTGATGTATCGCGGCCTGGCCGACGACCTGGCGCTGATGGAGTGGCTGGAGAAATACATCTTTCCGGCCGAAGCCAAGACCGTGTCGCCGGAGATGGTCAGCATCGGGACTCGCCTCGCCGTGCTCGAGATGATCGAGTCGGGGACGACGACCTACGCCGACATGTATTACTTCGAAGAGGAGATTGCGCGGGCGACGCGGGACGCCGGTCTGCGCGGCGTGCTCGGCCAGACGATCATCGGGTTCCCGGTCGCCGACGCGAAAACGCCGGCCGAGGCGCTGGCCCGCGCCGAGCGCTTCATCATGGCCTTCAAGGGCGACAGCCTGATCGTTCCGGCGGTGGCGCCGCACGCCGTCTATACCAACGACGAAGCGACCCTGAAGGCGAGCGCGGCGCTGGCCCGGCGCCACGCGGTGCCGCTGATCATCCATCTCGCCGAGACCGAGGACGAAGTCAAGACCACCCGCGAACAGCATCAGGCGACGCCGGTGGCGTATCTCGCCGCGCTGGGATTCCTGGGACCGGGAACGCTGGCGGCGCACGGCGTCTGGGTCGGCGACGAGGACATCCAGACCCTGAAGCGGCTCGGCGTCGGCGTGTCGCACAACCCCGAGAGCAACATGAAGCTGGCGAGCGGCACCGCGCCGGTGGGCAAGTATCTGGCCGCCGGCGTGGCGCTCGGCCTCGGCACCGACGGCGCCGCCAGCAACAACGATCTCGACATGTTCGAGGCGATGCGC
>JBDTRR010000148.1:0-4577 GCA_039931615.1 Acidobacteriota bacterium
CCCGCGGCGCGACGTTCTTCGGGCCGCTGCACGAGGCGGTCGGCGGCGGCTACCCGGCCGAAGCCGTCGATGCGCTGTGGAATCTGGTCTGGCAGGGGTCGGTCACCAACGACACCTTTCACGCGCTGCGCGCGTTCACCCGCGTCCGGGTGACGCGGCGCCGGCGGCAGCGGCCGGCGACATCGCCGTTCCGATCGCGGCGGCTGGCGCCGTTGTCGGCTGAAGGGCGCTGGTCGCTGGTGCCGCGCGCGTCCGACGAGGACATCCGCACGTCGACCGCCGGCGCACCGGTGCCGCCGCTCAAGCCGGCACGAGGCGGTGCGACGCAGTGGATCGCTGGCATCGCGCAACAGCTGCTCGCCCGCCACGGCGTGCTGACACGCGAGGCGCTGACCGTCGAGATGATCCCCGGCGGCTTCTCGAGCGTGTATCCGGTGCTGAGAGCGATGGAAGAGAGCGGGCGGCTGCGGCGCGGCTATTTCGTTGCCGGCCTCGGCGCGGCGCAGTTCGCCCTGCCCGGCGCCGTCGATCTGCTGCGCTCGCTGCGCGACGAGCCCGACCAGCCCGAGGTCGCGGTCCTCGCCGCAACGGACCCGGCCAATCCGTACGGCGCCACGCTCAAGTGGCCGGCCGCGGGCGCGGCCTCGGCGGGACGCGGCCCGACCCGCACCGTCGGCGCGACGGTGATTCTGGTGAACGGCGCGCTCGCCGCCTATCTCGCGCGCGGCGACCGGCAGCTGCTCGCGTTTCTGCCCGACACCGAACCGGCGCGATCGAAGACCGCGCGCGCCATTGCCCGGGTGCTGATCGAGCGGGCGCGCAGCGGTGATGAGGCGCCCCGCGGCATGCTGATCGAGGAAATCGACGGCGCGACGCCGGCGGCGCACGCGCTGGCGCCGTTTCTCGTGGAAGCGGGGTTCATCGCCGGCAGCATGGGCTTCCAGCCGAATTTGCGGGTCTGAAGCACACGAGGACGCAGAGGACACAGAGGTTGTCTGTGATTGCTCCGCGGCCTCGGAACGGGACAACGGGCACCGGCCCCTTTTCGCACAGCTGCGGCGCCCTCAGCGCTCTCGTCGCGGTCAAGCCAGGAACCGCAGATACGCTTCGTTCCCCTCGTCACGCTCGTGGCGATACCCCAGCCCGGACAGGAACGCGTCGAACGCCGGGCTGTCCGCGTCCGGTACTTCGAACCCGGCCAGCACACGGCCGAAGTCGGCGCCGTGATTGCGGTAATGGAACAGGCTGATGTTCCACCGCCCGCCCAGTGCGTCGAGGAACTGGAGCAGCGCGCCGGGACGCTCCGGGAACTCGAACCGGCAGACGCGTTCGGCGGCAACGTGCGGCGTCCGTCCCCCGACCATGTGCCTGACGTGCAGCTTGGCGATCTCGTTGGCCGACAAATCGGCGGTCTCGTAGCCCGAGGTGCGCAGCTGAGCGGCCAGCCGTTCGGCATCCTGCCGCGACCGCGTCGACACACCGACGAAGATCTGCGCGGCGGCGCGGCCGCTCAATCGATAGTTGAACTCGGTCACGACGCACGGTCCGAGCGCGGCGCAGAATGCCCGGAACGCGCCCGGGCGCTCGGGGATGGTCACCGCCAACAGCGCTTCGCGCCCCTCGCCGAGTTCGGCCCGCTCGGCGACGAACCGGAGGCGATCGAAATTCATATTGGCGCCGCTGACCACGGCCGCCAGGCGCTGGCCACGAACGGGACTTCGTTCGGCATAACGCTTGAGGCCGGCGACCGCCAGCGCACCGGCCGGCTCGGCGACCGTCCGGGTGTCGTCGAAGATGTCCTTGATGGCGGCGCAGATCTCGTCGTTGGTCACGCGGATGATCTCGCTCACCGTCTGCTGGACGATCGGAAACGTCAGCGCCCCGACCTGCTGGACGGCGACGCCGTCGGCGAAGACGCCGACTTCGTCGAGCCGGACCCGGCCGCCGGCCGCCATCGACCGGGCCATGGCGTCGGCGTCCGTCGGCTCGACGCCGACGACCCGAACGCGCGGCAGCATCGCCGTGATGTAGGCAGCCATCCCCGCGATCAGGCCGCCGCCGCCGACCGGCACGAACACCGCCGTCAGGTCCTCGGGACCCTGGCGCAGCAACTCCACGGCGACCGTCCCCTGCCCGGCAATCACCAGCGGATCGTCGAACGGATGCACGAAGACCAGGTGCGTGTCGGCGGCGAGCGCTTCGGCATGGTGTTGGGCCTCGGCGTAGTGATCGCCGACCAGCACCACCTCCGCTCCGAAGGCCCTCACCGCATCGACCTTGATGTCCGGTGTCGTGCGGGGCATGACGATCACCGCCCGCATCCCGAGGCGTTGGGCGGAGAGCGCCACGCCCTGCGCGTGGTTGCCGGCGCTGGCGGCGATGACACCTTTCGCGCGCTGGTCGCCGGACAGGCGAACAATCCGGTTGTAGGCGCCGCGAATCTTGAAGCTGAAGATCGGCTGGAGGTCTTCGCGCTTCAGCAGCACCGACGCATCCAGCCGGGCCGACAGCCGCGGCGCGGCGTCGAGTGGCGTTTCGCGCGCCACGTCATAGACGCGGCTGGTCAGGATGTCGCGAACGAGGGGATACAGATCCATCGTGTCATCCGCATGATCGGCAATGAGAGCACGAACCCACAACCAACGCTCATCCGTCGTGCCGGGTGCTTCGCGTTTCGAAGGCTCAGAGGGGTGGGTCGACGAGCCGCTGCGTCCTCTCCGTCCGCCGCGTCCCCATCCACAACGCTCTCCTTCGCGTGTCCCGTATCATGCGTGATCATGCCCGAAGGCGATACCATCTTCCGCGCCGCCCGGACGCTGCACCGCGCGCTCGCCGGATCACCGGTGACGCGATTCGAGTCCGAGTTCCCCGCCTTGAACCGGATCGACGACGACCGGCCGATTGCCGGCCGCCTGATCGAATCGGTCTCGGCGCGGGGCAAGCATCTGCTGATGACGTTCTCCGGCGATCTGCTGCTGCGGACGCACATGAAGATGCATGGCAGCTGGCACATCTACCGCCCGGGTGAACGGTGGCGGCGGCCGGCCCGCGAGATGCGGATTGTCATCGAGACCGCCCGCTTCGTCGCGGTCGGATTCAACGTGCCGGTGGCCGAGTTCCTGACCGGCCGCGCGCTGTCGCGGCACCGCGAGCTCGGGGCGCTCGGGCCCGATCTGCTGGCCCCGCCGGGACCGTCCGGCGACGCCGGCCCTGCCTTCGACCGCGCCGAAGTCCTGCGGCGGATCCGCGCCCAGGGCCACACCGCGATCGCCGAGGTGCTGCTGAACCAGCGCGTCGTCGCCGGCATCGGGAACGTGTTCAAGTCCGAAATTCTGTTCGTCGCCGGCATCGATCCGTTCACCGCCGCCAGCACCCTGTCCGATGCCGCGTTGACGCAGCTGATCGACGAGGCGCAGCGGCTGCTCGGCGCGAACGTCCTCGACCGGTCGCAGGCACTGTCAACCGCGACGGGCCGCCGGACCACCCGGAGCCTCGATCCGACCGCGACGCTCTGGGTCTACGGACGCGGCGGCAAGCCGTGCCGGAAATGCGGCGGGCGGATCCTGGCGAAGAAGACGGGATTGGATGCGCGGTCGACCTACTGGTGCGCGCGATGTCAAGAAATTAGGAATTAGGAATTAGGCATTAGGAATTGTCGGAAGAATTAGGAATGGTCGGAATTCGAATGCCGAATGCCGAATGCCGAATCCATTCCTAATTCCTAATTCCGAATTGAATTCCTAATTCCTAATTCCTAATTCCTAATTCCTGATTGCAGGCATCACCGGCGAACGCCCGGCGCTTCGTGCCCGGTCCGCTCGACGTACTCGACATACGACCCCAGGTAGGCGTGCGGCTGCGTCTCGGTGCCGCTCTCGCCGCCAAGCTCGAGGACGCGATTGCTGAGGCCGCGCAGGAAGGCGCGGTCGTGGGAGACGAACAGCATCGTGCCGTCGAACCCGCTCAGCGCGGCGAGCAGCATCTCCTTGGTCGCCAGATCGAGATGGTTCGTCGGCTCGTCGAGGACGAGAAAGTTGGGCGGATCGAGCAGCATCCGGGCCATCACCAGCCGGGTCTTCTCGCCGCCCGACAGGGCGCGGATCTTCTTGTCGACCTCGTCGCCCGAGAACTGGAAGGCGCCGGCCAGGTTCTTGAGCGCGCCGATTGATTCGTGCGGGAAGTCCATCCGCAGCTGTTCCTCGATCGTCAGTTCGGGATCCAGCAGGTCGAGCGCCTGCTGCGCGAAGTAGCCCATCTTCAGGCTGGCGCCGAGCTTGACCGTCCCGTCGTCCGGCTGGAGCATCCCGGCGACCATCTTCAACAATGTCGATTTGCCGGCGCCGTTCTTCCCCATCACGCACCAGCGCTCGCCGCGGCGGATGGTCAGGCTGAGATCGGCGTGGATGACGCGCCGGCCGTAGGCCTTGGCGACGTGCTCGAGCGTCGCCACCTGCTCGCCCGAGCGCGGCGGCTGGCGGAAATCGAACCTGACGATCCGCCGCTTCTTCGGCAGCTCGATCTTCTCGATCTTGTCGAGCGCCTTGACCCGGCTCTGGACCTGCGCCGCCTTGGCCGCA
>JBDTRR010000149.1:0-4567 GCA_039931615.1 Acidobacteriota bacterium
GTGCCCGCCGTGCGCAGCAGGATGCGCAGATCGAACAGCATCGACCGGTGCTTCAAGTAGTAGAGATCGTACTCCAGCTTCTGCACCGCGTCTTCGACCGAGTCGCCATACGGATGGTTGACCTGCGCCCATCCGGTCAGGCCCGGCCGTACGATCAGCCGCGAGCGGTAGAACGGAATGTCGCGGACCAGCAGCCGGACGATCTCGGGCCGTTCCGGCCGCGGCCCGACCAGGCTCATCTCACCGCGCAGCACGTTGATCAGATTGGGCAGCTCGTCGAGCCGCAGCTTCCGCAGCAGACGGCCGGCCCGGGTGATCCGCGGGTCGCCGGCACTGCTCCACCTGGGACCGGTCTCGCGCTCCGCATCCGGCACCATCGTGCGGAACTTGAACATCACGAAGTCGCGGCCGGCGCGCCCGCGCCGCACCTGGCGGAAGACGATCGGCCGGCCCGAATCGAGCCAGATGGCGAGCGCGATGAAGGGTGTGAGGATCAGCAGGCCGACCAGCCCGATCGCGGCGCCGATCAGGTCGGCGGCGCGTTTGGCGACGAGCGACGAGTCCTTCGCCCGCACCGATTCGACAAACGAGGTGAACAGCCAGCTCGATTCGAGGTGCTTGACCGGCACCCGGTGCAGCAGCTCCTCATAGACCTGCGGCATCGTCGCGATCTCGATGCCGAGCTCCTGGCACTCGACCAGGGCCGGAAACAGATCGGACTGGGCGCCGGAGTGGGCGAGGACGATCTCGTTGACCTCGAGATCGCGCGCGCAGTCGAGCAGCGGCGTCGACGCGTCGATCACCGGCAGTCCTTCGACGCTCGAACCGGTTTCCCGCGATCCCGCGGCATCGGGATCGAGGTCGCGTGAGGACGACCGGTAGCCGGGCGTGGTCTCGGCGCGAGCCCCCGGGGCATCGAGCAGCGCGACCACGGTGCTGTTGCGGAAGTCGAAGTCGCGCAGCAGGCGCAGCGCGGTCAGGCCGGGCTCGCCACCGCCGACGATCAGGACGCGCCGGGCAAACAGATCCCGGCTGAAGAACCAGGCGAAGATCAGCCGCCACGCCAGAACCAGCAGGAACCCGTCCCACAGCACGTAGAGGCCCATCAGCCGCGGCAGCTGATAGCGCGGCGAGTAGAAGTAGAGCGCCAGGTAGGCGGCGAGCAGGAGCGCCGCCGCCTGCAGCAGCCGGATGATGGTCTCGAACACCGACAGCGAGATGCGCACGCCGTAGGCCGGGGCGAGCGCGATCGTCCAGGCCGGCACCGCGAGAAACCAGATCGCGTGGTCGGTGAGGAAGGCGGGTGAAAAGCGGAACCCGGCGGTGATCGACCAGAGCCACAGCGACGTCACGACGGCGGCGGCGAGCGCGGCGAGGTCACCGATCAGAATGACCGCCTTGTGCTCCGACCGCTGCAGGTTCCGGCCGCTCAGGCCGCACCTCGCGCTTTTCTCCAGGCGAACATGCCGGTAATCATTCCCCGCGGCGCACAGGCCAGCAGCACGGCGCCGGACAGGATTTTCGGGACGAACGCCACGATGTAGAGGACGATCGCATAGGCCAGCGCGGCGTCATGATCCACCGAGTAGGCGCCCAGGGTCAGCACCGTGACGTAGTGGAAGACGCCGATCGTGCCCGGGACCGAGACGATGGTGTTCGCGACCTGCACCGAGATGAGCAGGAGGAGGGCGGCGATCGGCGGCAGCGGCAGGCCGAAGGCGACGAACAGCAGGTAGTTGGTGCCGGCCGCCAGCAGCGGCATCAGCAGAGTGAGCAGGCCGATGCTGGTGCTCGCCTTCCAGCTGTGCACGGCGCGCGAGCCCTGCAGGATGGTGTCGACGAAGCTGATGACGCGCCGGCCGACCGGCTGCGGCCACCGCCTGGTCGCGCGGGTCGCGCTCTGCAGCAGCCAATTCCGGCCCGCCGCCAGGAAGAGAATCGCGGCCACGGCGAGGGCGCCCGTGGCCACCAGCACGAGGCCGGACGACTGGACCCAGGGCGGCACGACGGCGAGCACCAGCAGCGCGACCGCCGCCAGACCCACGCCGGCCAGGTCCGCGAGCTTCTCGACGCCGACCGTGCCCAGCACCCGTCCCATCGGCAGGTCGTCGGATCGACTGAGCCAGTAGGCGCGGGCGACTTCGCCCAGCCGGAGCGGCAGCATGATGTTGAGCATCTGGCCGACCAGAAACGCCGCGGTGAGCCCCCCCCACGAAAGTCCGGCGCTGTCGGGATGAAAAAGCACGCGCCAGCGAACCACGCCGACCGCCAACGTCAGCAGAACCGACACCAGCGCCAGCACGATCCAGTGGAGATCGGCGCGCGCCAGCGCCGCGCGCAGCCCGCCGACGGCGGCGCCGCGAAGGACCAGCCAGAGCGCGACACCGCCCAGCAGCAGGCCGAACGCGAGCCGCAGCAGGTCCCGCGCAGCCAGCGGCGACGCTGGACCCGGCCGGACTGCCGATGCTGCGGTCACCGTGATAGCCTATCCAGCCGCGCGAGCTTTCGCCACCAGACCCGCCGCCGAGCTGAAGGGATAGCCTTCAACAGTGATCGATCTCCGGTTTGTCGTCGCCCACGGCCTGTGGTTGCTTGGCGCGGCCGTCGTGCTTGCCGCATTCAGCTATCACAACTGGCGGGCGCGGCAGCAGGGTCGCCGGCGGCGCGACGTGCTCCGCGCGGCGCCAGGCTGGCGGATGAGTGTGTCCGGCGGCGCGCTGCTGGCCGCCTCCGGCTTCCTGCTGATGGCCGGCGCGCGCTGGTGGGAACAGGCAGCCTGGCTGCTGGTCTGGGCGGGCGCCGCCTTCGACCTGTGGTCGGCACGAACGACCCGCCTCGATGATGCTAGAGCGAGTAGCCGGCCTGCTGCGCATCACCGTGAAACATCCTGACCGTCTCGAGCGAGTACTGGTCGAGGCCCCGGCCGACCAGGGAGAGCTTCTTCAGGATGTCGTTGGTCACGGTGATGATGTGGCAGCCGATGGCGTCCGCCTGGAACACGTTGAGCAGCTCGCGCGGACTGGCCCAGATCAGCTCGGCGCTGGGCTCGAGTTTCAGCAGCTCGATCGCCGCCATCATGTGCGGCACCGGATCGCGGCCGGTATCGGCGATGCGGCCGGCGAAGACCGACACATTCGACGGCGCGCCGCCCTGGAGCGCCGCCACGACGTCGCGTACCTGATCGAGCCCCATGATCGCGGTGACGTTGAGCTTGACGCCGGAATGCGAGAGCCGGTGCACCAGATCGTAGGCCGGCTCTCCCCTGGTATTGGTCACCGGAATCTTGACGTAGACCTGGTCGCCCCAGGTGGCAATCTCACGCGCCTGCCGCTCCATGCCGGCGAACTCATCGGAGAACACCTCGAAGGAGATCGGACGGTCGGGAATCGCCGCCAGCACCTGCCTGGCGAACGCACGATAGTCGGCCACTCCCGCCTTGCGCATCAAGGTCGGGTTGGTCGTGAACCCCTTGATGTGGGGCTCGCGGTACATCGCCAGCATGCCGTCCAGTTCGGCGCCGTCGGCAAAGATCTTGGTGCGCAGGTCGGCCAGCTTCATGGGATCAAATCGTCTCGGCGCGGCCGCGTCAGGATCCAGGCCGCCGCTTCGCTCAGCGACGCGACCCGGACGTCGGGCTCGTGGCGCATTGGTTCATCGTACTGATAGTCGATCAGGATTGTCGCGCCGCACCCGGCGGCGCGGCCGGCCTCGATGTCCCGCCACCGGTCGCCGACCATCACGCTGGCGGCGACGTCGTTGGTCGGCGGATCGACCAGCAGGCCGGGCCGCGGCTTCCGGCAGGCGCAGGCATCCGAGTCGTCGTGCGGACAGACCCGGAACTCGTCGATCGGAAGCAGCGCCGCCAGGCGGGCGTGAATGGCGTCGACCGCGGCGCGGGTGGTCGTCCCGCGGGCGATGTCCGGCTGGTTGGTGACGACAACCAGCGCGTAGCCGGCGGCCTTCAGACGGGCCAGGGCGGCGGCGGCACCGGGCAGGATCTCGAGATCGTCGACGCTGGCCGGCGGGTACGGCCGGCCGGCGCGGACCACCGCCCGGTTCAGCACGCCGTCGCGATCGAGAAACACGGCGCGCGGTTTCACCGCGTCGATTCCCATTTTGTCGGCGCCACCTTGATCTTCGGATGCGAGACGATCAAGTGCCAGACGACGGCCTGGAATGCCTCGGCGTGCGGGGTGATGGTGTCGGGATTGACGGTCGGCACGATCACACAGGCGTCGGCGACCCGGGCGGTATGGCCGCCATCGCGTCCGACGATGCCGACGATGCTGGCGCCGACCTGCCGGGCGTAGTCGACGGCGCGCACCAGGTTCGGGCTGATGTTCTGCTCCAGGCTGCCGCCGCCGACCGAGAAGATGCAGAGCGCGTCTTCCCGCCGGAGCCGGCTGCCCTGCAGCCAGGCCGCGAAGACCGTTTCCCACCCCTCATCGTTGGTTCGCGCCGTCAGCTCCGACACATTGTCGGTTGGTGCGTAGGCCTCGAAGCCGGCCAGCTTGCGGAAGTCGTTGACGGCGTGCGAGCAGTTGCCGGCGCTGCCGCCGACGCCGAG
>JBDTRR010000150.1:0-4547 GCA_039931615.1 Acidobacteriota bacterium
GGGCTGGGAAATAACCTGCCCCTCGAGTGTTTTAGCGCCAGCCTCCAGTCTCTCGTCTCAGAATTTTCTCTCTTACAGCGGCCAGTTCCTCGGCACCTTCACCACGAAGGTGCCGGCAATCCTGTCGTGCCACGCCTGGCGATCGCGGTCTTTGAGAATCCACAGACAGCCAAGCCCGGCGACCGCCAGCGAAAAGATGCTTGATAACCCACGCACCAGCGCGTCGGCGAACGCCAGCGGTGCCCCATCGACCCGGACCACTCGCAGTTGACAGATGATCCCGCCGACCGTCGTTCCCTTCCACGTCCAGAACCCGATGTGATAGACGAGCAACAGGAAAAAGAACGTGCCGCCCTCGAGCCTGGCGTAGTCGTCAGCCACCTGGTAAGCGATCAACACCAGGATGAGATCGAGGACAAAAGCAGCGAGCCGATCGCGAAACGCGGCGCGCGGAAACGCGGCGAGATCCGCGCCAGCCATCGGCACTGCCGACGACTCAGGTTGACCGGATACGCTGGCGGCGGCGCCGGCAGCCTGGGATGCGGTCCGGTCGTACTGGTTCGCGGCCGGTTGGTCGTCGACGGGCACCAGTGGATGGTAGACGGGCGGGGCCGGCAGCGGCGGCCGCACCGCCGCCTGGACGCGGGCACTCGCCGGCGGACGTTCCCGCCGGTAGCCCGCGACGAACGTCAGCGCGGCGGCGCCGAGCCCGAAGATACCGGCCATCACCCAGGTGACCAGGCCCAGAACCGGAATCATGTACGCGACGGAGATCACCGCGGCCCCCAGCCCGAACGAACCGATTGACCGCAACGGGCGCTCCGGCGATTCGTGGCGCAGGACGCTCCGCCCGATCCACCGCAACACGCCCACCTTGCCGATGATCCATGCCGCGGCGAGCGCGCACAGCACGAACGGAATGACGGCAATTCCGACCACCGACACCGCCAGCAACAGCGACACCGGGCCCGTCAGCAGGAGCACCAGCATGCCGGCCGCGAATGTGGTCAGCGGCCTGGCCTCCAGGGTCTCCGCGAGGGCGCCAACCGACCGGCTGAAGATCACGTTCAGCACCAGGTAGATGAAGAACACTGCGCCGACGACGCTCCAGACCCAGGGCAGACCCGGCACGATCGGGCGGCCCCATAACAAGCCGCGGCTGAGCCACGGCAGGACGCCCTCGACCCGCGCACCGAGGGCGCGGCTGCCGACGACGATGTGCTGGCCCCCTGGCATGAACCCGACCGGCGAGTCCATCTCGCCCCCGACGACCACCAGATCCCGGCGCACCACGGCGCCGGACATCGCCGACGCGCTGCCGCCAATCACGATCAACGAGCCCTCGATCGCCGCGGTGCTCGAGAGCCGCACCTTGCCGAAAATGACCACCACGTCGCGTTCGACCCGGCCGTCAATCGTCGCCGTCCCGGAAACGACGAGCGCCTGACCGATGGCGTCGCCGGCGTTGAGGGTGTAGTCCTGGCCGATCCGCACCACGTCCCGTCCCCATGCCTCTCGATCGATCGGCGTCTGGACTGGGCGGTCTGGCGTGCGCTCGGCCGGGGGGGCGGGGACCTGGCTTTGGGCACCCCCATCGAGAGGCAGACAGCACACGACGGCCAACCACACGAAGACAGCCGCGGCAACACGGCCGCGCGGCCGCTGGACTCGGTTCATGGTGTCAGATCCTTTCGAAGACGACGCGGCCGAGCGCGGTGCCGAACGCCGCGCAGGCCACCCACATGAGCAGGACGATGGCGAACGCGTAGAAGGCGACCGGTTCGAACAGTACCCGCCAGATCACGCGCACGGCATTGCCCGTCGCTTCCGCCAGCTGCGTCGCCGGCGAGATGTCGTCCATCACCCGTCCCGCCAGCGTGGACGAAGCGGCGCCGGCGGTGGCGAGCGTCTCCGGCAGCAGCATCGCGGCGCCGGCAACGATCAGCAGCAGGGCGGCAATCGAGCCGATCTGCAGCCCCAGCGGCCAGGTGAACCAGGCGCGTTCGTACCATGGCCGCTGCGTCCAGATCTGGACGGCGGCCAGCACACGCGGCAGCAGCGTCCGGGGGGCGCGCGGCCTCGGCAGCCGCCGCAATTCCGCGCCGATCAGTCTGTCGAGATCAACGGGGTGCATGGTCGGTGGCCAGCTGCTTTCTGAGGGCCTCACGGCCCCGGTGGATGTCGGTCTTGACCTTGCCGAGCGACACGCCGAGCGCGGCGGCGATGTCCTGGTAGCTCATCTCTTCGAAGTGGAAGAGCACGATCGGCACACGCTGGTGATCGGGCAGCCGGCGGACCGCGTCTTCCAAATGCTCGTTCCGCTCGGCCTGTTCCAGATTCCCCTCGAGCGATTGTCCGGACACCAGCCCCGCCTCGTAGGCCGGCTCCGAGTCGTCGGCATCCGGCCGGCCAAGCTCGCTGAACAATCGCCAGCGGGCGCGATAGCGCGAGAGGTGGTTGAGGCAGGCATTCCTGGTCACCGTCTTCAGCCAGCCGGGCACGGCCGGGCTCGATCCGATCTCGTCGAAGCGCTGGAACGCCCTGAGGAACACCGTCTGGGCGATATCCTCGGCGTCCGCCCGGTGGCCGATCAGCCTGACTGCAGTGGCGAACACCATGTCCTGATACCTCCGGACGAACGCCTCAAATGCGGCGGCGTCGGTCATGCCCGTGGCGTCGCCCGGCGTCGGTCACTGCAGGGATGAACCCGGAAGCTGACGGAAAGTTGCAGCGGAATGCTGCGAGGGTGCCATGTCCGGATGGCGGAATGAACAACGACTTGAGGCGCTTCAGCGTCGTAGAATCATCCGGCCCCCCTCGTACGTGGGATCCGGCTTCAGCCGGATTGATCCGTAGTCCGACGAAAGTCGGACGCCACGTACGACTATGGAACGCGAGTTTCGGCCGGCAAAACAACCAGGCCACTAGCGAGCGGACGCACCGCCCGTCTCGCGTTTCTCGGCGGTCTGAGGCGGAGCGTGCCAGAACTATTCACCGCGCCGCGCGGAAGAGATCGTCGGCCGACGACAGGATGGTCCGGCGCAGGCGGTCCGGATAGCCGGCCGGCGCAGCCGCGAGGAATTGCCGCACCATCCGCGCCGCCGGCGCCGACCGGTGGCCCGAGAGCGTGGCATCCATCCACCGCTTCGGGAAGAAGATGTCGCCGGTCCGCCGGATTTCCTCGAGCAGCGCCAGGCTTTGTGGAATGTACTGGCGCGACGACGAGGCGCGCAGCGGGTGATGGAGATACGCCAGCGCCTCGAGCACCCACGGCTCGCGACGGCGGTTCTGCACATCACGGAGACTGGCGAAGAAGGCGGTGCGGACGCGAACGTCGGACGACAGCGCCGGACGGACGAACGCGAAACGGGCCTTCCGATCAGGATTTATCGTCCGAGCCAGCTGCTGATCGAGAATCTCCTGACGCGACGGAACGTCACGGACCGCGAGCTCCTCGGCAAGGGTGATGAAATCCGGCTCCTCGAGCACCAGGCCCGGCACGCTCTCGCGCTGCCGCCAGATCAGCTCGAGCCAGTTCAGCGTGTCCGGCGTCTGCGCCGTATCGCGCAGGGCGGAGAACCAGGCGGATTTCAGGCTGGCGGTCGGCGCGGCGGCGAGGCCGGCGCGCAGGACCCCCTCGAGTTTCGGCGCCAGCGCGTGGCGTGAGGCATCAGGAAGAAACTTCCAGAAACCCTGCTGCACGTAGCCGAGCAGGCGCTGCAGGTTCAGCTCGTCGCGCTCACGCGGCAGGCCGCGGACGAAGAGGTCGACGACGTCCGCCGGCCTGGCCCGACCGTCCAGCATGTCTTCCCACAGCGTGACCAGGGCGCTGCCGCGGGTGAGCGCGTCGGGGATCTCCGGCAGGTGGGTCAGCAGGTAGGCGCGGGTCGCCGGGTCGAGCACGAACCCGCCATAGCCGAGGCCCGCGCCGGTCGGCAGCGCAAAGCGCGGCGCCGGCCAGCCGCGCGCCTCCGGAACGTCCACGCGTGCCGCGTTCAGCTGGACCGGGATGCGCCGCATCTCGTCGTCGTATCCGAGCGCCACCTCGAGCCGCTCGATCCAGACCAGGCCGCGCCGCGGCACCGGGTCGCGTTGAGCGAATGACAGCCGCGCAATCCGCCCCTGGTTGACGCGCAGGTCGGTGGTGATGACGGGACGGCCGGCTTGCTCGATCCAGGTCTGACTCCAGGCCTCGAGATCCTGGGGAGTGCGTGCATCGAGGACGCGAATGAGATCGGGCCAGGTCGCGTTGGCAAAACGGTGCGCGCCGAGATACTCGCGCAGCCCGTCCCTGAACCCGTCCTCGCCGAGCATCATCTCGAGCTGCCGCATGACGATCGGCGCTTTCTGGTAGATGATGGCGCCGTAGAGCGTGCCGGCTTCATCGAGGTTGTCGAGGCGCTGTCGGATCGCGTTGGTGCCGGCGGTGCGATCGACCTCATAGGCGGACGGATAGTAGGTGAGCAGGAACCGCAGTTCGTGGTTGATCGCCGGAAACGACGGGTTGACGATCTTCGCCGCCATGAAGTTGGCGAAGACCTCCTTCA
>JBDTRR010000151.1:0-4142 GCA_039931615.1 Acidobacteriota bacterium
TGTTCCTGTTCCTGCGCTTCCTGCCGATGATCTCGATCTTCGAGATGCGGACGATCCTGCCGGCGGCGAAGGTCGACGAAGACCTGCGGGTGATTTGATGCAGCGATCACCGAAGTCGCCGGCGGTCTACGGCCTGATGGCCGAGTTCGACGATCCGAACGCGCTGGTGGCGGCGACCCGCCGCGCCTTTCGCGAAGGCTACCGGCGGATGGACGCCTTCTCGCCGTTTCCGATCGAGGAACTGCACGAGGCGCTCGGTGCGCACCACACCCATCTGCCGCTGATCGTGCTGATCGGCGGCATCATCGGCTGCCTTGGCGGCTACCTGCTGCAGTACTGGGTGTCGACGACGGCCTACCCGCTGAACATCGGCGGCAAGCCGCTGCACAGCTGGCCGGCGTTCATTCCGGTGACCTTCGAGTGCACGATCCTGGTGGCGGCGCTGTCGGCGGTGCTGGGCATGCTGGCGCTCAACGGGCTGCCGATGCCGTATCACCCGGTCTTCAACGTCAGCCGCTTCGCGCTGGCGAGCCGCAACCGCTTCTTCCTGTGCATCGAGGGGACCGACCCCAAGTTCGACCCGCAGGAGACCCGGACCTTCCTCGAGCAGCTGACGTCGCGGGAGGTGACGACGGTTGCTGAATGACCGGATCGAGCGGCGGCGACTCGCCGGGCTCGCGCTGATCTGGGTCTTCGCCGCGGCGTGCCGGCAGGACATGCACGATCAGCCGAAGTTCATCCCGCTGCGGCAGTCGACATTCTTCGCCGACGAGCGATCGTCGCGGCCGCTGGTCGCCGGCACGGTGGCGCGGGGCCAGCTTCGCGACGACACGCTGCTCTACACCGGCAAGGTCGAGAACGCCGACGCGACGGTGTTTCCGTTTGCGATCGACGAGCGCGTCCTGCGCCGCGGCCAGGAGCGCTACGACATCTTCTGCGCGCCGTGCCACGCCCGCACCGGCGAGGGCGACGGCATGGTGGTGCGGCGCGGCTATCGCCGGCCGCCCTCGTACCACGACGAGCGCCTGAGAACCGCGCCGGTCGGCCATTACTTCGACGTCATCACCAACGGGTTCGGCGCCATGCCCGATTACGCGGCCCAGATCACCGCCGCCGATCGCTGGGCGATCACCGCCTACATCAGGGCGCTGCAGCTCAGCGCGCACGCGACCATCGACGACGTGCCGCCGGCCGAGCGCGGCAGGCTGAAGTAATGGCGCTGAACCGGACCGCCGACGAACTGATTCCGAGCCTGCGCGACTACCAGCGCCGGCTGTTGGCGGCCGGCGCCGCCGGCGGGCTGTTGTCGCTGGCCGGGCTCTGGTTCAACCCGGCCCAGTTCTACCAGTCGTACCTGACGGCGTACATGCTGATCCTCGGCATCACGCTGGGCTGCCTGGCACTCGGCATGGTCCATCAGCTGTCGGGCGGGGCCTGGGGCGTGGTGATCCGCCGCCCGATCGGCGCCGCCTCGCGCGTCCTGCCGGTGCTGACGATCCTGTTCCTGCCGATCGTCTTCGGCCTGCACCACCTCTATGAGTGGACCCACGCCGACGTCGTCGCCGCCGACGCCATCCTGCAACACAAGCAGCCGTACCTGAATATTCCGTTCTTCCTGGTCCGGGCGGCGGTCTACTTCCTGATCTGGAACGGTTTGTCGTACTTCCTGAACGCCTGGTCGCTCGAACAGGATCGCACCGCCGACCCGGCGCTCGCCCGGCGCATGCAGCTGCTGAGCGCCGCCGGTCTGGTCGGCTACGGCCTGACCATCACCTTTGCCTCGTTCGACTGGCTGATGTCGCTGGCGCCGCACTGGTTCTCGACCATCTACGGCGTGCTGATCCTGGGCGGCCAGGGTCTGGCGGCGATGGCGTTCCTGATCATCGTCCTGGTCTGGCTGAGCCGCCGGCCGCCGCTCGACGACATCGTCGTCGCGGCGCACTTTCACGATCTCGGCAACCTGCTGCTCGCTTTCGTGATGTTGTGGGCGTACTTCTCGTTCTCGCAATACCTGATCATCTGGTCGGGCAACCTGCCGGAAGAGATCGAGTGGTACCTCCACCGGGTGCAGACCGGATGGGGCGCCGTCGCGCTGGCCCTGATCGCCTTCCACTTCGCGCTGCCGTTCTGCCTGCTGCTGTCGCGCCGGGTCAAGCGGGAGGGCGCGATGCTCCTGAAGGTGGCGGTCGGCGTGCTGATCATGCGGCTGGTCGATCTGTTCTGGCTGATCGCGCCGGAGTTCCACCAGCACGGCCTCGTGGTCAGCTGGCTCGATGTCGTGCTGCCGCTGTCGCTTGGTTCGATCTGGCTGGGCTGCTTCGTCTGGCAGCTGCGCGGCCGGGCGATTCTTCCGCTCCACGATCCGGAATTCGACGAGGCGCTCGGCCGCATCATCGAGCGCGGCGGCGACCGGCCGTCGGCGGCGCACTAGGGACACCAGCATGGCAGACGCACATCGGCAAACAATCGGACCGGGGTTCGCCACGGCGAATCCGGATAATCCGAACGTCGACCACGAGAGCAGCGACGTCGACGTCCGCGCCATTCTCGGCTTCGGCGCCGGCCTGATCGTCGCCGCGGTACTGATCCATCTGGTGGTCTGGCTGCTGTTCCTCTATCTGTCTGGCGTGGCAACGACCCGCGATGCCGCCGACTTCCCGCTCGCTGCCGGCCAGGCGGCGCGCGTGCCTCCCGAGCCACGGCTGCAGACGACGCCGCGCGAGGACCTGCGCGCGCTGCAGGCGCGCGAAGAGGAGATCCTCGCCAGCTACGGCTGGGTCGACCGGACCGCCGGGGTGGTCCGAATCCCGATCGACGACGCGATCAAGCTGACGTTGCAGCGGGGCCTGCCCTCGCGGGCTGCGGCCGGGGGCGCACGGAAATGATCGCGCGCAGAACCCTTCGTCCCTCTGCGTCCTCGGCGGTGAAACCCTCCGCGGCCTCGAAACTGGCTGCGGCCGCGTGCGCTCTTCTCATCGCGGCCGCTCCCGTCTCCGCCCAGATGACCGGCGCGCCCGCCGCCGGCTACAAGCGCGACGCGGGGGTGCCGGCATCGGCGCTGCCGGCGCCGCTGCGGGAGATTGGCTTCGATCAGAATCTCGACCGGCTGCTGCCGCTGGACGTTCCCTTCCGCGACGAGGAGGGCCGGACGGTCCGGGTCGGCGACTATTTCGGCGGCCGGCCGGTCGTGCTGGCGTTCGTCTACTACGACTGTCCGCTGCTGTGCATGCAGGTCCTGAACGCGCTGGCCAGTGCGCTGGATGTGATGTCGCTGCAGCCGGGCCAGGATTTCGACGTCGTCACCATCAGCTTCGATCCGCGCGAGAAGCCGGCGCTGGCGGCGGCCAAGAAAGCGGCGACGCTGCAGCGCTACCAGCGGCCCGGCGCCGCGGCGGCGTGGCACTTTCTCACCGGCGATCAGCCTTCGATCGAGCGCGCGACGCGCGCCGCCGGCTTCCGCTACGTCTGGGATGAACAGCTCAAGCAGTTCGCCCACCCGACCGGCATCATCGTGCTGACTCCGGAAGGGCATGTCGCCCGCTACCTGTTCGGCATCGAATACGGCCCGCGCGACCTGCGACTGGCGATCGTCGACGCCTCGGCCGGCAAGATCGGCTCGCCAATCGACTCGTTCCTGCTCTACTGCTATCACTACGATCCGATGACCGGCCGCTACGGCCTGGTCATCATGCGCGCCATCCGCCTGGCCGGTGCGGCCACCGTCCTCGCCCTCGGCGCCTTCATCGTCGTCATGGTCCGGCGCGAGCGCCGCGCCCGCGGCGCAGTCTGAACATGCCGCCACTGTTTCCCGAGAGCGCGTCGACGATGGCCAGCCGGGTCGATGCGCTGTATTTTTTCCTGGTCGCCATCTCCGGCTTCTTCTCGCTGTTGATTGCCGGCCTGATCGTCTTCTATGCGGTCAAGTACCGCCGCCGCTCACCCGACGCGATCGGCGCCAACATCCACGGCGGCCTCGTCCTCGAGCTGACCTGGACGATCATCCCGTTCCTGATCACGATGGTGATCTTCGTCTGGGGCGCCAGCGTCTTCTTCGCGATGTCGCGGCCGCCCGACGAAACCCTCAACATCTACGTCGTCGGCAAGCAGTGGATGTGGAAGTTCCAGCATCTCGACGGCCAGCG
>JBDTRR010000152.1:0-3750 GCA_039931615.1 Acidobacteriota bacterium
CCGCAGAACACGTCGTCTTCGAGCGTGACGTTGTCGTAGATCGAGACGTTGTTCTGGATCTTGCAGTTGTCGCCGATGACGACGCGGCTGCCGACGAAGACGTTCTGGCCGAGCGAGCAGCCCCGGCCGATGCGGGCGCCGCCGCAGACGTGCACCCAATGCCAGATCCGGGTGTCGTCGCCGATGGTGGCGCCGGCGTCGATGATCGCCGTGGGGTGGGACGTGAAGGATTCAGCGATCGCCCGTTCTCCTCGAATGGCCGTGCGTCACGACGGGATCTTTCCTGTCAGCCAGGGATGCGCCGCCGCCGGGTCGAGTCGAACGCTGGCGCTGCGGATCTGGCTGGTCAGCTCGATCGCCGGACGGGCATCATCGATGCCGAAGCCGCGCCCGGCCAGCACCTGACGGTAGATTTCGGTATGCAGATCGGTGAATCCTTCGGTGAATTCGATCTCCGCGCCGTCAATCGTGATCGCGCGGTAGGTCGTCTTCGCGCCCGGCTGCGCGACGAACGGCAGGTCGCTGCGGTCGGTCGACAGAAACCAGCGGACACGGGCGCGATCGAACTGCAGCCGTCCCGCCGCCCGCGCCGTCTCTCGCAAGTCCACCTCGTTCTGGCGGACCCGCCCGAACAGCCAGCCGAGCAGGTCGAAGAAGTGGACGCCGATGTTCAGCAGGACCCCGCCCGATCGCTCCTCTGAACCCTTCCACGACGTCTCGTACCAGCGGCCGCGGGCGGTGACGTAGGTGAGGTCGACGTCGTGCATGCAATCCGGCGCCGCCATCAGACGGTTCTTCAGATCGATCAGGGCGGGATGCACGCGCAGCTGCAGCACGGCGTAGACGCGGCGGCCGGTCTCCTGCTCGAGCTCCTGCAGCGTGTCGAGGTTCCACGGGTTGATCACCAGCGGCTTCTCGCAGATCGCATCGGCGCCGATGCGCAGCGCCAGCCGGACATGGGCATCGTGAAGATAATTCGGCGAGCAGACGCTGAGATAGTGGACGCGCGCCTCCTCCGGACCGCGGCGGAGCTTTTCGAGATGCCGGTCGAACCGCTCGAATTCGGTGAAGAACCGGACGTCGAACGAGTAGCGATCGAGGATGCCGACGGCGTCGTGGGGATCGACCGCCGCGATGACGCGGTTGCCGGTCGCGGTGATCGCGTTGAGATGGCGGGGCGCGACGAATCCGCCGACGCCGGTCACGGCGAAGTTAGGCATGGTCTCTCATACCGGGCCGGAACACGCACGCTCCTCGCCGGCGGCTCCGGCGGCGGCCTCGACGCGGCGGACGGTCGACCGCCACCGCATCGGCGCCGCAGCGGGATCGTACACCAAGGCGCCACGGCAACCGGCATGCCGCGCCCGGCAAGTACAATCGGGCCGTCATGGCCGCGGCCGTCCTGATCGTCAACTATCACGCCTACGATGATCTCCGGCGTTGCCTGGAATCGTTGCTTCCGCATCTCGCGGCGGACGACGCCGTCGTCGTCGTCGACTACGAGTGTGACGAAACGGCGCTGGCCCGGGCGGTCGACGTTCCGGTTCGCATCATCACGGTACCACGGCCCGACAATCTCGGTTTCGCAGCCGGTGTCAACCTGGCCGCCCGCCAGACCGCGGCACCGTTCCTGCTGCTGCTGAACCCCGACACGATCGTCGAAGGTCCGATCATCCGGACGCTCGAAACGTGGCTGGGCTCGCACCCCGATGCCGGCGTGGCGGGGCCACGGGTCCTCAACGCTGACGGCACGGTCCAGGCAAGCGCCCGCCGCTTTCCAGGGGTCAGCACGCTGCTCGGGGGACGCACGACCTGGCTGACGCGCCGCTTCCCGGGGAACTGGCTGTCGGCGAGGAACCTGCTGGCCCAGGACGCGGCGGGGCCGGTCGACGTCGACTGGGTGTCGGGCTCCTGCCTGATGACGCGACGGGACGTCTTCGACGCGGTGGGCGGCTTCGACGAAGCGTTCTTCCTTTACTGGGAGGACGCCGATTACGGCCGCCGCGTCGCCGCGGCGGGATTCCGTAGCGTCTACGTGCCCGCCGCCTCGGTCCGGCACGTGGGCGGCAGGTCAGCCGATCACCATCCGGCGAACGCCATCCGGGCGTTTCACACCAGTGCGTTTCGACTGTATTGGAAGCACGCGTCAGCGCCCGGCCGCCTGGCCGCGCCGATCGCGCGGATTGGCCTCTGGCTGCGCGGCGAATGGCTCGCGCGGCGCGCGGCGCCCCGAAAAGGGGTCGGGAGTCGTTTCCGAAACTGATCTCCCATCAAGGTCCGGCTGAAGCCGGACCTTGGGTAGAAATCCAGTCGGTCTTTTCCAATCGGGAGTCTTTTTCAGTTCAATCTGACGCCGATGTCGTCGCCGCCGAGGGTCGCGCCATCCGCGGGCTGGCGGTACGGGGTCTCCATGATTCCGTTTGGACCGGCCGAGAGAACCCACCGGGAGATGTCGGCACGGCGGGATGCGTCCGGCCCGGCCGGCACCGGGTAGATGAAGTAGCGGTTTCCCCATGGATCGGCGGCGATCGGCAGATCCAGATGCGCGGCTGAGGCGCCGATCGACGTGACCTGATGCCAGTCGCTCCCGGGTGGAATCTCCGGGTTGGCGCCGGGACCAACGAGAATCGCCTCGGGCTGGTCGCCGGCCTGACGCGTGGCCCCGGCCGCCCGCAGCGCCGCCGCAATCGTCGCCACGTCCTCGCGCGCGCGGGCAATCCGATCGCGGCGCAGGCTGGTCGCCACGCTCCACGGCAGGACGACGCTCAACAGGAAGATGACCGACAGCGCGACGCCCAGCTGAACACCGGTCAGTCCGGCGCGCGGCCGGCGTCCGCCGGGCTGACGCCGCGCCAAGGCGCTTGCCCCGGTCAGGAAAAACGACGAGATGCCGGCGCTCCACGCCGAGTGGATGGTGAGGAAGGCGCCCACGATCGGGACGATGAGACGCCATTGTCCGGCGGCGGCGTGAGCGGCGGCCGCGATCAGCGCGGCGAGATAGGCGGCCGCCAGCACGCCAGCCACCGGCCGCGCCAGCGGGACGATCGCTGCCGCGATCGCCAGCAGCAGCCAGACCGGCAGGAACAGCGCCGGCACCGCCTGACGGATGCGGATCGACTGCGGATGCTGGCGCAGCATGCGGCCCTTCCACCACCCATAGCGGAAGTACTGGCGTGCCAGCGCGGCCAGCGATGGCCGGGCAAAATACTCACAGGTGATCGCGGTGTCGAGCACCACACTGCCGCCCGCCTGCCGCGTGCGGTAGTTGAACTCGTAGTCCTCGTTGACCAGCAACTGCTCGTTGTAGCCGCCGATCTGCCGCCAGTGCGCCCTCCGGAAGCCGCCGAACGGCACCGTGTCGACCTGCCGCCGTTCATGTGGCCGGCTGGCACTCAAGCGGTAGGCGGCGTCACCCGCGCCCATCGGGTGGGCGACCGCCCTGGCAATCGCCGCCGCCACCGGTCCCGGCGCGCCCGGCGAGATCTGCCAGACGCCGCCAACCACTGCCGCATCGGTCTCGTCGAGCGCCTGCAGCACGCGGCGGATGTAGTCGGCCGACGGCCGCGAATGCGAGTCCATCCGGACGATGACGTCCGACCGGCTCGCCGCAATGCCGGCGTTGATCGCGGCGGGGATGTTGGCGCCGGCCGCCATCACCACCCTCAACGGAAAGTCGGCGTGGCCCGCCGCATACTCGCGCACCACCGCCATCGTCCCGTCGACCGAGCCGCCGTCGACGACGATGACGTC
>JBDTRR010000153.1:0-3584 GCA_039931615.1 Acidobacteriota bacterium
CGACGAGCTCGAGACGTCGATGGTCTGGGCCGATCGGTTCCACCACGCCTACACCCGAACCGGCGCCGCGAGCGCCGGCCGCGGCGTCGGCGGCTACGATCCGATCAAGTTCGAGGATCACACGCTGGGCAAGGGAATCCGCTTCCAGGTCTATCCGAAGGGCGGCTGGAACGCGGTCTGGAACGCGATGGCCGCCAACTCGACGGTGATCCGCGATCGCGTCGTCGGCATTCGTGACGAGCACAAACAGCCCTACGTGCTGCTGGGCAGCGGCGGGAAGCTGCATTTCGCCGACTACCACACGGTGTTCTGCACCATCGATCTCGACGATCTGTGGGGCGAGGACACCCTCCCCTACACCGGACGGATGATGATTCCGCTGCTGATTCCCGGCCTGGCGAGCGCCTTTCCGGACGGCGCGGAATCGCTGCACTACTCGTCGTGCGAGTTCCAGACGCGCGTGACGGAGATGAAAGTGATTACCCAGCACGACAGCCCGGACACCTTGATCCTGATCGAGGTGCCGGTCCTGCCCGGCGCCGCCAGCAGCTTTCCCCGGAACACCATCGACTACGCGCTGGAAAACAATCTGTTCACCGAGAAGGCCTATCCGCAGCAGTCCGAGCAGGCGTTCGCCACCTACCACGCCTATGTCGATCGCGGCCGGAAGATCGCCAATCTGCGCTATGTCGGGCGGCACGCCGAGTTCAAGTACTGGGGCATGCCGGAAACCGTCAACTCGGCTTATCTGAAGGCGCTGGAATTTCCAGCGGTGTGATGACCAAGACACCTTCCGTCCTGACCTCGACCACTTCGCACAAGCGCGAGCCGCTGCTGCCGACGCTCGAGCTCTTCGCGCGCCTCGATCTGCGCGACCTCGATCTGAACCTCCATCACATTCTCGAGAGCGGTGTGACGGTCGAATCGGTCGTCGAACTGGCCGCCGCGCGCGGTCTTCGCGTCTGGGTGGTGTCCGGCGGCTGGTGCGACTTCTTCCAGGCGGCGCCGCAGAGCGAGCAGACCGATCGGTCGGTGGCGCGCCAGGTCCACCTCGCCCACCAGCTCGGCGCGGCGCAGCTCCGCCTGTTTTTCGGCCGGTTGAAATTCGAGGACTATTCGCAGCGCGCCCTCGAGACGGTCTGCGTCAATTTGTGGCGCCTGTCGGACCGCCACCCCGACATCGTGTTCATGTTCGAGAACCACGACGGCGCCTCGCTCCATCCCGACGTCTGCCGCAACATCCTGGAGCGGGTGGACCGGCCGAACATCCTGATGAACTTCGATCCGATCAACTTCGAACGGGCCGGCGTCAGCAGCATGACCGGGCTCGAGACCGTCCATCCGGTGGTCGGCCACGTCCATCTGAAGGGGCTCGACCATGGCGAGTTCTGTGAGTTCGGCGCCGGCGACGTCGATCTCATGCCGGTGCTGCGCGCGCTGATCGCCCACGGCTATCGCGGCGGCTTCACGGTGGAATACGAAGGCCCCAACGACGGGACGCTGCGGTTGTTCCAGAGCGTGCAGCGGGCCCGGGCCGCGGTGCAGGGACTCTACGAGCAGATCAAGAAATCGATCTAGGGCAAGCCTGCGGTCAGCGATACCCCAGTTGCTGCGCCTGGGCCGTGTTCAGGCCGGCCTGCCGGTAATGGTCCTTCGACAGCACATACGACAGGTAGACCCCGAACGAGATGCGTTCGACCCAGCTGGCGGCGCGGACGAGCGTGCGGTGCTCCGGATAGCGCTCGGTCAGTTTGCGCTCGATGACGCGGGTGGTGAAGTTGTTCAATGCCGAGACGCCGAACGTGGTGGCGGCGTCGATCAGGATCCGCCGCCGGCCGTCCGCATATGGGACCGGCAGGTCATTGGCCCGGCCGCTGATGGTGAACCGGGAGTTGTGTTCCATGAAGCCATTCTCGAATAACGGCTGGGATGTCTTCCAGTCCCGCATCGTGCCGTCGAAGGCAATGATCGCGGGAGCGTAAGTGCTGGGGTCGAGCGCCACCTGCCGGGCGATGCTGCCGATCAACGATGGCCGCTCCCGGTCCTGAGCGAGGGCGGTGGACGTCGCCATGCCGAATATTCCCGCGACGAGAACCGCCGCCACCGTAGCCCGATGTACCCGTAGCTGCCGGTTGAGCATGCAGCACCTCCCGCGGAGGTAACAGCAATGGACGCGCCGTTGGGTCCGGGGCTCTGGAGGCGGTCAGCGGGGAAACGGTGCCGTATCCCTTTTCGCGGTTAGCTTCGCCGAAAAAGGGTACGGCCCCCTTTTCGGTCTCGACCATTCTGGCGGCGGACAACGAGCGGGCTCTTCCCCTGCGACGGGCAACGCTTACCGATCCGTCGCCCGATCACCCAAATCACGTCGTCGAGGTGGTCGAGGCCTGAGCCGGAACCGCCGCCAACTCGGCAGGGCCGCGCGAGACCGCGGCGCGGGCGAGATTGCCGAGGATGGTCGGGTACGCCTCACACGGCGTCCAGCAGTGTGAGCAACGCTCCTCGACGACCTCCTCCCGCAGCTCGCGCCGGCGGTCGCCCTCCCACAGCGTGCGCAGGTCGAAGGCGTTGTCGCGCAGGTTGCCGACCTGGGCGTCCCAGATCGAGCAGGCGAAGAGATTCCAATAGGCGTCGATGAAGCAGGAGGACGACAGCGCGGTGCACGGCAGCGGCGACTTGCCGGTTTCGTAGTACTTGCCGATCAGCGCCTGGTAGCGGTCCTCGAGAAACTTGACCGGGTGCAGCCCCGATCCGTTCTGCTTGCGGTGCGCCTCGATGGCCCGCAGGATCTCGACGTGGTGCGGCTCAACCGGGTAGCCGACGTTGTCGAAGTAGTGCCCCGACTCGTGGCCGATGTTGAGGTGCAGCTCGGAGCGGCGGAAATCGGGCACCACCTGACGAATCGCGGCAATGGTTTCGTCGACCTTGTCGGCGTTCTTCGCCATCAGCGTCATCCCGACCACGGTCTGGAAGTTCGGCCTGGCGATGCCGCGCAGGCGGCGGAATGTCTCGAGGCCGCGGTCCCAGCTGCCGGGCAGCCCGCGCATCTCTTCGTGCAGCGCCTTCGGGCCGTCGATGCTGATCGTCACCATCAGCCGGCCGACGCCGCGGGCCAGCGTCCGCTCGACCAGCGACACGGTCTTGTCGCCGAACCAACCGGTGGTCGGGAAATTCAGCAGGAACAGTGAGCGGCAGCTCTTCTGGATGGCGGCGACCAGATCGTCGAGGTCGCGCCGCATGAACAGCTCGCCGCCAGTCAGGTGCACCCAGCGGAACTGCGGCCAGCGCTCGAAGAACAGCCCGACTTCATCGGGCGTCATCTCGTTCACACTCTTCTTCTGCCAGATGTTGCACATCTCGCAGCGAAAGTTGCAGTGATAGGTCGCGACGAACGTCACCTTGTAAGGCAGGTCTGGCGAGCGCAGGTTGGCGCCGACGATCGATCGGGCGAAGCCGAGTTCACGGGTCAGCATGTTGTAGGAACCATCGATCGTAACAGAGCAGGATCGCGGGGTCAACGTGTTGATAACAGGGTGTCAAGCCTCGTTAGAAATGTCCCCATCCTTCCCTCGATAGAAATGTCCCCT
>JBDTRR010000154.1:0-3231 GCA_039931615.1 Acidobacteriota bacterium
CTTGGTCGTCGGTTGGTCCTTGGTCGTCGGTTGGTCCTTGGTCGTCGGTTGGTCCTTGGTCGTCGGTTGGTCCGTTGGTCCCGACCAGGAACCAAGGACCAGGTACGGGACCAAGGACCAAGGGCCGGACCAAGGACCAAGGACCAGGAACCAGGGACTATCGATGGCGCGGGACGTAGTATCGGGTGCCGGGGCCGGCGCTGCGGATCTGCTTGACCAGGTCATCGACCGCCTCTTCACTTGCGTCGGTGTCGAATTGCGAGGTCTCGATCACCAGCAGCGGCGTGGCGTCGTAATGAAAGAAGAAGTGGTGATACGCCTCGTTGAGCTCGCGCAGATAGCCGGGGTCGAGATCGAAGGGGGCGGACTCCGGATCGGCGGATCGCCGGCGCAGGCGCTCCAGCAGGACATCGGTCGGTGCCTGGAGGTACAACACCAGATCGGGCGCGACGACGTCGCGGCCGAGCAGGTCGTAGAGGCGCTGATAGATGAAGAGCTCGTTGTCGTCGAGGTTCAGGCAGGCGTAGATCTTGTCCTTGTCGAACAGGTAGTCGGCGATGGTCACCTGCGTGAAGAGGTCGGCCTGGCGCAGGGTGACCTGCTGCCGGTGGCGACCGAGCAGGTAGAAGAGCTGGGCTTGCAGCGCGGCGCCCGGCCGGGCGGCGTAGAAGTCGGCCAGGAACGGATTGTCGGTGTCTTCGAGGACGATCGTCGCGTCCAGACGCGCACCCAGCCGCTCAGCCAGCGCCGACTTGCCGACGCCCATCGGGCCTTCGAGCGCGATGTAGCGGAACTGCAAGGCGGCCGATGATATCATCGCGACACTACATCCCACGTCGCGCGCCGCGACGCCCGCAACCGGGTGAGGCTCCAATGACGCGTTGTTCGATCGTGCTGGCGCTGGCGTTCGTGACCGCCGCGTGCGCGAGCGCCCCGCCGGCGCCGCCGCCGCCGCCACCAGTCCGGCCGGCCGCTCCGGCGTTCGAGCAGAAGATGGCCTGGATTCTCCGCCTCGAGGATCAGCGGGTGCTGCGCGATCCGGCAGCGCCGGCGCCGCTCCCGCCCACGGCGGTCCCCGCCGCGGTCCCGGCCCGGGGTCAGCCGCCGGTGGCGGTCGCGCCGCCGCTGCCGCCGGTCCGCCCTGATCTGACGATGCTGCTCGCCGACGACGAAGCGCGCGTGCGGCGCCGCGCGGCGCTGGCGGTCGGCCGGGTCGGCCTCAAAGACGGTGTCGAGCCGCTGCTGCCAATGCTCGGCGATGCGGATCCCGATGTGCGTCAGATGGCCGCGTTCGCGCTGGGGTTGATCGGCGACCGGCGCGGCCGCGATCCGCTGGTCCGCGCGCTGTCGGATCCGCTGCCGCTGGTGCGGGGCGCCGCCGCCGAGGCACTCGGGCTGATCGGCGATCCGGAAGCGGCCGAGCCGATCGGCCGGATGATCGCGCAGGTGGTGGAGTCCGGGGCGCTCGCCGCTCCGTTCGACGACGAGCAGGAAGCGCGCCGCGATATTCCGGCAGCCGCTTTTCGACTGGGCGTGTTCGCGCTGGTGCGCCTGAAGTCGTACGATCGGCTCGCCGCCGCGGTCCTCGATGCCGCCGGACAGCCGCGCGTGCGCTGGTGGCCGGTGGCCTTCGCGCTGCAACGGCTCGAAGACCGCCGCGCCCTGACGGCGTTGATGACGCTGGCCGGGGACGCCAATCCGTACACGCGCGCGTTCGCGATCAAGGGATTGGGGCTGCTGAGGGGCGGCCTGCCGGCTGACCAGCACACCGGCTCGCCCGCGGTCGCCCTCTTGATCCCGCTGGTGGCGAGTGCCGACCGCTCGATCGCGATCGAGGCGGTCCGGGCGCTCGGCCGGATCGGCGATCCCGCGGCGGCGCCGGCCCTGCTGAAAGTCATGCAGGACCGGAGGGCGTCGCCGCCGCTGCGCGCCGAAGCGGTCGCGGCGTCAGGCGAGATCCGGACGCCGGCCATCAACGACGTCCTGCTCGATCTCGTTTCCGATCCCGGTCCCGATATCCGGGCCGCCGCGCTCGGCGCCAGCGCCGCGCAGGATCCCGAGAACTTCGTCGCGGTCCTGTCCGGTCTCGATCCCGATCCGAACTGGATGGTGCGGGCGGCGCTGGCGTCGGTGCTGGGCACGTTGCGGCCGGACATCGCCCGACCCCGCCTCGCGTTGATGCTGAACGACAGCGAACAGCGCGTCGTCCCGTCGGTGCTGACAGCACTGGTCAAGCTGCGCGACCCGAGCCTGGCGACGGTGCTGCTGGAGCGGCTGAAAGCCGAAGACCCGGCGGTTCGCGTTGCCGCGGCCGCCGGCCTGGGCGAGATCAAGCCGCCCGGCGGCGGGCCGGCGCTGGCCGCGGCCTACGAGGCAGGTCAGACCGATGCGACGTATATCGCGCGGGCGGCGGTGCTGGCCGCGCTGGTCAAGTACGGTGCGGCCGAAGCGCAGCCGGTGTTGAAACGCGCGCTGGCGGACAAGGACTGGGCGGTCCGCGTCCGCGCCGCCGCCCTGCTGAAGGAGATCGATCCGGCGAGCGACGTGGCGCTGGAGATCAGGCCGGCGCCGACGCGGCTCCCGGCCGAAGCGTATGCGGCGCCGCCTCTCGGCATTCCACCAGTGTCGACGCAGGTCTACCTCGACACCGATCGTGGCACGGTCCAGATCGAGTTTGCCGTGCTCGATGCGCCGTTGACCGTCAACAACTTCATCACCCTGGCGCGCACCGGCTTCTTCAACGGCTTGACCGCCCACCGGGTGGTGCCGAACTTCGTCGTCCAGTCGGGCGATCCCCGGAACGACGGCGAAGGAGGCCCCAACTACACGATCCGCGACGAGCTGAACCAGGTGCCGTTCCTGCGCGGCACCGTCGGCATGGCGCTCGACTGGCCCGACACCGGCGGCAGCCAGTTCTTCATCACGTTGTCGCCGCAGCCGCACCTCGACGCCAAGTACACGGTCTTTGGCCGGGTCATCGCCGGCATGGAGATCGTCGACGCGATTCAGCCGCGCGACGTGATCAAGCAGGTGCGGGTGTGGGACGGCAAGACGGCGCCGTGATGATCAACGGCAGCGAGGATCGAGCGGGGCGAGGCCGGAATGGCCGGCGCGCGCTGGAAATTGAAAAGGGGGCCACGATGGCCCCCTTTTTTTGACGGGTGAGGTCAGCTTACCGTTTCTTGCCGGCCTTCTTCTTCCCGCCCTTGGCTTTCTTTGCCATTGTCTGTT
>JBDTRR010000155.1:0-3106 GCA_039931615.1 Acidobacteriota bacterium
GTGAGCAGCGGCACGGTGCCCATCTCGCGGAGGTACATGCGGACCGGGTCGTTGGTCTTGTCGAGCGCCCCCGGCGTGAGGTCGAGCTCCAGCTCTTCGGCGCCCTCGGCCGTCCGGTCGATCGGCTTGACATCGTCTCTCAGGTATTTCTGGTCCGAGTCGATGACCTCGATGCCGGCGCTGCCGAACGTGTTGAAGAGGTCGTCCAGCTCATCCGAAGAGGTGATCTCCGACGGCAGCAGCTCGTTGACCTCGTCGTAGAGAAGGTAGCCCTTCTCCTTGCCAATCGTGATGAGCTGCCGGACTTCGTCGTACTTCTCCTCGATGGACAAGTGCGTGTCCTCCAATCCGCGCGGGGCCGCGGCCCCGCCTGCCGCTCGAGCGTCGGTGCGCGGGGCCTTGTCCGCGTTTACGTGAGGTCTTCGATCCGATGAAGTAGATCTATCTTTCGTTGCCACAGTACGTCTATCTCATGTCCATATTGATCGGCCCCCAGCTCCTGAAGCCGATCGATTTCTCTTTGAATCGCAGCGCGATCGCGCTCGCACCTCAGCCGCTTGATCGCCCGGGCACAGTCGGCTGCCGGGGCGGGCGGTGTGGGGCTGGCGGCGATGCTGGTGACGAGCTGGGCGTTCACAGTACTTAGACGCTGCAAAAACGCCGACGGTGAATACCTTTCCGCCTGATTCTGCAGGCTCCGGGCCATTTCGAAGACGTCGCGTCCCGCGAGCAGCTCGAAGTCTTCAGCGTCGAGCTCCTCCATCGCATCGAGCGCTGCATCGGGATTATGGATCAGCGCCCAGATCAATCCCTTTTCCGCGTGTTTCCAGTGTCCGAACGACGGCAGCTCGCGTTCGGTCAGCGCCGGGCGGCGGCTGACCGCCGCCTTCCGGATCTCCGACCGCACGACCTCCTCGGTGATCCGAGCCTTGTGGGCGATCCGGTCGCCGAACTGATCCCGGCCCGCCGGATCCGGGATCCGGGAGGCGACGGTCAGCATCTTGCCAAGAAACTGCCGCCGGCTGTCGTCCTGGCTGAAGTCGACGCCGGCCGCCGCCTGCTCGAGCAGATACTCGAGATAGGGCCGTGAATGGCGCAGCTTCTCCCGATAACCATCCGGCCCATGCCGCCGGATATACGTATCGGGATCTTCGCCCTTGTCCAGCACGGCCACGTTGACGTCGAATCCCTCGGCGACCAGCAGCTCGCACGACCGCGCCGCCGCGCCCTGACCGGCGGCATCCGGGTCGTAGCTGAGCACGACCCTGGTCGTGAACCGCCGCAGCAGCTGCGCCTGGTGCTGCGTCAGCGCCGTGCCGCAGGACGCGACCACCGGGGCCGCCTGGGTCTGGAACACCTGCGCGAAATCGAAGTAGCCCTCCACCAGGACGGCGTAGCCGAACTGACGGAGCGACGTCTTCGACAGGTTGAGACCGTAAAGCGTCCGCCCCTTCGAGTAGATCGGCGTCTCCGGCGAGTTCAGGTACTTCGGCACCTGTTCGTCGTCCATCGCCCGGCCGCCGAAGGCGATCACCGACCCGGTATCGCGGCAGATCGGCACCATCAACCGGTTGCGAAAGCGATCGACGACGTCGCCGCTGTCGCGCTGCTGGACCAGGCCGCTCTGAAGCAGGACCCCGATCGTGAACCCCTGCTCGAGCAGCCGGGTTTTCAACGCCGCCGGCGCACCCAGGGCCACGCCCAGTCCCAGCGCGGCAATGGTTTCCACGCTCACGTCGCGGGCGGCGAGCTGACGCCGGGCGCGGGCGCCGGCCGGACCGGCCAGCTGATCGCGGAAGAACGCCGCCGCCACCTCGTGGACCTTGAGCAGCTGCTCGCGCAGCGCCGCGTCCCGGCGTGCCTCTTCGGGCGTGGCATCGTCGTTCGCCGGAATCGTGACGCCGAACTTCTGCGCCAGCAGGCGCACCGCGTCCTGGAACCCGACTTTTTCGTGAAGCTCGAGGAACTTGAACACGTCGCCGCCCGCCTGGCAGCCGAAACAGTAGAAGAAACCCTTGTCGGCATCAACTGTGAACGACGGCGTCTTCTCCGAGTGGAACGGACAGAGCCCCTTGTACTTGACCCCGGCCCGCTTCAGCGGGACGTACTCCTCGACCACCCGCACGATGTTCGCCTGCAGGCGAAGGTCGTCGATGAATTGCTGGGTGAAGAGAGGCATACGAAATGCTGATTGCTGATTGGTGATTGCTGAATTGTTTGTGAATTGTAAATTGTGACTTGTGAATTCGCGTGTACTTACCCCCCACCCAGGCAACTCATTTACCCGACTCAGTCTTTCAGCTCCACCACCGTCACTCCCCCGCCCCCCTGTTCCGGGGGCGCGGTGGCAAATCGGGACACCAGCGGATGCTGCTGGAGGAACCCGGCCAGGGCCCGTTTCAGTTGTCCCGTGCCGTAGCCGTGAATCAGCCGGACGATCCGCTGGTCGCCCAGCAGCGAGGCGTCGAGGAACCGTTCGGCGCGGGTGATCGCTTCGTCGACGCTGCAGCCAATCACGTTGAGGTCGGCCGCAGGCGTGTCGCGTGGCTGCAGCTGGACGTTGACGCTGACCCGCGCCGGCGGCATGGCGGCGGCGCCGCCAACGATCCGGAGATCGCGGACGCTGGCGCGCATCCGCTTGCCGCGGACGTCCAGATCGACCGTGCCGTCGTGAATCGCGGTGACGACTCCCTCGAGACCGAGGCCGCCCACGACGACCCGGTCGCCGACGCTCGGAGCATGTCCGGCCGCCGCCGTCGGTCTGGCGTCGGTGGCCGGCTCGGCGTACCGCTTCACGACCGTGTCGACGGCGGTGCGGGCATCGCTGCGGACCGATCCGGCGTCGCCGGTCGAGAGGGCGCGGGCGCCCTCCTGGCCGATCGCCGCCGTCTTCGCCTTCAACTGCGCAATCACGTCGTCGATTTCGCGGCGCGCCTGCCGGACCTGGGTGTCGAGCTCCTCGTTCAGACGGGTGCGGAACGTTTCCTCGCGCTGGCGCAGCGCGTCTTCCCGCTGGCGCATCCGGACTTCGGCCGCCTCGAGCGTCTGCCGCTCGCGCGCGGCCAGGCGGTGCTCGTGCTCGAGCGCGCGCATGTCGTGATCGATC
>JBDTRR010000156.1:0-2989 GCA_039931615.1 Acidobacteriota bacterium
CTGCGCAAGGCCGAGGCCCGCTATCACATCCTGGAAGGGCTGAAGATTGCGCTCGATCACCTCGATGCGGTGATCACGCTGATCCGCAGCTCGAAAACCGTCGCCGAGGCGCGCGACGGCCTGATGACGCAGTTCAGCCTGTCGCTGATCCAGTCCCAGGCCATCCTCGACATGCAGCTGCAGCGCCTGACCGGACTGGAGCGGCAGAAGATCGTCGACGAGCTGGCCGAACTGCTGAAGACGATCGAGCGGCTGCGCGCCATCCTGGCCAGCGAGCCGCTGCTGATGCAGATCATCGTCGACGAGCTGAAGGGCGTGCGCGAGAAGTACGGCGACGATCGCCGCGCGGTCATCATCGATGGCGAATCGGGCGAGCTGAACATCGAGGATCTGATTGCCGAAGAGGACATGGCCATCACGGTCAGCAACACCGGCTACATCAAGCGGACGGCGATCTCGACCTACCGGAATCAGCGGCGCGGCGGCAAGGGCCGGATCGGCATGCGCACCCGCGACGAGGACTTCGTCGGCCACCTGTTCGTCGCCTCGACCCACGCCTACATCATGATCTTCTCGGACCGCGGCCGCGCCTACTGGCTGAAGGTGCACGAGATCCCCGACGCCGGCGCCGGCGGCAAAGGCAAGGCGATCGCCAACCTGGTGTCGATGTTGGAAGGCGAGAAGATCGCCGCCATGCTCACGGTCAAGGAGTTCGAGGAAGACAAGTTCATCGTCATGGGCTCGTGCCAGGGCGTCGTCAAGCGGACCGTGCTGTCGGCGTTCAGCAACCCGCGCGCCGGCGGCATCATCGCGATGGGCGTCGAAGCCGACGACGCGGTGATTGCGGTGCAGGTGACCGACGGCAGCGGCGAGATCTTCATCGGCACCCGCAACGGGACGGCGATTCGCTTCCCGGAAACCGACGTGCGGTCGATGGGCCGGACCGCCTTCGGAGTGCGCGGCATCACCCTCAGGGGCGACGACTACGTCGTGGCGATGGAGGTGGTCAAGCCGGGCGGCACCCTGCTGACGGTCACCGAGCGCGGCTACGGGAAGCGGACCGAGATCGAGGAATACCGTCTGACCTCGCGCGGCGGTCTCGGCATCATCAACATCTCGACGTCTGAGCGCAACGGCCCGGTCGTCGGCATCGCCTACGTGCAGGAAGGCGACGAGGTGCTGGTCATCACGCAGCAGGGCATGATCATCCGCATGGAAACCGACAAGCTGCGCGCGCTCGGCCGCGCCACCCAGGGTGTGCGGCTGATCGACATCGAGGCGGAGGACAAGGTCGTCTCGGTCGCCCGGCTGGTGGAGAAGGAAGAAGAGGCGGCGGCGGAACCCGGCGCGTGAAGGCGCCCCCCTCGTACGTGGGATCCGGCTTCAGCCGGATTGATTCGTAGTCCGACTGAAGTCGGACGCCACGTACGATTTCTGGAACACGGCCGCGATCGTGAAATCGTCAATCCCGGCGCTGCTCCTGGTGCTGCTGGCCGGCTGCGTCAGGCACGGTGCGGAGCAGCTGCTTCTCGAACAGTTTTTCAACGCCTCGCGCCTCCGCGATCGGACCGCCCTGCAGAAGATCGCGACCGTCATCCTGGAACCGGTCGAACAGGGGGCGGTCACCGCCTTCACCATCGACGACGTTGTCGATCTCGAGGCGCCAGACGGCGTCGTCCGGTCGAAACAGGTCAGGGTGTCGGCTGCACTCAGGCTGGCGGACGGTCGAGCCGCCGACAAGACCCTGAACCTGATCCTCCAGCGCGGAGACAGCCAGGCGGCCGCCGCCTGGATCGTCACCGGGCTCGTGGTTCAGTAGCCCAGCGCGTTTTTTCGTTGTCCTTAGCGTCCGGCGCCCCAGCCCTTAGCCTCCAGCCCCCGGGCCCAGCAGTCTAGGCCGGCTCCAGCTTGGCGAATTTAGCCCGCAGCGTTTTCTGTCCGACGTCGGCGAACCGGACCACCAGCTTCGTGTCGTCGGCGAGCGCCTCGATGCTGATGACCGTGCCGATGCCGAACTGGGTGTGGCGCACCTTCATGCCCAGCCGCAGCGCCATTCCGGTTGTCTGATCCTCGTCCTCGTACTTGTAGGCAGGCGACTCCTCGCGGGCGCGGCCGCGGCCGCCGCGGCCGTACGGGTTGGTCCGGAATTCGTAGTGCGGGGAATTCCCCTGGTACGACGTCGGGGAGTACGACGGCTTGATCCGTTCAAGCAGCTCCGCCGGCACCTCGTCGATGAAGCGTGACGGCTGGCTCGCCTGGTACTCGCCGAACACCCGCCGTCGCGCCGCGCCGGTCAGGACCAGGCGCGCCCGCGCCCGCGTCATGCCGACGTAGCACAACCGCCGTTCCTCCTCGAGCTCCTCGAGGTCTTCGTTCGAGCGGGAATGCGGGAAGAGACCCTCTTCCAGGCCGGCCAGGATGACCATCGGGAATTCGAGTCCCTTGGCGCTGTGCAGCGTCATCAACCAGATGCGCGCTTCCCGGCTTCCTTCCTCTTCGTCGACGTCGGACAGCAGCGACAGACGATCGACGAAGCCCCCCAGGCTGGGCTCGGGCTCGCGGCTCTCGTACTCGCGCGCGGCGGACACCAGCTCGGCCAGGTTCTCGATCCGGCCCTCGGCGTCCTCGCTTCGCTCTTCGCGCAGATCGGTGAGGTAGCCGCTGCGGTCGAGCGCCTTGCCGATCGCGGTCGATACCGGATCCGCCCTGGCGATCTCGGTGAGATTGACGATCAGGTCGCGGAAGACGGTCAGCGCCGCCGCGGCACGCCCGGCGAACGCGCCCTCGTCCAGACCCCGGACGATGCGCGCCCAGAGCGAGTTGGCCGAGACGGCTGGCGCCAGTCCGGCTGCCAGCAGTGGAAACGCCGCTTCTTCTCTCTGCCGGCCGGCGCCCGAGGTATCCGGGGAGAACTTGTCCAGGGCGTCCATCACCCCCTTGCCGATGCCGCGCGCCGGCACGTTGATGACCCGGCGCACGCTGACATCGT
>JBDTRR010000157.1:0-2905 GCA_039931615.1 Acidobacteriota bacterium
GCCGAGGCGCAGGCGCTCTACGAGCGCGCGATCGGCCTCGAGTCGGACTTCTTCGAGGCCCACTTCAACCTCGGCAACATCTATCACGATCTCGGACGCTTCCCCGAAGCGCTGACCTGCTATCGCCACGCCCTGTCACTCAACCCGTCGTTCGCCGACGCGCACTTCTACCTGGCGGTCACGTTCGAAAAGATGGGCTTCTCGCAGGAGGCGCGGCCGCACTGGCGCTCCTACCGGCAGCTGGCGCCGAACGGGGAATGGGTGGCGCTGGCGCGGGAGTTTTCGGACGGCTAGCCCGTTTTCATCTGTAGTGTCCGCCTTGTTCATCTGTACGTAGTGTCCGCCTTGAGGCGGACCTTCCACGGTCCGGCTGAAGCCGGACGCTACGTACGCAAGATAACTACGGCGAGGCTAATACGCGTAGTCGTCGGGGCTGCGCTTCTTCGGCGTCCGCCGGAGCTTGTAGAACTCGCAGTCCGGGCACCAGGCTTCGGGATCGAAGCCGGTCGTGCCGGCCATCGGCAACACGTCGCGATGGCCGCAGCATTCGGGGCCGTCTTCGGGCGGGCGGCGCCACCGGCAGGACTTGAAGCGCGCGACCGCGGGCGACTGCGATGGCGCCTCGACCGCGCCCGGCGACGGCACATCTGGCGTCTCTGGCGATCTGGTGGAAAACGGGTCAGACATGTCGCTCCGATTTTAAGCGAACGTCGTCGGATTTTTCCTCGAAACAGACGCCGACGGATTTTTCCAGCAGCGCCAGTTCCTCCCGCTCGTCCGGCTGTACCAATGTCAGCGCGTGTCCGATCACGTCAGCGCGGCCGGTGCGTCCGACCCGGTGCACGTAGGAGTCCGCCGAATCGGGCAGCTCGAAATTGATGACCGTGTGGATGCCGTCGATGTCCAGGCCGCGTGCCGCGATGTCCGTTGCCACCATCACGGTGTAGCGGCCGCCACGGAATCCCTCAACGGCCTGCCGCCGCTGTTCCATCGTCCGGTCGGCGTGCAGCGCGATGCAGCGGATGCCCGCCGCCGCCAGTCTCCGGGCCAGCCGATCGGCGCCGATCTTGGTGCGCGAGAAGATCAGCACCGGGCCTTCGGGCCGCTTGAGGTGATCGATCAGCCAGTCGAGCTTCTGCCCGCCCGGAATGATGTGCGCGCGATGGGTGATGGTCTTGGCCACCGCGCTGCGCTGCCCGACCTGCACGTACTTCGGTTCGCGCACGATTTCCAGCGCCAGCCGGACGACGTCTTCCGGCATCGTCGCCGAGAAGAGCAGCGTCTGCCGGACCGTCTTCATGGCCGTGATGATCCGGCGCACGTCGGGCCAGAACCCCATGTCCATCATGCGATCGGCTTCGTCGAGCACCAGCAGCTCGATGCCGCTGAGGTCGGCGTTCTGCTGCCGCATATGGTCCATCAGGCGGCCCGGCGTGGCGACGATGATGTCGACGCCGGCGCGCAGCGCGCGCTCCTGGATGCCCATCTCGACGCCGCCGTATACCGCGGCGCTGGTCACCGCCGTGTGATACGACACGCCGTGAATCTCGTCTTCGATCTGCACCGCGAGCTCCCGCGTTGGCGCCAGCACCAGCACGCGGCTCTTCCGGGGCGCGGCCGGACTCGATGGCGGCACCGGGGCGGCGGTCGATCGCGGCGCCGAGCTGAATGCCTGGGCGACGAGGTCGACGTTGGCCATGCCGGTCCCGTCCGCGCCGGTCGCCTGGGACGCGGTCGCGAGCAGCCACTGCAGCATCGGCACGACGAACGCCGCGGTCTTGCCCGTGCCGGTCGCCGCGCAGGCAATCAAATCGTGGCCGGCCAGCGCCAGCGGGATCACCGCCGTCTGAATCGGCCGGGTTTCCTTGAAGCCGAGATCGCGAACCCCTTCCAGCAGACGCGAATCGAGGTTGAACGACGCAAACGGCACCGGCGTGGTGTCGCATGGCGTCGGCTCGAGCGCCGGAGAGTGGGAGGGGTTGGGGCGAAGCGGACGAGGGTGAGCCGAGCGACCCGGTCGGCGCTGAGGTTGTGACGAACGGCGACGTGGGTGGCGACTGTCAGTTGTATTGGAATTCAAACTGTATTGTGGCTAGCGGGCGCGGAAGGTAATGATGCCCCGAACCGGATCGTACGGCGAGACGCCGACGGTCACGCGATCTCCAGGAACTACCTTGATGCGGAAGCGGCGCATCCGGCCGCTGAGCTGGGCGAGGACTTCGTGGCCGGCGTCGCACTGCACGCGGTAAAGCCCGCCGCTGTGGACGGCCACGACCGTGCCCTGCATGTCAATGAGATCGTCCTTGCTCAATCAGCTAGCAATCCTTTCTTGTCAGACAATTATTGTGCCACATTCGGAAAATTTAGTCGACTTCAAAGTGCCCGCACGGCGTCCTCGACCTGCTTCGCCAGCGCTTCGTAGTCGTCGCCGGCCAGCGTCAGCGGGGCGCCGAATGCGACCCGGGCGCGCCCCGGCCGCGCCATGCGCCAGGTGTGGTGAAGCACGCGGTCCAGTCCTTCGAGCCGGACCGGCACGATCGGGACGCCCAGCCGCGCCGCGATCATGCCGATGCCTGGCCGGAAGCGATCGATCTCGCCGCCGTCGGTGCGGCGGCCTTCCGGAAAGATCAATACCGAGTAGCCTTCCTCGAGCAGCTGGCCGACGTAGCGCAGCGTCTGGCGCGCCCCCGCCTCCCGCTGCGGCAGCGGGAACGCATTGAAGACCAGCGCCGCGAGATAGTAGTTCAGACCGTTGGTGAACCGGGCGAACCGTCCGTACTGCTCGGGGAAGAAGTGCGCCTTGAAGAACTCCTTCGCCATCGCCGGTGCGACACGATAGCGCCAGCGCGCCGGCAGCGCCGCGAGGATGGCGGGACCGTCGAGGTGGCTCTGGTGGTTGGCGGCA
>JBDTRR010000158.1:0-2781 GCA_039931615.1 Acidobacteriota bacterium
ACAGGCCGGACGATCACGCGCTGAACACTTTTCCACCACTTGACAGACACGACCCGCGCGATCACCGCAGCAAGTGACTGGCGTCCATGGAGATAGTCGGTGCGGCGGCGGCCAACCAACCAGCCGCGGCGTGGTGGCAGGTGCCTTGCTCTCGGTCACGTCGCAACCGGCACGACGCACCATGTCGCCGCAGCACCGATAACGACAATCGACAACCGAGAGGTCGCATGAAGATCAGTTGGGCTCGCCTGTTACTCGCCTCATGGGCCGTCGTCGCCTCGACGACCGTCAGTACCGCTCCGGCCTGGCCGTCACGGAACTCGCCACGGACAGTAAGTCACGCGCCGGCGCTCGCGGCCGCCGCCCGGGTGCAGAACGCCGCGTCGGCGCCGAACGACAAGTCTGAGTCGGCGCCGCGCGACAAGTCCGATCTGCCGTCGAAGCTGTTCGTCGACACCTACTGCACGACGTGTCACAACGAACGGCTGAAGACGGCCGGGCTGCTGCTCGACGCGATGGACGTGCAGGATGTCGCGGCGGACGCGGCGGCATGGGAGAAGGTCATCGTCAAGCTGCGCGCCGGCCTGATGCCGCCGGCCGGCGTGCGACGGCCGCCTCAGGCGGTCATCGATGGCTTCGCCTCGTCGATCGAGACCGCACTCGATCAGGCCGCGGCCGCCCATCCCAATCCGGGACGGACCGAGACCTTCCACCGCCTGAACCGGGCCGAGTACCGCAACGCGATTCGCGACCTGCTGGCGCTCGACATCGACGTCACCGCGCTGCTCCCGTCCGACGAGATCAGCTACGGGTTCGACAACATCGCCGGCGTCCTGAAGCTGTCGCCGCTGCTGATCGAGCGCTATCTCGGCGCCGCGCAGAAGGTGTCGCGGCTGGCCCTGGGCACGCCTGGCCCGCCCAACGGCGACCTCTACAAGGTGCCGGACCAGCTCAATCAGGATGTGCGGCTCGAGGGCATGCCGCTCGGCACGCGCGGCGGCAAGCGGGTCGACTATGTCGCCCCTCGCGACGGCGAGTACATCATCAAAGCGAAGCTGGGGCGAGGCGTCGACTACGACGTCCCGCACTTTCTCGGTGAACAGCAGCTCGAAATCAGCGTCGATGGCGAGCGCGTCAAGGTCTTCACCATGGCCGCCACGCCCGGCGTGGCCTTGAATCCCGAGCGCCAGGTCGCACAGGGGGCGG
The DNA here is from genome assembly GCA_039931615.1 of Acidobacteriota bacterium. Classification (GTDB taxonomy): domain Bacteria; phylum Acidobacteriota; class Vicinamibacteria; order Vicinamibacterales; family CAVVIG01; genus JAHFUI01. The sequence goes on from JBDTRR010000158.1 coordinate 1,207, forward strand.
CAGCGGCCGCGGTCGACCCGGAGACTCGCAAGGCCGCCCAGACGTCGCGAGACTTCGATGACGACTGGGTGGTCCGCGTCCCGCTCAAGGCCGGCGTACACGAGGTGCGCGCCACCTTCCCGGTCAAGACCGGCGCGATGTCCGAGGGCTTCCGCCGGCCATACCTGAAGCCGTACATCGGCACCGGCACCAGCGACCAGCGGGAAACCCGCGAGGGCGCCGCCCTGCGGGAGCTCGAGATCATGGGCCCGCTCAATCCCGGCACCGCCGAGAATTCGCCCAGCCATCGCCGTGTCTTTGTCTGCCATCCAGCCAAGGCCTCCGAGGAAGCGGGATGTGCGAAGACGATTCTCTCGACGCTGGCACGCCGCGCCTATCGCCGGCCGGTCACCGACGCGGACATCAAGGTGCTGCTCGAGGTCTACAACCAGGGCCGCGCCGATGAGGGCTTCGAGGTCGGCATCGACATGGCGGTCCAGCGCATCCTGGTGAGCCCGTCGTTCCTGTTCCGCACCGAGTTCGCTCCGGCGTCAGCGTCGGCCTCGGCGCCGAGCTCTGCTCCGTATCGGATCAGCGATCTCGCGCTGGCGTCGCGGCTGTCGTTCTTCCTCTGGAGCAGCATCCCCGACGACGAGCTGCTGACTCTGGCGGCGCAGGGCAAGCTGCACGAGCCGGCCGTCCTCGAGCGCCAGACGCGGCGGATGCTCGCCGACCCGCGCTCGCAGGCGTTCACCACCAACTTCGCCGGACAGTGGCTGGCCTTGCGCCGGCTGAAGGACATCGTCCCGGACTCGTATCTGTATCCGGACTATGGCGAGACGCTGGCGCTGGCATTTCAGCGGGAAGCCGAGCTGTTCTTCGACAGCATCCTGCACGAAGACCGGCCGACGCTCGATCTGTTGACCGCCGACTACACGTTCCTGAACGAGCCGCTGGCGGCGCACTACGACATTCCCAACGTCAAGGGCGTGAACTTCCGGCGCGTCACGCTCGCCGAAGACAGCCCGCGGCGCGGCCTGCTCGGCAAGGGCGCCATCCTCGCCGCCACCGCGCTGCCCAATCGGACCTCGCCTGTGGTGCGCGGCAAGTGGGTGCTGCAGAACATCCTCGGCACGCCGCCGCCCGAGCCGCCGCCCAACGTCCCGTCGCTGCAGGAAAACGGCGAGAAGGTCACCAAGGTCAGCACGCTGCGGGCCCGCCTCGAGCAGCACCGCGCCAACCCGGCGTGCGCGTCGTGCCACAAGCTGATGGACCCGATCGGCTTCGCGCTCGAGCGCTTCGACGTGGTCGGGCGGTATCGCAACTACGACGAGAATTTCGAGCCGATCGACAGTTCCGGCGTCTATGCGGACGGCACCCGCATCGACGGTCTGGCCGGGCTCAGGCAGGTCCTGGTGAATCACTCGCCCCAATTCCTGTTCAACGTGACCAGCACACTGCTCACCTACGCGCTCGGGCGCGGGGTGGAGTATTACGACGCGCCGGCAATTCGCGGAATCCTTCGGGAGGCGGCGGCGACGGACCACCGGCTGTCGGGATTGATTGTCGGCATCGTCAAGAGCGTTCCCTTTCAGA
>JBDTRR010000159.1:0-2752 GCA_039931615.1 Acidobacteriota bacterium
GCGGCTACTGCCCGATCTTCGTCGACGACGACGCCCTCAACGGCGCGAAGAAGTAAACGTGGCCAGGCTGAACGCCACTCAGCCCGCGGCCGTCGCACGTTCATGCTGACGACCCGGATCTTCACGCCGATCGCGAACGGCGGTGTCGGCACGGTGGTCGCCCTCCTGATCGGTGTCGCCGGCTGCGGCGGGTCGCGTGCGGCGCCAGGCAGCGCTGCTCCCGTCAGCCTGCGGATTGGCTTCGGCCTGGTGACCGGGGCGAGCGCGGAAGACGCCGACCCGATCAGCCTCGACATCGGCATCCAGGGACTGGCCGGGAACATCGCCACCGAACTGCTGGTCAGTCCGGCCCAGGATGGCCGCACCGGGGCCGGCGTGGCAGAGAGCTGGGCGGTCTCGAGCGACGGCCTGGTGTGGCGGATTCAGCTTCGCCCGGGGCTCAGGTTTCACGACGGCACGCCGGCGGACGCGGCGGCGGTTCGGGAGATTGTCGCGACGCGGCTGCCGCGCGAGCTCGGACCGTCGTTCGAAGACGTCGACCAGATCCGGACGGCCGGGGACGACCTCGAGATCACGCTGCGACGGCGATCGACGTTCCTGATCGAAGCGCTCACCGGCATCTCGATTCGGAAGCCGGGCGGCATCGGCACCGGCCCGTTCCGCTCGACCGGTCAGACCGGCAACACCATCGAGATGGCGGCGAACGCGGACTACTACGGCGGCAAACCATCGCTCGATCGGATCTCGATCAAGCCCTACCCCTCGGTGCGCGCCGCCTGGGCCGATCTGCTGCGCGGCGAGGTCGACATGCTCTACGATGTCGGGATCGATGCCCTGGACTCCCTGAAGTCCTCGAACGAAGTGAACCTGTTCCCGTTCCAGCGCGGTTACGCCTACCTGCTGCTGTTGAACCCGCAACAGCCCCAGCTGCGGGATCCCGCGTTCCGACGCGAGCTGAACGCCGCGATCGATCGCGACGCCCTGATCGCGGATGGGCTGAACGGACACGGCGCGCCGGCGCTGGGGCCGGTCTGGCCGCATCATTGGGCCTATCGCGCCAGCTTCCCCCAGCTGGCCTATCATCCACGGCCGCCCTCTGCGACGGCGCCGCGGCGGCGTCTCAGCATCCTGATCGGGGAGCCGTCGCAGGAGCGGCTGGCGCTGGTGCTGCAGCGCCAGCTGCAGGCGATCGGCGTCGACACCGTTCTGGAGCCGGTCACCGACGCGTTCGACCGGGTGCGGGCCGGGAAGTTCGACGCCGTCCTCGTCGACGCCGTGCAGGGGCCGAACATGGTGCGGCCGTCGCTGTTCTGGCACACCGGCGGACCGTACAACTGGGGACACTACAGCAACCAGCAGGTCGACGCCGCCCTCGATTCGATCCGGCACGCCGTGGACGACGAGGCGTACCAGAACGGCGTCGCCGCGTTCCAGCGCGCCATCGTCGACGACCCGCCGGCGATCTTCCTGTCGTGGCGGGAACGCGCCCGGGCGGTGAGCAAGCGATTTGTCGTGCCGCCAGATCCAGGGGCGGACGTGCTGACGACGATTCACCTGTGGCGGCCGGCGGCCAACACGATGACCAGGGCCCGGAATTAACGGCGTTCGTATGGCGTTCAAGATCAGCCGGATCGGCTTCAAATTCGCGCTGATGCTGGCCGGCGCCGCGGTGGTGCCGCTGCTGGCATACGGCTACATCTCGCTGATGTCGCTCCGGAGCGGCACCCGCGACTCAATCATTCTCGGCAACCAGAACGTCGCCTCCCGCGCCGCCGAGGAGATCCGGCGCTACATCGCCTCCAACGCGGCGCTGCTCCAGGCGCTGGCAGCGAATCTGCAGGAGACCGGATTACAGCCGTGGCAGCAGGAACGGATCCTGCGGAACTACATCCTGCGCTTCAGCGAGTTCCGGGAGATCACGCTGTTCGACGAGGGCGGCCGGACGCTCGCCACCAGCCGCGTTGGCGAGCCGCGCGTCGCGATTCCGAACGATTCGGCGCTGCGGATCGATGGCGTCACGATGTCGCCGATCCGCATCGACCAGGACCTGCTGCCGACCAGCGTCTTCGCCGTCCACCTGACGCGGCTCAACGAGGCGGCCGGCTGGCTGGTTGGCGAGTTGAGCCTCGAAGAGATGTGGCGGATGGTCGATCGCATCCGCATCGGCGAGCACGGCTTCGCCGCGGTCGTCGCCCCGGACGGCGCGCTGATCGCGCACGGCGATCCCGATCAGAAGGCGCAGGTGGCGCGCCGGCGCAACATGCAGGGGCACCACATGGTCCAGGCGCTCGGCGCGGCGACGAGCGAGGCGCCAGTGGGCGACGAGTACGACGAGGGCGGGCGCCACCAGGTGGGCGTGGCGACGCGGATCCCGCTGTTGGGATGGACCGTCATTGTCGAGCAGCCGACCAGCGAGGCCTACGCCAACCTGGCCCAGCTCCAATGGCAGCTCGGGTGGGCGATTTCCGGGGGACTGCTGATGATGGTCGCCTCGGGCTATCTGTTCGGCCGCCGGTTCCTGACGCCGATCCATGCGCTGCAGCGCGGCACGCATGCCATCGCCGCGGGCGAGCTGTCGACCCGGGTCGACATCCAGACCGGCGACGAGTTCGCCGACCTCGGCGACGCCTTCAACATGATGGCCGACCGGCTGGTCGAGCTGCAGGAGAACGTCAAACGGCAGGAGCGGCAGGCGATGTTCGGCCGCCTCGCCGCCGGCCTGGTCCACGATCTGTCGCACCCGATCCAGAAC